>DATGNB010000070.1:0-64931 GCA_035306945.1 Marinobacter sp.
AAAGAACTTCCGGCACCGCCTGACCTTCGTATACCTCGGGCCGGGTGTAGTGCGGACAATCCAGCAAACCGTCAGCAAAGGAATCCTGTTCTGCTGACTGCGCATGACCCAGCGCTCCGGGGATGAGGCGTGTTACCGCATCAATGACAGCCATCGCCGCCAGTTCGCCACCTGAGAGCACAAAATCACCCAGGGAGACTTCCCGGTCGACTTCCGCCGATATCAGGCGTTCATCTACGCCCTCATAACGACCGGCAACGAGAATCAGCTGTTGTTCGGCGGCCAGAGACTCAACCACCGACTGATCCAGCCTTTCACCCTGGGGTGAAAGATAGACCACACAGGCCTTGCCGGGTGCCGATGCCCGGGCCTCATGTATGGCATCCCTCAGAGGCTGAATTTTCATCAGCATTCCGGGGCCGCCGCCATAGGGCCGGTCATCCACTGTACGATGACGGTCATGGGTATAGTCCCGCGGGTTCCAGGCCCTGAAAGTCAGCAGACCCTCACGAACCGCCCTGCCGGTAATTCCGTAATCCGTCACCGCAGAAAACATTTCGGGGAACAGACTGACTGCGCCAATCCACACCCGTCAGAACTCCGGGTCCCAGTCCACCACCATACGTGAGCTTTCGAGATCCACTCCCTGCACCACCTGGTCGGGCAGATAGGGAATGAGCCGTTCACGCTGGTCTATGGAAGCCGCGGTTGCGTGCACCACCAGGACATCGTTGGAACCGGTTTCCAGAAGGTGATGCACTTTACCCAGGCACTCACCCTCAGCCGTAAACACCTCCAGCCCTTCGAGCTGATGCCAGTAATACTCCCCGTCGGGAAGCGCCGGCAGCAAACTCGTCGGAACCCGGATCTCCGCACCGCCGTAGCTGAGTGCGAGTTCACGGTCTTCAATACCTTTAAGCCTGACGACGATCCCCTGCCCCTGGCGGCGACCCTCTTCAAGCCTTGCCGGAATACGCTTGCCGTCCAGAACCAGAGTCCAGTCGCGGTAGTTCAGTATTCCGTCTCTGGGATCGGTATAAGAGAAGACCTTAAGCCAACCCTTGACCCCGAACACCGAGGTAATCCGGCCGATCACAGTTTCCTGCGGATGCTGCGTCATGCCATTCAGACCCCGGTCTCAGCCTGCAATTAGTCAGCAGACTTCAGCAGCTGGGCAACGCGATCGCTGGTCTGAGCACCCTGGCCCAGCCAGAACTCAACACGCTCACGGTTAATGCGCAGACGCTCTTCCTGGCCACGGGCAACGGGGTTAAAGAAACCAACGCGCTCGATAAAGCGGCCGTCGCGGGCAGTGCGGCTGTCTGCAACTGTCAGATGATAGAACGGGCGCTTCTTGGAACCGCCACGAGCCAAACGGATTGTTACCATTTCGACCAATATCCTGTTCTGTTGTACGAACTTTGTACGATTCGCGCCTCACTGATCTCAGTTGACGCGAAGACCCATACTCGAAAGGGGCGCTATTCTATGCCAAAAATGCGCCAATGAAAATAGGGAAACGAGCGGTTTCCCTATTTTATGTGTAAGGCTTTTTACATACGGCCAAACGGCGGCATTCCACCACCGCCGCCCGGGGGCATCATACCACCAAGACCGCGCATCATGTTGGCCATTCCGCCTTTCTTGCCAAACTTCTTCATCATCTTCTGCATCTGCTTGTGCTGCTTGAGCAGACGGTTCACATCCTGGATCTGGGTGCCAGACCCGGAAGCAATACGCCGCTTGCGGGAGTTATTGATCACATCCGGGTAGCGGCGCTCCTTAGGCGTCATGGAGCAGATGATCGCTTCCATCTGCCCGACCGACTTGTCATTCACCTGAGCCTGGGCCACCTGAGCCATCTGCCCCATGCCCGGCAGTTTCTCCAGCAGACCACCAATACCCCCCATGCTCTTCATCTGCTGCAGCTGGTCCCGGAAGTCCTCCAGATCAAAGCTCTTGCCTTTCTTGATCTTCTTGGTGAGCTTCTCTGCCTTCTGCCTGTCCAGCTTGCGCTCGGCTTCCTCGATCAGCGACAGCACATCGCCCATACCCAGGATGCGTGAGGCGACCCGGTCCGGATGGAAAGGCTCAAGGGCGTCGGTTTTTTCACCCACACCCAGGAACTTGATCGGCTTGCCGGTGATATGACGCACCGACAGAGCCGCACCACCCCGGGCGTCACCGTCGGTCTTGGTGAGGACCACCCCGGTGAGCGGGAGGGCATCGTTAAATGCCTTGGCCGTATTGGCAGCGTCCTGGCCGGTCATGGAGTCCACCACAAACAGGGTCTCCACCGGATCCACCGCTTTATGCAGGCGGCCGATCTCGCCCATCATGGCTTCATCAACGTGCAGGCGACCCGCGGTATCCAGAATCAGTACATCGCTGTGCTTGCGGCGAGCCGCCTCGATGGCCGCATTCGCGATATCCACCGGGTCCTGCTCGGCGGTGCTGGGGAAGAACTCGACCCCCACTTCGCCGGCCAGAGTTTCCAGCTGCCGGATCGCAGCCGGGCGATAAACATCCGCACTGACCACCATCACGGATTTTTTCTGGCGCTCTTTCAGAAACCGGGAGAGTTTGGCCACCGTGGTGGTCTTACCGGCACCCTGCAGGCCCGCCACCATAATGACGGCGGGAGGACGCACCGCGAGGTTAAGGGTCTCGTTGCCCTCGCCCATAACCCGCTCCAGCTCCTGCTGGACAACCTTCACAAACACCTGGCCCGGGGTCAGACTGCGCTGCACCTCCTGCCCGATCGCCCGCCCGCGCACACTCTCGATAAACGCCTTGACCACAGGCAGCGCCACATCCGCTTCCAGCAAGGCCATGCGTACCTCACGCAGGGTGTCCTTGATGTTGTCATCGGTCAGGCGCGCCTGACCCGAGATCTTGCGCAAACTGCCGGATAGCCGGTCCTGAAGATTCTCAAACATGTTGCTTTTCCGTACCCCGGAGAATTTGTTCACACAAATCAAGAACCCAGCGAGGGCGGCTTGATTCCTGTTGCATAATCGCGACATTATACCCAGACTACCAAGCCTCTGAACAACTCCGAGCTGCTTTCACCTTATAAAGGTCAACTTCAAGAACGTCATGGGAACGCTGATCCTCGCGGTTATTGCCCTTCTCCTGTACAGCATCGGGACTGCACTGCAGGCTCTGCATTTTCGTGGCCGCGTCCAGCCCAGCCTGGCGCTGACCACCCTTGTTGGCGTGCTGGCCCTGACCGGCCACGGGCTGCTTATCGCCCAGACGGTGCAGATAGCCGGCGGTTTTGATGTGAGCTTTTTCAAGAGTTCGGTACTGATTACCTGGCTGATCGTCTTTCTGTTACTGGGCCTCAACCTGACCAAACCGGTGGGTAGCCTGTTTCTGGGCGCCTACCCGCTGGCGTGCCTGACCATTGTGCTGGCGCTGATCACCCACACCCCCTCTCGCGTGGTGCCGGGCGGGAGCTATGGCATGCTGTCGCACATTGCGCTGTCGATTACGGCGTACAGCCTCTTCACCCTCGCGGCCATCCAGGCCGGCCTGCTGTACGTCCAGAACCGCCAGCTCAAGCGGAACTACAGCAGCGTGCTGGTGCGCAACCTGCCACCGCTGCAGACCATGGAGTCGGTACTGTTTGAGCTTGTCTGGGCCGGCGTTGTGCTACTGACCCTGGCGATTGTGACCGGTGCCGTATTCATTGAAGACCTGTTCGCCCAGCACCTGGCCCATAAAACGGTTTTTTCCCTGCTCTCACTGCTGGTTTTTGTGGGCCTGCTGGCAGGGCGCTACACCAAGGGCTGGCGCGGGATCACGGCCAGCCGCTGGACACTCGCCGGCTGCGCACTCCTCATGATCGCCTTCTACGGCAGCAAATTTGTCCTGGAGCTGCTTTTCCAGCGGGGCGCCTAGCGGGCAAACCCGCTTGACATCCGCAAACCATAACTCCTATTTTCGCAACGTGTCCCAAATGTAAGGGTTTCTCTCTTGAACGAAACATCGCTCACCGCGCTGTTCATCCTCCTGATCGGCCTGATCGTCCTTTCCGCTTTCTTTTCAAGCTCAGAAACCGGAATGATGTCCCTCAACCGCTACCGCCTCAAACACATGGCGAAAACGGGCCACAAAGGGGCGCTGCGTGCCCAGAAACTGCTGAACCGGACAGACCAGCTGATTGGGGTCATCCTGATCGGCAACAACTTCGTCAATATCTTTGCGTCGTCGATCGCCACCGTTATTGCCATCCGGCTGTGGGGCGACGCCGGCATTGCCATCGCCACCATTCTTCTGACCGTGGTCATCCTGATCTTTGCCGAAGTCACGCCAAAGTCCCTGGCGGCCCTGTTTCCCGAAAAGATCGCTTTCCCGGCCAGCCACGCCCTGATTCCCCTGCTCAAACTCCTGTATCCGCTGGTCTGGCTCGTTAACCTGCTCACCACACTGATTCTGCGGATACTGGGAATATCGTCCGCCCAGGCCTCTAACGACCACCTCAGCCGGGAAGAACTGCGCACGGTGGTCAACGAGGCCGGCGCACTGATCCCCACCAAGCACAAAGACATGCTGGTCAGCATCCTTGATCTGGACAGCGTGACCGTCAATGACATCATGGTCCCCAGGAACGACGTGGTCGGCATCGACCTCGAGGACGACCTGGACACCATTATCCGGCAACTCAAGAACTGCCAGCACACCCGCCTGCCGGTGTTTGCCGGTGACATCAACGAGATCCGGGGGATACTCCACCTGCGCAGTGCGGCCCGCCTGCTGCAGCGGGAAGACATCGACAAGGACATGATCCTGCAGTTGTGCTCGGAGCCCTACTTCGTGCCGGAAAGCACGCCGCTGAACACCCAGCTACTGAACTTCCAGAAGGGCCGGCGCCGGTTTGGCATTGTGGTTGACGAGTACGGCGACGTGCTTGGCCTTGCCACGCTTGAGGATATTCTCGAGGAAATCGTGGGCGAGTTTACCACCGACTTTGCCGCCACCTCGATGGACATCATCCCCCAGGACAACGGCACCTTTATTATTGACGGCAGTGCCGCGCTTCGCACCATCAACAAGACCCTGGGCTGGAACCTCCCGACCGATGGCCCCAAGACCCTGAACGGCCTGATCACCGAAACCCTGGAAAACATCCCGGACACCAACGTGTGCCTGAGGGTAGACGGACACCCCATCGAAGTCCTGCAGATCAAGGATAACGTTGTAAAAGCGGCAATTGTTCATCCTCGCAAGCGGAAAAAGCACGGTCGCAGTTAACGGCCCATACAGACTGATGAATAGTCGTGTCATTCCAGTCAAAAATAGGCTAAATTTAGGGGATACTAAAAAGCACTATCCAGCTCGGTCATGTATCCGGTTAAGGCGTAAACAGGAGTCGGCCATGAATAAGCAGTCCGGCATACATTACCTCCGCGAACACAGGGAAGCGGCAAGTAACCACCCGGTGCCGCCGGAGGTTGCCCGTATCCGTGACACCGTTGTCGCGGGACTGGGCGATTTACTACAGGGCGCATTCGACGCGGTCGACGATTCCCTGTTCGAGCTGGCGAACAATTCCCGCAGTAACAACGAGCAGAACCGTTATTTTGAAGCCATGCGGGAGATCCGCATCAAGCGCAAAGGTGTCGAGCGCCACTTCCAGAATGCGGTAGCACGCTACTTTGCCGAGCCGCCCACTGACCAGAACCGCAGCGAAGAAGCCTCTCTGGCCCAGAATGCCGACAGTCTGTCGCTGGTAGGTGACGACGACCTGGAAGAACAGGTGGCGGTCAATGCCATGGTCACCAAGGCAAAAGCACACTTCCAGGGGCCGCTGTTGCAACTGCAGGCGCGCTTCAGCGAGGTCTACCCGGGCGCTGGCGAGGCCTCGCCGGTTAATCCCATGGCCCCGGAACACCTTTGTACCGCCTTTATCGAGGCTATCCAGGCTCTGGAAATCCAGATTCGCGAGCGCCTGATCGTCCTCAAGCAATTTGACCGCTACGTGATTTCCAACCTCGGCATGCTGCTGAATGAAGCCAACCGCATTCTGATCCAGGCGGGCATCATTCCCAACTTCCGGTATCAGGGTAAAGCCGGCGAACAAAAGCGTGCCCCAGCCCAGATGCCCGAGCACAGCGCAGCGCCGGCCAGCCCGGACGCCAGCTACCAGCCCAGCGCCGAAGACATGGCCCTGTTCGAGCAGATTCGCCAGATGCTGGCACGGCAACGGGCCAATGCCGGCCTCCCCACGCGTCATATCGACCCTTCACTCCGGGTGATGGGTGCCCACGAGCTCATCGACCTGCTTGGCAGCCTGCCGGGACAGCAGGCCTTGCCCAGCTCCGGCGATCTCAGCAGTGGCGAGCCGGTGGTTGTCGATCTGAAACAGATTATCCAGGGCCTGATTGCAGAAAACGCTGCTCACAACAAGCAGAAAGCGGCACTGAGCGAAGTCGACGAAGACCTGATCAATCTGGTATCGATGCTGTTCGAGTTCATTCTCGACGACTACAACCTGTCGTCACCGGTCCAGGTACTGATCAGCCGCCTTCAGATCCCGATTCTCAAGGTGGTGATCAAGGACAAGAGCTTCTTCAGCAAGGCCTCTCACCCGGCCCGCAAGTTGCTCAACTCCCTGGCCAAAGCCGGTATTGGCTGGAGCAGCAGCGACGAAAAGAGCCGGGACAAGCTGTATGACCAGATACACACCGTGGTCCAGCGCATCCTCAACGAATTTGACGGCGATATCAGCCTGTTCGAAACCCTCAATCAGGGGTTCGAACAGTTCCTGGAGCGGGAAAACCGGAAAGCATCGCTGGTGGAACAGCGCACCCGGGAATCCGAGCGCGGCCGTATCCGGTCCCAGAAAGCCCAGGAAGCCGTGGATCGCCTGCTGAAAGAAAAAGTCACCCGTTACGACCTGCCCGAATCGGTGCACGACATTCTGGTGCATGGCTGGAGCCGGGTGATGTTTCTGGCCTACCTGCGGGACGACATTGAGCACCGCTGGCAGGAGACCGTACGGGTGGTGGATGACCTGATCTGGTGCCTGCACCCGCACGAAGAAGACGAAGAAAGAGACCAGTGGGTACGGGTTGTACCCGGGCTTCTCAAAACGCTACGTACCGGGCTGGAGGAGGTTTCCTACAACACCAATCGTCTGGATCAGATGATGAGCCAGCTCAAGCATGAACTGGCGGATGCCTTCCGCACCAACTCATCGATCAAGACCCGGAAAGAGCCAGAACCAACACCTGCCGAAGAAGAGTCCGTTCAGTCCAGGTTTGACCATCAACAGGATCTGGACGACGCCGCCATTGCCGAGTTTGTTGCCCAGCTCGACAAGCTGGAAATCGGTAGCTGGGTGGAGTTCAGCCTGGTGAACGGTACCTCGTTCCGCTGCAAACTGTCGGCCATTATTGATGAAGCGGACTGCTTTGTGTTTGTTAACCGAATGGGGTTGAAGGTAATCGAGAAATCGCGGCTTGAGCTGGCCCACGAGATGCGTCGGGGCCGCCTGATTCTGCTGGAGCAAGGTGCGCTTATCGACCGTGCGCTTAATGCAATGGTAGGCAGCCTGCGCTCGAAGACCGCCTGATCACGATGCCGGGGAAGCCCCTCCATGGCCCGGCCAGCCCGGCATCCTACCGGCTTGCCCTGGCCCTTTCTCTGGCGTTTATGGCACATACCCTGCTGCTGGCGAGCCTGCCGTCGCCCCTGCCTCCGCGCGATGACCTCAGCCACCGGATCGCGTTCCAGCTGGTGAGCCCGTCCTCCGCGCCTGCCTCTGCCAGCACGCCGGCTGCTTCAGCCGCCCCGGCACCCCGGCACCCGGAGTTCGAAGTACCGCTCCTGCCCGATCGCGTTACAACCACGGCGCCGGCCCAACCACGGGCCAGCCCGCAACCCGAGCCACCGGCTCCTGAGCCGGTGCCAGCCACACCTGCGCCCGGCACACCCGAACCCCCGGCTGCCGAGCGTGCGCCCGGCGTGCCATCGGCACCGCAGCCCGGCACAACCCTGGCCCCCGAGCCCACAACCCAAATCAGTCAGCTGGCGGCCGAGGACGACCCCTACCTGGTTGCTCTGGCGGTACACCTGGCGGAAAAGCTGGAACAGCAGCGTCTGCCGGCCATTTCCCGGCTGACCCAACCCGTCACCATGACACTTGAACTGACACTGTTGCCCAACGGTGCACTGACCCGGGCCCGGGTATTACAATCCACCGGAGTACAGAGAATTGATGAGGCAGCCTATCGTGCTGCTCTGGCAGCAAGCCCCTACCCGGAGCCTGTGGGAGAAGAGTCGGACCGCTTTGAAATAAAACTGGTGTTCAACCCCAAGCGGTCCTGAACGTCAGATCAGGCTTCGGCCTGCTTGACGGCATCCTTGACCACCTTGGCCAGCTCTCCACTTTCCGCCATTTCCAGTACGATATCGCAACCACCGAGTAGCTCACCGCCAACGTACAACTGCGGATAGGTAGGCCAGCTGGAGTAGATTTTCAGCGCTTCACGGAGCTCCTGATTATCCAGAATGTTCACAAACGCAAAGCGCTCGCCACAGGCCATCAGTGCCTGAACGGTACGGGCCGAAAATCCACACTGCGGTGCCTGCGGGGTGCCCTTCATGTACAGAATCACCGGATTTTCTTCAAGCTGGCTTTTGATGGTTTCGTTGATGTCCATGAACATACACCTCTGATTAAGAAAAGGAGCGCCGCATTCCGGCTCTTGCGGCTATTGTACACACCAGCCAGACCCCACACCAAGCCGGGCGGATTGATACGGAGCAAGCGCAGGTTAACGGGCGTTGTCATAGGGGTTATGACGGGCTAGACTGACTCCCTTTTTTCAGAACCGATCGGTTGCGGACTTTCCTTAAAGGGGCCTTGCATGGCAGTAAGACACTTTCTGACACTGAACGACCTGACCACCAGCGAACTCGAAGCTCTGCTGGATCATGCCTCCCGTCTGCGTCGGGAGTGGCGTGCGGGCAACGTCAGAGACTCCCTGAAAAACAAGGTTCTGGCGATGATTTTCGAAAAGTCGTCCACCCGCACCCGGGTGTCTTTCGAGGCCGGCATGGTGCAGCTGGGCGGCTCCGCCATGTTCCTCTCGCCCCGGGACACCCAGCTCGGCCGCGGCGAGCCGATTGAAGACTCGGCCATCGTGATTTCCCGGATGGTGGATGCAGTCATGATACGTACATTCGCTCACGACACCGTCGAACGTTTTTCCGCGGCGTCCAGCAAACCGGTTATCAACGCCCTGACGGATGATTTTCATCCCTGTCAGCTACTGGCCGACATGCAGACCTACCGGGAGCACCGCGGCAGTATCCGGGGCGCCACCGTGGCCTGGATCGGAGACGGCAACAACATGTGCCATTCCTACATGAATGCCGCGGAACGCTTCGGTTTCCATCTGAACATCGCCTGCCCCGAAGGGTATGACCCGGACAGCGAGCTGCTGGCCACCCATGCCGGCCGGGTAACGGTCTACCGTACCCCTGCCGAAGCTGCCGCCGGTGCCGACCTGCTGGTTACCGACGTGTGGGCCTCCATGGGCCAGGAAGACGAACAGAAAGCCCGGGAAGCGGCGTTCCAGGGCTATCAGATCAACCCGGAGCTGATGGCGCTGGCCAACAGGGATGCACTGTTCATGCACTGCCTGCCGGCCCACCGGGGCGAGGAAATCTCTGCTGAGATGATGGACCACCCGGGCTCAGTGGTGTGGGATGAGGCAGAAAACCGCTTGCATGCGCAGAAAGCTCTGCTGGAATTTCTGATCCTCAACCGCCTGGACTGACTTCATGGCCACCACAACGGCACCGGCACCCGGCTGGCTTCTGGAAGTGAACAACCTGGCCTGTGGTTATGGCAAGGACTCGGTGGTACGAGGCATCGATTTTGCCTTACGGCATGGTGATATTGGCTGCCTTCTGGGCCCCAGTGGCTGCGGCAAGAGTACGATGCTCCGGGCCCTGGCCGGCTTTCTGCCCATCAGCCATGGCGAGATCCGCCTGCAGGGTCAGGCGATCAGCCTGCCAGGCCGTACGCTGGCGCCGGAGAAACGCAAGATCGGGATGGTGTTTCAGGACTATGCCCTGTTCCCGCATCTGAGCATTGCCGATAACGTAGGTTTTGGCCTGCAACACCTGAGCAAGACCGAGCGTCGCCAGAAGGTCGGCCAGCTGCTGGACCTGGTTCATCTGCAGGACCTGGCCGATGACTATCCCCACGAACTCTCCGGGGGGCAGCAACAACGTGTCGCCCTGGCCCGGGCGCTGGCCCCTGAGCCCACGCTGATTCTTCTGGACGAACCGTTTTCCAACCTGGATACCGATCTGCGCCGCCGCCTCAGTCTGGATGTGCGTGAAATCCTGAAATCGCTTGGTATCAGCGCGATTCTGGTTACCCACGACCAGCAAGAAGCGTTCGCCATGTGCGACCAGACGGCGGTGCTGCAAAACGGCGAGATCCAGCAGTGGGACATCCCCTACAACCTCTACCACGAGCCCGCCAACCGGTTTGTTGCCAGCTTTGTCGGCCAGGGCACGTTTATTCCCGGCATTGCCCTCGGGCCCGATACCATCGAAACCGAGCTGGGGACCATCTACGGCAACCGCGCGTATAAGTGGCAGGCCGGGACTCTGGTGGATGTGCTCCTACGGCCGGACGACATCGTCCACGACGAAGCCTCACCCCTGAAACCCGTGGTAGTAGAGAAGACCTTTGCCGGCACCTCGACCCTGTACCGGTTTCGCTGCCCCCGCGGCACCGAATTTGAAACCCTGTTCCGCAGCCATCTGGACTTTCAGGTTGGCGAACAGGTGCCAGTCAGGGTGGCGGCCGATCACCTGATCGCCTTTGAACGCACCGCCTGAGGCGTCTCTGGCCTCAGGTGTTGCAGATCCGCTCGACCGCATCCAGCCAGCCCGCATACAGTGATTCACGGAGCGCGGGCCGCATGTCCGGCACAAACTGACGTTCGCACTGCCACATCTCAGTGATCTGCTCCAGGCTCTCAAACACCCCCGTCTGCAAACCAGCCAGGTAAGCCACCCCCAGAGCGGTGGTTTCCGTTACCCGGGGGCGGTCCACCGGCACATTCAGGATATCTGCCAGAAACTGCATCACCCAGTCGTTCACCGCCATACCGCCATCCACCCGCAGCGACCCAAGCCCCGCCCCATCGTTGCGAATGGCCCGGATCAGGTCCTTGGTCTGATAGCACACAGACTGCAATCCGGCGGTAACAATCTCGCCGATACCCGTATCCCGGGTCAGCCCCATGATAGCGCCCCGGGCATTAGGGTCCCAGTGGGGAGCGCCCAGGCCAGTGAATGCCGGCACCAGGTACACGGCGTTGTCGGCGCCCACCTGCTCGGCATGATCTTTTGAATCCGCGGCATGAGCGATGAGCTTGAGCCCGTCCCGCAACCACTGCATCGCCGCGCCCGCCACAAAGATACTGCCTTCAATGGCATAACAGGGTTTTCCGTTCAGCCGATAGGCCATGGTGGTGAGCAGCCGGTTCTCTGACCGCAAGGCCTTGTCACCGGTATTCAGCATCAGGAAACACCCGGTACCATAGGTACTCTTTGCCTGCCCGGGCTCAAAGCAGGCCTGGCCGATAAGCGCCGCATGCTGATCGCCGGCAATACCGGCAACGGGTACCGCGGCACCGAGCCACTCTGCTGCCGTTTCGCCAAAGTCATCAGCGCAGTCGAGTACCTCCGGCATCAGCGCCTCCGGCACCCGGAAGAGCTTCATCAGTTCGCTGTCCCAGGCCTGGGTATGGATATCAAACAGCGCCGTCCGGGAGGCATTAGTGGCATCGGTCCGGTGCGCCTTGCCTTTAGTGAGATTCCACAGCAGCCAGGTATCGACTGTGCCAAATGCAAGCTCACCGGCTTCAGCGCGCTGCCGGGCCCCTTCAACGTTGTCCAGAAGCCAGGCAATCTTGGTGGCGGAGAAGTAGGGATCGATCAGCAGGCCGGTACGCTCCACCACCAGCGTCTCATGGCCATCGGTACGAAGTTTGGTGCATAACGAGGCGGTACGGCGATCCTGCCAGACAATCGCCCGGTGGATGGGCTCTCCGGTGCGGCGGTCCCAGATGATGGTGGTCTCCCGTTGGTTGGTAATCCCGATACCCGCCAGCTCCGAGGCCTCTATCCCGGCCTTTGCGAGTGCGTCACGACAGACCGAAAGCGAACTTTCCCAGATTTCACCCGCATCGTGCTCCACCCAGCCATCTTTGGGAAAATACTGGCGGAACTCCTGCTGCGAAACCGAAACCTGCATGCCGGAACGGTCAAAAACGATCGCGCGGGAACTGGTGGTGCCCTGGTCGATAGCCAAGAGATAGGGGGACATCAGATTCTCCTGTTGTTTTCAGGAGATTCTACCAGCGTCTGCCGGCGGCGAGGGTTAACGGAGGCAAAATCCGGGCAAAAAAAAGACCGGAATGCTCCGGCCTCTAAATGACGAATGAAACAAGGAAAGTTCGTTAGAACTACAACCTCAAAAGTCATCCCTTACGTTTGCGATTATTGATCATCACCCCGTCCGGTTCAGTTGTGGTTATGTAGTCCTTTGTTACAACCGGTGAGGCATTGAGGGCTGGTTCACAAAATCGGGTCGGCCGGCTTCCGTCGCGGCCACACCAGGCTGAACCTGGCACCACCAAGCTCGTCACTACGCCCGACAAAGGCCTGACCAC
Source organism: Marinobacter sp. (assembly GCA_035306945.1). Taxonomy (GTDB): domain Bacteria; phylum Pseudomonadota; class Gammaproteobacteria; order Pseudomonadales; family Oleiphilaceae; genus Marinobacter. Next base: position 12,714 of record DATGNB010000070.1, read on the forward strand.
CGTGCCAGTACAGGATACGCCGGACAATCGACAGGCCAAGACCATAGCCACCGGAGGTGCGGGTCCGGCTGTCATCCAGCCGGGCAAAAGCGGTAAAGATCTTCTCCCAGTCCTGCTCCGGGATACCGGGCCCGTCGTCCTCAACATCAATCCGGCAGGTGTCTTCATCAAGCTGGCAGTTCACCAGTACCCGCCCTTCGGCATACCGGGCGGCGTTACCCACCAGATTCTGCAATGCCCGGTGGATATATCGGGGTTCCATATCGGCCATTGCCCAGCGCTCTGAGCTGGCGCTGATACGACACTCAATCCCGACGCCTTCCCGAATGGACTGCTGTTCCCTGACCACGTGCCGGGCGATCTCAGGGACCGATCCCTCCCGCAGCGTGAAGACCGGCCCACCCTGCTCCAGCCGTGCGTAGGTGAGGATTTCATCAATCAGCTCATCCAGCTCCTGAATATCATCGTCGATTCCGCCCAGCTGTTTTTCCAGAGACTCCGGCGTCCGGGCCGACTCAATCATCTGGATACCAAAGCGTATCCGGGCCACCGGCGTCCTCAGCTCATGGGACACCGCATGGATCATCTCCCTCTGCACCTGGACCAGCCGCTGCAGGTGCTCCGCCATTCCGTTAAACGAATTCGCCAGCCGGGACAGAAAAGTACCGGGTTCTGACTCCACTCTCGCACCCATTTCGCCCCGACCAATCCGTATCGCCACCGCTTCTATCTTGCGCAACCGGCTGTCAACAAACCGCAGCCCGAAGTACAACGTCAGTGCCAGGACTCCGCCGATGATGGCCAGGAGCAGAACCATCACCGGCCAGCCCCAGGGATTGAACGGTGCCGGCATGGACAACACCACCAGCTCCCCTTCCGAGAGCTGGAGCAAGACCCTGGCATGGCTGCTGCGCTGGAACACCACAAAGCCCCGCTCGCCGAGCTCCTGCAGAACGGCCTGATCCGGCAGCTGGCCGGCATTCTCTACCGGGGCAACGGTAACCTTCAGCGCGTGCCCGAGCTCTTCCGCAACCATCGCACGGTGCCCGGGCGTGGTGCTGTTCAGATGCCAGCGTACCAGCAACGCCAGGGCCCGGGTCAGGTCCGGGTAGGTCTGTTTAAAGGTGAGGCTCAGGATCTGGCCGTCAACGGTGCGCACCAGAAAGCGCTGCCCGGCGTCGTTGTGCTCGGCCACTACCTGGCCGTATGCCAGCCGCTCGGCCAGAACCGGCGCATCCTGCAGTTGAGCGGGCGAGAGAGTCTGCAGACCAAACAACGAAGGCATCCAGTGGTATTGCCCCGCCGGGTCCGGCATGGCTGCCAGCCACCGCATCAGGGGCTCAGCGGCGTACTCATGCCAGTGCTGGGCCCGTACGCTGTTAAGGCCGAGAAACAACAACGCACACAGCATCAGCACAGCAGCGGCAAGAGCCGCGATGCGCACGTAGATTTTCAGAAAGAACTTCAGGGACATGAAAATAACCCTGGTGGCTGGTACCGGCCGCCAAGGCCGGCACCAGAAGCGGTCAGGCTTCCTTTACAAACAGGTAGCCCTTGCTCCGTACGGTTTTGATCCGGCGCGGATGAATCGGATCATCGCCGATTTTAGGACGAATGCGAGACACCCGCACGTCAATAGAACGGTCCTGGCCATCGTACTCAATGCCTCGGAGCGCCGTGAAGATCTCTTCCCGACTCAATACCCGGCCGGCATTACTGGCCAGCAGCCACAACAGGTCGAATTCCGCACTGGTCAGATCGATGCTCTCCTCGCTCAGCCAGGCCTCGCGCATGGAGCTGTCCACCGTCAGGTCGTTAAACTGAAGCCGGACCGGTGCTTCTACCGGCGCGTCTTCTGCCGCTCCAGGCGCATTCTCCAGCCTGCGCAGCATGGCACGAATACGGGCCAGCAACACACGAGGCTGAACCGGTTTACCGATGTAGTCATCGGCACCCATCTCCAGGCCGAGCACCTGATCCAGGTCGTCGGTGCGGGCGGTAAGCATGATGATCGGGCCGGAATAATACGGCCGCACACGCCGGCAGATAGACAGGCCATCTTCCCCCGGCAACATCAGGTCCAGCACCACCAGATCCGGCTGTTCGTTTCGGATGCGCTCAACAGCCGCACCGCCATGGGTTTCCAGAGAAACGGCCAAACCGTTGCTCTCGAGGTACTCGCGAGTGAGGTTCGCCAAACGCTCATCATCTTCTACGATCAGGATTCGCCAACTCTCGTTTGTCTGCTCCACGCCATCCATCTCTATTGTTATGTCAATAAGTTTCCGGGATTTGCCTCCGACAATACAGGCAACATCGAGTTACAGCAATTATACATCCTATTCACGAACCTACATGACGCTATCAGAAGGTTACACACCGTGACACAGGTCACACTTCAGCCCCGTTTTCGGGCCCGGGCTCTAGAACAGGGGCCGGCCCTGGGCGATCTCATCTTCGGTTGCCTCCCGGCAGCCCAGAATTTCCAGATCAAAATACAGGGTAAAACCGGCCAGCGGGTGATTGGCGTCAACCTTCACCAGATTACCGTCAATGGACAACACCTGCACTACCTGGGCTGCTTCGCCGGAGTTGGTCTGGAACCGCATCCCTACTTCGAGGCTTTCGATACCTTCAAACAGGGAGCGGGGCACGGTGCGGACCAGATCGTCCCGGTACTCACCGTAAGCGAGCTCCGGCGGAATAGTTACCTCAAGGCAGTCCCCCGCTTTACGACCTTTCACAGCGCGCTGAATACCCTCGATGATTTCAGGCGCGCCATACAGAAAGTGCAGTGGTTCACTGCCTTCAGAGGTGTCGACCAACTCACCGTTGCGATTCTTCAGCACATAATGAACGGTAAAGACTTCCGGGGTTTCTTGCGGGGAATCAGCTTGCATCAGTTTCGGGCCTTCGTCTCGGTATCAGGGGTTTGCAGGCGGTCGAGGCCATGGATCAGCAGCTTGCGGTCCAGTTTTTCCCGCACGCCGGAGGGTCGCAACAATGCCATCCGCTCAAGCAATGCATCGTAGCGTCCGTCTTCGTCCTTGGCTCTCAGAGCCTGCCAGAGTGCCGCAAGTTTACCACGGCCAGAGGCGGTTGCGGTCTTCAGCCCGGTCAGGGCTTTGGCCAGGGTGAGTTCGTCATCCGTAAAGTCCCGGCCGAATGGAAAAGCCGGGAACCAGTCGCCCTCCCCCGCAGCGTTGAGCGCCTCCTTTACCGCGGCTGGCGTGTTGTTCCGCCACGCTGCCGGAATCCTGAACCCTGGCCGGACCTTGCCGGCTTTCCGGGCCTGCCTGAGCAAGCCATCCTGAAAGCGTGAGTCCGCAATACGGATCAGTCGCAAGACCACGTCTTCATCGTTCCGGCCGCGCAGGTCTGCGATGCCGTATTCGGTAATCACCAGGTCCCGGAGATGCCGGGGAATGGTGCAGTGGCCGTAATTGAACACCAGGTTAGACACCGTTTCGCCGCCCGACTGGCGGGTGGCACGCAGCACCAGGACAGATCTGGCACCCGGCAGCTCATGAGCCATCGAGACAAAGTTGTACTGGCCTCCCACCCCACTCACCACGCGCCCGTCGTCGAGGCCATCCGAAACCGCTGCACCGGTGAGGGTCTGCATCATTGCCGTGTTAATAAAACGGCTATGCACCCGTTGTGCGGTTTTAAGGCGCTGCTTGCCGTAGCGATGGTCGTACAGGTGGTTGATGTAGTTAACGCTGGTCATGCTGATCCGGGCGCGCTGAGCTTCGGTCAGCTCCCGCAGTTCCTGGTAGAACCTGTCAGGGCCGACAAAAAAGCCCCCATGCATCACCACGCCACCGCAAAACTGTTCCGTCAGACCATGCCGGGCAATGGCCTGCCGGGCTTCGGCGTCGGCCAGATCCGCCTGCACAGAGACACCGTCCGACAACAGCAGTCGACCGCCCCGCAGCTCCACCTGAGGTTGCATGACCCCGTACCGGATCAACCATTGCAGGTCCCGGGCCCGCAGCGGAGACTCAATCAGCCCGTGACGGCAGAGCGTATCCAGCATCTCCAGCGATGGCTCACGGCCAATCTCACCGTCGTTGATCAGCTCCTGCAGGCGGGCGTCATCGAAGACCTCGCGTTTGAGAATGCCCTCCTGCATGAGGTAGAGAAAACCATCCACGAACATTTCGCTGCAGCCGTACAACCCCCGCTCAAACCTGCCGGTGCCGCCGTACTCTGCCGCTACCGGGAACTCTTCGGCGACCTTCAGATGATCATACAGTGCCTGCCATTGCGGGTTATGGCGGTGCCGGAGAATGGTGTTGTATACCAGGGCGGCTCCCAGAGAACCGATACCCACCTGCAGTGTACCGCCGTCTTTGAGCAGGGTACTGGCGTAAAAACCGATCAGATGATCCTCCGGCTGTATCGCCATCTGGGGTGCCGGGAACAAGGGGTAATCGTTGTGCGGGTCCGACAGAATCACGTCAAACTCGCCTTCCGCCACGGCGGCCTGGTGGCCAAACCAGGGCAGATGCCGGTTGAGCTCCCCAACCACCGCAACCGGAGTGCCGCGCGCCTCGCGCTCCCGCAGGAGTGGCAATATGTCCAGTGACAGGTCCGGGTTACAGCTGAAGCTGAGTTCGCCCATCCGGCCATGGTCCTGCCCCGGCGCCATCAACTGGGCAACCACATTGATGCCCTGGGCCATCAGGTCACGCACCGCATGCGTGTAGTTGGTACACACGTAATGACATTGCTGGTCGCGATTGTTCAGGTAACTGCCGGCCTTGAAGAAGAACTCGGAAACGGTCACGTTGGCCGGCAGTTTACTGTTCAGGGCATCCCGCGCGTAGGCCAGCTCCGGTATCCTGCCGTACAGCCGGTGGGCAAAAGGCTCCATAAACCGCTTTTCCAGGGAGGAGCCGCCTTCGGGTGCCAGCAAAGACAGCGCCGTAACGATGTGCAGCTGGATGTCTGGGTCCTGCCTGGCGCGCTGGTACAGCGCGTTGGCAAACCGTATCGGCTTACCAAGGCCCAGGGGTAACCCCAACGTGATGCGTTTACCAACCCGCTCGATTACCCGATCTACACAGGCGTCCACGTCGTCAGAATAGATTCCGTTCTGTACGGCCATCACAGGCTCCTCAGTCGATGAGATTCTCAACGGCCTTGATGATCACACGGGAAAACGACGCTGACAATGCACGACGTCAGAGAACAAGGGGGGCGCAGTAACAGGGAAAGCGGGTGGCAGGGATCAGAAGTTCCAGCGCAGATTCAGGCTGGCGCCTTCGTTCAGCAGGGCAACACCGTGATCCGCCTGAGCACCGTCTGAGGCATAACTCCTGCCGGACTCCCGGCTCCGCAACATACCCAGACTGAACAGGCGGGAACCAATGGCACTCAGAACCTCACTCCCGTCATCGCCGGTCTCGCCCGCGATCCATTCCTGGAACTGGTAGAGATCTTCCGGCGACATGGCGTCATCGCGCTCAGCCATCATCCGCTCGGACTGGAGCCGTTCACTCACAACCAGCTCCTGGGCCTCGGCACGCACCGCAAAGGCAACAAGATTGAGCGCTAACAGTATCAGGAACAGACGGATAATCATGACAATGCAACAAACCCGGAGAATGAGATTTGGCCAAAAGGCTACAGTACGAAAGTCTAATGATTATCGGTGAAAATGATGTGACTTTGTACACAAATGCGCCAGTAAACTGACGCATCTATAGGGTGTTTTTGTCAAGAAATGATCAGATAGTTTGCAGAATGTAACCGCCCCCCCCATTACACAGAGGTCGCTACGGACAGGGGTACGTGAACTCGCCGTGGATGGCCTCGATGGCTTCAAGCAGATCCTGGCTCAGGTGCAGATCGGCAGAGCCGATATTCTCCCTGAGCTGCTCCATGCTGGTGGCACCGATAATGTTGCTGGTTACAAACTCCCGGCTGTTCACCCAGGCAAGCGCCATCTGGGCCGGCGACAGGCCGTTCTGATGGGCCAGCTCACAATAGGCCCGGGTGGCGTCCGCCGCATGCTCACCGGAGTAACGGCTAAAGCGTTCATAAAGGGTCAACCGCGCCTGCTCTGGCCATTTGCCACCCAGGTACTTGCCGGTCAGCATACCGAAAGCCAGGGGCGAGTACGCCAGCAGGCCGGTTCCTTCGCGATGGGCAAACTCTGCCAGGCCGGCTTCGAAGGAGCGGTTAAGCAGGTTGTATGGGTTCTGGACAGAGACCGGACGAGGCCAGCCGTGCTCCCGGGACAGCCGCAGGTATTCCGAGGTACCCCATGGCGTTTCGTTGGAGAGCCCTATCTGCCGCACCTTGCCTTCCTTCACCAGCTCATCGAGGGCGCCCAGAGTCTCCTCAATCGGCGTCATGGTCTCGTTGGCGTTACGCACGTATCCGAGCTTGCCAAAAAAATTGGTACTACGATCCGGCCAGTGCACCTGATACAGGTCGAGGTAGTCGGTTTTTAACCGCTTGAGGCTGTTTTCGCAGGCTTCGCGAATATGCTCCCTGGTCAGCCTGGGGCCGCCCCGCAGATGCCCCATGCTGTTCCCGGGCCCGGCCACCTTGCTCGCAATCACCAGGCTGTCGCGCTTGCCACGGCTGGCCAGCCAGTTGCCCAGATAGGTCTCGGTCAGCCCCTGGGTCTCAGCCCGCGGCGGCACCGGATACATCTCGGCCACGTCGATAAAATTGATACCGGCGGCGGTAGCGTAATCCAGTTGCTCAAACGCTTCCTGCTCGGTGTTCTGCTCACCCCAGGTCATGGTACCCAGGCAAATCAGACTGACGTCGATGTCGGTATTGCCAAGTTTGCGCGTTTGCATGAAGACTCCTCGATAAGATTGGGATCAAAACGATTTGCGTAACCGGATTGTCACCGGGCTGTCGTGCTTCTGTCATTGCGGTCTCTGATAGTAGAGGCATGACAGCAAAACCTTCAGGACAAGCCGTGACTACTTTGCCGATAGCTGACCGACGCGGGCAACACATTACCATTGTTTCCGAGACGTTTCCGCCGGAAGTCAATGGCGTTGCCAACACCATGAAGCACCTGCGCCTGGGGCTGATGCAGCGCGGCCACCAGGTTACCGTGGTCCGGCCGGCCCAGAAGCACGAGCGCAAGGGACTGGTGGAGCCCAGCGGCGACGCGCTCTTCTCCCGGGAGCTGGTGGTGTCCGGTTTACCCCTGCCTGGCTACAAGGAACTGCAGTTTGGCCTGTGCAGCTCCGGCACACTCAAAAAGCTCTGGCGGCGCGAGCGCCCCGACGCCGTCTATGTCGCTACCCAGGGCCCGCTCGGCGTGGCGGCGGTCACCGCAGCCCGCCAGCTGGGGGTACCGGTGGCTTCGGGCTTCCATACCAACTTCCACAGCTACTCCCGTTACTACCGGGCCGGCGCTCTTGAAGGCCTGCTCTGTGCTTACGGGCGCTGGTTCCACAACCGAACGGTGCGCACGCTTGTACCCACCCGCAAAATGCAGGAGGTGACCCGGAACATGGGCATCACCAATTCGGGTCTGTGGGCCCGGGGCGTGGATTGCCAGCGCTTCACTCCTCATAAGCGGGACAACGGGCTGCGCAAGACCTGGGGGCTCGAAGACGGCGACGTTGCGGTGCTCTACGTAGGCCGCCTGGCCCTGGAAAAAAACATTCGCAAGGCGGTGGCATGTTTTGAGCGTATCAAAGGGCTGCATGCCAATGCCCGGTTTGTGCTGGTGGGAGACGGCCCCCTGCGACGCCAGCTGGAGCAACGCCACCCCGACTATGTGTTCTGCGGAACCCGCCGGGGAGATGAGCTGGCACGGCATTATGCATCGGGCGACATTTTTCTGTTCCCCAGCAAAACCGACACCTTCGGCAACGTGGTGCTGGAAGCCATGGCCAGCGGACTGGCCGTCGTTGCTTTTGATGACGCCGCCGCCGCGGAACACATCAGCCATGGTCAGAATGGCCTCAAAGCCCCCCTCACAGACGACGACGGCTTTACCAATAACGCCCTGCGACTGGCCGATCAACCCAGCCTGCTGCAACGAATCCGGGCCCAGGCCCGGCTGGATGCCCTGGAGCTGAGCTGGGACAGCCAGATTGAGCAATTCGAGAAACTGGTTCTCCAAAAATCTGAAAAGGCCCGATACCATGGCGTCAACAAGCAAAGCATCCAGATTCTTTGAGCTGGCCGACCGGCGTGAATACGCGCTTTGCCAGAGCATCAACCGCACCCTGCGGTTCCGGCCCCTGAAGGGCTACTTCCGCCTGGTAAGCCGCCTTGGTGACGGCTGGTTCTGGTATGCCCTGATCCTCAGCATTCCTTTCATGATGCCCGGCGGCGGTCAGGTGCTTGCGGTACTGATGGCCTTCACCGGCCTGACCTGCACGATCACCTATAAACTGCTCAAGCACTGGCTGATCCGGGAGCGGCCGTTTATCTCCTTCCCCGCCATTAACTGCGCAACGCCACCGCTGGACCGGTACAGCTTCCCCTCCGGGCACACCCTGCACGCGGTCTGCTTTCAGGCCATGTTATTCCCGACGGCCCCCGGGCTGGCCTGGGCCGTGTTGCCCTTTACCCTCTCGGTGGCTGCCTCCCGCGTGGTACTGGGCCTGCACTACCCCAGCGACGTTGGGGCAGGCGCGCTGATCGGCGGCCTGATGGGCTGGGGCTCCGTTCAACTGTTTTCCGGCTACCTGCAGCTCAGTCAAACAGCCGTAGCTGGGTAACCGGCGCCGCGTCATCCCGGAACCGGACCCCGACCCCTATCAGCCGCACAGGCCGGTCCGGGGCTGTCACCAGCTCATCCAGCAACGGCTGGTAATCCTCCGGCGAGGGCTCAGCGACAGCCTCCCGCACCCGCTCCAGTGTATGGGTGGAGAAATCGCTGTAGCGGATTTTCACGAACAGCTTATGGACGGGTTTACCCTGCCCCTTACGGGACAGGCGAAGATTAAGATCTGCCACCAGGCCTGGCATCACCGTTGCGCAGGCCTCCTTGCCGGGCAGATCCTGGGAAAACGTGCGTTCCACACTTACCGACTTGGCCACCCGAGAAGCCACCACGGGCCGGTCATCCCGGCCGTGGGCCATTTCGTACAGCCGGTAGCCCTGCTTGCCGAACTTCTCGATCAGGGTGTCCACACCGAGTCTCTGCAGATCAGCACAGGTTTCTACCCCCAGAGCGCGCAGCTTGCCCGCCGTAACCCGGCCCACCCCGAACAGCTTCTCTACCGGCAGAGCCTGGACAAACTCCGGCACCTGCTCCGGAGTGATCACAAACAGGGCATCCGGTTTGCGCCAGTCACTGGCGATCTTGGCCAGGAACTTGTTGGGTGCCACTCCGGCCGAGATGGTTATCCCCACCTCCTGCTTTACCCGCTCCCGCAGGTGACGAGCCATCAGGGTGGCGCTGCCATGGAAGCCGGAAATATCAGACACATCCAGAAAGGCCTCATCCAGCGACAACGGCTCTACCAGATCCGTCAGGTCCCGCAGAATCCCCATCACCTGGCGGGACACAATCCGGTATCGGGGAATATCCGGCGGCACCATGACCAGCCCGGGACACAGGCGCCGGGCCTCGCCCCCCGGCATGGCAGACCGTACCCCGAACGCCCGCGCCCGGTAATTGCAGGTACTGACCACACCCCGGCCGCCCGCGCCACCAACCGCCAGCGGCACGTCCCGCAACGAGGGGTCGTCGCGCATCTCGACTGCGGCATAAAAACAGTCGCAATCCACATGAATAATCTTGCGCTGGGCCATACAGTAGGGCTCGTGTTAACAATCTGTACATTTATACAGACTTGTAGTTTACGGTAACATGCCGAAAATGTCAGGAAACCCAAAGACACCACGGCAAGGCACTGTGAGGTTCCATGACCCAGCCCATCCCAGAGAACGAACGTACGGAAATCGAAGCGGCGGCCTTCCGGCGCCTGGTTGCCCACCTGCGCGAGCGCACGGACGTACAGAACATCGACTTGATGAATCTGGCAGGCTTTTGCCGTAACTGCCTCTCCAAATGGTACCGTGCCGAGGCCGGTGAGCGGGGGGTTGAGATCAGCGATCCCGCCGCCCGCGAAGCAATCTACGGCATGCCCTACGATGAATGGAAAGCCAGGTTCCAGGCCGGCCCCAAACAGGAACACAAGTCATGAACATCGCGGAGGCCGTGCGTATTCACCTCGCTTCCCTGCAGCGCGGCCACGCCGGTTTCGACAGCACTCTGGCACTGATCGACCAGTACTTTGAGGTCCGGCTCACGGGGTTCAGCAACGGCCCGCTGCGTAACGAGGCCGGCGAGAACACCGGCTCCTGCCGGGTGTTTGCCCTGGGCCAGTACTGCAGCCTGACGGAAGCCGACACCCTGCAATTATTCGCAGAGCATTACCGGCAGGTTCTGGACGACCCGGCCGGCGACAGCCACAGTAACATTCGCCAGTTCATCAGCACTGGCTGGTCCGGCATCCGGTTTGACTCCCAGCCCCTGCGAGCCCGTACCGAACCAACCCAGCGAGATATCAGGGAAACCAGACCTTCATGAGCGATTCCGTTGCCTCCGGGCCCAAACAGAGCTTTCAGCTGAAAAGTGCCAATGTATCCCTGGCCACGCTGGAGCTGTACTACTTCGACAACGACGAGTTTGAAAGCAATCTGCGCAACAAAATCAGCCAGGCACCCGGCTTTTTCAAGGATATTCCTCTGGTTATCAGCCTGGACAAGTATCAGGGCCTGGACAGCGAGCTGGACTTCTTCAAAATCATCGGCACCTGCCGCCGGCACAGCATTCATGTGATCGGTGTGCAGGCCGGCAACGACGACCAGCGGCGCCTGGCCCGGGGCGCGGCCCTGGCCCTGATGCCTGGCACCACCGCACGAAGCAAACCAGAGCCCGAGGCACAGGCCACTGAGACAGAAGCCCCCGCTGCCGAACCGGCGGCTGCAGTCGCCGCCGCTGCAGACGCGGCGCCCGCCCGGATCATCAGCCAGCCGGTACGGTCGGGCCAGCAGGTGTATGCCCCGGAGGGTGATCTCATCATCCTGGCCCCGGTCCAGGCCGGGGCCGAAGTACTCGCCGCAGGCAACATTCATGTCTACGGCCCTTTGCGCGGGCGTGCCCTCGCCGGTATCCATGGCGCAGAAAATGCCCGGGTATTCTGTCAGTCTCTTGAAGCAGAGCTTGTGTCCATCGCCGGACACTATAAAATCTCCGAGGATCTCCAGGAGAATGGCTGGAAAAGCGCTGTGCAGATCCAGCTCAGGGACGACCTGCTGGTGGTAACGCCACTGGATAAGGCCTGAAGCTGTGACACCTAACAACAAGACGAGAAGACAAGACGAACCCACTGCGAAACAGGAACCGAACCTTGGCTAGAATCATTGTCGTTACCTCGGGAAAAGGCGGCGTTGGCAAAACCACCACCAGCGCCTCAATCAGCACCGGTCTTGCCAGGCGCGGCCACAAAACAGTTGTTATCGACTTTGATGTGGGCCTGCGCAACCTGGACCTGATCATGAACTGCGAGCGACGGGTTGTGTACGACTTTGTCAACGTGATTCAGGGCGAAGCGTCCCTGAACCAGGCGCTGATCAAAGACAAGCGGGTAGACACCCTGTACATCCTGCCGGCGTCCCAGACCCGGGAAAAAGAAGCTCTCACCCGTGAGGGCGTCGAGAAAGTCATCAACGAGCTGTCGCAAACCTTTGACTACATCGTCTGCGACTCCCCCGCCGGCATCGAGCACGGGGCCCAGATGGCCCTGTATTATGCAGACGAAGCCATTGTGGTGACCAACCCGGAAGTGTCTTCGGTACGGGACTCCGACCGCATCCTCGGCATTCTGCAAAGCAAGTCCCGGCGGGCAGAGATGAGCCAGGACCCGGTGAAAGAACACCTGCTGGTTACCCGCTACAACCCGGATCGGGTAGAACGGGGCGAAATGCTGTCGGTGAAAGACGTTGAAGAAATCCTGGCGGTTCCGCTGCTGGGCGTTATCCCCGAAAGCCAGGTGGTCCTGAACGCCTCCAACCAGGGCCTTCCTGTTATTCTGGAAGAACAGAGTGATGCGGGCCAGGCCTACGATGATGCCGTGGCGCGGCTGCTGGGCGAAGATCGCGAGCACCGTTTCATGAATGCCCAGAAAAAGGGCTTCTTCTCACGGATGTTCAAGGGAGGCTAGGCCATGAGTTTTCTTGATTATTTCCGGAGTAAGAAAACCAACTCCGCCAGCGTGGCCAAGGAACGGTTACAGATCATTGTAGCCCACGAACGTGGCCAGCGGGACATGCCGGATTACCTGCCCCAGTTGCAGCAGGAGTTGCTGGATGTTATCCGCAAATACGTGCAGATCAGTGACGATATGGTGCAGGTCGATGTTGACCGCAACGACAGCTGCTCGGTACTGGAACTGAACGTGACCCTGCCCGAAAAATAACTGCCGGTGCCCAGCCCGCCTACCAGCGGGCAAAGTGATCCTCTACCAGCCCCCGTAGCCCGTCTACGGGGACTTTCTGCCCGGCATCATCCAGCACCCAGCCCTGAAAGGTCCCCGCAAACTGCCGGAAGTTGGACGCCAACAGCCAGGCGTTGAGCCGTTCCTTGCGCTGCCCGGCCGGCTCAAAGGCAAGCTCGACGCGGCCATCGTCGGTTGTTACCCGCCAGCCAGAGCCTGCGTGGTAACGGTCAAACACAAAGCGTGCGGCACCCAGCCTGATGCACCGCCCATCCAGCCAAAGGGCATTCTCTGTCATTCCGGTTTCGTTGACTCCGGCCGCGAGGTTCAGCCCAACGGTGGTTCCGCCGGCCGTCACCCCCGCCAGACACGCCCAGTTCCACGCGGTCTCCCGGCGCATAAAACCGCAGCTCCAGTCGATCGACGCCCGCGCCTGCTCATCACAACGCCACACCTGCTGACCCCAGCGCACCTCGCCCTCGACCGCCAGCCCCGCCGATTTCCGGGTAAACACCCAGCCGTTATAGCCAGCCGGGCAAACCAGCCGCAAGGGCTCCCCGGTATCGGTGATGTTCAGATCTGCCCGGATATTCCCCGGTGCCTCTACCCGAACACTGCGGCCACCCATCGAGGGTTCGATCGACAGCTTTACCCCATGGGTGGCAAACCGCGCCAGCCCCCGCTCAGGAAACGGTTCAATCAGCGTATGGCGGGCGAAAGGCTGTCGGAACGACTGCTCAAGCATCTGCCCGCTGCTGAAATCGTAGAGGTAGAAAAAGCCGCTGCCCAGGAACTTGAGATCAATAATCGCCAACCCGAAAATCCAGCCCGGAGCCATCGCACTGACAAACTGGAACTGATTAAAACGCCAGCGTTTTGCCAGCCAGGACCGGGGTTTATCCATGACCGTCCGCAGGTCGTAATCCTGATAGTTGATAACGTCTACCGGGTGCTCTATCAGCCCCGGTTCAAACCCGCCTTTTGCATTGATCAGTTGTTGTTTTGTCATGGTTTCCGTCAGATCAGGCCAAATCAGCCTGGGATATTGTCAGGAAGATACCTGGTTCACAAACCCCTTGCCCGGGGCCCTTAGGCAAGCCGGACGCCATGGTAGACTGCGGCCAACTCCCTAATCAAAGTGTAGCTTATGCGGATCACCCGAGTCTTTGGCGCCCGAGGCCTGCCCGGTGTCGCCATCTTCTTCGCCAGCCTGCTCCTGTCTGCTCCGCTCGTGGCGGAGCCCGGCCCGCTGCCGGCCATTGACGCCGAACACTGGGCCCTGCAAAAAGAAGTCGACAGCATCCGGATCTATACCATGGCTCAGCCCGGGTCCGGCTTTCAGGCGTTCAAGGCCGTCGCCGAACTCAATGCCCCGATCGAAAACCTGATGGCGGTGATGATCGACCCCGAATCCTGTAAGGAGTGGGTGTTCAACTGCGTCGAATCCTACGCCTTCGGCCGGGGTGACTTCCACGATCGCTATGCCTATTCGGTTAATGACATGCCCTGGCCGGTGACCGACCGTGACTATGTGCTGCGTATCCGTACCCACGGCAACGCCGAGACCGGCGAAATCACCATGGACCTGAATGCCACACCGGGCATGCGGGCCGAATACAGCCGGCGCGTGCGGGTAGATGTCTCCAATACGCTCTACCACTTTACGCCCCAGGGCGAACGCACCCGGATGGTCTGGGTACAGCATACCGAGCCCAACGGCGCCCTGCCGGGCTGGCTGGTGAACAGCTTACTGGTGGATTTCCCGGTCAAATCCATGCAGGCACTTGAGGCGGTGGCGCAATCGGACAGATACCAGGGTTACCAACTTGAATGGGGTGATGATGGCAATCTGCAGGCCGTGACTCCCGCCGCCCGCTGAACAACCACAAACAGGGATGACTGCAGGCCACGGACCGGCTAAGCTTCCATCAAAGCCCTGCACATGGAATATGCCCGCCAATGACTGTTCTCGCCCATGAGATCATGACCCCGACTGTAAAGGCCGTACCCTATCAATGGACGATGGAACGACTGGCCCGTTTTCTGACCGATAACGAAATCACCGGCAGCCCGGTGACCGATGACAACGGCGACATCATCGGCATTGTCACCCTGAAAGACATCACCGAGTTCCGCTGGAACGCCGAGCGCTCCGGCGACAGGCCCCAGCTCACCCCCGAAGAACAGCAAGAAGCCCGCCGGTTGCGCATGGCACTTTTTGAAGAAATGGGCCGGGTGCCGGTAGAAGTACGCGATATCATGACCCCAAGCGTGATGTCAGTTGACGAGCTGACGCCGGTGCGAGACATTGCCGATATCATGATGCAGCAGCACCTGCACCGGATATTTGTCACCAGGGATTCAAAAATAACTGGCATCATCACCACTTACGACATGCTGAAGCTGGTTTCCGACCGGGAACTGAGCCAGCGATGTGCCCAGAGCGACTGATCCACCACAGAGGTAACTCGCCCTATGCCCAGAGCACCGCAAGCTCGCACGAAAACGTACGTCCTCGACACCAATGTCCTGATCCACGACCCCAACGCCCTTCTGAACTTTGAAGAACACGACGTCATCATTCCGATGACCGTTCTGGAAGAGCTCGACGGCCTCAAAACCGGCAAACAGACCGTCGCCGCCGACTGTCGTCAGGCCATTCGCAATATCGATAAGCTGCTGGGTGATGCCAGCCCCAAAGATATCGAAAAAGGCGTGCCCATTCTGCGGGGAGAGAAAGCGGAACCTCTGGGCCGGCTCTCCATCATCATGAGCACCGAAGGTGCAGGCGCCCATTCCCTGCCCCAGCACCTGAACGACAACAAGATCATCAACACACTCGCGTCCCTGCAGGCGCAGCACGAATCCCGGGACATCATCCTGGTGAGCAAAGACATCAATATGCGCCTGAAAGCCCGGGGCTTTGGTGTCGAAGCCCAGGATTACCACAACGACCAGTTGCTGGACGACATCGACCTGCTGCCCAAGGGCTACCTGGAGTTTCCCGACTCGTTCTGGGACAACATCGACAAGGTGGAAACCATCCAGCGCGAGGGCCGCACCGAGCACCACCTCAAGCGTGAGGGCGAGCTGGCCAGGCTGAACATCAACGAGTTTGTGATCGACGAACGGGGCTTTATCGGCCAGGTGACCGGGATCACCGACCAGCACCTGGTTGTCAAAGACCTCCATCAACACGACCTGATGAATGAGGAAGTCTGGGGGCTGGTGCCCCGGGACATCTACCAGGCCATGGCTCTGCACCTGCTGCTGGACCCGGACATCCACCTGGTGAACCTGACCGGTTCCGCCGGCTCGGGCAAAACCATTCTGGCCCTGGCCGCCTGCATCGAGATGACGGTTGCCAGCAAGATGTACAAACGCATCATTGCCACCCGCTCCACCCAGGGGCTGGACGAAGACATCGGCTTTCTGCCGGGCACCGAAGCAGAGAAGATGGAGCCCTGGCTGGGCGCCATTATCGACAACCTCGAAGCCCTCCATGAAGACGATGAGAACATGACCGCCAGCGTGGATTACATCCTCAGCAAGGTACCGCTGCACTTCAAATCCATGAACTACATCCGGGGCCGCAGCTTTCAGCACAGCCTGATCATTATTGACGAGTCCCAGAACCTGACACCGCACCAGATCAAGACCATCATTACCCGGGCGGGGAACGGCTCCAAAGTCATCTGCCTGGGCAACCTGGCGCAGATTGACACCCCTTACCTGAGCCCCCTGAGCTCTGGCCTGACCTACATGACCGAGCGCTTCAAGGCCTTCCAGCACGGCGGCCACATCCACCTTCAGGGCGTGCCCCGCTCCGCGCTGGCAGAGTTTGCCGAAGCCAACCTCTGATTTTTGGTATTCGAGGCCAACCATGTTGGCCTCGGCGGTCTATGTCACCCGCGGCCGGCCGGTGTACTATCTCTCATAAAAACACTAACAAAATTCGGGGATTACTGAATGGCCACACACACAACCTCAGACATCGTGATTGTCGGGGGAGGCCTGGCAGGCATAGTGACGGCGCTGGAAGCCTTGCGGGCGGGCAAGTCGGTGACACTGATCGACCGGGACGCCCCTGAACGTCTGGGTGGCCTGGCGCTGTGGGCATTCGGCGGCATGGCCCTGGTCGACACGCCGCTGCAGCGGCGGATGAAAATCGCCGACTCTCCGGAACTGGCACTGCAGGACTGGCTGCGCTTTGGCGAGCTTGACCCAGACGATGAATGGCCGATGCAATGGGCCCGTTACTATGTTGATCACGTTCGCACCGACGTCCACGACTGGCTGATCAACGAAGGCCTGAAATTCATGCCCGCCGTTAACTGGGTAGAACGGGGCCGGTTTGGCGAAGGCAACCGGGTACCCCGTTACCACGTGATCTGGGGGACCGCCCGGGAACTGGTTCGCTGTATGATCAGCGCGCTGCATAAGGCCGGGCCGGGGGGCCGGCTGACCATTCACCACCGGCACCGGGTAACCGCCCTGGACCATCAGGCAGGGGCCGTGTGTGGAGCCTTTGCCATCAACGAGATCACCGGCAAAGAGGTCCGTTTCCAGGCGCCCAACGTGGTGCTGGCCATGGGCGGCCTTAACGGTAACCATGAGGAGTGCCGCGCCAACTGGCCCTCCCACCGGCCACAGCCGGCGACCCTGCTCAACGGCGCCCACCCCTACGGCGACGGCAAGCTGCACCACTGGACGGAAGACCACCTGGAGGCCCGCATTACCCACGCCGGTGAGATGTGGAACTACGCCGCTGGTTTTCCACACCCATTCCCCCATTTTCCCGGCCACGGCCTGTCGACCATTCCCTGCAAATCAGCGCTATGGCTCAACCACCGCGGCGAACGCATCGGGCCGGAGCCGCTGGTAACCGGCTACGATACCCACTGGCTGTGCCAACGGGTCGCCGAACAGGAAAAGCCCTGGAGCTGGCACCTGCTTAACCGGCGCATTGCCCTGAAAGAGTTCGCCATCTCCGGCGCAGAGCACAATGCCCGCATTCGCGACAAACAGTTCCCGCTGTTTATCAAGGAACTGCTGCTGGGCAACAAAAACCTGGTCAACCAAATGCAGAACGAAAGCCGGCACTTTCTGACCGACGATACCCTCGACGGACTGGCCCGTAAAATGAACGCCCTGACCTGCTCGCTGGACATCAACCCCGCGACCCTGAAGGCCACCGCCGATGCCTTCGATGCCAACTTCAGCAAGGGGGACCAGCTTAACAACGACCCCCAGATACGCATGATCCGCCATGCCCGGCAGTGGGGCCCGGACCGGCTGCGCACCTGCAAACCCGCGCCACTGCAAAAAACCGGGGCCGGCCCCTTTATCGCCATCCGGATGCAGCTAACCACCCGCAAGAGCCTGGGTGGCCTGCGCACAGACCTGCAAAGCCGGGTACTCAATCGCAGCGGCCAGCCCGTCAGCGGGCTCTACTGTGTCGGCGAAGCGGCCGGTTTCGGCGGGGGTGGCAGCAACGGCAAACGCTCGCTGGAAGGCACTTTCCTGCCCGGCTGCATCCTGACCGCCCGGGCAGCCGCACGCTCGATCCTGCAGGGAGGCTGATGCCATGACTCTGGACTACCCGGTAACCGCTGACGACTATCAGGTGCTCGCCAGACGCAAACTGCCCCGTTTTCTGGCCGATTACCTGGATGGCGGGGCCGGCGCGGAACAAACCCTGCAGGCCAATGTCCGGGCCTGGCAAAACATCACATTGCGCCAGCGGGTGCTGGTGGATGTCGACACCATCGACACCCGGGCCCGGCTGGGAGGCCACGATTGCAGCATGCCTCTGGCACTGGCACCTCTGGGGCTGGCCGGCATGATGGCCCGCCGGGGCGAGACCGGCGCAGCACGGGCGGCCAGTGCCGCCGGCGTGCCCTTTACCCTGTCCACCGTAGGCATCTGCCCACTGGACGAAGTGCAAACAGCCAGCAATGCACCTTTCTGGTTTCAGCTTTATATGCTGCGGGACCGGGCGTATGTCCAGACCCTGCTGAGAAAAGCCGAGGCGGCCGGTTGCCAGACCCTGATCTTTACCATCGACCTGCCGGTACCCGGCCCCCGACACCGGGATACCCGTAATGGCCTGAACAGCACCGGCCTGCGTTCTGCCGGCCTGAAGGCGGAACAGCTGCTGACCCGGCCCGGCTGGCTGTGGAACATCGCCATCAGGGGCAGGCCGCTGACCTTCGGCAACCTGAGCGAGGCCGTGCCTGAAGCCCGCAATCTGGACGCATTCAAGCATTGGGTGGACACCCAGTTTGATGCCTCGGTTACCTGGCAGACGATTGCCTGGCTACGGGACCACTGGCCCGGCAAGCTCATCCTCAAGGGCGTGCTCGACCGCGACGATGCCCTGGCGGCCGTGCAGGTGGGTGCCGACGGCATTGTGGTCTCCAACCACGGGGGCCGGCAGCTCGATGGCGTAGCCGCTACCGCCAGCAAGCTCCCGGAGATTGCGGCGGCCGTGGGCGCAAGCCTGGAAATTCTGGTAGATGGCGGTATCCGCAGCGGTATAGACGTTTTCCGCGCCCTCGCCCTGGGGGCCGACGGCGTGATGATTGGCCGCCCCTGGGCCTGGGCACTTGCGGCCGGTGGCGAGGCCGGGCTCACCCGGTTACTGCACAGCTGGCAACAGGAACTCAAACTGGCCATGATGCTGACCGGTGTTACCCGCATCGCCGAGATCAGCGCCGCCCACCTTGACCACACCCTGCCATCCGAACTGATCCAAGCTGGAGAACAACAATGACCAACGGCGCTCAAGCATTAATGAAAACCCTGGCAGATGCCGGAATCGAGGTGTGTTTCACCAACCCGGGTACCAGCGAAATGCATTTTGTCGCCGCGCTCGACAGCGAGCCCCGGATGCGCGCGGTGCTGGCGCTGTTCGAAGGCGTCGCCACCGGCGCTGCCGACGGTTACGCCCGCATGGCCGACAAGCCCGCAGCCACCTTGCTGCACCTTGGCTCAGGGCTGGGTAACGGCCTGGCCAACCTGCACAACGCCCGCAAAGGCAAGGTACCTGTGGTCAACATCGTGGGCGACCACGCCACTTACCACGTGCAGTACGACGCCCAGCTACAATCCGATATCGAAACCGTGGCCCGCAACGTGTCTCCCGGATTTGTCAGAACCTCCCAGACCACCGAAGCCCTGTGCAAAGACGCCGCCGACGCCATCAGCACGGCCCGGGGCCTGCCGGGCCAGGTGGCCACGCTGATCCTGCCCGCCGATGTGTCCTGGGGCCAGGGCGGCACGCCCTGCCAGGTACCGCCGCCATCACCGGCACCGGTAGCTGATGACCATGCGGTACAGGAAGCCGCCGACGCCATCCGCAGCGGCAAACGAACCGCCCTGCTACTGGGCCGCCATGCGTTGCGCGAGCCGGCCCTGATGGCGGCCGGAAAAATTGCCGCTCACAGCGGCGTGACACTGTTTGCCGAAACCTTCCCGACCCGCATCGAACGGGGAGCCGGACTGCCGCCGGTTGAGCGCATTGCCTACCTGGCGGAGCTGGCGACGCTGCAACTGTCGGATTTTGATCAGCTGATCCTGGCAGACGCCAAAGCCCCGGTGTCCTTTTTCGGCTACCCCGGCAAAGACAGTTACCTGGTGCCCGACTCCTGCCAGGTCCACACCCTGTCCAACGCGGCACAGGACGCTGCGGGCAGCCTGAACAAACTCGTCCAGGCCCTCGGCGCTGAGGATGCCAAACCGGTGCTCCAGCCTGCCGGGCGGCCAGGGTGTCCCAAAGGTAAACTGACGGCCGAGAAAGTCTGCCGGGCCGTGGGTGAGCTGATGCCCGAAGGCAGCATCATCGTGGATGAATCCATCACCTCCGGGCTCATGCTCAACGCCATGACCGCCGGGGCACCCCGCCACGACATGCTGACACTCACCGGCGGCGCCATCGGCCAGGGCCTGCCCAACGCCGTGGGCGCGGCGATCGCCTGCCCCGACCGCCAGGTATACGCTCTGATCGGGGATGGCACCGCCATGTACACCATTCAGGCACTGTCCACCATGGCGCGGGAAAACCTGAACATAACCACCATCATCTTCAATAACGCTACCTACTCTATTCTCAACGTAGAGCTCGAACGCGTCGGCGCTGAAGAGGCTGGCCCCAAAGCCAAATCCCAGCTGGATATCAGCGGCCCCGCCACCGATTATGCCCTGCTGGCACAAAGCATGGGGGTGCATGGCATCCGGGTGAGTACCGCCGAGGAGCTCATCAAGGCACTGGACTATGCCCGGCAGAATCCGGGGCCCCACCTGATTGATGCGGTGGTGCCGGAGTCCCTCAACGGGCTGAAAAGGAAGGTGCTGCCGTGGCTGCTGAAGACGCTGCCAAGCCTGCCCAAACCCCTGACCAAGGCGCTGAAAAAGAAAATTGCGCCCTGAGGGGTAAAAGGAAGGGCGCAGTCACTGGAATCGGCGGCGCCCTGGTTTTACCGGCTATTCCTTGAACTGGGCCTTATCCAGCCCGTGCTTTTTCATCTTGTCGTAAAGGGTTTTGCGGGCAATGCCGAGCTGTAACATGGTGTCTTTGATGCTGCCCTGGCAGGTGTTGAGGGCATCAACAATGGCGCTGCGCTCAAAGCCGTCCATCATTTCAGAGAGGGTCTGGCGGCCGGACAGGTCCCGGCCAGCCTGGCTGTCCGAACTTTCCAGAGCCACCGGACCCAGCAGCACGTAGCGTTCCGCCAGGTTGCGCAGTTCCCGCACATTGCCGGGCCAGTTATGCTGCATCAAACGGGCCGCCTCACCTGCGCCCAGCGGCACACTCTCACGATCGTAGCGGGCCGCCGCAATCAGCACAAAGTGATGGAACAGGACGGGAATATCCTCTTTCCGGTCCCGCAAGGGCGGGATGTCCACGTTCACCACGTTCAGCCGGTAATAGAGGTCTGAACGAAATTCTCCCGCATCGCTGAGTTGCTTAAGGTCTGCCTTGGTGGCGGCGATAATCCGGACATCCACGTCCACCGCCTGGTTGCTGCCCAGTCGCTCCACCCGCAGCTCCTCCAGCACGCGCAGCAGTTTGACCTGTAACGCCATCGGCATGCTCTCGACTTCGTCCAGAAACAGGGTGCCCCGGTGAGCGTGCTCAATCTTTCCGATACGGCGCTTCTCGGCACCGGTAAACGCCCCGGCTTCGTGGCCAAAAAGTTCGCTCTCGATAAGATTCTCAGGTACCGCACCGCAATTGATGGCAACAAAATTATGGGCGCTGCGGGCACTGCTTTCATGAATGTAGCGCGCCAGCGCATCCTTACCGGAGCCGGTTTCGCCATGCAGCAGTACGTTTGCGGATATATCCACCACCGGGCGGATGGTGGCCATGACTTTCTGCATGGCCGCCGAGCTGCCCAGAATACGGGGCCCCGGACGGGCCAGCTGCTTTAACTGTGCCTTCAGTCGACGGTTTTCCAGCGCCAGGTAGCGCTTTTCCAGGGCGTGCCGAAGAAGCTCAATCAGCTCGTCATGATCAAAGGGCTTTTCGATAAAGTCGTAGGCACCCTGCTGCATCGCAGCGACGGCGGTACTTATATCGCCCTGGCCGGTGAGCAGGATAACGGGAATATCGGCATCGATGCCCTGGATTTTCTTCAGCAGCTCCAGCCCATCCATCCCGGGCATGTTGTAGTCACACAGAACCACACCTTCAAAGTCCGGCTGTATCAGCCTCAGCGCCGAGGAACCATCGGCAAAACAGGCCACCGGAATATCTTCCAGCGTCAGCGTCTGTTCCATTACGGGCCGGATATCCGGGTCGTCATCCACAAAAATAACCGACGGTGTCGTCATCCTTCTGCCTTACGCTGTTTGAGCTTCAGAATAAACTCGGCCCCGGGGGCATCTGTCCGGTTACGACCCGTCAGGCTACCCCCAAGGGCGACCACGATCTGCCTGGAGATTGACAGCCCCAGGCCCAGGCCCTGCTTGACCGACCGGGTGGTAAAAAATGGTTCAAACACCTGCTCGGAGTTGTCCGGCAGGCCATGGCCGTTGTCCCGTACCAGACATTGCCAGTCGTCACCGTCTTCGGTAACGAGAATATCAATCCGCGGGCTGACACGGCCTTCCACGGCCTGTACCGCATTTGCCAGCAGATTGACCATCACCTGCTCGGCCCGGATCAGGTCACCGTAGCACATCACCGGCGTTTCGGGGCGTTGCCAGTGAATCTCGATGCCGTCACTGACATTCTGGGCACGAATGATTTTCAGCGCCGCATCAATGGAAAGCCTGAGATCCACCACCGAAGGTGGGCCCTCAGACTTGCGGGCGAACACTTTGAACTGCCGGATCAGCTCTGCCATCTTGTCACAAAGGCCGACAACTTCCGCCAGATTGGCGTCGACCATGTCGGTTGCCCCCCGCTCCAGGAATTTCCGGCTGTTGCGGGCATAGGCCTGGATCGCCGTCAGGGGCTGGTTGATTTCATGATTCAGGCCCGCCGACATCTGGCCCAGTACGGCCAGTTTCGCGGCCTGGATAAGCTCCTGCTGGGTTTCCTTCAGATCGGCCGTGCGCTCGGCAACCCGACGCTCCAGCTGCTCACCCCGAAACGCCAGCTCCCGCTCCCGGCGATAGCGCTCCCGCAGATACAGCCAGGTAAGCAGGCCCGCCAGGAACAATGCCAGACCTCCGGCGACAAAGGCCAGGCGGGTCCAGAGGATCGGGCGGGTATCTGTCAGTACCATCAGGCTCCAGTCCAACCGGGGCAAGTCTGCCTGTGTGGTCAGGTAGGTGCCCGGCATACGGTCGTCGCTCAGCCGGATCAGGCCGGAGTTCCGGGCCAGCACCCACGGCTTGTCCAGCCGCTCAAAGTTAACAGGCACAAGCTCACGCCCGGGATATCGCAAACGCAGCCGGGCAACGGCCTCACGGCTCTCGATCGGCACAAAACGCCGATAGAGCCATTCGCCCCGGCTGGACAAGAAACTGACACCATCGCCGTCGAGCACAACCATTTCCGCCTGGCGCCTGGTCTCTGGCCGGTGCCACTGGGACTCCAGCTCATTGACCAAAACCTTGATGGCCACTACCCCCAGTATGTTGCCGCGCTGATCCCGGACAGGATTGGTAAAGTACAGGCCGCGCTCGTGGGAGATATTACCAAGGGCAAAATAAGCAACCGACTGGCCCGTGGCCACCGCCTCGTAGAAATAGGGGCGAAATGCATAGTTATTACCCACAAAGGTATTCGGCTGGCCATAGTTGTTGGCGGCAATGGTAAGCCCGCTCAGGTCCATCAGATACACATCGGAGCCCCCCACAATGGTGGCCATCCTCTGCATCTGCTCATTGGCCCGGAGCAAAGTCACGGAGTCGTGGGGGTGCTGCAGGGCCACGGCAAGTACAGGGTGTTCCGCAATCAGGGCAGGCACCGGCAGGTAGCGGTTCAGTTCGTTGGCCACCAGCTGGCGGTAACGAAAGGCTTCCTGCAGGCTGTCCTGCTCCAACTGACGGTAACCGGACCAACCACCCAGCTGCCAGGACAGCAGCAAGGTAACGATCAACGCAATCCCAAGGCTGATCCGCTTGATCATCGGCTCTGATTCCGGCAAAACCTCTAGATTAGCGCCGGCGTCCGGGCAGGACAAGGCGCGATCAACGACCCTGCCCTGCCCCTGCTTGACCACCTCAGGCTTCAACCAGTCTGGGACTTCGCTTACGCTGGAGCAGAAACGCGATCACGGTAAGCCCGACCCCGACCAGGTCTGTCCACATTCCCCCTTCGATCATTAACAGTGCCGCGGCGATCAGCAGCAGCCGGACCAACACCGGCGCTGCCGAGCGCACAAACCAGCCCAGCACACCGGCGGACAGCAGATAGACCCCAAAAATGGCGGTAATGGTGGCCTGAATAACATCCAGCCAGGCGGCTTCCATCAAGAGCGCACTGTTATAGAAGAACATGAAAGGCACGATGAACGCCGCGATCCCGATGCGGAATGAGGACACCGAGGTCGCCATGGCGTTAGCCCCGGAAATACCCGCTGCGGCATAGGAAGCCAGAGCCACCGGCGGCGTAATGGCCGAAATCACCGCAAAGTAGAACACGAAGAAATGCGCCGTCAGCGGCTCGATCCCCAACTGCACCAACCCCGGCGCGACGACCGAAGCGGCGACTGCGTATGCGGCGGTGGTGGGCATGCCCATGCCCAGCAGAATCGAGATGAACATGGCAAACACCAGCGCCAGCAAATGGCTGTGGGCTGCCACATCCAGTAACAGCACGGAGAACCGGGCACCTACGCCGGTCAGCGAGATGACGCCGACGATGATGCCGGCCGCGGCACAGACCACGATAATCTGAATCGACATATAGGCGGCGATTTCGAACGCACGAAGGATGGCCCTGAAACCCATCTTATGGGGCGAAATCCAGCTCACAACCGCAGCAGACACCGTAGCCAGCGTGCCGGCCCGGATCACCGAGTAGCCCTGGAACAAGGCCACAATCAGAATGATGATTGGTGCAAACAGATACACCTGGCGAGCCAGTGCCCGCAGGTTTGGCAGCTCATCACTACGCATGCCTCGCATGCCCAGCTTTTTGGCCTCAAAGTCCACCATGAAGTACACCGAGGCAAAGTACAGGATGGCGGGAATAATGGCGGCAACAGCAATCTCGGTATAGGGAATGCCCGTGATTTCCGCCATGATAAAGGCACCGGCCCCCATAATCGGGGGCATAATCTGCCCGCCGGTTGAGGCCGCCGCCTCCACCGCACCAGCCGATTCCTTGCTGTAACCTACCCGCTTCATCAGAGGAATCGTCAGCGAGCCGGTGGCCACCACGTTGCCGGCGCTGGTGCCATTAATCATGCCCATCAGGCCGGAGGCAAAAATGGCCACTTTGGCCGGCCCGCCACGAGACCGCCCGGCCGCGGCAAAGGCAAAGTTAACGAAATAATCGCCGACCTTGGACGCCTGCAAAAACGCCGCAAAAATAATAAAAAGAATGATGTAGGTAGACGACACCGCCGTCGTCGGCCCCAGAATTCCCGCATCGGTATAAACCTGGCTGAAAAACCGTTGCGCCGACAGCCCCGGATAACCCAGAAACCCCGGCAGATACGGCCCGACAAACACATACACCAGAAACACCAGCCCGATAATAACCAACGCCAGACCAGCTACCCTGCGGGTCAGCTCCATGATCAGTGCCGTACCGGCAACCGCCGCGAAGGAAATCCCGACCGGGGCAAAAGCCGTACCGGTGGTCATCCGCATGGAGGTATTGAACATGATCAGCAGATAGGCCGCGACCGCCAGCGAGCATACGATCAGCACGAGGTCTGGCACACTGAACCGGGCCCGGTCTCTCTGATGAAACCAGCTCATCACGATCCCGACCCCGGACGCCGCCAGCAATGGCCAGCCAAAATGCCAGGTTTCCAGCTCTGCCGGAATGCGCATCGTGCCGTTTTGGGTCATCTGGTAGAAAACAGCGGTCTGATACAACGCATACATCGCCGGAATCATTGCCACCGCGGCTATCCAGCTGGTCCATTTATGCCTTGCGGCACCTTCTTCTGCCGATACAAACCGGGCACCCGCAAACAAAATAAACCCCAGTACCAGCGCCCCTGCCACGTGCACAATCCGGAACGACCAGGTCTCCATGGGCGAAATGTTCAAGGTGTACAGATGGAACACGGAATAAGCGATGGCCAGCATGATCACAAACTTGAGCAACAGCCCCGTGTAAAGCCGGCGGTTGGCCTCAACCGGTTCTTCATCCACGTTATGGGCAAGGAGATGATCTTTGGTGATGGCCAGGTCTTCAGTGAGCTGCTGCTCACCCTCAGAGTGACTTCGATTTTTGTTCATTTTTGGTCCTGCCTGACAGAAAGGCGGTCATTCGGATAGCCAGGCCAGAGAACCCGATGGCTCCCCGGCCCGGCTCCACTGCGTTACTGCTTGATAGCGCCTTCGTCGATGGTGTAACCATTTTCGTTAAACCAACGGGCAGCGCCGGGGTGCCAGGGAAGGACATTGTTCTTGTCGTAGTTCTCGGGGACCGAGTGAACAGCAGCCTTGTGGATAGACACCATCTTGTCGTTGTTTTCCATGGTGAGCTTGGTGATTTCGTACACAAAGCTCTCGGGCATATCGCAGTTGACCATGGCAAAGTTCCACATAGACACAACCCGCGACGGCTCATCCAGTGACTGGTACGTAGTCGCAGGAATCACAAACTCCGAGACCGGAAAGTTCTCGGTGATCTTTTTAGCTTCCTCATCGGTCATACCGATAATGTTCACATCAGTCTGAACCTCCAGCTGGCTGACCGCCGGAATGGGAATACCCGCCGCAAACGCCACCACATCAATCAACCCATCCTGTAGCTGGCCGCCCAGATCAGACCAGCTGCCGTTCCGGCGCTTGAACTTCACACCCAGGGTTTCCATCATCCGCGGAAAGTATGAGTCTGAGGTGGACCCGGCCGGACCAAAACCTATGGTGGCGCCATCCGGAATATCTGAGATAGAGGTAATGCCGGTACTGGACAACGCGGTGATCGAGAAGGGTGTCTGGTACATCGGGAACATCGCGCAGACATTGTCCATCTTCATCCCCGGCGCCAGCGGACTCTCGCCCTCAATGGCTTCCCGGGCCGGCCCCATGGTGGTCAAACCGAACTTGAGGTCACCGGTGTGCACCAGTGCCATGTTCTGAACCGGGCCGCCGGTAATCTCTGCACCGCCGGAGACACCAAGGTTTTCAGCCACAAAGTTGGCCCAGCCAGCACCATAGGCAAAGTAAGTTCCGCCCTGGCTTGCGGTACCCACGGTAAAGTTATTAGGCCAGCCCTCTCTGTCCTGAGCAAAAGCCGGAGTGGCAGCCACAATGGAAGAGGCAAACACAGCCACTGCGATGGATCGAAGTTTCATAAAGACTGCTCCCTGTTAATTTTATAGTTGGGTGCGAAAAAGGCCGGGATGGCCCTGCGGGGTGGAGGTAGCAATCTGCGAGCCAGCTCAACAAAACTATTTAAAAACAATCATATAGGATTATTTTAGAGAGTCTGCCAATGCAAAACGGGCGACTTTATACCCATTGCCGGAGGAGGAATGGGTGGGTGAGCACTCATGCTGGGGAATAGCGGTATAACCACCCATGCATCCATCCCAGATACAGCCTCAGCGGCAGGGACTGGCTGTTAGAGGCGGTCAGATCCTGAAAGTCGGTTCATCCCCGCGTCTGCGGGGAACAGCGATAAAGGGGCTCACTAGCCACCCTTCCTGAGGGAAAAAACTATTTCTGCAGCTCATCCCACGGATGCACCGGCACTACGGCCTCTTCGGACAATTCATTCTCGAAGGAGCTGCGGAAGTAATCCATCGCCTTTTCCGCCTCACCCAGTTCATCAAAGCGGGCAATGTGGTAGATGGCTTCGCCTTCGTTCACCAGGGGCAAATTGTTTACACAGATAACGATACCGGAACACGGTGACGGAATGGCGACTTCTGTGGCCCCGAAGGGGTCGGCCACCATGGCCAGCTTCTGGCCTTTGCGCACTCTCTGGCCCAGGCTTGCCACCGGGCGCATGATGCCGTCGATGTCGGCCCGGACCCACTGGGAGTTGGCGGCCGTTTCGGAGCGTTTTCTGGGGGCGCGGGGGCCTTTCTTGACGGGCACCATTTCCAGTTCACGCATCACACGAACGATGCCTTTTACACCACTGGCAATCACCACGTCGTCAAACCGCAGGGCTTCGCCACCTTCGAAGGTGATCACGGGGATATCCAACGAGTCGGCATATGCCCTCAGGCTGCCTTCACGCAGGCCGGCATTGATGATGATGGGCGCGCCAAACGCTTCGGCCATGCGTACGGTTTCGGGGTTTTTGAGCTCAGCCCGGATCTGCGGCAGATTGAAGCGGTGGATCGCGCCGGTATGCAGGTCAATAATGTGGGTAACGTTTTCCATGATCTGGGTTCTCAGGAGGTAGGCAATACGCCCCCCCAGAGATCCGCTTTCTGATCCGGGAAAACAGCGGTTCAGGTCCCGCCGGTCTGGCAGGTACCGGGTACGCTGAACAAACCCGAAGATATTGACAATGGGCACCGCCACCAGGGTGCCCCGCAAGTGCCGCAAGGCCGAGTTGCGCAGCACACGGCGGATAATCTCCACACCGTTGATCTCGTCACCGTGAATGGCTCCACACACCATCAGTACCGGCCCGTCCCGACGGCCATGCACCACCTCTACCGGTATATGCAAGGGCGTGTGGGTATAGAGCTTGGCGACCGGAACTTCGACGGTTTCACGGGTGCCGGGCGCTATCTGGACTCCGGCGATCTCAAACGGTGCTCTTGCCATTGGCGATTATCCTTTGCCCCGGGTTTTGGTTTTCCAGGGTTTGTGGTTTTTTTCGGTCCAGTTAATGATCATGCCTGCGACGTTTTTTCCGGTCGCGTTTTCGATACCTTCCAGCCCCGGTGACGAGTTAACTTCCATCACCAGAGGGCCCCGGGCTGAGCGCAGCAAGTCCACACCGGCCACGTTCAGGCCCATGGCCTTGGCAGCGGTAATGGCGGTCCGGCGTTCTTCCGGGGTAATCCGCACCAGCGAGGCGGTGCCGCCCCGGTGCAGGTTGGACCGGAATTCCCCGTCTGCACCCTGGCGCTTCATGGCTGCAATCACTTTGTCACCGATCACAAAGCAGCGGATGTCGGCGCCGCCGGCTTCCTTGATAAATTCCTGCACCAGAATGTCGGCCTTCAGGCCCATAAAGGCCTCAATCACACTCTCGGCGGCTTTACGGGTTTCTGCCAGCACCACGCCAATGCCTTGCGTACCCTGCAGCAGTTTGATCACCACCGGTGCTCCTCCCACCATGCGGAGTAGGTCCGGCACGTTGTCGGGCTTGTTGGCAAAGCCGGTCACCGGCATGCCCACCCCTTTGCGGGCCAGGAGCTGTAGCGAGCGCAGCTTGTCGCGGGACCGGGTGATGGCCACGGATTCGTTAAGGGGGAACACGCCCATCATTTCGAATTGCCGCAGTACTGCCGTACCGTAAAACGTCACCGATGCCCCGATCCGCGGAATTACCACGTCGAAATCCTCCAGCACCTCTTCGTGGTAGTGGATTTTCGGGTCTGCCGAGGTAATGTTCATAGAGCAATGCAGGCAATCAATTACCTTCACTTCGTGGCCACGATTGATTCCTTCCTCCACCAGCCTGCGGGTGGAATACAGGTGACGGTTTCGCGACAGTACCGCAATTTTCATAGTCAGTTCCTTGGTGCCGGTTCGCCGGCAAGATAAGAAGCTTCAGGATATACAACGGTGCGACCGGCCATGGCCGTGCGCCCCAGCAGCATCCGGAATCGCATCGAGTCACGATTGGTCAGTGTCATTTCGATGGGCCAGCTGTGATTTCCCAGTACCAGAGTGGTTTCAATGACCAGGCGCAGTTCTTTGTGGCCGCCGGAGTCGGTAACGGTCCGCTCGTCCAGCACCCGGGCGTCACATTCCACGACCTGATGCATATCGTTCTGTACCGGGTGCACCCAGAACCTGACCCGGCGTTCACCGTTTTCGGTGTAAGGCTCAGTCC
Source organism: Marinobacter sp. (assembly GCA_035306945.1). GTDB lineage: Bacteria > Pseudomonadota > Gammaproteobacteria > Pseudomonadales > Oleiphilaceae > Marinobacter. Next base: position 42,768 of record DATGNB010000070.1, read on the forward strand.
TGAACGTGTGCAGGCACGAGGTGCGCGCACCGGTATCCACCTTGGCCTTGACGCGGCTGATGTCCAGCTCTGGCAGGGCTACCCACTCACGCCAGCCAAGGGCTACCTTGTCTCCGGCCTCAGTGGGTGAGATCGTTTGAGTTTCCTCAGGGGTTTTTATCGACATCCGGGAAGTCCTTATCATCTTGTTTTCCGGGCGCCATCAATTGCACCCGGAACGGGTCAGAATTACTACCCGCATAAACGCGGGTGTGGGGGTACGGTATTTCAATATTGTACTCATCCAGCGCTTTCCTCACGGCAATCATCATGCCACTCCGGCCCTCGAAAAACTCCTCTTTAGGCACCCAGAAGGAAAACTGAAGATCCACCGAGGAGGGCCCAAAACCGGAAACCCGGACAAACGGCTTCGGCTCCTCCAGGCACGCGGGGGCGTCCTCGGCCAGACCCAGCAGCATAGCCTGCACCTTTTCCACATCCTCGGCGTAGGCAATGCCAAGGGTGAGGTCTACCCGGCGGATCGGAAACCGGGACCGGTTAATGACCAGGGTCTTGATCAGCGTTTCGTTGGGAATACGCACATAAAGGTTGTCCGGGGTCCGGAGTTTTACGCTGAGCAGGTCGATGGCAACCACCTCGCCCATGGTGGTTTCTACCTCAATGGTATCGCCGATCTCAAACGGCTTTTCCATCACCAGAAACAGTCCGCTTATGATATTGGAAGCCGACGTCTGAGACGCAAAGCCCAGCGCCACGGTCAGGATCCCCGCCGCCCCCAGAACCACTTCAAGCGAAAACCCGGCATGGCGCAACGCCGCCATGGCAAACACCAGAAACACCACATAAAAACACAGGCGACGGATCATTACCTGATGGTGGCGGGTGGTGCGGCTCTCGACCAGTCGCACTACCCCGCGGCCGGTGATGCCTCCCAGCACGCCGCCGAGCACCAACAGAAAAGCCACAGAGAACCACTTGGTCCAGGCCAGGTTGCCGGCCGCCTCCATCAACGATGACTGCAGGGTCTCAAGCACGTTTTTCGCTCCCGGAGCAATGGTTAGCCAAACAGGTGGTCAAAAGCACGCACCAGCCTGCGGCCCCTGGCCAGCTTTTCTCTCGCCGGTGCCAGCCGTTCGGAGGGGCCGGCAGCCTTCGGGGCCAGGTGGTCGATGCGCAGGCTGGCAGAGTTCATATCGGTTTCGCACTCTACCGTAACACCCGGTGTCCAGAGCTGGCCCCGCTCATTCCGGTACACAGACAATAGCGGAGTGGGCAGATTAAAACGTTCCAGCAACAGCGGCTGCTCGCGCCGGTTGATGAGGGTAACCGGTGTCACTGCCCGCCACGGCCGTTTGGGTACGGCTTCCAGGGCCAGCCGGCCAAACGTGGATGAGGCATAGCAGAGCTCGCCTTCCATGGTGTTGCGGCCCAGCCAGGTTCTCGACGGTATGGCCAGCGGGACTTCCGTCAGCTCGGTGCGCTGGTCGCCCACACACACCTTCATCCACAACGTCGTGCCCACATACAGCACGCACCGCCCGCCGGCCGCTACCGTCAACGGCTGGGATGGCCGGATCACCGTTGGCAGGTTACCCATGGCCGGAAAGAAGCGCACCATGCCGTTGTCGCCAGACCGTATAAAGCGCTGGATGGGGATGTCCTGCGAGGGCAGGCTATGGCCGACCGTTTCGTACCAGGTAACCGGGTCTGCCGTAGACACCGGTTTCTGCACCTGAAAACGTACCTGCCACTCCCGATCCAGGAGAGTAAGCCACAAATGCGTGTGCCCCAGCTGGTGTTGCTGGGTCTGGCCGGATGCCAGCTGATAAGGGTGCGCCCACACGCCATCGCGCTGGCCTTCGGGGAGATCGGTCATGCTGCGAAAAAGGCTCCATTTCATGGCAGGTTATGGGGCCTAACTATAATCCAGTATCGCTCCGGCAGCGAATGTACCGAATGATGATTTGGAGGTATGTCCGGGTCAGCCGGCGCAGACCGGGCAATCAGGGTCTTTCAGGAGTTTCATTTCCCGCCATTCCATCTGCCAGGCATCCAGAATCAGCAGTCGCCCGACCAGCGGTTTACCGACACCGGAGAGCATCTTGATGGCCTCCATCGCCTGAGTCGAACCGATCATTCCCACCAGCGGCGCGATCACACCGGCCTCTGAGCAGGTCAGGTCTTCGTTACCCTGTTCGGCATACAAACAGTGGTAACAGGGGCTGTCCGGCCGGCGGGGATCATAAACCGACACCTGGCCCTCACCCCGGATGGCAGCGCCCGACACCAGCGGTACGCGATTGGCCACCGAGGCCCGGTTAAGTGCAAAGCGGGTGTTGAAGTTGTCGGTGCAGTCCATCACCAGTGTGGCCTCGCTGGCCAACTGAGAAAGGTCGTCCAGATCCACCCGGCGGTGGACTGCCCGTACGGTGATTTCCGGGTTGATGGCCCGTACCCGCTCGGCCAACCGCTCCGCTTTGGAGTCGCCCAGCCAGCTCTGCTCGAAGCCGATCTGGCGCTGCAGGTTGGCCAGCTCGATCTGGTCATCGTCCACCAGGGTCAGATGGCCCACCCCGGCCGAACCCAGGTAAAGCGCCACCGGGCAACCCAGACCGCCCGCGCCGATCACCAGCACACGAGCGGATTTAAGCCTGGTCTGGCCGGCAATATCGAACCGGGGGATCAGAATTTGCCGGCTGTAACGGAGCAGTTCTTCATCACGGAGCATGGTTGGTCTCGCTGGTGGTCGCGCCCGGCTTCTGGGCCAGGGTCATGCGATGGTTGCCGCCATAATCCTTCCGGCTTTCTATGTTGAGCCATCCGGCCGCGGCAAACAGATCCTGTACGGCGCGGGCCTGATCGTAGCCGTGCTCCAGCAGCATCCAGCCACCGGGGTTAAGCCAGCTCTGGCCTTCGCGCACCAGCAGGCGGATGTCGTCAAGCCCGTCTGCGCCTGCCACCAGTGCAGAGGCCGGCTCAAAGCGCACGTCACCTTCACTCAGATGCTGGTCACTGGCTGGTATATAGGGTGGATTGGAAATCAGCAGATCGAAGCTATCCGCGGGGAGCTGTTCAAACCAGTGGCTTTGTACCACCTCGACGGGCAGATCCAGTTGCCGGCTATTGGCACGGGCAAGATCCACGGCGTCGGCAATGCGATCGGTGGCCATGATCCGCCAGCCCGGCTTTTCACTGGCCAGCGCCAGCGCAATAGCACCGGTACCGGTGCCAAGGTCCAGGACCCTGGCATCGGCCGGCAAAGGCAGGGCCAGGGCGGTTTCTACCACACATTCGGTGTCTGGCCGGGGGATCAGGGTTGAGCGGCTGACTTTCAGCGGCAGCGACCAGAATTCCTGCTCGCCCAGTAGGTAGGCCACGGGCTGGCCTTCGACCCGCCGGGTAACCAGCTCACGAAAACGCTCGGCCTGCTGCCCCGGAATTTCACGCTCGGGCCAGGTCCGGAAACTGGTCCGCCCAAGGCCGGTCACGTGGCTGAGTAACAACTCGGCATCCACACGGGGCGAATCGCCACCAATGACTTTGGCGGCGTTGCTCAGTAGAAACTCACAGGTCTGCTGACGGTTACTGCTCATTAGCCAGTTCAGCCAGCAGTTCCGCCTGATGCTCCTGCTGCAGCGGCACCACCACCGCGTCGAGGTCACCGGCGATCACTTCGTCCAGCTTGTACAGGGTCAGGTTGATGCGATGATCGGTCACCCGCCCCTGGGGGAAATTATACGTGCGGATGCGCTCGGAGCGGTCGCCACTGCCCACCAGGCTCTTGCGGGTCTCGGCCATGCTTTTCTGCTGTTTCTCACGCTCTGCGTTCTGTAACCGGGACGCCAGGAGGCTCAGGGCCTTGGCCCGGTTTTTATGTTGCGAGCGCTCTTCCTGACACTCCACCACGATCCCGCTCGGCAGGTGCGTGATCCGGATCGCAGAGTCGGTCTTGTTAACGTGCTGGCCACCGGCACCGGATGAGCGGAAAGTGTCTACCCTCAGGTCGGCCTTGTTGATCTGGATGGCCTCGGCTTCGTCCGCTTCGGGGATCACCGCCACGGTACAGGCCGAGGTGTGAATCCGGCCCTGGGACTCGGTTTCCGGCACACGCTGAACCCGGTGGGCACCCGACTCAAACTTCAGCGCGCCGTAGACGCCGTCACCCGACACCCGGGCAATCACTTCTTTATAGCCGCCGTGTTCACCTTCGTTCTCGTTGAGGATTTCTACCTGCCAGCGGCGTTTCTCCGCGTAGCGGGAATACATACGGAACAGATCACCGGAAAAAATGGCCGCCTCGTCGCCGCCGGTACCGGCCCGCACTTCAAGAAAAACGTTCTTGGTGTCGTTCGGATCTTTCGGCAGCATCAGCCGCTGCAACTCCTGATCCAGTTCTTCGCCACGGGCGGTGGCGCTGGCCAGTTCTTCTTCGGCCATGGCCCGGACTTCGGGGTCACCATCCTTGGCCAGCTCCCGGGCTTCGCGGATGTCTTCAAGCGCCCGCCGCCAGCCCTTGAAGCATGTTACTACCGGCTCGATCTCGGAAAACTCTCTGGAAAGCTCGCGGAACCTGTCCTGGTTGGAGATGACGGTCGCATCGCTCAGTAGTGCGCTCACCTCTTCGAACCGTTCTGCCAATTGATCAAGGCGCGACTGAATGGATGGCTTCATAGTTTTTCCGTGATGGTGGACTCATCAGCGTCCAGAGTGTCCAACTGATAGAGCTCCCGGAGGCTCTCGGTGATTTCCACGCGCCCTTCCGTCATGGCCTTGCGCACCTGAATGGACGGCTGGTGCAGCAGCTTGTTGGTCAGCCCCCGAGCCATACTCCGCAGTACGGTTTCAGGATCGGCCCCGTTGCGAAGGGCACGGAGTGCTTTTTCGGTTTCGGCATCGCGCATGACTTCAGCCCGCTGACGAAAGAGCTTGAGGGTAGACACCGCATCAAGCGCCCGGAGCTGGTCCAGGAAGTCCTGAACGCCACTGCTGATCAGGTGCTCGGCCTCACGCGCCGCACCTTCCCGGGACCGAATATTCTCTTCAATCACCTGGCGCAGATCGTCAACGGTATAAAGGTAGACGTCTGCCAGTGATGCGACTTCGGGCTCGATATCGCGGGGAACCGCAATATCCACCATAAAGTATGGCCGGTGCTTGCGCTTCTTGAGTGCCCGCTCTACAGCACCCTTACCCAGAATGGGCAGAGGACTGGCGGTGGAGGAAATCACAATGTCGACATCGGCCAGGTTATCGGGAATCTCAGACAGCAGAATGCCCTTGCCGCCATGGGCCTGGGCCAGCGCCTGGGCCCGCTCCAGTGTCCGGTTGGCGACAAGAAAGTTCTTTACCCCGGCTTCGGCCAGATGCCGGGCCACCAGTTCGATGGTCGCCCCCGCGCCAATCAGCAGCGCTTTGTTGCGGGACATATCAGAAAAAATGTGGTGGGCCATGTTCACCGCGGCGTACGCCACCGATACCGGGTTCTCGCCAATTGCGGTATGAGTCCGTACCCGCTTGGCCACCGAGAAGGTGTGTTCAAACAGACGGGATAAAAAGGAGCCGGTGGCACCATGCTCACGGGCCTGGGAATAGGCATCCTTGAGCTGGCCAAAAATCTGGGGCTCGCCCAGAACCATGGAATCCAGCCCGGCAGCCACCCGCATCATGTGGCGTACAGCATCGGCATCCCGGTGCAGATACAGCACGTTCTCGAGGTCCGCGGCTTCCATACCATGGAAGCCCGCCAGCCAGCGCAGCACCAGCGGCGCACAATCGTCGTCACCGGCCAGGTACAGTTCGGTGCGGTTACAGGTAGACAGAATGGCAGCCTCGCTGGCACCCGATGCTGCCCGCAGCTCAGAGAAGGCTTCCGCCATCCGTTCCGGGGTGAACGCTACTCGCTCCCGAATCTCCACAGGTGCGGTTCGGTGGTTGATTCCCAGTGTCAGCAACGCCATTTTGTGGTCAGATAGCCCTGTTACAGTTGTGGATATTCAGTGAGCATTCTACCGACGCGAGGCCCCGGCTGCCACCCGAAAACGCCAGAGCTTCGGGAACTGCGGACAGGTTGGGCAAGATAACAGGCTTATGCCATTATAGGATCTCGGCTCTGATCATCGCCCTGCCGGGTGCTGAAACAGGGTCATTCATCGTTTTTCTGAACAACCGCCTGACACATACAGGGAGTTGCATGCACAAATCTGCGTTGTATCTGGTTAGCTGCGTTCTGGGGTTCTCCGCCACTGTCTTGCCGGGTTGTGCCAGTTTCACCAGCCAACCGGAAGAACCCGAGGCTCAGGAGGTTGCGGTTGAGCCTGTGGCCCCGCAAGAGATCCGATACGCCGATTTTGAACCCGAAGTCCTGTACCAGCTGCTGGCCGCCGAAGTGGCTGCTCAGCGGGGCCGGTACGACGTCACTCTGGTTAACTACCTGCAGGCCGCCAAAACCTCAAAAGACCCCGGGGTTATTGAACGGGCCGCGCTCATTGCCCAGACCCTCAATGCCGACAATGCCCAGCAGCAGCTGGCGGATCTGTGGCTGGAAGCAGACCCGGACAGCCTTCAGGCCCACCGGGTAGCGGCCATCCAGGCACTCAAACGCCACAACCTTGAAGGCGCACTGTTCCACATGGAGCAGATCATGAACCAGGGCGAAGACGCCGACTTCGACAGCCTGGCAGCAATGTCAGCCCGGCTGTCGCCGGCACAACAGCAGGAGCTGCTGGCCCTCTACTACAGTCTCGCCGAGCGCCACCCCCAGACACCGGAACTGGAATACAGCATCGCCCTGATGCTGAAAATCACCAACGAACCCCGGCCCGCACTTGATCAGCTGAACGCCTTGCTTGAGCGGGAGCCTAACTTCCAGCCCGCCATCATTCTGAAGGGCGATCTGCTGTACCAGACCGGCAACGCAAAAGACGCGCTTAACTACATGACCACCAATACCCGCCGGTTTCCCGCCAACCGGCAGATGGGCACCCTCTACGGACGCATGCTGATTAACGAGGGCGAGCTGCAAGCGGCACAGGATGAGTTCCAGCGTCTGGTCAGACGCTACCCGGAGACTCCGGGCCTGAGACTGTCCCACGCATTGGTGGCTCTGGAAAATCAGCAGCGGGATGTGGCCAAAAAAGACCTGATCTGGCTGGCGGAACAGGGGCTGCATACCGACGAAGCCAACTACTACCTTGGCCGGATCGCGGAACAGGAAGAAGACAGCTTTCAGGCAATTGTCTATTACCAGAGTGTGAGCCAGGGCGCCTACCTCTTCCCGGCCATGGCCCGGGCCAGCCAGCTGCAGGCGGAACAGGGTGAGCTGGACCAGGCCCTGGCCAACATCCAGCAACTGCGGGAGAACAATCCCGATCACGGCGAACGGTTCTGGCTGCTGGAAATCAACCTGTTGCTCGATCAGGACCAGCAGCAGCGGGCACTGGAAGCCACCCATTCGGCACTCGACGCCTACCCGGGCAGCATTGAAATCCGCTACGCCCGGGCCATGCTGCTTGATAGTCGCGGCAGCAGCGAACAGGCCATCGCCGATCTGCGGACCATTATTGAAGAAGACCCCGATAACGCCGTGGCCCTCAATGCCCTGGGGTATATCCTGACGATTCGCACCGACCAGCTCGGGGAGGCCCGCATGCACATCGAGAAAGCCCTGAGCCTGGACCCGGACAACCCGGCGATCCTGGACAGCATGGGCTGGGTGCTGTTCCGCCAGGGTGACCACGCCGGAGCACTGGAGTACCTGTCTCAGGCCTGGGCGGTCTATCCGGACCCGGAAGTGTCTGCCCATTACGGTGAGGTTCTCTGGGTAACCGGCAACAAGGAGCAGGCACGGATTGTCTGGGAAGATGCGCTCGATAACGACCCCGATCACAACATCCTGACGGAGACCGTTGAGCGACTGATCCACAACGGGGAAAGCCAATGATTCGCCGGTTACCCCTCGTTATTGCGCTGGCACTGGGCGGCTGTACCACCATCGCCCTGGAGCCCCTGCCTGAAGGCATCACCGATCAGCCACCGGCCGGCTGGGCTGCCCACACCCAGACCCTGAGCCGGTTCACCCACTGGCAGCTGTCCGGCAAACTGGCGGTCAGACAGCCCTCCGACAGCGGCACGGCCCTGATCAACCACTGGAAGCAGGAGGGTGAGCAATACGACCTCTCGCTGTCATCGTCGTTTCTGGGCATGGGCACAACCCGGCTGGAAGGGATGCCCGGCTTTATCGAGCTCACCCTCTCCAACGGCGATGTCTACCGCTCGTCCGATCCGGAAGCCCTGGTGGCCGCTGCAACCGGCTGGCAGCTGCCCATAGACAGCCTGAGCTGGTGGATCCGGGGTCTGCCGGCACCAGAGGGAGATTTTCGCCTGTTGTTTGACGGCCAGAATCAGCTGGTAACTATCCACCAGAACGGCTGGGAAATCCGTTATGACCGCTGGCAGAGCTTTATTGGCGACCTGCCACCCCTGCCCGCCCGGATCACTGCGCTCAAAGAGGACAAGCGGGTACGGGTGGTTGTTGCCGACTGGCACCGGGAGAACTGAGATCATGCCTGATCTGACGCTCCCGGCTCCGGCCAAGCTCAACCTGTTCCTGCACATTGTCGGAAGACGGCCGGATGGTTACCACGAACTCCAGACCCTGTTCCAGTTCCTGGATTATGGCGACGAACTGAGTTTTACCCTGACCCCCAACGAACCCGGTGTTCGCCTCGCCCGGCCGGTGCCTGGCGTGCCGGACGATGACAACCTGGTGGTTAAAGCCGCCCAGGCCCTGGCCACCCATGCCCGGACCGCCCTGCCTGGCGTGCTCATCCATGTTCACAAGCGCCTTCCCATGGGTGGCGGGCTTGGCGGTGGCAGCTCCAACGCAGCCACCACCTTGCTGGCCATGAACAAGCTCTGGCGACTGGCGCTTGATGAAGATCAGCTGGCAGAGATCGGGCTGGCCCTGGGCGCCGATGTACCGGTATTTGTCCGCGGCCAGGCCGCCTTTGGCGAAGGCGTGGGCGAACGACTGACACCGGCCGCCCCGCCGGAAGACTGGTTTGTGGTACTCACACCCGACTGCCAGATCAACACCGGAAAGATTTTTTCCGCCCAGGGGTTGACAAGGGACACGCCAAAAATGACAATACGCCCCGCTTTTGAGGGAGACGCCTCGAGGTACCGAAATGACTGCGAGGATGTAGTTCGAAAACTGTATCCAGAGGTTAACCAGAGCCTGGAATGGCTGTCACAATTCGGACCTGCAAGATTAACCGGAACCGGGGCTTGCATTTTTGGACGTTTCCCGACAGAATCCGCAGCCCGGATTATCTGGGAAAGCAAACCCTCCGGCATCACGGGGTTCGTAGCTAAAGGGGTGAATCTTTCACCACTACACCAAAAGCTAACAGAGCTGAAATGATGCCAAGAAAGCACGATGATACTGGGGTGTCGCCAAGTGGTAAGGCAACGGGTTTTGATCCCGTCATGCGTAGGTTCGAGTCCTACCACCCCAGCCACCTTTCTCCCGCTTCTTCTGACTCAAACGCCGATACTGAGAAGGATGCTATCGTGTCCAAACTGATGATCTTTGCTGGCAACGCCAACCCTGAACTGGCTCAGGCTATTGCCAAGAAACTTCATATTCCCATGGGTCAGGCCACAGTTGGTCGGTTCAGCGATGGTGAGACCACCGTTGAGATCAACGAAAATGTTCGTGGTCATGATGTGTTTATTATCCAGCCCACCTGCTACCCCACCAACGACAACCTGATGGAACTGATCGTGATGGCCGACGCCCTGCGCCGTGCCTCTGCCTCACGCATCACCGCCGTGATCCCCTATTACGGCTATGCCCGCCAGGACCGTCGCGTGCGTTCTACCCGGGTAGCCATAAGCGCCAAGGTTGTGGCAGACATGATCTCCAGCATCGGCGTGGATCGTGTACTGACCGTCGACCTGCACGCAGATCAGATCCAGGGCTTCTTCGATATCCCGGTGGACAACATCTACGCCACCCCGGTACTGCTCGAAGACATCGAAAAACAACGGTTTGAGAACTTTGTTGTGGTCTCTCCGGACGTGGGCGGCGTGGTACGTGCCCGGGCGGTAGCCAAGCGACTGGATGATGCCGACCTGGCGATCATCGACAAACGTCGTCCCAAGGCCAACGTTTCGCAGGTGATGCACATCATCGGCGACGTGAAAGACAAGACCTGCATTCTGGTTGATGACATCGTGGACACCGCCGGCACCCTGTGCAAAGCGGCAAATGCTCTGAAAGAGCATGGCGCTTCCAAAGTGGTGGCCTACATCACCCACCCGGTGCTGTCCGGCCCGGCGATTGAAAACATCAACAACTCTGAACTGGACGAACTGGTGGTGTGCGATACCATTCCGCTGGATGACAAAGCCAGAAATTGTGCTAGAATCCGCCCCCTCGGCATGGCTGGACTGCTCGCAGAATCGATTCGTCGCGTGAGCAACGAAGAGTCCATCAGCGCCATGTTCGAGAACGCCTGAGGCGGCAAAACAGCCCAGGCCTCTGGCAACAAAAGCTTTTCGGAGTCGGGAGTCCACAAGGGCTCCCGACTCTTTTAGTCGGCCGCAAACCCGGCCATTTTAACACTCATCGGTTCAGGACCTGGTCGCGGGTCCGCTCAGATGAACAACGAGGTAAATATCATGTCTCAGGCAATTGTTATTGAAGCATTTCCTCGTGACGATCAGGGGAAAGGTGCGAGCCGCCGCCTGCGTCGCGAAGAGCGTAAAATGCCCGCCGTCATCTACGGTGGCGACAAAGAAGCCATGCCGATCGCCATTTGGCACAACGAGCTGAAAAAGGCCATCGAGAACGAGGCTTTCTTCTCCCAGATCCTGACTATCGATGTGCAGGGCAAGAAAGAAAGCGTCATCCTGAAGGACCTGCAGCGTCACCCGTTCAAGCCGCTGCTGACCCACGCTGACTTCCAGCGCGTAAGCCAGGATCACGAAATCATCGTTAACGTTCCTGTCCACCTGCTGAACGAAGCAACAGCTCCGGCCATCAAAACCTTTGGTGGCGTGGCTTTCCGTCTGATGACCGAAGTTGAAGTTGCGTGCCTGCCAAAATACCTGCCGGAGTTCCTCGAGGTTGATCTGGCGGACGTAGAAATGGACCAGATCGTTCACCTGAGCGACCTCAAGCTGCCGGAAGGCGTACGTATCCCGGCCCTGGCCCAGGGTGAAGACCACAACTCTCCGGTTGTCGCCATTCACCGTCCGAAAGGCGCCAAAGCTGACGACGCCGAAGAAGGCGAAGGCGAAGAAGGCGGCGAGGAGTAATTACTCCGGGGGCGCAGGTAAATGGCACAGGATATTGTCATGGTGGTCGGACTGGGTAACCCCGGTGCCGACTACGAGAATACCCGCCACAACGCCGGCGCCCTTTTCGTCGAAGCGCTGGCCCGCGATGCGGGCCAGTCGCTGCGTCCGGAAAAGAAGTATCACGGGCTTTATGCCCGCATTCGGTGGCAGGGCCTTGACCTGCATCTGCTCAACCCCAGCACTTTCATGAACCGCAGCGGCACGGCCATCAAAGCCCTCGCGGACTTCTACAGGATTCCCCCCGAGCACATTCTGGTTGCCCACGATGAACTCGACCTGCCCCCTGGTACCGCCAAGCTGAAAAAGGGTGGCGGCCACGGTGGACACAACGGCCTGAGAGACACCATCGCTCACCTGGGCAGCAAAGATTTCCAGCGCCTGCGCCTTGGCATCGGCCACCCCGGCGATAGCCGACAGGTAACCGGCTATGTCCTTGGCCGCCTGGGTAAACAGGAAACGGGGCAGCTCAATGCCCTCTTTGATGAAGTCATGCGCGTACTGCCCGACGCCGCCGGTGGCAGGCTTGCGGCAGCGATGAACCGCCTGCACAGCTTCAAGCCTGAGTCCTGAGCCAGGGCACAAGCACTTATTCGCACCGGCATTGATAGCCCGGTATAATCCGCCCCAAATATTCAAGTTCCAGCAGAGGCACTCCATGGGATTTAACTGCGGCATCGTCGGCCTTCCTAACGTCGGCAAATCCACCCTGTTCAACGCACTGACCAAAGCCGGCATCGGCGCGGAAAACTTCCCGTTCTGCACCATCGAACCGAACGCCGGCGTGGTGGCCATGCCCGACCCGCGCCTGACCAGGCTGGCGGAGATCGTCAAACCCGAGCGGACCGTGCCAACCACCATGGAATTTGTGGACATCGCCGGCCTCGTGGCGGGCGCATCCCGTGGTGAAGGCCTTGGCAACCAGTTCCTGGCCAACATCCGCCAGACCGATGCCATTGCGCACGTGGTTCGCTGCTTTGAAGACGGTAACGTCATCCACGTCTCCAACAAGGTAGACCCGGCCTCCGACATCGAAGTGATCAACACCGAGCTCGCCCTCGCCGACCTCGACACCGTCGAAAAAGCCATCAAACGCGTCCAGCGCGTTGCCAAGAGTGGCGACAAGGAAGCCAAGGCCCAGCTCGAGATCTTCGAACAACTTTTGCCGGTCCTGAACGAAGGCAAACCCGTACGCAGCATGGGCCTCAGCAGCGACCAGATGGCCCTGATCCGGGAACTGTGCCTGCTGACGGTCAAGCCCACCATGTACATTGCCAACGTGCATGAAGACGGCTTTGAGAATAATCCGCACCTGGATACCGTACGCGCCATTGCCGCTTCCGAAAATGCCGTGGTGGTGCCTATCTGCAACAAGCTCGAAGCTGAGATTTCCGAGCTGGAGGACGAAGAAAAGTCCATGTTCCTGGAAGAGATGGGGATGGAAGAGCCCGGCCTGGACCGTGTCATCCGCGCCGGTTACAGCCTGCTCGGACTGCAAACCTACTTTACCGCCGGGGTCAAGGAAGTGCGGGCCTGGACAGTAAAAATCGGTGCCACCGCACCCCAGGCCGCCGCGGTAATCCACACCGACTTTGAGCGCGGCTTTATCCGGGCCGAAGTAGTCGGCTACGAGGATTTTGTCCGGCACAACGGCGAAGCCGGAGCAAAAGAGGCCGGAAAGTGGCGTCTGGAAGGCAAGGAATACATCGTTCAGGACGGCGACGTTATTCACTTCCGGTTTAACGTCTGACCTTAATTCTGAACCGTATATATCACTGGTTTTTAAAGTGTAACCATCCTCAGGTTGTCAGTGTCGGACTCTTGCTGGATGCTCAGACCGCCAACAGCCCAGGTCAGGCGTAGTGTGCTGAAGTCATCAGATTTCTGGCCACTGGCCTGCCCGGGTTGCTCTCGCCAGCAACCCGTGTGGCCCGGCTTGTTGCACTTTGTATCCTGACCCAAAGCGTTCTTGTTTTTGCAGCGAAACCAATTTCAACAGCAACCCCAAGTCTTGACTTTTAATTCCATCCACAAACAGAACGTCCTTCGTTTTTGGACACGGGACGAGCTTTGCTCACATTTTTCATTTATGCAAGCCTGGCAATTTCACACAGCTGCGTTTTCCTGACTCTCCAGATAGACACCACGACCCAAGCGAAATAGTAATTCAAATCAAAAGAACTTTAGAGAACATATGATATCGGACAGAATTATCCGAAACCGACACGTGTTCAGAAAACTTTTTTGATCCGAAAAATACCTATCAACTCTTTGTTTTAAATAGATTAATAGACAATTTTTCAACGGCGATCAGGCTAGAAAAGAGCTAGATATGATGACGCACTCTTGACAGCCCACCGCCCCATACATAAGATACGCGCCGCTTACAAAGCAATGGCAAGGTAGCTCAGTTGGTTAGAGCACAGCACTCATAATGCTGGGGTCGGCGGTTCAACTCCGCCCCTTGCTACCAGTATTCTGAAAGCCCGGTTCGAAAGAGCCGGGCTTTTTCAGCTTTGGGGACGACCCCACCCTTCCCGGGAACGCAACGCGGGACGACCCGCCCAACGTACTCCCAACATCATGAGAACCACCAAAGACCGAATCCGTCAGGCCGTTTCGTTTGAAATTATCGGCCTGCTGCTCTCAACACCCCTGGCTGCCTTTGCCTTTGGGCTGGACCTGGGTGAAACCGGTGTCCTGGCCGCCATCGGTGCCACCATGGCCACCGCCTGGAACTACCTCTACAATCTGATTTTCGACCACAGCCTCAAGCGCATTACCGGTACTACCCGCAAAACCATCAGGCTCCGCTTCCTGCACGCCTTCGGTTTCGAGTTCGGGCTTATGTTTGCCTTTTTACCGGTGATTGCCTGGTGGCTGGGGATCGGGCTGATAGACGCCCTGATCGTCGACATCGCGTTTGTGCTGTTCTACCTCACCTACGCGTTTGTGTTTACCTGGTGCTACGATACCCTGTTTCCGGATGACGATGCTCAGCCCGATTCCGCTGACGCCCGCTAAACTGAACACAGGATCTTTCGCCATCATGTCAGAACCCATCCGCGCCGGCTTCTCTCTCGACCGCCTGGAACGCCTTACCCGTTTCGTTGACCAGAACTACATCCAGCCGGGCAAAATACCCGGAGCTGTGGCCCTGGTGGCCCGTCACGGCCAGGTGGTGTGGCACTCCGTGCAAGGGCTCAGGGATGTCGAACGCCAGCTGCCCATGGAACGGGACACCGTTTTCCGGATTTACTCCATGACCAAACCGGTCACCAGCATCGCCATGATGCAGCTCTACGAGCAGGGCCGGTTTCTGCTTAACGACCCGGTTCACAAGTACATCCCGTCCTGGCGCAACCTGCAGGTGTACAAGAGCGGCTCTTACCCGGATTTTGTCACCGAGCCCCCTGCCACTGCCATGACCATCCGGGACCTGCTGGCCCACACCTCGGGCCTGACCTACGGCTTTACCGAAAGGACGCCGGTAGATGCGGCCTATCGCAAGCTCAAGCTGGACGGCAGCTCCATCCTTACCATGGATAAGCTGGTAGACCGGCTGGCTGGCTTACCGCTGGAGTTCTCCCCTGGTACCGCCTGGAACTATTCAGTGTCCACCGATGTACTCGGCTACCTGGTGCAGCTGCTCTCCGGCCAACCCCTGGATGAGTATCTGCAGAAGCATATTTTCGAGCCGCTGGGCATGACCGAGACCGGCTTTCAGGTCCGGCCCGATCAGCAGGCGCGGTTTGCCGCCTGCTACCAGTACCAGCCAGGCAACACCATGAAACTCCAGGATGATCCGCAACGGTCCCGGTACCTCAAGCCGCCCCGCTTTCTTTCCGGCGGCGGTGGCCTCGTTTCGACCGTCGACGACTATTTCCGCTTTGCCCAGGCACTCTGTCAGGGCGGCGAATTTAACGGCCAGCGCATCATCGGCCGCAAGACTCTGGAGTTCATGCGGCTCAACCATCTGCCTGATGGTAAAGACCTGCCGGCACTCTCCATCGGCGGATTCAGTGAGACACCTTACGCCGGCAGCGGCTTTGGCCTGGGCTTTTCGGTCAAAACCGACGTGGCCCGGTCTGCCACTATCGGCTCCGAAGGAGAGTTTGGCTGGGGCGGCCTGGCCAGCACCAGCTTTTTTGTTGATCCGGTCGAAGACATCGTGGTTATCTTCATGACCCAACTGATGCCATCGTCGTCCTACCCGCTGCGCCAGGAGCTGCGGGCACTGGTCTACGGCGCTCTGGACTGAGTTGCAGTCCGGTCATATAGACTGCCAGCACTGGCGAACTGTGCCGGAGGCGTAGCACCTGTGGCATACTCGGGCTTCAAACCAATAATGAATAATTTACCCGCAAGGAATGTTGTGATGAAACCAGCAACTCTCGCGCTGCATGCCGGATTCAAAAGCGATCCGACCACCCGGGCAGCGACCACCCCGATCTACCAGACCACGTCCTATACCTTTGACGACACCCAGCACGGCGCTGACCTGTTCGACCTGAAGGTTCAGGGCAACATCTACACGCGCATCATGAACCCCACCAACGCGGTTCTGGAAGAGCGTCTGGCGGCCCTGGAAGGGGGCATCGGTGCGCTGGCGGTAGCCTCCGGCATGGCGGCCATCACCTACGCTCTGCAAACCATTTGCCGCGTTGGCAACAACATCATCAGTACCGGCCAGCTCTACGGCGGCACCTACAACCTGTTTGCCCACTCCCTGCCCAATCAGGGCATCGAGTGCCGCATGGTAGCCCACGATGACTATGAAGCGCTGGAAAACGCCATCGACGACCAGACCCGTGCCCTGTTCTGCGAATCCATCGGCAACCCGGCCGGCAACGTGGTCGACATTCAGCGATGGGCCGACATCGCCCACAAGCACGGCATTCCACTGATTGTCGACAACACCGTGGCCACTCCGTTCCTGTGCCGTCCGTTTGACCATGGTGCCGATATCGTTGTCCACTCGCTGACCAAATACATCGGGGGTCACGGCACCACCGTTGCCGGCGCCGTGGTGGATTCCGGCAAATTCGACTGGAAAGCCAGCGCTGACAAATTCCCGATGATGAACCAGCCCGATCCGTCGTACCACGGCGTGGTCTACACCGAAGCGCTGGGTGAGGCGGCCTTCATCGGCCGTTGCCGCGTGGTTCCGTTGCGCAACACCGGCTCTGCGCTGTCACCGTTCAACGCCTTCCTCATCATGCAAGGCCTGGAAACCCTTTCCCTGCGGATGGAGCGCCATTGCGAGAACGCCCAGAAAGTGGCTGAGTTTCTGGAAAGCCATCCACTGGTTGAGTGGGTCAACTACGCAGGCCTGGCCAGGAGCCCATACAAGGCCACTTGCGACAAAATCTGCGGCGGCAAAGCCTCGGGTATCCTCAGCTTTGGTATCAAGGGCGGGCGCGAAGCCGGCGCCAGATTCATCGATGCACTGGACATGATCCTGCGCCTGGTGAACATCGGTGATGCCAAGTCGCTGGCCTGCCACCCGGCCACCACCACGCACCGCCAGCTGGACGACGAAGAACTCAGAAACGCTGGCGTAAGCGAAGACCTGGTACGGCTGTCCATCGGCATTGAAGACGTCGAGGATATTATTGCCGACATCACCCAGGCGCTGGAAAAGTCCCAGGCCTGACTCCGGTCCGCCGGGTACGACCTTGGTCGTACCCGGTAACCCCGTGATTCCCCTTACCTGCCTTGTAACTCCACCGCCCCGGGATTACCCTTTAAAGTTATCCCTACTTTTATCCGAGAGTTTCCGGCCCCATGAGCGAAAGCGCAAAGCCCCGCATAACCAGTGGTTCCAAATTCCGTAACGAACACGGCTTTACCGCCATCAAGGACGGCGTAAAGCGTTCCTCTGGCAGCACGGAAGACAAGCCTCTGGAGCGAAAGCCCAAATGGTTGCGCGCGCGCATGCCCGGGGGCGCCCGCTACGATGCGGTACGCCGCAACGTCAGTGAGCACCGCCTGAGCACGGTCTGCCAGGAATCCCACTGCCCCAATATCGGTGAATGCTGGACCAACGGTACCGCCACCATCATGGTGATGGGCTCGGTGTGTACCCGCGCCTGTAAATTCTGTGCGGTGGATACCGGCAACCCCAGGGGCTGGCTGGATCACGACGAACCGGAAAACACCGCTAGGTCGGTGGAGCTGATGGGCCTGCGCTACATCGTGCTCACCTCTGTTGACCGTGATGACCTGCCCGATGGCGGCGCCGGCCACTATGCTGCCTGCGTGTCTGCCATCAAACAGCGGACACCGGAAGTCGCCGTCGAGGCACTTACTCCAGACTTTGATGCCGTCATGAGTGATGTCGAGAAAGTGGTTGATTCAGGGCTTGACGTATTCGCGCAAAACGTGGAAACCGTCCGCCGCCTCACCCACCGGGTGCGGGACCCAAGAGCCGGCTACGAGAAGACCCTGAGCGTGCTGGAGCATGCCAAAAAATACCGGCCCGATGTGCTCACCAAAACCAGCCTGATGCTGGGCCTCGGCGAGACCGAAGAGGAAATCCTGGAGACCATGGACGATCTGCGGGCGGTTGGCGTAGACATCCTCACGCTGGGGCAGTATCTGCGCCCCACCCCCAACCACTTGCCGGTAGAACGCTATGTGACACCGGAGGAATTCAACCGCTACCGCGAGATCGGGCTGTCGAAAGGTTTCATGGAGGTCCCGTCCGGGCCGATGGTACGCTCCAGCTACCGGGCCGACCGGGTGTTCGACAGGAACAACCTCGGCCTGACCGTGCCGGAGGTTCCCCAACCCAGCCAGGCCATGCAGATTCCGGTAAAGGCCATCGACTGATTACGCCAGCAGAGGTGGTATCAGGCGTTGCATCCCGTTCATAATGACGGTTTTCAGCAATCAGTGGAGCGGTACCCATGGCGATTAACTGGTTTCCCGGGCATATGCACAAGGCCCGAAAGGAGATCAAGCAAGTCATGCCCCAGATGGATCTCATCATTGAAGTGGTGGATGCCAGGATTCCGTTCAGCAGCGAAAATCCGCTGGTGCCCACCTTGCGTGGTGATACACCCCTGATCAAGGTTCTGAACAAGCGGGACCTGGCCGATCCGGCCATCACCGGGCAGTGGCTGGCATGGCTGGAACAGGAACGGGGCGTGCGCGCCGTCACCCTCACTCACAACCAGCGGCCGGAAGCGCTCAGCATCCTCAGGCTGGCAGAACAGATGACTCCGGATCACGACCGCCAGACCAGCGCCCTGAGGATCATGATTCTGGGTATTCCCAACGTCGGCAAATCAACGTTCATCAACACCCTGGCCGGGCGCACCGTCGCCAAAACCGGCAATGAGCCTGCCGTGACCCGCACCCAACAGGCCATCAAGCTGCCTGACAACATACTGCTCTACGATACGCCCGGATTTCTCTGGCCCAAGCTGTCGCCGGAACAGTGCGGTTACCGGCTGGCGGTCACCGGCGCCATCCGCAGTGCGGTACTGGACTTTGAAGAGGTTGCGCTGTTCGAAGCCGACTATCTTGTTCAGGCCTATCCGGAGCTGGTGGTCCAGCGCTACGGGCTGGACGAAAAACCACGGGACGGTCTTGCCCTGATGGATGCCATCGCCGTCAAACGTCGTTTTCTGGGACGCGGCGGGGTTCCCGATCTGCACAAGGTATCCGAGGTTCTGCTGAACGAGCTGCGGGCCGGCACCCTGGGGCGCATCTCCCTCGAAACACCGGCAATGGTGGAACAGGAGCTGGAACAGGCCAGAATAAAAGAGGCCCGGGACGCGGAAGAAAAGGCCCGCAAAGCAGAACAGCGAAAACAGAAGAAACGATAAACTGGTGCGTACCTGTACGAATCTTAATATCGAAATGACATTCTGTTATACTTGATAAGAATCAACCGGATGGTTTACCTGCTATGGCCCAGACAATTCGTCTTCATTCCGTGTCTCCCCTGAAAGCCTCCTGCCAACAGTGCAGCCTGAGCAACCTGTGCCTGCCTCTGGCGGTCGAGGATAACGATCTCGAGCGCCTCGAAGACATTGTCCAGCAGGGTAAGATCTACAACCGGGGTGAACTGATTTTCGAACAGAGCGCACCGATGCGATCCTGCTTTGCGGTTAAAAGCGGATCGGTTAAAACCTCGATTATTACCGAGGGCGGTGAGGAACAGGTCACCGGCTTTTTCATGCCGGGGGAACTGGTGGGGCTCGACAGCATGGGCGGCAACGCCTATGCCTCCACCGCCAAGGCCCTTGAGCGGACCAGTGTGTGCGAATTTCCCATCGACAAACTGGAAGAGCTGACCGGCAAGCTGCCGGAACTGCAGCACCACATGTATCAGCTGCTCAGTCAGGAAATCCAGAACAGCCACCAGCTGACCATGCTGCTGAGCAAGAACACGGCAGAAGAACGGATTGCTGCGCTGCTGTTGTCACTGTCCAGCCGTTTCCGGCGGCGGCGGATGTCCCATACCAACTTCAGTTTGCCGATGCCGAGAAATGACATTGCAAACTTTCTGGGGCTGGCGGTAGAGACTGTAAGCCGGGTATTCACGCGCTTCCAGAACCAAGGCATCATCCGCGCCCGCGGACGCGAGGTTGAGCTCCTGGACGTAGAAGCCTTGCAGATGATCACCCGGGACTTTGCACGCCAGCCGTAACCGCTGGCAGCGCACGCCGGCCGGTCAGGGATCTGCCTGTTCGGCTTTCTCGTCCTGGCGACGGTCTTCAGAACCGGCTTCCTTGGCCATCTCCAGCTCTTCATTCAACCAGGTTCGCCAGGGTAGCTGCTTGATCCCGAAGGTGTTCTTGATCTTGGTACACACCATGGTGGTGTTTGCCGGCTCAAGGAGCGCCCAGTCCGGCAGTTCATCCACAACCCGGATATCATCGGGGATACCTGGCATCCCCCCGATGGCCAGCCCGAGCTCGTACAGACTTACTTCTTCCGAACCCGCGTACTGATAGGTTCCCCAAACCTCTGCCCCGCAGTCCAGCTGCAGCACAATTGCCGCCATCACCCGGGCCAGGTCCTGAACCGCCACCGGTTGCCCCTGGCACCGTCCCGGCAGCATCAGGGTGTCTGAGCGCCCGGCGTTCTGGTAGAGCTTGCGGATAAAACGACCCAGGCTCCAGCCGGTACGAAGCAGCACGTGCCTGGGCAACAGAGTGCGCAGCGCCTGCTCGCACTCCCATTGCCAGCGACCCAGTTCGTTGATCGGCTGCCCGGGGTTGGAGGCAATGTAGCCCCCCTGTTTGCGGCCATCAAATACGTAGCATGAGGACAGTTGTAACAGGGCCATCTCCCGGTCGCGGGCGTGCTCAGCCAGGCACAGCGGCAGGGTAAAGGCAATGTCGTGGGCCGCATCGGTATTGGATTCGGCTTTCTCGGGATCGGCAAGCCAGAGGGCATTCACGATCAGGTCCGCATCGTCGGGAATCCAGCTTTCCAGAGCCTTGAGGTCGGCGTTCGCCGGGTCGCTCACCAGCAGGGGACTTACCCGCAGGTGCGTTTTTCGCAACCGCTCGAGAAGCAGTTTGCCAAGAGGACTGTAATCGTGAATAACAAGTACATGCACGCGGAATCAACGCCTCCGGAATGTCACTAATATGACGCCTGCTGCCAACCACTCGGGCCAATGGCCCCGACAGCCGGTTGCTGCAGTATTCCAGCAACTCGAAACGCCAGTGTTAATTGAAGCCACATTTGCGAGCATACAATAACAGGATGTCCCATGCTGAAACATCAAAGCCATATTGCTGCCCCTATTCCCGACGAACTGCGTACCCGTGCCCTGTATACCGTGACCGAGCTGAAAAGCCGGGCGACGGCCGACAAGCAGACCGTTGAGCAGCTGTACGACCTGATCAACGAACTGACCGAGGCCGGGCTGGATTTCTTCTTTATCGAACCCTTACGGCGCCTGAAGGCCGGAAACATGATGATGGGCATGGCCAGAATGGGCGTCAGCAGCATGCTTAAAGGCAGCAAGATGGTTATCCACAAAGTGCTGAAAAAG
This sequence comes from Marinobacter sp., assembly GCA_035306945.1. Lineage (GTDB taxonomy): Bacteria > Pseudomonadota > Gammaproteobacteria > Pseudomonadales > Oleiphilaceae > Marinobacter. The sequence continues at coordinate 64,150 of DATGNB010000070.1, forward strand.
CTTGATGAACGCAGTCTGGCCGCCATCCTCGATTTTATTGAAGAGATCATTCACGAGCCGGAAGCCTGCTAAGCCGTTCCGGACCGCGGGTATTGGGCTATCGGTATACCCGCGGAACCCGCGCCGTTACACCGGTCAGCAATTCATAGCCGATGGTACCGGCGCAGGCGGCCACTTCGTCGACACTGACAGTGGTGCCCCAGAGCTCGACCATATCCCCTTCCCTGGCCTCCGGAACATTGCTCAGGTCCACCGCCAGCATGTCCATCGACACCCGTCCGAGCAACGAAATGCGCTGCCCGTTGACCGCAGCCGGCGTCCCTGTGCCGGCATGGCGCGGGTAACCGTCGCCATAACCGATGGCCACCATTCCCATGCGGATACCCCGGCCAGCGGTCCAGGTGCCGCCATAACCGATCACCTCTCCGGGGTGCACGGTACGGGTCGTGATCAGGGGCGCGTGCAGGCTCATCACCGGTTTAAGGCCAAGCTCAGGCCCGGTAGAGCCAATCAGGGGCGACGCACCGTACAACATGATGCCCGGCCGGCTCCAGTCATACAGCGGCTGGCCAGGCCGATAGTGGGCAGCGGAGTTGCCGACGCTTCGCATCAGCGAGGGCCAGGGTGAAACCGCGGCTTCAAAGGTGCGGGTCTGCTGCTCGGTCACGTCGATGGAAAGGTCATCAGCACAGGAGAAATGAGTAACGAACCCCTGCAGCCGGTCCTTCAGCCCGCCCGCTTCCAGGCTCGCCATGACCTCCGACAGTTCCCCGGGACGAAAT
>DATGNB010000071.1:0-16348 GCA_035306945.1 Marinobacter sp.
TTACCTGTGCGCTGATCCCTCGGGATACCGAGGGCATGGAAATCGGCCGGCGCCATTGCCCCATCGGGTCCCCGTTCATGAACGGCCCGATCAAGGGCAAGGATGTGTTCATCCCGCTGGACTATATTATTGGTGGCCAGGAAATGGCGGGCCAGGGCTGGCGTATGCTGGTTGAATGTCTGTCGGTGGGTCGCTGTATCACCCTGCCGTCCGGTGCTGCCGGTGCCGCTGCCTATGCTGTGGGCACGGCCGGTGGCTTTACCCGAATTCGCCGCCAGTTCAATACGCCGGTGGCGGAGATGGAGGGGGTACAAGCCCCGCTGGCCCGCATTGCGGCTAAAACCTACATTGCCCAGGCGGCTGTTAATCACACCGCTAACATGATCGATCGGGGCGAGAAGCCGGCGGTGCCGTCCGCTATCCTCAAGTATCACCTGACCGAATTTCAGCGTGAAATACTCACCGATGCCATGGATGTGCACGGTGGTAAAACCGTAACCCTTGGCCCCCGCAACTACCTGGGCATTGGCTATAGCGGTGCGGCGGTGTCGATCACCGTTGAAGGCGCCAATATCATGACCCGCAGCCTGATGATCTTCGGTCAGGGTGCCATCCGTTGTCATCCGTATGTGCTGAAAGAGCTTGCCGGGAAGGACAATGACGATATCAAGGCGTTTGATGAGGCGTTCTTTGGTCATGCCGGGCTAATCTTTGGCAATGCCGCCCGCGCCTTTACGCAGGCGCTGGGCCTGGGCAAGGCTGATGTGCCATTCGACAGTGCCTCCCGAAAGTATGCCCAGGCCCTGGCGCGGTTCAGCTCTGCCTTCGGCCTGTGTGCCGATGCGGCCATGACAACCCTGGGCGGCGAGCTGAAAATGCGCGAGCTGATTTCGGCACGCCTGGGTGACATGCTGTCGAATCTGTACCTGGCTTCCATGGTGTTGAAGAACTGGCACGAAACCCAGCCGGTGGACGGCGAGAAAGAACTGATGCAGTACAGCCTGGCCTATCTGCTGCACCGTACCGAGCTGGCACTGGACGAGTTCCTCCAGAACCTGCCGAACCGACCGGTGGCACTGGCTCTGCGAGCTATTACCCTGCCGCTGGGATGCCGTTGGGATGCGCCCCATGATGATCTGGCGCGCAAGCTGGCCCGTTCCATCACCACCGATACTCCGGTTCGCAACAAGCTGATGGCTGGTGCCTGGACTACAGACGGCGAAGGCACGGTGGAAAATCCGGTCGCCCGCTATAACGGTCTGCTGAAGGACTACGACAAGGCCGAGCAGCTGTATCGTAAAGTCACCAAGGCTTACGCCAAGGGCGAACTGCCGATGACCGCACTGCACCCCGAGGAGCGTTTCGAGGCCGCCCTAGAGGCCGGTGTATTCAGCAAGGAAGAAGCCGACTTCATGCGCCAGTATGAAGAGGTGGTGCTGGAAATGCTCACCGTGGATGATTTCCCGTTTGACGAGTTTGCCCGTAACCGGGAAACCCTGATCGACCACAACCCGGCCTGAGGTGGCCGGGTAGCATGTGGTGGTCGGTTCTTGCAGTCAGCGTTGGCGCCGTCATTGGCGCCAACCTGCGCTGGGGTCTTGGGCTCTGGCTTAACGCCAGTTATCACGCCGTTCCCTGGGGCACACTGGTTGCCAACCTTAGTGGTGGCTGGCTGATTGGCCTGTTGATGGCTTTTTTCAGCCAGAGCAGTGTGCTTTCGCCGGAATGGCGCCTGTTTGCGGTGACAGGTTTGTGTGGCGCCCTGACGACTTTCTCGACCTTCTCGCTGGAGATGTTCGCCGCGCTTCAGGAAGGCAAGTGGGGCATGGCCCTGGTCGGAATTCTGGCCCATGTTGTTGGCTCTATCCTGATGACAGCACTCGGATTTCTGACTTTTTCCCTGGTGCGTGGGTAAGCCTGCGGGCCAGTCAGAATCTGTGGGTATCACTACCTACACAAATTATTGAAATTACGCTTGGCAAGCCCGAAATTCCAGAGTAGAGTGGGTTCGTAGGAAAGAATCAGTAAAGCAGTTCATGAATAAGACGTACCTCCGCAGTTAGTAGTGACCGTCCTGTTTTTGATCCCGCGAGTTCTGTTTTTCCGTAACACGCTGACCAGCACCCTATGAGTGTGTGGCAGCAGATAATATGATTGATTTCAGGAAGTTTAAGTATGTCTACTACTACCGGTACTGTTAAGTTCTTCAACGAAGCAAAAGGCTTTGGCTTTATCACTCGTGAAGGCGGCCCGGACGTATTCGTTCACTACAGCGCCATTCAGGGCTCTGGTTTCAAGACCCTGGCCGAAGGCCAGCAGGTCGAGTTCACCGTAACTCAGGGCCAGAAAGGTCCTCAGGCGGAGAACGTTGTTGCCCTGTAATCCGTGAGGATTCCGCAACATCCAGAAAAGGCAGCCGAGGCTGCCTTTTTTTGTGTCTGCCCGGCTGGGTCAGTCTGAGAAAATTTCCCGGTAAAACCTGAGGGTACCTTCCCAGGAGCGTTGTGCGGCCGCTTCGTCGTAACCCACAGGCATACCAAACTGCTCTGCCAGCCGGTCTGCCTCCGGGTTGGTGAAGGTGTGTAATACCTCCGGGAAACTCACCAGGGTGAGGTCTGCGCCGGCGTCCTGCATTTCCTGAACCAGGCCTGCTACCTGTGCGGATGGCACCATGGGGTCGGCCCCGCCGGTGTAGACCTGAATCCGGGCTTTCAGCCGGCCGGCCTCTGCCCGGATCGGGCCCGCCAATGGGCCGTGGTAACTTACCACGCCATCCAGATCGACCCCCAGCCGGGCCATATTCAGCACCACCCCACCGCCAAAACAGTAGCCCTGGGCCGCGATCCTGTCGCTATCAACGGACTCATGGTTCTGTAACAGCTCTTTGGCTTTGACAAACCGGGCTTTTACCTGATCCATGTCGCTGGATGCTTCTTTCATAAACTCCTGCGCGCTGTCAGGGTGTTCGGCCAGCTTGCCCTTGCCATACATGTCCAGAGCAAAGGCCGTGTAACCCTCGGCGGCGAGTCGCTCGGCCTGATCCCGGACAAACTCGTTATGCCCCCACCATTCGTGGACCAGCAAAACCCCTGGCCGCTTGGCGTCGGTGTCGTCGTCCCAGGCCAGGTAACCGCTGAAGGTCTGGCCATCCAGTGTGTATTCAACCGTTTCGGTACGCAGGTCTGCCTGTGCTGCAGCGCTGGCCAGGGCAAAGGCCAGGGCAGCAAGCGTGGGTGTTTTTATCAGGGTGTTCATTGCACTGGTGCTCCTCAAGTTACGGATGTGGTGTTACGCAAAGGCTTGTGGGTGTCCGGGTGGTTTGAAAGAACCAAAAAGCATCACAGCGCAGGGCTTTGATCAAAATAGAATCAATGCCCCCTTTGACCCGGGACATTCTTGACTATAGTTAAGAAGAAGAGCGGTTTAAAACTGAACCTGTTCAGACACCGCCTGGTGCACTACCAATAAAAGCAACACTGCGGGGTGGTCTATGCTTCTGTCACATGCCGTTGGTCTGTTTACCCGTCCGGGTGAAGAGTGGGCATTCATCAAGAACCAACGCGAAAACGCTACCAGACACTATGTGCTGTACATCGTTATTCTTTCGGCCATTGCGCCGATCTGTGCCTATATATCCACCGCACACTTTGGCTGGTCGGTCGGCAACGAGCGGCTCATCCGGCTGACTGAAATCAGTGCCGTGCAACTGAGTGTACTGACTTACCTTGCGATGCTGGTGGGTGTGTTCGCCCTGGGGTACGCCATTCACTGGATGGCGAAAACCTATGGCGCCAAGGATGAGCCCCGGCTTGTCAGTGGTGTTGCCCTGGCGGCGTACTCCTGCACGCCGCTCTTCCTCGCCGGCTTTGCCCTGCTGTATCCGGTGCCCTGGTTCAACGCAGCGGTATTCCTGGCGGCCGCCTGTTACGGGGCATGGCTGATGTATGACGGCCTGCCGGTGGTCATGGGGGTCGAGAAAGGCCAGGCGGTGATGTACGGCGGCGCCTTGCTCACCGTGGCACTGGTCATCCTGGTGTCTACCCGGGTGGGCTCGGTTATCCTGTGGAACCTTGGCGTAGGGCCGGTGTTTATCAGCGGGTGATCACCGAGGGATCGCCGCGGCCCTCTACCGCGGCCAGTTCGGCACTGGACAACCAGGCGCCCGGCGGTTTGTCCAGTACTTCGGCACAGGCCGCGAGGGTATGGGCCCAGGAGCAGTAATTAGCGAACAGCATACCCGGCTCGTTCAGGGTGCCGCCCCGATTGAGGTAACCCAGCACCCGGCTCTGGGCGGGCATGGGGAACAGGTTATACAGATGCCCCCGGAATACTTCCGGGCGCATGTGTGTCAGTGCTACCCGATGTCTCAGGCGTTGAGGGAACAGCCGTTCCCGCTCAAGCCCGGGCAGGCAGTGGGCAGCCTCGTGGCTGTCCCGGGGCTGACGAAAACGGCCCGGTTCCTGCAAATACACCAGCCGGAAGGCGGTGCCGGTTTCCCGCAGACGCTCGCAGGCCCGGATGGCCTCAGAGAGCTGATAGGCGCCGTTGGCGATCAGTAGAATCGGTTCGCCACCGGTTGACGTGTCTTCATCCACCACCAGCGCGCCGTGGCGGGCCAGCTGCTCAGACTCTTCCGCATTGAACACGCAGGGGCGATCCCGTTTGGGAATCACCATACAGCTGATGCGGCCCCGCTCCCGGAAAACCGACGGCAGGACCGCAAGCGTGCTGTTGTAATCCGCCGGAAACAGGACCCTCGAAACATCATTCATTTCACCCAGCAGGGCTTCGCAGAAGGTGGTGTCCTGATGGGATTGTTCGTTCTTGCCGTTTTCCCAGGTGTGGGAGGTGGCGATGATCGGCAGGCCCAGCCAGCGGGCGGGGCGGCCAACCTCTTTCTGGTGCCGGGCAAAGATGAGTTCCTGACGCACGGCTCCGAGCATTTTTACGCAGAAGGCTTCGTAGCTGGCCACCAGATTCAGGCCCGCCTTGTTAGCCAGGCAGGCCGACACCACCGCTTCTTCGTTGAGGGCGGTAATAATCCTGCCGTGCACGTCTTCAAGCTCGTTTTCGGGATCGTTAACCCGATGCTTGAGATCGCTCAGAATCCCGGTCAGGCGGTTGCTGGCGAGTTCATCCGGGTTGCCGACCCGGGGTCTCAGGTGAGGATTGGAGCGGACCAGTGCCCGGAAGAAGTCATCAACCGCTGCCATGGGAGACCGCGATCCCTGAGCCCAGGGCAGAGACGGGATAACCGGCTCTGTCGGGTTACGGACCGCCAGTGCGTGGTCGCGTTCCCGGGGGCGCTGTTGAATCTCGTGCTCGGCCAGCTCAGCGACCGCCTGCTGGAGTTCGGATGGCTCCACCCACAGGGGAGCAATGTGTTCGTTGAACAGCTCCCGGGCACGGTTGTCCAGCCTGGGGTTGCCCGCCAGGGGCAGGTTGTGGGCGGCGTTAGCGCCGGCACCGTAGAACCCGTAGCCTTTAACCGTATGGGCAATGCCATAGGGAATCCGCACCGGATAGCGGGTTTTGCCCTGGCTTGCGGCATGGCCGTTGGCGATCAGGGCGGTTTCCATCTCATGCAAGGCACAGACAAAGGCCGCCGGGTCGGTGCCGTCAAACCGGAAGGGCGCGAAGCCGCGGGCGTCGAGGTGCTGCTCAAAGCGTTCCAGTCCTTCCCGGGTGCCAAGCTCGGTGCGCTGCTCAATGCGCCGGCCGTTGGCAATCATCACCGGCATGACCACGCCGGTGTCTTCAGCGCGCCACCAGCGCGGTATCCAGTCGCTGCCCCGCTGTTCTTCAGCCGCGCCGTCAGACAGAAAAGCCACCAGTGATTCGCCGGGCAGTGGCATATGGGCGTACTGAAGCTCGGCAAAGCCGAGGTAGCCGCCCTCAATAATGCCACCGGCGGTGTAGGGGTTTACGTGGCTGCCTAAAGGCGAAGCCATCGAGCCGTCCGGCTTCTGGCGATAACTGTAGAAATCCGAGGCCAGGCGGGACAAGCCGTCCGGTGCCTGGTAGCGGGCTTTCTGTTCGGGCAGAAGATTACCACTGAGCACGTTAAGCGCATCAATGGCCGCGACGCAATGACCCTGGCCCATCAGCCAGCTACGGGTTTGGCCGGTCAGGTTGTTATAAGCCAGATAGCCAGCGTAGGCGGGCACCATGTTCAGGGCACCGCCGGTGTGGCCTTCCGGGGTCGCCTTAAAGTCTTTGGGTTGCAGGGGGGCGCCCGTGATATCCACCCGGTTGCAGTAGGTCATGTGCACCACAAGCCAGAGCCCCGCGCTCGCCAGCCGGTCGAGAGCGGTCAGTTTGCGGTAAACACAGTCGGGGTCGGGCTGGTGACCAGCGGCAACGAGATCTTCGGCCAGAGCCTGCACCCGGCGGACGGTAGCGTCGGAGTGCCGGATGACGCCAAACCCTTGCTGCCAGCGCTCGAAGGCCCCGGCTGAGGGATGAGCGGGGGGCGCTGGGGTGTTGGGTGATGACATCGGCGGCCTCCATGACTTATATATTGTATTGGAGGACAGTGTAGCCGGACGGCTGGCATCAGCCATTGATGCAGGTCACTGGTTACGGTATTTGCCGTTGGCTTCAGGTCGCCTCGGGCCGGATTGGGTAGCCCCAGTAATAGCCCTGTCCCTGGAGCCCGGGAAACTGCTGGAGCCAGAGCGCGACGGACGCTTCTTCCACCCCTTCCACCACGACGTCCAGATCCAGGGCGGCCCCCAGCTCCAAAGCGGCCTTGAGGATCTTCTGGCGTGCCGGAATCTCCAGGACGTTTTGCAGAAAACTGCGATCGATCTTCAGCTCATCCAGGCGGAAAAGCGCCAGTGTGCCCAGGGAAGAGTGCCCGGAGCCGAAATCGTCCAGGGCAATCCGGAAGCCCGTATTGCTGAGCGCTTCCAGGGTACTGCGGGCCTGATCGGGGTCTGACATCATGGCCGTTTCGGTAATCTCCAGCGTAATATCACCGGGTGACAGCCGGTGCCGGGCAAGGATGCTCCGGGCTTGTTCGGGAAAAGCCGGATGGGCAAGGTCTTTGGCAGAGATGTTGACACTGATGTTGATATGTTCGCCGTACCGTCTTCGGAGAATGTCTGCTTCCCGGCAGGCACGGTCCAACACCCAGCCGGTGACCTGGTGGATCAGGCCGACCTGCTCGGCCAGGGGAATCCACTGGTCCGGGCTGATCATGCCGAACTCGTTATGGTGCCAGCGGAGCAGGGCCTCTACTGAACCAATCCGGCCGTCCCGGATGTTGACCTTGGGCTGGTACTCCAGCCACATCTCGCCGGAGGCCAGCGACTCTTCGAGGTCCAGCATGAGCACCTGTTGGCGGTATTGCCAGTCCGCTGTGGACGGATCATAGGTCGCCATGGGACTGTCGGGTGAGAGTGAGGCAGAGCCCGCAGATGACAGCAGGCTGCTTGCATCGGGCCCGTGTTCAGGGGCATGGGCGAGGCCCAGCGAGGCGGCCCAGGAAAATGAGAAGCGACCTTCACGGAAGTTCTGTGCGAGCCATTGGCAGAGCGTGTCGAGGGCACGGTGGTCCTGGTCCGGGTTCTGCTGGTCCCGATAGAACGCAAAGGCATGATGAAGGGTATCGACAGTCGCAATGGCAGAGCCATTGATCAGGATAAGTCGCTGATCAAAGATTTCCTTCAGGTTACGGTTGACCTGGCGCAGGTACAAACGCAACAGCTCCTCGGCGGACCGGTAACCCAGCGCCTGCTCAAGCTCATTGAAGCGGTTGAGCCTGACCATGCACAGGGTATAGGGGGCGGTCTGGCTGTCGACCGCGGTGAGGGCTTCTTCCAGTACCGGCCGGTTGGGACGCCCGGTCACCCGGTGAGTCTTGAGTACCCGGTCATAATCCTGCTCAATACGGGTACGCAGGGCCAGCTCTTCACGGGCACGGATATCCGCGCTCAGGCGCCGCTTGCGTTCTGCCATCAGCAGACGACCGACACCGCTGGTGAGGATCAGTGAACCGATGGCAGCGCCCAGAAAAAAGGCAGAATCGGTCAGGGGTGTGACCGGCAGCCAGCCGGTGGTTCGTAACGAGGTGACCAGGGCGCCGCCGAAAATAGCCACGATCGACAGCGCATAATAACGCGCATAGACATGGCTGCGGAGCCGCCCTAAAACCAGCCCCAGAATCAACAGGCCACTGGCGGCCGTGAGGGTGAGAAAGGTAGCCTGGTCCAGCAGGTCGATATCAAAAGGTGTGGCCAGAAGAATCAGGCCGGCCAACAGGCTGAAGGCCCTGAGGGCACGGGCTCCGGTTTTGCTGACGGCGACGAAATGTGGGGTAAACTCACAGATTGAGATGAGGCACAGTGGCAGGCTCACCGACAACAGCGCGTTGAGCTCCGGCAGGTTCGGCCAGATCAGCCAGAGCCCCAGGCCGTTCACGACCATTTGGCTGTAGATCACACCGGCCATCAGGACACTGAGCCAGGCCAGCCCGGGGCGGCGTAGTTTGACAACGATACTCAGATTCAGCAGGAGAGCAAAAACCAGCAGGCCGGTCACCACCGATTGCCAGACCAGGGTGTGGCTGCTGTTTCGTACCACTACATTGCCCTCTGCCAGACTCAGCGGCAACATGAGCGGGCCGTTGTTCTGAACTTCCATCAGCAGGGTGGAGGTCCCCGGTTCGAGCACGATGGGCCAGATCCATTGTGGTAAGGGGACGTAACGGTTGCTGAACGGGTAGAGGTCGCCCAGCACGGCCAGTGGTTGTATCTCACCCTGAGCATTGATCAGGGCTGGCGCCAGGTGGTCGAGATAGGGCGCCAGTACCACCAGTTGCACGGGCAGTGGCAGAGTGCCGGGATTATGCAGCTGCACCCGGAAGGTGGCCGGCTTACCGGGGTAGCCGATGCCGGAATGGGTCAGCCGGACTTCGGTCCAGCCGGGCTCCTGCCACAGGTTGTCTTGCAGAACCTGCGTCAGGGGTGTAATCCGGTACTCTGCAGTGGCCGGCAGCTGGATAATGGGGGCCGCCCCCCCGGTGGCCGGGGCCAGAGGCGTTTCCGGAGTATGGGGCGGATCGATCAGCAGCGCGGCCGCCAGTCCATAGGCAACCGCTGCGGCCAGGACCGCAAAGGGCAGCCAGTGGCTCAGACAGCGCCGGGCGTACGGAGTCCGGCCGTGAGCAGGCAGGGATGGTCTGGAGGGCATGGCGGTCATGCAGTCGCTGTCCGGGTTGAATATGCGGGAATTACAATTTGTTACGATTGCTTACTTTACGTAACATTATGAATTTAAAAGAATTTTAATGCATTTGAGGATATTTTACATTTGGAGTTTGAGGCAGATGCCGAAAATGAGACCTGCGCCCACAGGCGCGGCCGGACAGGGGGCTCAGTTGTGACGATTCATATCTTTACGACCGGTGGCACGATCGACAAGGTGTACTTCGATGCCAACAGCACATTCGAGATCGGTGACAGTGTGCTGCCGGAATTACTGTCGGAGTCCAATATTCAGGACGGTTATGTAATTACTGAACTGTTGCGCAAGGACAGTCTGGAGATGGATCAGGACGACCGCGCACGAATCCATGAGGCCGTGCAGGCAAGCGAGCACCGGCGCATGATCATTACTCACGGCACCGACACCATGGCTCAGACCGCCCAGGTGCTGAAGTCGGTCCCGGACCGCACCATCGTTCTGACCGGCGCCATGCAGCCGGCGCGGATGCGCCGTACCGACGCGGTATTCAATATCGGTTTTGCCTGGGCGGCGGCACGGTTACTGCCGCCGGGGGTATATATCGCGATGAACGGCGAAGTGTTTGAAGCCGGGGCGGTGCGCAAGAATCTGCAAGCCCAGAAGTTCGAACGGGTCTCCGGGCCCCGCTAGGGCATCAGAGAACGGAAGCGACTTCGGCGGTTGTCAGCTCCCGGAAATCGCCCGGAGCCAGGGTGTCGTCCAGGATGATCCCGCCGATCTGCAGCCGGTGTAACGCCGTGACATGGTTGCCTGCCGCGGCCAGCATCCGCTTGACCTGATGGTAGCGGCCTTCGTTGATGGTCAGTTCAATCACCCGGGCTGAACGCTGGATGACCTGTGCCGGCCGTGTCGGCCTGTCCTCGCCTTTGAGTTCGATGCCGGACTCCAGAGCGCGTCGGGCGGTCTCGGTCAGGGGCTCGGCCAGCTCTACCCGGTAGGTCTTCGGGCAGTCGCGCCGTGGCGAGGTTACCCGATGTGACCATTGGCCATCGGTGGTAAGCAGCAAGAGCCCGGTGGTGTCCTTATCAAGGCGGCCGGCGATGTGGAGTTGGCGGGCCAGCTCCGCTGGCAGCAAGTCGAGCGCGGTGGGCTGGCTGCTGTCGGTGGTGGCGCTGAGCACGCCCGCCGGTTTATGCAGCATCAGGTAACGCTCGGCGGGGAGGGTGACGGGCTCGCCATCCAGCAAAACCAGGGCGCCGGCCTCCACACGGGCACTGCCGCTGCGGCACCCTTGGCCATCGACCTGTACCCGCTGGTCGCCGATGGCCCGCTTGGCGTCTTTGCGGGAGCAGCCGGTCGCCGTGGCCAGGTAATAGTCCAGCCGCATCAGCAGGCCGGCCCCGGGTCCGGCACGGTGAGAGTGGCCAGGCACAGTACCGGTACCTCGCCGGTGAGCCTGGCCCAAAGCAGCGGCAAGGCGTCTGGATTGAATACCGGGCGGGCAAGCCGGCTGCTGGGTACGGCTTTTATCTGTCCCCCGCTGTCATCCGCGATGATAAAAGTGAACGGGTGAGTACCGGGCATGCCGAGGCGGATATCGGTGGCGGTGATCTGGCTGCCCTCCTGGTTATACTCCAGAAACCCCCGGGTAAACCATTCCAGACGGCTGGCTTCGGGCAGGTGGGCGGTGGCCTGTCGAAGGTGAGGGTTGCGGGGAAAATATTCCAGTGTGAGCTCCTGGCTGCGATCGAAGAACCCGGTAACCACTTCAATACGGTGGTCATCGGTCAGCGCCGTGGCCCGCCACAACAAGGTGGTAAAGGGCATTGGCTGTACCATCAGTTTCGGTTGCTTAAGGCCGGCCTGGGCCAGTGCCGGCTCTACCCGCCCGGTCATGAGCTGCTGGGCCACCCCGCTCCAGGCAAGATAAAGCGTTGATAATGCCAGCCCCAATGCCATTGCCCGGCGGGCTGGCGGGCGAATCAGGAACGCCAGGCAACCTGCCAGCAAAGGCAGGGTATACAGAGGGTCGATGATAAAGATAGTGTTGAAGGCGACCGGTGGTGTCGCCAGCGGCCACCACAACTGCGTGCCGTAAGTGGTGAAGGCATCCAGCAGCGGGTGACTGATCAGGATCAGTGCCACCATGAGCAGCCAGTGCCGGTAGGACAGCCTGGGTTGCCAGCGCCAGAGCCCCCAGGCGATCAAAAACGACAGTGGCGTGAGCACCAGCAGCGAGTGGCTGAAGCCCCGGTGCTGGGTAAAGTTGGCCACCGCCGTGCCGTAGTTGATCACCACGTCCATGTCGGGCAGGGTGCCCAGCAGGGCCCCGGTCAGAAGGGCGGAGCGGCCGAGGGTTTTGCCGGCGATGGTGCCCGCGAGGGCGGCGCCAAGGGCCGCCTGGGTAATAGAGTCCATGGTTTAGCTGTCGGTTTGTATATCCAGTGCTTTGAGCAGCTGCGCTGAGGGAAATCCATCAGCGATCAGGCCCTGGCTTTGCTGGTACTGCCGGATGGCCCTGCGCGTTGCTGAGCCAAGGATGCCATCCGGCTCCCCGCTTTCAAAGCCCTGGGTGTTCAGGGTTTCCTGCAATTGCAGAATCTGGCTTCGGGACAGCGCGGGGTGGTGTTCTGGCGGCGGCGTCTGTAAACCACCGGCGCCGGCTACCCGGTCTGCCAGATGGCCCACGGCGATGGCGTAGAACTCCGAGCGGTTCCAGCCCATGATGACGCGAAAATTGCTGTAGGCCAGAAAGGCCGGGCCCTGGTGGCCGCTGGGTACGATCAGGGTGGCATCGACAGGCTCGCGAGCCAGTGCCTCGCCAAACGCATCGGTTATACCGAGCTTGCGCCACTCGTCCAGTGGCAGGCGGCGGCCGTCGGCGAGGCTGAAGTCAAAGTTCTCCGGCAGCAGGACTTCCCGCCCCCAGCGATAATCACCGTCCCACCCCATCGATTGCAGGAACCTGCCTGCAGACATCAAAGCGTCAGGCAGGCTGTTCCAGAGATCGCGCCGGCCATCGCCGTCGGCATCTACCGCATGTTTGAGAAAAACCGTAGGCATGAACTGTACGTGCCCCATGGCACCGGCCCAGGACCCTTCCATCTGGTCGGCGGGTATGGCGCCTTCATCGATGATGCGTAAGGCGGCGATCAGCTGCTCGGTAAAGAATGCCCGGCGGCGCAGGTCACAGGCCAGGGTGGCCAGGGCGCTGGGTACCTGCATTTTGCCAAAGTAACTGCCGTAATTGGTTTCCAGCCCCCAGAACGCGATCAGGTAGGGTGCGGGTACGCCGGTTTCTTCGGTGACCCGGGCCAGCAGCGCCTTGTGCTCGGCGAGCATCTCCCGGCCCTTGCTGATACGGCTTTCGTTAACCCGCCGGTTCAGGTAATCGGCAAAGGTGGTGGTAAATTCAGGCTGCCGGCGGTCGAGCTCGATCACCCGTTCCAGGTAGCTGACGCTGTCCATGACCTCACGTGCGGTGTCGGCACTGACCCCGGCTTCGATGGCTTTATCCCGCAAGGTTGCCTTGCATTCGTTGAATGCTGTTTCTGTCATCACCGGAAGCTTTTCTGCCTGAGCGGGGCCCACAGACAGGAGGACCGGCAGGCAAAGGGCGGTCAGGGTGTGCCTTAAGGTCCCTGGCATCAGCTGTTTAACCACAGACAAACCTCACAAGGTAGATAAGCGCTTGGGGTGCCATGTTAACGCGTTTCCCGGCTCCGAAAGTACTGTCGTGAGAGGCGGGGGGGTGACAAATCGTTAACCCGTGACTTCCGGTGCCCGCTCTGCCAGCCGCTCCCGGGGGAAGTGGCAGATAAACTCACTGCCTTCACCCGGTCTGCTGTGGATATCCAGGCTACCGTCATGATTGATCAGGACGTGTTTGACGATGGCCAGCCCCAGACCGCTGCCGCCGGTCCCCTGGTGACGGCTCGGATCGGCCCGGTAGAAGCGTTCGGTCAGCCGGGGAATGTGTATCGGATCGATGCCAACGCCGCTGTCCCGCACCGACAGGTGGGCACCCTCCCGGTCCACGTGCCAGTGCACGTCGATCCGGCCTTCGGCCGGGGTGTACTTGACGGCATTGAAGATCAGGTTGGAAAAAGCACTGCGCAGCTGGCTTTCATCGCCCCTTAACAGCCGGTGGTCGGTGATCGTCAGGGTGATCTCGTGCTGTTTGCTGTCGCTGAGCACGCGGGCATCGTGACAGATCTGGTTGAGCAGGGTGTCAATGTCGGTCAGGGTGTCGTCAACGGTGTGCTCACCCGCTTCGATACGGGAAAGCAGGATCAGTTCGGTGATCAGGTCTTCCATGCGGGACGACTGGGTAGCCATGGTCGAAATGGCCCGGCGCCACTTGGGGGGTAATTCGTCACCATGGTCCACCATGGTCTCCAGATAGCCACTGATCACCGTCAGCGGCGTGCGCATTTCGTGGGAAACGTTACCGATAAAGTCGCGTCGCATCTGCTCCAGATGGTGCAGGCGGGTGACATCCCGGGCCACAATCAGGCGGTCGTCGTCACCAAACAGGCTGATCTGGATCAGCAGGTGGATATGGGGCCGGGCGGGAGAGTTCAGTTGTAATGGTTCGCGGTAATCCCGGGAGTCAAAGTAGCGTTTGAACGAGGGTGACCGGATCAGGTTGTGGATCAGCTGGCCCCGGTCGGTCGGGCGAAAGTCCAGCAGGTACTCAGCAGAACCGTTCCACCATTCCATGGCCCCCCGGGCATTGGTCATGATCACGCCATCACGCATGGCGTTGGTAGACTCCTGGACCCGGTTGATCTGGGTGCGCAGGCGGTCCTGGGTGCGCAAGTGGCTCTGGTGAAGTTTGTTCAGGCCGTCAAAGATACTGCCCCACATGCCGATGCTCTGGGGTGGTTCGTCCCGGGCTTCAGGGTTGCCCAGCCACTGATACAGCTGCCGTGCCTGCACCAGTGTCCACCAGAGATAGACGATCAGTCCGGTGAGCAGGCCGATCAGGGCGTAGCCAAAGCTCCAGCCGACAATGGTTGTGGCCGCCAGGCTGGCCAGAATCAGGCGCAGATATCGTGACCAGTTGTGTTGCATCGGCTGCAGCCTTGTCTAAGGTCAGGTGTCGGGTTGGCGGCCAAAGCGCCCTGAAGAGTCAGGCCGCTTTGGTAGAGAACCGGTAACCGGTACCACGGACGGTCTGAACCAGATGATCGTAGCGGTCGCCCAGTGCCTTGCGCAAGCGGCGGATGTGAACATCCACAGTACGCTCTTCCACATAAACGTTACCACCCCAGACCTGGTCCAGAAGTTGTGCCCGGGTATAGACGCGCTCCTGATGGGTCATGAAAAACTGCAACAGCCGGTACTCCGTCGGCCCCATGGCCAGGGGGCCGTCGGGCGTGGTGACCCGGTGACCGACGGGATCAAGTACCAGGCCGTCCACCTCGATCGGTGTGTCGACGCCGGCAGGTGTCGTGCGGCGCAGTACCGCTTTGAGCCGGGCCACCAGTTCGCGGGGGCTGAAGGGTTTGGTGATGTAGTCATCAGCGCCCACTTCCAGTCCCTGGATCTTGTTGTCTTCGTCCACCTTGGCGGTCAGCATGATAATCGGGATATCGGCGGTGGCTTCCTCTTTTTTCAGGCGGCGGGCAAGCTCGACACCACTGGTTCCCGGCAACATCCAGTCCAGCAGGATCAGATCCGGCCGTTTGTCGATGATCAGGGCATGAGCCTGTCGGGCATCCTCTGCCTCAAGGTAGTCGTAATCAGCCATTTCGAGGGCCACGGCGATCATTTCGCGGATGGCAGACTCGTCATCGACGATCAGGACAGTTTTTCCAGTCATTATGTCTCAACCTGTATCAGAACCCCGGGAACAGCGTTTGCCCCCTGGAAATGTTTCCGACGTATTACAGCCTTTCTTTGTTACAAGTATATGACATGGTCCGGACCTCAGAGGCCAAGGTCCAGAATGAGGCCTGCAAACACGGCGAACCCGGCCCAGTTGTTGTTGAGGAAGGCTTTGAAGCAGCCGTCACGGGAGCGGTTGCGGGCAAGGTATTGCTGATACACAAACAGCGCGGCCATTGCGGTCAGCCCCAGGTACCAGAAGAACCCGAGCTCAACCTGGCGGCCCACCAGAACCAGGATCAGAATCACCAGCCCCTGCAGGAAGCCAATGATGGTGCGGTCGGCGTCGCCAAACAGGATGGCGGTAGACTTGATGCCTACCTTGAGGTCGTCATCCCGGTCTACCATGGCATACAGGGTGTCGTAGGCGACCGTCCAGAGCACGTTGGCGGTAAACAGCAACCAGGTAAGCTGGCTCAGGCTGTCGGACTCGGCCGCCCATGCCATGGGTATCGCCCAGGAGAACGCTGCGCCAAGGAACAGCTGGGGCAGGTGGGTGTAGCGTTTCATGAAGGGATAGATGAACGCCAGCAAGGCCCCGACAAAGGACAGGTACAGGGTGAGCCGGTTGGTGAACAGCACCACCATCAGGAACGATATCAGGCACAGCGCCGCGAACAGGGCGATGGCTTCCCAGGCCCGGATGCGGCCGGTGGTGAGCGGGCGCTCCTGGGTGCGCTTGACGTGACGGTCCCAGTCCCGGTCGGCAAAATCGTTAATGGCACAACCGGCGGCGCGCATAAAAAATACGCCCAGGGTAAAGATGATGATATTGGCGAGCCCCGGGCTGCCATCGCCAGCCAGCCACAAAGCCCAGTAGGTGGGCCAGAGCAGCAAGAGGCTGCCGATTGGGCGGTCGATCCTGAGCAGGCGGGCGTAATCCGTCAGTCGGGTCTGGACGTGTTCGGGCAGGGCGTTGAGTAACATGATGCGGTTTCCGTAGGTCCGGTGTGGGGCGATCCGGCGATTATAGCCAGTCCCCCCGCGAGGCTTAAAGCTCGGGTGGACTGTACAGGATCGGCAGCAGGTATTCCCCAACGATCAGGGCGCTGTCGTGATGGTGAAAGAGCGAGCGTCGGGCCAGTCTCGGCTGATCGGGATGTTCCGGCCGGCACAGGCCGGTTTCCAGCGGGCCCCGGCGCCAGTGAGAGCTGCTGAACAGATAAGCTCCCAGAGGCCTGTTACCCAGGTGCCGGAGTTGCTCACCCTTGCCCTCAAAGCAGCGGGGAGGGATTACCGTTCGGGCCAGCACCCAGGGCCGGCCGTC
>DATGNB010000072.1:0-7266 GCA_035306945.1 Marinobacter sp.
CAGCTGCATGAGGGCCGGCATTTCGCCTTCGGCGATTCCGATTTCCTTGCGGCCCCAGTCGGCGAGCGTAATGTCGCGGACTTTATAGTCTTCGAAATTGTTCGGAGTGCTCATGGTATTCTCCTGTCAGTGCTTGATGCCGTGGCAAAAAAGATGGTTCAGACTCCGGCAGCGTCTTTAAGAGCTGCTGCACGGTCGGTTTTCTCCCATGGGAACGCGGTAAACGTCTGATTGCCCACGGTCAGTTCGTAGGGGTCACGGCCGAAGTGACCGTAAGCTGCGGTGGCCCGGTACATGGGGTGCAGCAGGTCCAGCATGCTGGTGATGGCATACGGGCGCAGATCGAAATGCTCGCGCACCAGCTGGATGATCTTGTCGTCGCTGATCTTGCCGGTGCCGAAGGTGTTCAGGGAGATCGACGTTGGCTGTGCCACACCAATGGCGTAGGACACCTGAATCTCGCATTTTTCAGCCAGGCCGGCCGCCACGATGTTCTTGGCAACATAACGGCCGGCGTAAGCGGCGGAACGGTCAACCTTGGAGGGGTCTTTGCCAGAGAAAGCACCGCCACCGTGACGGGCCATGCCGCCGTAGGTGTCGACGATGATCTTGCGGCCGGTCAGACCGCAGTCGCCT
Source organism: Marinobacter sp. (assembly GCA_035306945.1). Taxonomy (GTDB): domain Bacteria; phylum Pseudomonadota; class Gammaproteobacteria; order Pseudomonadales; family Oleiphilaceae; genus Marinobacter. Next base: position 637 of record DATGNB010000072.1, read on the forward strand.
ACGGGGCCACCAATCACAAACTTGCCGGTGGGGTTGATGTGGAACTGGGTGTCTTTGTGCAGCAATTCCGCCGGCAGGGTGTGTTTGACGATCAGTTCCATTACGGCTTCTTTCAGGTCGTCCTGGGTAACGTCAGGGTCGTGCTGGGTAGACAGCACCACGGCGTCGATACCGACAACCTTGCCGTCTTCGTAGCGGCAGGTGACCTGGCTCTTGGCGTCCGGGCGCAGCCATGGCAGCAGTCCGCTCCTGCGGGCTTCGGCCTGACGCTGCACCAGACGGTGGGAGAAGGTGATCGGTGCCGGCATGAGAACGTCGGTTTCATTGCTGGCATAGCCGAACATCAGGCCCTGGTCGCCGGCACCCTGGTCTTCCGGTTTCTGGCGATCCACGCCCTGGGCAATGTCTACCGACTGCTTGCCGATAATGTTGACCACACCACAGGTGTCGCCATCAAAGCCTACGTCTGAGGAGGTGTAGCCGATGTCCTTGATGACGCCCCGAACCAGGTCTTCCAGATCCACCCAGGCGCTGGTGGTGATTTCGCCGCCAATGATGGCAACGCCGGTCTTGACCATGGTTTCGCAGGCCACGCGCGCGTGCGGGTCTTCGGTCAGGATTGCGTCCAGAACGGCATCAGAGATCTGGTCGGCCAGCTTGTCCGGATGGCCTTCAGAGACCGACTCGGAGGTGAAAACGTTGTAGTCAGACATAGGTATGCTCCTCGTTGAGCGATGACAAATTCGTACCGGTCCGGTCCCGGGAGACCTGCCGGATGCCTTTGGTTATTGTTAGGGCATACGTAGAACTACCTACACCCATATCAAAAAATTTTGATATTGCTGTCATAACGACCGCTTTCGGCGGCTCTGCACCTTCCAGAACTCCCGCACCTGCACCTGAAACCCGTTGCGCAGGCCAATAAACAGCTGCTCTCCGGCACTCAGCCCGGCATCGCCGGCCCAGGCGTTAAGCTCTTCGGGCTCGAAGCCCAGCCACAGGTCTCCACAGTTTTCCTGGGCCCAGGACTGGTCGTGACTGCACAGGTCACTCACCACAAAGCAGCCGCCGTTGTTCATCAGGGCGGCCGCATCCAGAAACATGTCCGCCGGGCTGGGCACGTGGTGCAGGACCATATTCGCCACAATCAGATCGTAGGCATCGCCCCGGGCGAGCAGGGTGTCGGTAACGCCTTCAATCAGGTCGACGTTTGCCAGACCCTCGTGTTCACAGAACTGCCTGGCCTTGGACAGCATGTCGGCGCTGTTATCCAGAGCCACCACCTGCTCGAACAGTTCTGACAGCACCGGCAGAAAGCCACCTTCGCCGGGGCCTATCTCCAGCACGCTATGCCAGTGCTGACGTACGGCCCTGGTACGGATGAGCTCGGCCGTGGGCTCCGCGTAAAGGTCAAACGCAGCAATCAGTTCCTGCTGCTCCCGGAACTGCTCCGCATGCCGGGAAAAAAATGCCTGGGACTGCTCGGCCCGCTGTCGCCGGATGGCGGCAGTTTTTTCCCTCAGATGCCGGGGCAGGGGTACCCGGTCCACCAGGTCGAAGATCTGGCGAATGGTCTGGTCGCTCAGCTTGTCGCTGTCCAGGTTCAGCGGGCGCCGGTAGAAAATGGCGTTGCCTTCTCTCTGGGGCTCCAGCAGCCCGGCCTTGTGCATCACTTTCAGGTGATGGCTCATGCCGGACTGGCGCATCTCAAACATCTGGCTCAGCTCCAGTACCCCGAATGTATCCCGCCTCAGAACCCGCAGGATCTCCAGGCGTAACGGATCGCCACTGGCCTTGAAAATCGGGGCCAGCGTGTCCACGGAAGACGCTTCGTCTGTGTGTACATTGAGTGAGGTCATGGCTGGCAAGTTTAGGAGGGATGGAGTGAACGATCAAGGTCTATATCAAAATTTTTTGATATAGGCCTGTTAGTTCTGTGAAATCAGTCGCTTTGGCGGGGTTCCGGGATTGCTCCCGGAAAACCGCCACTAATGGATTTGCCCCCGCCCACTGTAATCGGCGAAAATACGCGCCTTCTTTTTGAGCAGTTGTTGTCGCTTGAAGTCTTGTCCTGAAAAACACTGGAGAATTGTCAATGTCGTCCCGTAAAGATCTCGCCAACGCCATTCGCGCGCTGAGCATGGATGCGGTTCAGAAAGCCAAGTCCGGCCACCCGGGTGCGCCCATGGGTATGGCGGATATCGCCGAGGTGCTGTGGAATGATTACCTGAGCCACAACCCGGCCAACCCGCAGTGGGCCAACCGTGACCGCTTCGTGCTGTCCAACGGTCATGGCTCAATGCTGCAGTACTCGTTGCTGCACCTGAGCGGGTACGACGTCTCCATTGACGACCTCAAGAATTTCCGCCAGCTGCACTCTAAAACCCCCGGTCACCCGGAATACAGCTACACCCCGGGCGTAGAAACCACCACCGGGCCACTGGGGCAGGGGATTGCCAATGCGGTTGGTTTTGCCATTGCCGAGAAAGCCCTGGCGGCGCAGTTCAACCGCCCCGGTCACGACATCGTTGATCATTACACCTACGCGTTCCTGGGCGACGGCTGCCTGATGGAGGGTATTTCCCACGAAGTCGCCTCCCTGGCCGGTACCCTTGGCCTTGGGAAACTGATTTTCTTCTACGACGACAACGGCATCTCCATCGACGGGCAGATCGACGGCTGGTTTACCGACGACACCCCCAAACGCTTTGAGTCCTATGGCTGGCAGGTCATCCCCGGCGTTGACGGCCACGATGCCGATGCCATCCGTGCAGCCGTGGAGCAGGCCCGCGCCAATACCGGGCAGCCCACCATTATCTGTTGCAAGACCATTATTGGTTTTGGTTCTCCGAACAAGCAGGGTAAAGAAGACTCCCACGGGGCACCGCTGGGTGAGGACGAAATCGTGCTGACCCGAGAAGCTCTGGGCTGGACGCACGGGCCCTTTGAAATACCGGCGGATATTTACGCTGCCTGGAATGCGAAAGAAAAAGGCGCTGCGGCCGAGCAGGCGTGGCAGGACAAGTTTGATGCATACCAGAAAGCCGAGCCGGAGCTGGCGGCCGAGTTCAAGCGCCGCATGGCAGGTGAATTGCCTGCCGGCTTTGCCGAGAAAGCCCAGGCTTACATTCAGGAGTGTCAGGACAAGGGCGAGACCATCGCCTCCCGTAAGGCTTCCCAGAACAGCCTTAACGCCTATGGTCCGTTGCTGCCTGAGCTGATGGGTGGCTCTGCCGACCTGGCGGGCTCCAACCTGACCATCTGGTCCGGCTGCAAGGGCGTGACCAGAGACGACGCCTCCGGTAACTACATCTATTACGGTGTACGTGAGTTCGGCATGGCGGCCATCATGAACGGCATCGCCCTGCACGGTGGTTTTGTGCCATACGGCGCCACCTTCCTGATTTTCATGGAATACTGCCGCAATGCCGTACGCATGGCGGCACTGATGAAGCAGCGTTCCATTTTTGTCTTCACCCACGACTCGATCGGCCTGGGTGAAGACGGCCCCACACACCAGCCCATCGAGCAGCTGGCGAGCCTGCGCACCACGCCCAACATGAGCACCTGGCGCCCGGCAGACGCGGTAGAGTCCGCCGTGGCCTGGAAAGCGGCTCTGGAACGCCGGGATGGCCCCACGGCTCTGGTGTTCTCGCGTCAGAACCTGCCGCACCAGCAGCGGGATGCCGCGCAGCTGGCGAATGTCGCCAAAGGCGGCTATATCCTGTCGGACAGCGAAGGGACCCCCGAGCTGATCCTGATTGCGACCGGCTCCGAAATAGGCCTGGCTCAGGACGCTGCCGCCAAACTGCGGGAGCGGGGCAAAGCGGTACGCGTGGTGTCCATGCCTTCAACCGACGTGTTTGATGCCCAGAGTGCCGGGTATCGCCAGCAGGTACTGCCGCTGGATGTGACCAATCGCATTGCCATTGAAGCCAGCATGGCCGATTACTGGTACAAGTACGTGGGTCTGGACGGTCGTATCGTGGGTATGACCAGCTTTGGTGAGTCTGCGCCGGCGGGCGAGTTGTTCCAGGCGTTCGGCTTCAGTGTCGAGAACATTCTGGAAGTCGCTGACGAACTCCTGGAAGCCTGATGGCCAGCCCGACGCCGCTTCGCATTGCCATCAACGGGTACGGCCGAATTGGCCAGTGCCTGTTGCGGGCTATCTATGAGCGCGGTTACCGCGACCACCTGCAGGTGGTCGCAATCAACGAGCTGTCTGACGTTGACACCATCGCCCACCTTACCCGCTACGATTCTACCCACGGGCGGTTTTCGGGCCAGGTGGCGGTAGACGGGGACTACCTGGTAGTGAACGGTGACCGGATGCGGGTCCTGCGCCATCCGGACCCGGCCGACCTGCCCTGGGGCCTGCTTGATGTCGATCTGGTGCTGGAGTGTTCCGGTGCCTATACCGACCGGGCGACGGCACAGAAGCACATCGACGCCGGGGCCCGGCGTTTGCTGTTTTCCCAGCCGGGTGAGCAGGATGTGGATCGCACCGTGGTATACGGCATCAATGAATCCGAGCTGAGCGGCCAGGATGTGATTGTCTCGGCCGGCTCCTGTACCACGAACTGTCTGGTCCCGGTGATCAAGGTGCTGGACGATGTGTTTGGTGTGGAGCACGGCAGTACCACCACCATCCATGCCGCGATGAATGACCAGCCGGTTATCGACGGCTACCATCACCAGAACCTGCGCCTCACCCGCAGCGCCTTGCACAACCTTGTACCCGTGGACACCGGGCTGGCGCGTGGGGTGGAGCGGCTGTTGCCTCATATGAAAGGGCGTTTCAGCTCCGTCGCTATCCGCGTGCCCACCCTGAACGTTTCGGCCATCGATGTGGTGGTCAACGTCCGTAAGCCGACCACCGTAGCCGAGGTTAACCAGGTTCTGCGTGACGCAGCCGGGGGCCGGTTGGAGGGCGTTCTGGGGTATACCGACGAATTGCTTGCCAGCTCCGACTTCAACCACGACTCCCGTTCCAGTGTGGTGGATGGTGGGCAGACCCGGGTAACCGGAGGCACCATGATAAAACTGCTGTGCTGGTTTGATAACGAATGGGGCTTTGCCAACCGGATGCTGGATGTCAGCAAAGCCTGGCTGGCCGGAGCCCCAACCCAAGATTGATTGTGAATCCATAACGACGGAAACTGATCATGGCCATCAAGAAAATGACTGACCTGAACCTCGCCGGCAAGCGGGTTCTGATTCGTGAAGATCTGAACGTACCGGTTAAAGACGGCAAGGTGACCAGTGATGCCCGCATCCGCGCCTCGCTGCCGACCATCCAGGCGGCCAGGGATGCCGGGGCCAAAGTCATGCTGATGTCTCATCTTGGCCGCCCGGAAGAAGGTATCTACGACGAAGCGGCCTCTCTCAAGCCCGTGGCCGAGCATCTGTCCCAGCTCCTGGGCCAGGAAGTCCGGCTGGTCAAGAACTACCTCCGCGGCGTAGACGTGGCCGAAGGAGAAGTCGTGCTGTTCGAAAACGTCCGTTTTAACAAGGGCGAGAAAAAGGATAACGAGGAGCTGGCCAGACAGTACGCGGCGCTGTGCGATGTGTACGTAATGGACGCCTTTGGCACCGCCCACCGTGCCCAGGCGTCAACCCATGGCGTGGCCCGCTTTGCTCCGGAAGCCTGTGCCGGCCCTTTGCTGGCGGCTGAGCTCGACGCGCTGGGCAAAGCACTGGATAACCCGGCCAAACCAGTGGTTGCTATTGTTGGCGGCGCCAAGGTCTCCACCAAGCTGGACGTCCTCAACGCCCTGCAATCCGTATGTGACCAGATTATCGTGGGTGGCGGCATCGCCAACACCTTCCTGGCAGCCGCCGGCCACCCGGTCGGGAAATCCCTGTGCGAGCACGACCTGATCGACACCGCCCAGGACATCGCCAGCCGCGTCGAAATCCCGCTGCCGGTTGACGTTGTTGTTGCCAGCGAATTCTCCGAGACTGCTGCAGCCACCATCAAAGACATCGCCGATGTGACCGAAGACGATATGATCCTCGACGTTGGCCCGCAAACCGCCGAGCAGTTTGCAGAACTGCTGAAAAACGCCAGGACCATTCTCTGGAACGGCCCGGTTGGCGTATTTGAATTTGACCAGTTTGGTAACGGCACTAAAGCGCTGGCCCACGCCATCACCCAGAGCAGTGCCTATTCTCTGGCAGGAGGTGGCGACACCGTCGCGGCCGTTGACAAATACGGTATAGCTGACAAGATTTCCTATATCTCCACCGGTGGTGGCGCATTCCTGGAATTCGTGGAAGGCAAAACCCTGCCGGCAGTAGCGGCGCTGGAAGAACGTGGTGCTTAAGGGACCACTCAATAGTTAGATTCGCAAGGCTGGTGGCGGGGTTGGCCTCCCGAGACTGTGCGCAGCATGGATGCTGCGCTCAAGCCTACAGGGATGTATTTACGGCGTGTCTCGGGAGGCCAACCCCGCCACCAGTCGAAGCAGACTCCAAAGTCTGATAACGAACAGAATTCAAACCTCAAAAAGTCAACGAAGGAGACAACCCATGGCCCTGATATCGCTGCGGCAACTTCTGGACCACGCCGCCGAGCATGGTTACGGTGTGCCAGCCTTTAACGTGAATAACCTTGAGCAGATGCGCGCC
>DATGNB010000073.1:0-27780 GCA_035306945.1 Marinobacter sp.
CCTGAAGACGGGTACCGCCGGGATCTCTTTCAGCAACACCAGTTCGCCAGTGGCAAGCTGGTCTCGTAATCGGGCAGGAGTAAAGCTGGAACTCGAAAGGTAGCTGGCCAGTTCCTTATCGGAGTATTGGTCCCAGCCACCCTCGATCATCAATGCTTCGTGAAGCGCAAGCGAGTGCGGGTCTGCTATTCTGGTCACGTCCGTGTTTCCACAAAGTATTAATCGGCATAATCCATGCCTGTAGTGTTGGAAAATGTACCGGAATTACCGGCCGAGTCCAAGTTCTCACCGAGTATGTTTATGGAATCGACAAAGGCTGAATCTGTGTCGACTTTTCGGGTTTTTTTCGACAAAGCCCGGTCTTGGTACACTCTACATACACATAGAACTTCTGATTATCTATGCACGTGACCTTCGATATACATAGAAAAGCGACTGCTGCGCCTGATTACCAGCGATAGCAACGAACCGGACCAACACCCCAGTATCGAGGGCTGATCTCCGGCTCAATAAGCCCCGCGAATCAAATCAATGCCGGGTTTCATCACCTCACGCCAGGCTTGCTGGAGCTCCGGGGTCCATTCCGGATCGTGGGCGCGGACGGTTTTCAGCAGGGCTTGTTCCCACAGGTCATACCACTCGGGTTTGATGTCGTAGTTGTGGCGGTTGTGGCTTTCCCCCAGGTCCCGCAGCTTGCGGTCAGACATGCCGCGCGCCACCAGGATAATCTGCATCACACCGTTGCGGAGCAGATGACGCTGGGCGGCCATGTCGGTATTTACAAACCGGTTGCGGATAGCATCAGAGCTGGACATGAAATGATCATAAAAATCCCTGAAGAAGACTTCTCTCTGGCAGCAGCGGCCATAGCTCTGGAAAACGAGGTCCGTTTGGGTCATTGCTTCGATGTCCTTGAAATGTCTGATAGGTAAAAACGGGTAGGGAACGAATTCTAAGTGACCAACCCAGCTTTACCATAGCGACATGCCGCTACCCCGACGAACAGACAGGCCGGGCAAACCACCAACCGGGCAGCATCCGGTTAACCCCGGGCTGAAGAAAACGGTCGTCGATCAGCCAGATCACGCCCCGGTCGTCCGGGGTGCGGATCACCCGGCCGGCGGCCTGAGCCACTTTTTGCAGGCCCGGGATGAGGTAGGTGTAGTTGTAACCGTCGCCAAAGCGCTGCTGAAGACGGTCTTTGAGCACCTCATGCCAGGGGTCAAAGGGCGGCAGGCCCAGGGTTGCCACAAAGGCGCCAATCAGCTGATCCCCGGGCAGATCGATACCCTCGCTGAATACCCCCCCAAGTACCGCAAACGCCACACACCCCTGAGGTTCCCGGAACCCGGCCAGAAACGCCTGGCGCTGGTCCGGGCTCATCCCTGGCTGCTGGGCACGTTGAGGAATCTCCGGCGCGGTCCGGGCCAGGGTGTCGCTGGCCTCCCGGGCGTATTTAAAACTGCTGAAGAACGCCAGGTAGTGGCCTGGCCGTTCCTGATACTGTCTGGCGATCAGCCCGGCGATGGGTTGCAGGCTCGCTTGCCGGTGAGCCTGCCGGGTGCTGATCCCCGGTGTAAAGTTCACCTGCAACTGGCTGGCACTGAACGGGCTCGGCAGCGAAGCAAAGCGGACGGCTTCGGTCAGCCCGAGCAGATCCCGGTAATACACCCCAGGCGTAAGCGTGGCGGAAAAGAGCACCACGGAATGGGCCGCGGCAAAACGCCCGGTCAGGAAATCCGAAGGGATCAGGTTCTGTAGTGCCACACTGGCCCGGCCCCGGCCTGCGCGCTCAAACACACACAACGAATGGCTGCCAAAGCTGTCTGCCAGCTTCAGGAAGGCGACACTTTCAAACAGTAACTCCTGCAGGGCCAGATCCGGAGGCTGATCGGCCAGATAATCGGTGATCACCGACACCAGCGCCTGCAACGCGCCGGGCAGCTGGGGTGGCAGGGCCTCCATGAACACCGGCTGGGGCTGCTCGCCAAACTCCCGCACCAGCCGCTGCCAGGCCCGGGCCACCCGGTCCAGCGCGGCCTTCAGGGCCTTGGGAGCGGTTTTCCGGACTCGCAACAGGCGTTGCTGGTCCAGCTCTACCGAGTACATTCCCCGGGCCCGGTCCACCAGGTTGTGGGCTTCATCCACCAGTACGCTGGTGCGCCAGCTGTTCTGAACCGTCAGCCCATGCAGCAGCGCCGACTGATCAAACAGACGGTTAACATCGCCGATTATGAGATCGCTCCAGCGTGCCATTTCCTGGGCCAGGAAATAGGGGCAGATAGCGTGGCCTTCGGCAATCTCGGCCAGGCGCTGCTGGCTTAAGGGCTCCCGGCACTGGGCCGCTTCAGCCCGGGCATCAGGCAGGCGGTCAAAAAAGCCTTTGGCCAGGGGGCAGGAAGCCCCGTGGCAGGCTTTATCCGGGTGCTCGCAGGCGTCGTCTTTGGCCACCAGTTCAAGCACCCGCAACGGCCAGGGTTCGGACTCGCCCCGCGCATCCTGTAGCCTCAACACCGCATCCAGTGCCAGCTGCCGGGCGGTGTTGCGGCAGGTCAGATAGAACAGCCGGTCCTGCGCGGCCACCGGCAGAGCCATAAGGGCAGGGAACAGGGTACCCATGGTCTTGCCCAGGCCGGTGGGCGCTTCCAGCAGCAGGGTTGTCCCTCGAACGGCGCTCTTGTACACCGTTTCCGCCAGCTGGCGCTGGCGCGGACGAAAATGGTCAAACGGAAAGCGCAGGCCCGCCAGTAAATGATCTCTCTGCGCCCGATGGTGTTCCTCCTGCTGTGCCCAGACCTGATACCGCGTGCACAGGGTTTCCAGCTCCTGCCAAAGCTCCTGCGCGCTGGCCGTTTCTGCCAGAGCGGTTTCCCTGTCCCGGCCAATATCGTAATAGATGAGGGCCAGCTCGACTTTCCTCAGCCCTTCCTGCCGGCACAGCAGTGCACCATAGGCCCGCAGTTGCGCCCGGTGCAGCGCCCTTTGAGGCGGGCGCACGCGGGACAGATCCCCCCGGTGAGTTTTGATCTCTTCCAGCCGCTTTTTGGCGCGAGAGAAGCCATCGGCTCGTCCGGTGAGCTTAAGCCCCATACACTCCCCGGTAAGTAAATACTCACTGTCGAAATCGGGGCCCCGGCGTGACTGAACCAGCTGGTGGCCGGCCGTCCCTTCGGCCGCGGTGGGAGCCGGGGTGTAACGGAAGTCCAGGTCGCCCACCCGGGCAGCGAATTCACACAGGGTACGCACCGCGATTTTCACAGGCGCGCCCCGTCGTCGTGCCAACGCACATAACAGACGCTGGCCGGTATGCCTTGCCGGCCAAAAAACCGCAGCCATCGTATCTGGTGATCCTGCAACCGGTCGCCAGGACCTTTAACCTCGATCATTTCGTAACGCGGTTCCGGCGGGTTGGCGTGGGGCACAAACCGGATCAGATCCGGAAACCCGCTGCGGTGCTCCCTGATGTTGTTGAGCAGACGCCGGAACAGAAGCTCCAGATGGCGGGCGGGAATGCAGGCCAGGGCCAACTCCAGCAGATCTTCTTCCAGTACCGGCCAGAACACAAAGGGATTGGCAATGCCGTGCTTGTTCCGGAAGGCGTTGAGAATTTCCTGACGATAGGTATCGGTCCGGAGCAGGTTGAAGCGTTGCTCGAAGTCTTGCTGGCGGCGGAGCACAAAGTCTTCCCGGGTCAGATCGGCCGGGCCGATATGGAACGGATGGAAAAACGCCCCGGGGATAGGTTTGAACACCACGGGCCAGCACAACAGGCCAAACAGGGCGTTAATCAGGGTGTTTTCCACGTAGTACACCGGAGCGTCATCGGTGCGCAGATATCCGAGCGCTGCCTGCTCCACCGTACCGGCTTCCGGCTTTGGCAGGGTTAGGGTAAATTCCTGCAGGGCGGGGTGATTCTCAGGCGCAGGTTGGTCAGCGCCCACTTTCGCTGCCAGCCGCTTGAGCAAGCGTCTCAGGCCCTGGGCCTCAGCGTCGCTCAGGCCTGTGGCCTGCCATTCACAGGCAAGAGCCCAGGCATCGCCAAAGCGCTTCATTCGCTCCAGTAACCGGAGCTGTTTCAAACGTGCTTCCCGGTGGCCACTGGCGCACCATGCCTGTAAGGCCAGATCACGCTCTCCCTGGCGCTCCGCCTGTCGGCCCAGTTCCAGCAGAAGCCGGTCCCGGCGGCTGGTAAGCCAGGGGTTATCCACAGGCCCGGGTACATCGGGCCAGACCTCGGCCGCCGGCTCGCCGTTGTCGAGGCGCTCCCGGCAGTGATGCATCTGCAGGTAACTCTCTACCTCTGCCCGTTGCTGAAAGGCGCGGGAATCAGGGGTGAAGGGTACCGGTTCAAACTGTTGTACGCCCAGTTCCACTAACACAAAATCCGTCCAGCTCTGGCGCAGATTTCCGAAAAACATCAGCCGGATACGATCAAACAGGGGCATATCCCGGAGCCGGACAACCTGGGCCACGGGGCCGTCGTCCAGCCACTCCCGCAGGGGTTTTGGTTTGTCGAAAGGTTCCGCCAGCAACTCCCGTATCCGGGCCTTACCCAGGCTTTTCGGATAACCCCGCTCCTGCAGCCAGGCACCGAACACCCGCCGTAATTCAGCCAGGGTAAACAGCCGGAACAGCTCATCCAGGCTCAGATCCGGGTTTTCCTCCAGCCACACGCCCTGCACCAGCGTGGTCAGCGCTTCCGCCTCCGGCACCGGCAGTTCCGGATAGCAAAGCTTATCGGCCCGGAACAGCTCACCGCTACGCATCACCATTCGTGTGAGCAGCGCCCGGGGGCCGGGGGCCAGCGTACGATAGGCGGCCAGCCGGTTTCGCTCCTGTGCCGTTAACAGGTCCGCGTGATGATCAGCAACCCAGGCCACCAGGATGTCCATGTTTTCCAGGTAGTAGAGCGGGTCATCCAGGCTGGCGGGAACCGGTCGGTGCGTGGTCATAGGGGTGCTGACGTCAGAATGGCAAAACACCTGCAAACTTTACGACGGAAGTGGAACAGGCTCAAACCGGATTCCACGTACAAAAATTAATCATTGCGAGCCTTGCCAACCCATCAGTTGATAACTATTATCATTTGCATCCAGACAAGGAGGACGCCATGAACTTTCTTTGCCCGCGCCATCGCCAGATGTTTTCCAATCTGCCCCTCACCGAACAGAACGACCTGTGGCTGCTCTGGATGGAGTACGCCCTGACCTTCTGCGAGGCACAGGATACCGAGAAAATGATCGCCGCCACTGGCAGTGCCTTTGACCTGGCCTGTCTGGCACGGGCTGATCACCCGGACTGTATGCATGTGGAACTTACGTTGTCGGCGATTTTTGTGTGCCGGGCGCTGGGCGACCGGGGCGATCATCACGCTGCGGATTATGTGCTGTTCCGCGCGATCGAAAGCCTGCAAGCTGTCCGGCCTTCCGGGGCCAGCCCAAGCGGCTGCTGCAGCACCGATGAATGCATTACGGTACTGCTGGACGCCTCACGCCAGGCCGACTTTTTCTCGGAGTACCTGAACTGGCCCGAGATGCCGGTGCCTCAGCCCCGGCCACAAACCGCCATGGCCACACACTAGAAATCCGGAGGCTCTATGGGAATGGCTCTTTTCAACCGGAAGGTGCCCCGGACCACCCCCTGCCATCGGGTAAACTGGACAACCGCCCCCGATAACGGGCAGATCGCCATCCTGATCTCAGGCGACAGCCTGTGCCGGCTGCTCCAAAGCCGGCAGCTGCATGTGGAAGAGCTGACCTGTCTGGATAACGCGTCCAGGGCAAAGGTCCGGAAACTGTTACTGGACCTGATACGCTGACCGGATCACAACAATCGTTGTCACCGGGCTGGCGATGCCCTATGTTCTGCAGCCTTGCGCCCCCTCTGCGAATTGGCGAGCGCTTAAGGTAAGCTGTTTGCGATTGCAACCCGCGAACGCCGCAGACAAGGAATCCCATGGCCGCTATCGAACCCGGCTTTCACGCCATCCACGCCAACCACCTGGAAGACCTGCGCCGGGCAGTGGTCTATATCTGCCGGCAGAACCCCATGCCGCCGCTGCAAAATGAAACCTTTCTGGTGCAGAGTAATGGTATCGCCCAGTGGCTGAAACTTGCCCTGGCCGAAAAGCGCACCGGGGACGGCGTCGACGGCGGTCTGGGCATTGCCGCCGGCATGGAGTTTCTGTTCCCCGCCCGGTTTATCTGGCAGGCCTATCGCGCCGTGTTACCCGATGGCGAAGTCCCTGAACAGTCACCCTTCGACAAACACCGGCTGGTATGGCGGTTTTACCGGCTGCTGCCGGAGCTGGTGGGCGAGGATCAGGCTTTTACCCCGCTGGCGCGGTTTCTGGCGGGCAGCGATACCGAGCTTAGAACTTTCCAGCTGGCGGAGAAAATCGCCGACCTGTTCGACCAGTATCAGGTATTTCGGGCCGACTGGCTGGCCGCCTGGGAGCAGGGCCGGGACGTGGTCATTACCGCCCGGGGTGAAGAGCAGCCCCTGCATCCGGAGACCCTGTGGCAACCGCTGCTCTGGCGCAGGCTGGTGGCCGATACCGGCCCCGAAGCCGACACCAGCCGGTCCCGGGTGCACACCCGCTTTATGGAGCAGGGCCAGCGGATCAGCGCGCCCGCCAATCCGGCCAGGCTGCCCGAGCGCATTGTGGTGTTCGGCGTGTCATCCCTGCCCCGGCAGGCACTGGAAGCCCTGTACGTGCTCAGCCGGTTCAGTCAGGTGGTGTTGTGTGTGCACAACCCGTCCCGATTCTACTGGGCCGATATTATCAGCGACCGGGATCTGCTGACCGCTCAGCGCAAACGGGGCCAGGCCCATCCAACCCTGGCCGGTATCGAAGATCCGGACCTGCTGCACCAGCACGCCAACCCCTTGCTGGCCGCGTGGGGCAAACAGGGCCGGGACTACATCCGCCTGCTGGATGAGTTCGACAACCCCGACGATTATCGCAGCAGTTTTCCGACCCCGGGGCAGAAAATCGATATCTTCAGCGCCCATGGCGATCCGGAGTCACCGCGCCTGCTGGACCAGCTGCAGAACGATATCCACAACCTGACCCCCTTGCAGGAGATCCGCGCCGAACAACGCACCGTAGATCTGGCCCGGGACCACTCACTGGTCTTCCATAACGCCCACAGCCCGCAACGGGAAGTGGAAATCCTGCACGACCAGCTGCTCGCGGCCTTCAATGCCGACCCGACCCTGCGGCCCAGGGATGTGATCGTGATGGTCCCGGACATCAACGTCTATGCGTCCCATATTCAGGCCGTTTTCGGCCGCTATCAGCCCGGCCGCAAGCGCCACATACCGTTTACCATTTCGGATCAGGGCCAGCGCCACCACGAACCGGTGCTGATCGCTCTGGAAACCCTGCTGTCGCTGCCCCGAAGCCGGTTTGGCGTGAGCGAGATCCTGAGTCTGCTGGAAGTGCCCGGCGTGCGCGACCGCTTCGGGATGACCGAAGACGAGATTCCCCTGGCCCGGCAGTGGGTGGCAGGGGCCAATATCCGCTGGGGCCTGCACAGCGGGCACCGGCACAGCCTGGACCTGCCCGCCGAACTGGATCGCAACACCTGGCAAGCCGGGTTACGAGCCATGCTTCTGGGCTATGGCATGGGCGATGATGAGCCCTGGGCCGGCGTGGAACCCTACGGCGAAGTGGCCGGGCTCCAGGCCAGCCTGGCCGGGCAGCTGGGCGAGTTTCTGTATCAGCTGGAGACGCTCTGGCAACAGCTTCAGGCCAGTCACACACCGCCGGACTGGCACGCCCTGTTCTCAACCATGCTTGAGCAGTTCTTTGGCCAGGTAGAGGATCAGGACCTGCTGTTGCTGAACCGCTTCCGGCGCCAGCTGGAGCAGTGGCTGGACGATGTACTTGCCGCCGGGCTGGAGCACCAGCCGATGCCCCTCAACATCGTCCGGGACGTACTGTTGCAGGGGCTGGATGAGGGCGGCCTGAATCAGCGTTTTCTTGCCGGCAAGGTCAACTTTGCCACCTTGATGCCGATGCGGGCAATTCCATTTCGCAAGGTCTGCCTGCTGGGCATGAACGACGGCGATTACCCCCGCGCCCGCCCGCCTGTGGACTTCGACCTGATGGCCCGGGATTACCGGCCCGGGGACCGCTCGCGCCGGGAAGACGACCGCTACCTGTTCCTGGAAGCGCTGCTGTCGGCCCGGGAACAGCTGTATATCAGTTGGGTAGGGCGCAGCATCAAAGACGATTCGGAACGGCCTGCGTCGGTTCTGGTGGCCCAGCTGCAGGACCACCTGGACAGCCTGTGGCAACTACCCGGCAAGCCCGGAATCAGGACCACCGACGCACTCACCACCCTGCATCCGTTACAGCCGTTCAGCCGCGAGTACTTCCCGCTGGCCAACGGGGCAGCAGGAGGCGATCACTCACAGCCCAAACCGTTGCAGGAGATCCTGCCGGCCCGGGGCCTGTTCACCTACGAGCGGGAGTGGCGCAGTGCCCATGGTAGCGACGTACAGGCGCAGGTGTGCCAGCCCCTGTCTTATCAGGCTCCGGAAGAGCCCATCAGCCTCAACGACCTGGCCAGCTTCCTGAAAAAGCCCATCGACACCTTCTATCAGCGACGGCTTCAGGTGCGCTTTGAGGAAGCCGATGACGACGACACCGATAACGAGAATTTCGACCTCAGCGGCCTCGACCGCTGGCGCCTGGATAACGAACTGATCAGCCAGGGCATCCTCAAGGCCGCCAGTGAAGAGGACCTGTACCAGCGGCTTGATGCCACCCTCGATCGCATGGCCAGGCGTGGTGACCTGGGCATGGGCCTTACCGAACACCGGCTGCGGAGCGAGCTCACCAGCCGCCTGCCCAACCTCTACCAGCGCTATCAGGAAAAACGCGCAGACTGGCCAGAAGTTCTGCCAGAACCGATTGCCTTTGATTACCGCTTTTCCGATAGCACCGGCGCGCTGGAGCTGGCCGACCTGATCGGTAACCTGCACCGCAGCCCGGAGGGCAGGCTATGCCGGTTGGTGATCGCCGGTTCCAGCCTGCTCAGCGGCACCGGGAACAACCGAAAGGTGCGTTACGCCAACCTGCTTCGGGACTGGGTTTTCCATCTGGCGGGCCAGCTGGGTGACCAGCCTTTTGAAACCATGATTCTGGGCAAGGAAGAAGGGCGCAACGTGCACTTTCCGGTCATGCCCCCGGAGCAGGCGAAGCGCCAGCTCGAAGCCGTCCTGGGCGTCTGGATGCAGGGGTCTACCCGGGCACTGCCCCTGCACTGCAACGCCGGCTTTGCCTGGATCACCAGCTTTTACGGGGGCAAAAAGTACCTCGGTGACCACGAGCGCGCGATTGACGAGGCCAGGCAGGCCTACACCACAGCGCTTGAACGCGACCCCGGTTATCTGAGAGCCACCTATGACAGCGCCGAAGCCCTGATGGCGAGCGGCGAGTTTGAGGCCTTGCTACACCGCGTGTACGTCCCCGTCTGGGAAGCCGAACAAGGCAAATCGGCGGCAGAGCAGGTGGGTGCCAACGCAGAGGATCAGGCATGAGCAACATCAACCCCAATCTGGACCCGCTGGCGCTTCCCCTCAACGGCAGTGCCCTGATCGAGGCCAGCGCCGGTACCGGTAAAACCTTCACCATCGCGCTGCTGTACGTGCGCCTGGTCCTTGGCCATGGCCAGCCGGCCGATAGCCCGTTACAGAACCTGCTGCCCCCGGACCTGCTGGTGGTCACCTTTACCGAAGCCGCCACCAAAGAACTGCGCGACCGTATCCGGGCCAGGCTGACCCAGGCCGCCGAGGTCTTCTCTGAAGCCGGTGCCGGCATGCCACCGACTGCAGAAACCGCACTTATCCACAAGCTGCGGGATACCAGCTACCCAGACCCTGCCACCTGGCCGGATTGCCGGAAGAAGCTCCTGTTAGCGGCAGAATGGATGGACGAGGCCGCCGTCTCTACCATTCACGGCTTCTGCAACCGGATGCTCAGCGAGCACGCCTTCGACAGTGGCAGCCTGTTCAGGCTCACGCTGGAAACCGATCAGAACGAACTGCTGGACGATGTGGTACGGGATTACTGGCGCACCTTTATCTACCCTTTGCCGCCGGCACTGATGGGGGAGGTGCTTGATCACTGGAAAACCCCCCTTGATCTGCGCAAAGCCGTTCGCAACCTGCTTGATGACCCGGGGCTGATGGCACCCTCGGCCACCGGTGTGCACGAGATTGTGGCGCAGGTGGATGAGCAGCGCCAGAGCCGGGTAAAACAGCTCAAGGCCCACCCCTGGGCGCAATGGTATGGCGAAGTCAGCGAACTGTTAGACGGGCTGAACACCAGTAAACGCCTGAATGGCAACAGTAAGCGAGCCATGCTCACGACCTGGGACTCGCTGCTGGCGTGGGCCGGCTCCGATCAGCTGCTGCCCGCCAACCTGACCGGCGCAGGCTTCAGGAACCAGACCCCCGAGGGCCTCAGCAAGATACTCAAGGGCGACGAACCGACCCCCGTGCACCCGGCCTTTGAGGCCATCGAAGCGTTACTGGCGTTCGGGCAGGACCTGCCCGGCGCCAAATCCGACATTCTGCGCCATGCCAGTCACTGGATTGCCAGCCGGCTGGAAGCGGAAAAGCAGCAACGCTCAGAAATGGGCTTTGACGACCTGCTCACCCGCCTGGACCGTGCGCTGCAGGGGCCCCGCGGCGAACAGCTGGCCGCCACCATCCGGCGTCAGTTCCCGGTTGCCCTGATTGATGAGTTCCAGGACACAGACCCGATCCAGTACCGGATCTTTGACCGTATCTATCAGGTTGCCGCCAACCAGAACACCACCTGCCTGCTGATGATCGGAGATCCCAAACAGGCGATCTATGCCTTTCGCGGTGCCGATATTCATACCTATCTGCAGGCCCGTGGCGGGGTGCAGTCACGCACTTATACACTGGGCACCAATTACCGCTCTGCCCGCAGTATGGTGGCGGCCGTCAACGCGGTGTTCGAACACAGCGACCGGCACAGTCCTGAGGGTGCGTTCCTGTTCGGCCAGGGCGACCAGACACCGCTGCCATTCCAGCCCGTCCAGGCCCATGGCAGCCAGCGGGTCTGGGCGCTGCACGGCGAGGCCCGGCCCAGCCTGGTGTTCTGGACCCGGGAGTCCGGGGAAGTCGGCAAAGACGACAAGGTAAAGAGCCTCAGCAAAGGCGCCGCCACCGACGATCTGGCGGAAACCTGCGCCAGCGAGATCGCCCGCCTGCTGACGCTCGGGCAGGCCGGACACGCGGGGTTTATGGCGGCGGCCAATCCGTCCGATCTTGAGCCGGTCCAGCCCAAAGACATTGCCGTGCTGGTCAACAACCGCAAGGAGGCAGCGGCGGTCAGAGAAGCCCTGAGCCGGCGCCTGATCAAGAGTGTCTACCTCTCG
The DNA here is from genome assembly GCA_035306945.1 of Marinobacter sp. Lineage (GTDB taxonomy): Bacteria > Pseudomonadota > Gammaproteobacteria > Pseudomonadales > Oleiphilaceae > Marinobacter. Next base: position 11,424 of record DATGNB010000073.1, read on the forward strand.
GACCGGGACTCGGTTCTGGCCTCCCGGGAAGCCAGGGAAACCCTGTGCTGGCTCCGGGCCTGCGCCGAACCCCGGCAACTGAATCTGATCCGCGCGGCCCTGGCCACCCCGACCCTGGGCCAGAGCTGGCAGGCGCTGGATCTGCTGCTGACCGATGAACTGGTTCTGGAACAGCAAATCGAGCGCTTTCTGGGGTATCAGAAGCAGTGGCAGACCCAGGGCGTCCTGCCCATGCTGCGCAGTCTGCTGATGGATTTCGAGGTACCGGGCCGGCTGCTGCAGAGCCCCGGCGGCGAGCGCCGCATCACCGATATCCTGCACATTGCCGAACTTCTGCAACAGGACAGCCTGCAACTGGACGGTGAGCACGCCCTGGTCCACCACTTTACCAGCATCCTACGGGCCGCCGACGAGGAAGACGAGCACCGCACCCTGCGCCTGGAAAGCGACGCCGGGCTGGTGAAAGTGGTCACCGTGCATAAATCCAAGGGGCTGGAATACCCTCTGGTGTTCCTGCCCTTTGGTACCGCATTCCGGGCCGAGAACCAGAAACAGGCTTTCGTGCGTTACCACGATGACGAGGGCAGGCCGGTCACCGTGTTTGACCCCGAGCCCGAAGATCTGGCGAGGGCCGACCACGAACGCCTGGGCGAAGACATCCGCAAACTCTACGTAGCCCTCACTCGTGCCCGCTTTGCCACATGGGTTGGCGCTGCAGCACTGAAAGACTGGCAACAGAGCGGCCTTGGCTATGTGATCGCCCCGGCCCCGGAACAGTCCCTGAGCCAGGCACTGCAAGCTCTGGCCCAGGGCCATCCGGAAATTGCCGTAACCGAAGCGCCGGCCCCGACGGCCACCTGCTACAGCGCCACCGCCCCGGAAGCCCTGGGGCCGTCGCTGATCGCTACCCGGCAGGCCAGGGAAGACTGGTGGATTGCGAGCTATTCCAGCATCGAATACACCGGCATGTCTGGCTCGGGCATTGCGTTTCAGGGCGAAGTGGAAGACGCCGAGACCCAGAACCTGCTGGAAGAAAGCGTGCACAACGAGCCGGAGGATCGGTTACCGGCCCCGGCAGGCCGCAACCAGCACCACTTTCCCAAAGGGGCGGGCCCCGGCACCTTCCTGCATGATCTGCTCGAATGGTGCTGTCAGCAGGGCTTCCGGCAGGTTGTGGATAACCCGGCCCTTCTGCAGGAACACCTGGAGCGACGTCTGGATAGCCGGGGCTGGAGCGACTGGGCCGGGCCCCTGCAGCACTGGATGCTGGCGCTCATCAAACAGCCCTTCATCCTGAACCGTCAGGGCGGGGACAGAGTCAGCCTGGCCGGGCTGGCGACGGCACGGTCCGAACTTGAGTTCTGGTTTGAAAGCCGGGACGTGGATGTACGCCAGCTGGATCAGCTGGTGACCACCCACACCCTCAACAATGCGGATCGGGCACAGGCCAGGGCCAACCGGGTGAACGGCATGCTGAAGGGTTTTATTGACCTGGTGTTCGAGTATCAGGGCCGCTACTACGTACTGGACTACAAATCCAACGCTCTGGGCGAGGACGATGCCGCCTATACCGAACAGGCCATGGGCGATGCGATCCTGGCCCGGCGCTACGACCTGCAATACGTGCTTTACCTGCTCGCTCTGCATCGACTGCTGAAAGCCCGCCTGCCCGACTACGATTACGACCGGCACGTTGGGGGCGCGGTGTACCTGTTCCTGCGGGGCATCAACTCACCCACCGGGGGCGCCTTTACCGACAAACCTGCCCGGGCCCTGATCGAAGCGCTTGATGCCCTGTTTGACGGCCAGCCTGTAACCGGAGAGGTAACCCCATGAGCGGATCACGAGACCACGAGCATCAGATGGCGCTCGACCTGAATACGGATGGCAGTCCGGCCGCTGTGGATAAGTTCCGGCCTCTGGACACCCTGGACGGCACCGAAGCATTACTGCAATTGTGGCAGCGGGCCCGGTGGCTGCGCCCGCTGGATACCGGTTTTGCCCGGCTGATCCGGCACCTTGCTGAGGAGCAGGGCAGTGCGGCAGAACCTCTGGTACTGCTGCTGGCAGCCCTGGTCTCCCATCAGGTGGGCCGAGGCCATGTCTGTATTGATCTGTCGCTGTTGCTGACGGAGGCCGGCCAGACACTGAATCTGCCGCCAGACGACACCAGCACACCGTCCCTGCCGCAACAGGATGTCGCCGTTCTGACCCAGACACGCCCCGTGGATCTGCTGGCACGGCTGGGGCTGCCGCAATGCCTGGAGGCCCTGCGAGGATCGGCCGCCGTCAGTGACGGCTCGGTTCCGGCGCCCCTGGTACTTAGCGGTACCAGACTGTACCTGCGCCGCCTGTGGCGTTACGAACAGCGGATTGCCGAGGGCATCCGGGCACGGCTGGACCTGCCATCCGCCCTTGCAGACCCTGACTCGCCGCCAGCCCGCACCCTTTCCCGGGCGCTGGACCGGCTGTTCCATTCCCCGGAGCCCGTGGATTACCAGAAACTGGCCTGCGCCCTGGCCGCACGCAATCGCTTTGCGGTGATAACCGGCGGGCCCGGCACCGGAAAAACCACCACCGTGGTAAACCTGCTGGCGGCATTGCAGGCTGTCGCCGGAGCCGATCCCGACCGGGCCGGGCGAAAATACCGCATCCGGCTGGCGGCACCAACCGGCAAGGCCGCCGCCCGGCTGAACGAATCGATTGGCGGTGCCGTCCGTCAACTCCCGTTGGCTGACCTGCCCGGCAAGGTTACGCTGGACGACATTCCCACCAGGGTCACCACACTGCACAGACTGCTGGGCAGCCGCCCGGATAGCCGGCACTTCCGACACCACCGGGACAACCCCCTGCTGGTGGATATTCTGGTGATCGACGAAGCCTCCATGGTAGACGTGGATCTGATGGCATCGGTGTTTGATGCCCTGCCAGGCCATGCGCAACTGATTCTGCTGGGGGACAAGGACCAGCTCGCCTCGGTGGATGCCGGCGCGGTCCTGGGTGAGCTGTGCCAGCAGGCCGGGCAGGGGCGCTATACCCGGGACACCGCCCGGTGGCTTGCCGCCGTGACCGGAATGACCCTGCCCGGGTCGCTTGTGGATAACGCCGGCCGGCCGCTGGATCAAGCGGTGGCCATGCTGCGCAAGAGCTATCGGTTTGGTGCCGACAGCGGCATCGGCAAGCTTGCCGAATCGGTCAACGCCGGGGCGCTGCCCGAAAGTCTCCGGCAACGGATGGCAACGCCGCTGTTCAATGACGTGGTCTGGCTCAACGCGGATGATACCCGGAGTGCACCGGAGCAGACCCTCAACCTGATCTGCCGGCACAGCGTCACCGGTTCACCGGAGCGCTTCCTCAACGCTGGCCAGGGGCGGGTGGTTAACGATCGCCCGCTGCCGGCACCGGTGGGTTATCGTCATTACCTGGAACTTATCCACAACGCCGGCTTGACCAGCCACAGCCCGCGGGAAAGCTGGGATGCCCTGGCCGGGCAGGTGCTGGCGGCGTTCAATGAGTTTCAGGTTCTGTGTGCCCTGCGAAAAGGGCCCTGGGGTGTCGAGGGTCTGAACCAGAGCATCGCCGGTTACCTGTCAGAGCAGAAGCTCATCGACGCCTCCGACACCTGGTACGCCGGCCGGCCCGTGCTGATCACCGGCAACGATTATAATCTGGGCCTGATGAACGGGGATATCGGCATCACCTTCGTGGTGCCCTGGGGCAGAACCGCCACCGGGCACCCGAAACCGGTACCCCGGGTCGCCTTCCCCGGCAGCGACGGCGACGGCATTCGCTGGATCTCCCCCAGCCGCCTGCAGCAACTGGAAACCGTCTTCGCCATGACCGTACACAAGTCCCAGGGTTCCGAGTTCAACCACACCTGCCTGGTGCTGCCCGACCGCCTGAGCCCGGTACTCACCAAAGAGCTGGTGTACACCGGCATCACCCGGGCAAAAAACTGGTTCAGCCTGATTACCGGTCACCGACAGGTGCTGACTGACAGCGTTCAGCAACAGGTGAAACGCGCCTCCGGGCTCGCTCTGCAACTTGTGGATAACCCCCCTTCGGCAGCGCCGTCACCTTAAGCGGTATCGCCAGTCCGATGCTGCTGTGCCCAAAGGTGCGCATAGGCGCCACCGGCAGCCAGCAAGTCGTTGTGACTGCCGCTTTCAACGATCCGGCCCTGGTCCATCACCAGAATGGCGTCGGCATCGCGGATGGTCGACAGGCGGTGGGCGATCACCAGCGTGGTGCGCTGTCGGCTTATTTCTCCGACGGCGCCCAGAATAGCCTGCTCAGAGAGTGAATCCAGAGACGACGTCGCCTCATCCAGAATCAATAGCGGCGGGTTTTTCAGAATTACCCGGGCAATGGCCACCCGCTGTTTTTCACCGCCGGAAAGTTTCAGCCCCCGTTCGCCCACTTTGGTGTCGTAACCATCGGGCAGGCTGTGGATAAAGTTGTCCAGATGGGCCATGCGAGCGGCCTGGAACACCTCGTCCGGGCTTGCGTTCGGACGACCGTAGGCCAGGTTCCGGTACAGGGTGTCGTTGAACAGCACGGTATCCTGCGGCACCACGCCAATAGCCGAGCGCAGGCTGTCCTGAGTGAGCTGGCGGATATCCTGGCCATCGATGCGGATCACGCCGTGGTCCGGCTCGTAGAAGCGGAACAGCAGCCGGGCAAGGGTAGACTTGCCGGCGCCACTGGCCCCGACTACCGCCACGGTATGGCCGGCCGGGATGGTGAAGCTCACATCCTGAAGAATGGGCCGATCCGGCCGGTACGCAAAGTGAATGTTCTCAAACCGCACCGTGCCGGCGGTCACCACCAGTGGCCTGGCGTCCGGGGCGTCCTCAATGGCCGGGCGTTCGGCCAGAAGCCTGAATAACCGCTCCACGTTGACCAGAGACTGCCGGATCTCACGATAGACAAAGCCCAGGGCATTGAGGGGGATAAACAACTGGATCAGGTAGGCGTTCACCATGGTGAAATCCCCCAGGGTGATGGTACCGGCGGCCACATCGCTGACCGCCATGGCCATCAGGACCACCAGAGCAACGCCGATGATCAGGGCCTGTCCGGTATTCAGGGTGGCCAGGGACAGACGGTTTTTCAGCCGGGCCTGTTCCCAGTCATCCAGATCCTGATCATAAAGACGGGCCTCATGCTCTTCGTTATTGAAATATTTGACGGTCTCATAGTTGAGCAGGCTATCGATGGCGCGGGAGTTGGACTGGTTATCCCGGGCATTGGCTTCGCGTACAAACCGGGTTCGCCATTCGGTCACCTTTACCGAGAACACCACATACACCACCACGGCCACCAGAATCGCCAGTACATACACCGCATCAAAGGCCCAGAGCAGAATGGCGGCGACCATCAGTATTTCCAGGATGGTGGGTGCGATATTGAACAGGGTAAACCGCAGCAGAAAGCTGATACCGGTGGTACCCCGCTCAATATCCCGGGCCAGGCCACCGGTCTTGCGGTCCAGATGGAAGCCCAGCTCCCGTTGATGCAGGTGTCGGAACACTTTCAGTGATACCCGTCGCATGGCCCGTTCCGCCACCCGGGCAAACACCGCATCCCTGATCTCATTGAACAGCGAGGTTCCAAACCTCAGAGCACCGTAGAGGAGCACCAGCAGAACCGGTACCCACAGCAACATATCCACACCCCGGTTCTGGTCCAGATAGTCCACAATGTATTTCAGTGCAATCGGCGTGGCGACCGTGGCCAGCTTGGCCAGTATCAACATCGACAGTGCCAGGATGACCCGGCCCCGGAATTCAGTCAGATAGGGCCAGAGACCGGCAATGATCTTCCAGTCGGGTTTGTGGTTGGCAGAGTAATCGGTATCAGCGTAGGCGCGCACAGCAATTCCTGTTGGCTTGGTAAGGAGCCGATTGTGCCAGATTCATCGTATACTGTGGGGATTCACAGGCTGCTGTGCAGGCGCCCCCATTCTCTGATTCAGGTATTTTCATGACTTCGGATAACTCCAAAGCCTCAGTCACTCCCGATCATCAGCCCAGGCCCTGGGTCGATTTACTGGTGAGTATCATCATCCCGTCGGTCATTCTGATGAAGTTCAGCGGTGACCAGCATCTGGGTAGTGTGAATGCACTTATTGTTGCTCTGGCATTCCCACTCGGCTGGGGCCTGTTTGAACTGGTGCGCTACCACAAGAAAAACTTTATTGCGTTACTGGGGCTGATCAGTGTCGGCCTGACGGGCGGTATCGGCCTGATGGAGCTGGACGCCGGCTGGCTGGCCATCAAGGAAGCCGCGGTGCCTGCCGTGATCGGCCTGGCGGTACTGATTTCCACCCGCACCCGGTATCCGTTAGTGCGCACACTGCTGTATAACCCGAACGTGCTGGATGTGGACAAGATTCACAACGCTCTGGAAGAGCGGGGCCGGGTTGAGGAATTTGAAGCGCGCCTGCTCAAGGCCAGTTACTTCTTTGCCGGCACCTTCCTGTTTTCCTCCATCATGAACTACACGCTCGCCAAGTGGATTGTGGTCAGCCCTTCGGGTACCCAGGCGTTTAACGAAGAACTGGGCCGGATGACCCTGGTGAGCTACCCGATGATTGCCATTCCGTCGATGGTGATGATGCTGCTGATCTTCTGGTACCTGTGGCGCACTATCCGACGGCTCACCGGCTATACCCTGGAAGAGGTGATGGCGCCGCACCTGGCGGAGAAAGAGAAAGCCCGGGAACGCAAACGGGCCGGCTCTTCCAAATAACCGGAAAGGCCGGGCGTCAGGCAATAAAAAACGGTGGCTCCTTGCGGATGCCACCGTTTTTTATCTGCCGGATATTTACACGTCCAGGTTATTGACCTCCAGCGCGTGGAGCTCAATAAACTCCCGGCGTGGCTCTACATCGTCACCCATCAGCGTGGTGAAGATCTGGTCCGCCGCAAAGGCATCCTCGATGGTCACCTTCATCATACGGCGGGTCTCCGGATCCATGGTGGTTTCCCACAGCTGTTCCGGGTTCATTTCACCCAGACCTTTATAGCGCTGGATACTCAGCCCGCGCTGGGCCTCTTTCATCAGCCAGTCCAGCGCACCCTCAAACGACAGCACCGCCTGTTTGCGCTCGCCCCGCTGGATGTAGGCCCCATCTTCAATCAGCCCGTCCAGGGTCTCGCCCAGTTTGGCAATGGCCCGGTACGAGGGTGACTCGAAGAATTCGTGGCTGAAAACATACTCGGTGGGAATGCCGTGTACGAATAAGGTAACTTGCGGCAGGTACAGGCCACGTTCTTCGTCCCGGGTCACGCTAAAGGTGTACTTGGTACCCGTCTTGGTATCGAGTGTCAGGCCTTCGCCCAAACGGTCGGCCCAGGTCTGCACCGCCTGTTCGTCCTTGAGCTGGTCTGCCGTCAGGGTGGTGTTATGGATCATCTGCTGCAGCACCAGTGCCGGGTAGGCCCTGGACAGGCGCTCAATCATCGCCATAACTGTCTGATAATCCTGGACAATAGTCTCCAGAGCAGAGTCCTTGATAGAGGGCGCTTCCGGATTCACATAGAGCTGGGCACCTTCCAGCGCGGCCTGGGTGAGGAAAGCTTCCATGGCTTTCTCATCCTTCAGGTACTGCTCCTGCTTACCCCGTTTCACCTTGTACAGGGGCGGCATGGCAATAAATACGTGGCCGCGCTCAATGATCTCCCGCATCTGCCGGAACAGGAAGGTCAGCAGCAGGGTCCGGATGTGAGAGCCGTCTACGTCGGCGTCGGTCATGATAATGATGGAGTGATAGCGCAGCTTGTCCGGATCGAACTCCTCCCGGCCGATACCACAGCCCAGAGCGGTAATCAGGTTGCCAACCTCGGCGGAGGAAAGCATTTTATCGAACCGGGCCTTTTCAACGTTGAGGATCTTACCCTTCAGCGGCAGAATCGCCTGGGTTTTCCGGTCCCGACCCTGCTTGGCACTACCACCCGCAGAGTCACCCTCCACAATGAACAGTTCGGACAGGGCCGGGTCTTTTTCCTGACAGTCCGCCAGTTTTCCCGGCAGACCTGCAATATCCAGGGCGCCCTTGCGACGGGTCATGTCCCGGGCTCTGCGCGCCGCCTCACGGGCACGGGCCGCCTCGATCATCTTGTTCACAATGATCCGGGCTTCGTTGGGATTTTCCTGCAGGTACTCCGCAAACTTCTGGTACAACTCCTGCTCAACCGCGGTTTTCACTTCCGAAGAGACCAGTTTGTCTTTGGTCTGGGAGGAGAACTTCGGGTCTGGCACCTTCACGCTGACAATCGCCGTCAGGCCCTCCCGGGCGTCATCTCCGGACGTGCTGACTTTGGCCTTCTTGCCCAGGCCTTCCTGCTCAATGTAGTTGTTCAGGGTACGGGTGAGGGCGGCCCGGAAGCCCGCCAGGTGGGTACCGCCATCCCGTTGGGGAATGTTGTTGGTAAAACAGTAGATATTTTCCTGAAACGCATCGTTCCACTGCATCGCGACTTCGACGACGATGCCATCGTCACGCTCGTCGTTAAAGTGGAAAACCTGGTTAAGCGGCGTCTTGTTGGTATTCAGGTGCTCAACAAATGCCCGGAGACCGCCTTCATACTCGAATACCTCTTCCTTGGCGGTGCGCTCATCCGTCAGGCGAATCCGCACACCACTGTTCAGGAACGCCAGTTCCCGCAGGCGCTTGGCCAGGATCTCGTAATGGAACTTGATCTGGGTAAACGTGTCCGGAGAGGGAATAAAGTGAACCTTGGTACCGGACGCATCGGTTTCTCCCACCTCGGCCATGGGTGCATTGGGCACACCGTGGGCATAACTTTGCTCGTAGACCTTGCCGTTGCGCCGGATGGTCAGGGTAAGCGTGGACGAAAGCGCGTTCACCACAGAGACGCCCACACCGTGCAGACCACCCGAGACCTTGTAGGAGTTGTCGTCGAATTTACCACCGGCGTGCAGTACCGTCATGATCACTTCAGCCGCAGACACGCCTTCTTCTTCATGGATATCCACAGGGATACCCCGGCCATTGTCCAGCACGGTAATAGACTCGTCGGGGTGGATAATCACACCCACTTCCGAGCAATAACCCGCCAGCGCCTCATCGATGGAGTTATCCACCAACTCAAAGACCATATGGTGCAGGCCGGTACCGTCGTCCGTGTCGCCAATGTACATACCCGGACGCTTACGCACCGCATCCAGTCCTTTCAGGACTTTGATATTGGAAGAAGTATAATTCGATTCACTCATTAACGAGACTCCTGAGGTGATTCCCGGTCTATTCTTTCGTTAATCGTCCATGTTCCACGTGGAACATTCTGTATTCAGGTGCATCCCCGGCGCCCCACAAAAGATCGGGCTCGGGGTGGTCGATGGAGGTGATAAAAACCTGACACCGTAATTCCTGAAGTTTGCGGGCCAACATGACGCGATGACGCGCGTCCAGCTCCGCATTAATATCGTCCAGCAAAAACGTCGCCTGCTTGCCCAATTCACTCAACACTTTGCCTTGGGCAACTTTCATCAGGATAACCAGCGTTTTTTGCTGACCACGGGAAAACGTCTCCGCCACCGGCCGCCCTCCCAGCCTGATCCGGATATCAGCCCGATTGGGGCCGTAAAGCGTGTGGCCCATCCGCCGCTCCTGATCCCTTTGTCTGGCGAGCACCTCCAGCAATGGCTGAGTGCGATCCCATCCGGGATAGAACTCCAGCCTGAGGCCTTCGGTCCAGTCCGCCTCGAGCTCGCTAAGCACGTCGTTGAACGCTGTCTGGAACTGCTGGAATACCCGGGCCCGGACGCCCGTCAGCGTTTCTGCAAGGGCGCTGAACTGGTTATCCCAGACCCGCATCAGGGACTCATCCAGTCTACCATTTCTCAGCGTTTGATTCCGCTGCGATGTCACTCTCTGGCATTGTTGCCAGACGCTGGAGAAGGAGGGTTCCACGTGGAACACTAACCAATCCAGAAACTGACGCCGCTTGCCGGGACCTCCGGCAACGATATCAAACACCCCCGGATCGATAATCGACACCGGCAGGCGTTTGGCCAGCGCCGACAGGCTGCGTACCGCCTCACCGTCTACACGCAGGAGCGTTTCCTTCGCGGTAACGTCGCGGGAGATGCCGAGCCGATGAGCCTCATCGGAAGCACCGGTTTCCGCCCCCTGCTGCAGCCCCTGATCCAGTGCCCCAAAGACCGTCAGCTGACTCTGGCCGTGGCTGACCACAGCCTGATGACGGGTTACCCGGAACGAGCGCCCCAGGCCCAGATAGCCAATGGCCTCCAGAACACTGGTTTTACCACTGCCGTTTTCGCCATAAAGCAAATTAAAGGAAGGGGAGAACGAGATGGAGTCTGGCGCCAGATTTCGAAAATTCCGGGTTTGAAGTTTCACTAGCGCCATGGGGAGAGAGTCTCGGGCAGAAGAAAGGTCCTGCCGCGTTAATGCAGCATGGTCAGGCGTTCATCCATAAAGATATCCATCTCCGGTGCCAGGATATGTACGTAGCGATCGAAATAGAGGAACTGTTTCAGTAACAGGGCAAATTCACGGGGGAAGTGTAAGCCATGGTTTTCACCCACTTTCACCATATCCATCAGGATGTTGTTAACGTCGTCTTCAGCCTGATCCACTTGATAGGCCATATCATCGGGTACCATTCCGTCCATCTTTCGATAAAGCTTCTGCAGATCGGCCGACAGGGCGTCAACACGAACGGACTGTTTGGTCACTCCAATCCGGATCATCGAGTCCGCCATACCGTCGAAGTTTCCGACCATGATGGCTGAAATAAAATCGCTGACGGCTTCCCAGGTTTCCGGACGTATGCGTCCGACAATACCAAAGTCAATAAACCCGACCCGTCCATCCTTCAGGACCATCAGGTTGCCAGCGTGCACATCCGCATGGAAAAACTCACACCTGGTGAGGCTGGCAAACCAGGTATTCATGGCGGTGATCAGGGTGCGCTCGGGATCACGGGCAAAGCCGCGAATGCTTTCGAGATCGGTCAGCGGTACCCCGTAAAACCGCTCCATGGTCAGGATGCGTCGCGTGCTGCAGTGCGGGTAGACCAGTGGCACGGCGGCGTCTCCGTTATGGGTGTCCTGAAGGAACTGCCTGAAAACCTTGAGGTTGTGTGCTTCCTTTATAAAGTCGCACTCTTCCATCATGGTTTTCTGGATCTCATCCACGATGCCCGACAGCGAGGTCCAGGATAACTTCGGTGCCAGGGTTTCCAGAATACGGGCCGCCATATAGAGGAAGTTAAGATCCGTCAGCAGAATATTTTCCACCCCCGGCTTCTGTACCTTGATCACCACATCCTCACCGGTTACCAGCCTGGCGGCATGAACCTGCGCAATCGAGGCCGACGCCAGGGCGACCGGATCGATCTGTGAGAAGACCTCATCCACCGGCCGGCCAAGCTCCTCCCGGATAATTTTCCGGATGATACCGAAGGGCAGGCTGGGGGTCTGGTCCAGACAATACTGAAACTCTTCCACATACTCCTTGGGGAAGAAGGTGGGAGAGCTGGCAATGAACTGCCCCAGCTTGATGTAGGTGGCACCCAGGTTTTCGAACGTTTGCCGCAACAGTTGCGGGGCAGGGGGACGATCGCCCCTGACCCAGTTCAGCCCGGTGCGGCCAAGAACCGAAATAGTCTGGCCAATCCGAAACGCACCTTTGATTCCATTCGTGACGGTACCCATATCAACACCCTCCGGGGCTTCCAGTTACAGCCGCATCGGCATGACAACATACAGACAGCTGTTATCGTTCTCGGCTTCAATCAGTGCACTGCTGTTGGGGTTGGATAATGTGATTTTCACCTGGGCGTCGTCCAGTACGTTCATCACATCCACCAGATACCCCACGTTAAAGCCGATTTGCAGGGCCTCGCCCTGGTACTCAACCGGCAACGCATCTTCTGCCTGCTCCTGATCCGGGTTGTTGGCAAACACCTGGAGCTGGCCGGAAGAAAGGTTCAGACGCACGCCCCGGATATTTTCGTGAGACAGAATACCCGCCCGCTGCAGGGTATTTTTGAGGGACGCCCGGTCTGCCAGCACCACTTTATCACCACCCCGTGGGATAACCCGGTTATAGTCCGGGAATTTGCCTTCAATCAGTTTGGAGGTAAAGGTATAGGCACCCACCGTGGCGCGCAGGTGATTATCACCGATCACCAGCGTGACCGGGGCATCGCCGTCACCCAGTAACCGGGCGAGCTCGAGTACGCCTTTTCGGGGCACGATCACCTGGCGCAGATCCGGGCAGCCGGTGTCCATATCGGTGTGAGCCATGGCCAGCCGGTGGCCGTCGGTGGCCACCGCCCGTACATGGTTTGAGGCCACTTCCAGAAGCAGGCCGTTGAGGTAATACCGGACATCCTGCTGGGCCATGGCAAAGGCCGTCGCGTCCAGCATACGCCGCAGCTCTTTCTGCGGCAGCTCCAGCCGGAAGCTTTCCGGCTCATCTTCCACGTTCGGGAAGTGTTCGGCGGGCAGCGTCGACAAGGTAAAATGCGAGTTACCGGCACGCACGTGCAGGCGATCACCTTCGAGCACGAGGTCGATGGGTGCTTCATCTCCCAAAGCCCGGGAAATATCAGACAGTTTCCGGGCTGGCACGGTAATGCGTCCCGGCTGGTCCACATGAACGGGCGTTACCCGGCCCACGAGCTCCACTTCCATATTGGTACCGGTGAGCGTCAGGGTGTTGTCCTCCGCTTCCAGCAATACGTTAGACAGCACAGGCATGGTCTGTTTCTTTTCCACAACGCCCGCAATGCTTTGCAACGGGGTGAGCAGGGATTCGCGGCTGATTGTCAGTTTCATGGCACTCGGCTTCAGTTATCGGAAGTGAATGTTATTGTCGCACCACCCCGGTCAGGTGGTCAGCAGTCTCATAAAGTTCTGGTAGTCTTCCCGGATACCCGGGTCGGTTTCCTGCAGCTCAATGATCTTTTTGCAGGCATGCAGTACGGTGGTGTGGTCACGCCCGCCGAATGCATCACCAATCTCCGGCAGGCTGTGGTTGGTCAGCTCCTTGGCCAGAGACATCGCCACCTGGCGCGGCCGGGTGATGGATCGGGTACGGCGTTTAGATAAAAGGTCCGACACCTTGATCTTGTAATACTCCGCCACGGTGCGCTGTATGTTATCAATACTGACCTGCTTTTCATGCAGGGCAAGCAGATCCTTAAGGCTCTCCCGGATAAACGGCGGGGTGATCTCAGACCCTGTGAAGTGAGCATTCGCTATCACCAACCTTAGCGCTCCTTCGAGCTCTCTCACGTTAGAGCGTATTTTCTGAGCAATGAAAAACGCCGCTTCGCTGCTAAGCTTTACGTTCACCTGCTCGGCTTTTTTCATCAGGATCGCCACCCGGGTTTCGAGCTCCGGCGGCTCGACCATCACCGTCAGCCCCCAGCCAAACCGGGATTTCAACCGCTCTTCCATATCCACAATTTCTTTCGGAAAACGGTCACAGGTAACGATCACCTGCTGCCCGCCCTCAAGCAGCGCGTTAAAAGTGTGGAAAAACTCTTCCTGGGAACGCTCCTTACGGGCAAAAAACTGGATGTCGTCAATCAACAGCGCATCAACGGAGCGGTAATAACGTTTGAATTCATTGATGGCGTTCAGTTGCAGCGCCTTGACCATATCCGCCACAAAACGCTCGGAGCGCAGATAAGCCACCTTGGCTTTTGGATTACGGCGCACAATTTCGTTTCCGATCGCGTGCATAAGGTGAGTCTTACCCAAACCCACCCCGCCGTACAGAAACAGCGGGTTGTAGGCGCCGCCCGGGTTCTCGGCAACCTGCATCGAAGCCGCCCGCGCCAGCTGGTTCGACTTGCCCTCCACAAAGGTCTCAAAAGTGAAGGTTTCGTTCAGGAAACTCTGATGCTTGATATCACCTTCGACCTGAACCGAGCGCCGCTCATTGGCATTACTCCGGCTGGCACTGGCCACGCCGGGGGGCGGACTACTGACCGTTGCCGCAACACTTTGCTCTTCTTCGGTGACTGTCTGGCCGGTCTCATCCGAGAGCCGCTCAGGTTTCTTTTCATCCACCGCACGGCCTACCAGCTCGCCCGCTTTCGGAGCAGAGCCCACTTTCATCTGGATTCTCGGGGTTTGCCCGCCTCCGAGCTCCTTCAGGACTTCTTCTATACGGCGCAGATACTTTTCATTTACCCAGTCCATCACAAACCGGTTCGGGGCAAAGAGCATAAGCTGCCCTTCCCGATGATCAGACTGGAGTGGTCTCAACCAGGTATTAAACTGCTGGGCGGGAAATTCATCCCGAAGTACTTCAAGACATTGATGCCACATGCTATCCGGCACGACCACCTGCTCCCGACTACCTGACTGTTCTCAACATCGGAGGATCTGCTTACCGATGCTCAAGGTGACTCCGGATTCTACCCCGCCCGGCCTGACAGTGAAAGGGTGACAGGCCAGGCTACGAACAGCCTGTGGAAACATTTATTCAGGTGTTTCAATAAGATCCAGACATATCTACACCCTTGTGTACAGAAATGAGCTGAAAAAAAGTTACCCACAGCCCTCTGTGTAAACCCCCCTCTCAACGCTGTGCGCAACCTCTTGACCGAACCATGGATAACTCCTCTCACTTTCCCGATGCCGACTTGTACACATTTCAACAGAGCGTTCTCCACAAGGCTCAGGGCGACCTGTCAAGGGCTTTATCATTAGCGCAACCCAATGAGCAGATTCAGTTTTTTTGGGTTTTCCACAGAAATGGACCTGCCTAATAACAGTAATAAATATCTTTTAAAGAGATTAAAAAAAGACTTATAGATTTAATTACACACCCTGGCCGCAACCCAACGGACTCTCCGGCGATGCACGCGGCGGAAACGGCCGATACGGGAAATTCACCTTGCTCTGCGTACAAACATTGAACTTGTCCCAGGATTTGACTAGAATGCCGCTCCTGTTTTGGCTGTATATTTTCCAGCCAGTTTTCACTGCCCATTGACGATTTGTGAGATCATCACCATGAAAAGAACGTTTCAACCAAGCGTACTGAAACGCAAACGTGTTCACGGCTTCCGTGCTCGCATGGCCACCGCTAACGGCCGTAAAGTACTTTCTCGCCGTCGTGCGAAAGGTCGCGCACGTCTGTCTGCGTAATTTTACGCTCGCCTCATGAAGGCTTTGATGTTTCCGAAGTCTCACCGCCTGTTGAAACCTTCGGATTACAGCAAGGTCTTTGATGGCGTACAGCTGAAAGTACCGCACAAGAATTTTCTGATTCTGGCTACGCCGAATAACCACGGTCATGCCAGAATCGGTTTGATTTTTTCAAAGAAAAATCTGCGGTTGGCCGTTCAGAGAAACCGGATCAAGCGTCAGGTAAGGGAATCCTTCAGAACACAACAGGACCTGCCCGCCCTGGACATCATCGTACTCGGCCGACAGGGACTTGATCAGCTGGAAAACACCGCAGTGCAAAGCGCACTCCGGGATATCTGGCACCGAATGAAAAAGCAGTTCGATAAAAAGTACCGAGGTACTCCCTGATGCGAAAACTACTGCTTTTGCCCATCCGGTTCTATCAGTATGCCATTTCGCCTATGATGGCTAGCCATTGCCGGCACTACCCCACCTGTTCACAATATGCCATCGAAGCCATTCAGCATCATGGCGCTGTCAAGGGCGGTTATCTGGCCGGGGCCCGTTTGCTCAGATGCCATCCCTGGGCAGAAGGCGGATACGATCCTGTCCCGGGCACTGAACATTCTCAAACCACTACTCAGACCAGATCTTAAGTTATGGATATTCAACGCATCGTTTTGTTTGCCGGTCTAGCGATTGTCAGTTACCTGATGGTTCTGGCCTGGAATGAAGACTACAACCAGCCCCAGACCAGCCCCGCAATCGTGAACGAATCGTCCGTTAACGGTCCTGCCACAGACGAAATGATATTGCCAGGCTCTGCCACCGGCTCTTCGACTGCCAGCGAATTCCAGACCCCCGGCTCCGGCAGCCTCGAGTCTGCGACCGCAGGCACCGACAACGATCTTGCCAACCGCTATATCACCGTTACCACGGACGTGCTCCAGCTCAAGATCGATCGTCTTGGCGGGAATCTGGTCGAAAGCTCGCTGCTCCAGTACGACGAATCTCTCAACAGTGAACAGCCTCTTCAGTTGCTTTCCAACACGAGTACCCGTACCTATTTGCTGGAAAGCGGACTGATTGGTCGCGACGGCCCCGATGGCCAGGGTGCGGCACAGCCTCCGGTTTACCAGGCCGAAAGCGCCACATTTGAGCTCTCTGAAGGCGAAGATCTGCTCAACGTGGACCTCACCTTCAACAGTGA
>DATGNB010000074.1:0-2958 GCA_035306945.1 Marinobacter sp.
AAGGGAGCACCGCCAGCGACCAGCGGCGGGATGGCGCCGGCTACACCCAGCGATGTGCCGATGAGCATGACGGTGAACGGGATCATGACGATCAGCAAGATGATAAACGGTACAGAGCGCAGCACGTTCACCACAAATGACAGCACCGCGTAGGCCACCGGCTGCTCGAGCAGTTGGCGTTTTCCGAACAGGAACAGCAGTACGCCAATGGGCAGGCCGATGATGATGCTGAACAGCAGCGACATGCCCACCATCACCAGGGTGTCCCAGCTGGCCACACCGATTTCCAGCCAGTCAACATTGCCCATCAGGTTTTCCATGAGAGCTTCCATCAGCGCACCACCTCCACGTGAACATCGGCGGCTTCGAGCGCCTGCATGGCAACGTCCAGGTCGCCCCCTACCAGTGACAGGGTGAGCTGGCCGTAGGGTGTGTCTTTGATGTGGTCAATCCGGCCCGACAATATGCTGAAATCCACGCCCGACTGGCGGGCGACGCTGCCCAGCAGGGGTTTGTAGGTGGATTCGCCCTTGAAGGTCAGGCGCAGGATACGGCCTTCGGCTTTTTGCAGGTCTTCCTGCAGTTCGTCCCGGTCCACACTTTCGCTTTCAAACACGAAATCCCGGGTGGTGGGATGCTGCGGGTGCAGGAACACTTTGCTGACCGGGCCCATTTCCACCACGCGGCCGGCGTCCATCACGGCTACCCGGTCGCACACCCGGCGTACCACGTCCATTTCGTGGGTAATCAGCACAATGGTCAAACCGAGTTCTTTGTTGATGTCGGCCAGCAGCTTCAGTACCGACTGGGTGGTTTGCGGGTCCAGCGCACTGGTGGCTTCGTCACACAGCAGGATCGTGGGCCGACACGCCAGGGCGCGGGCTATGCCGACACGCTGTTTCTGGCCGCCGGAGAGCTGCGACGGGTATTTATTGGCGTGTTCGCTCAAGCTGACCCGGGCCAGCAGTTCTTCAACCCGGCTACGGATTTCCGGCTTCGAGTAGATGCCCGCCAGCTTCATCGGGAAGGCGATGTTGTCCGCCACGGTTTTTGAAGACAGCAGGTTGAAGTGCTGGAAGATCATGCCGACTTTGCGGCGAAACGCGCGCAGATCCGCGGAGGAATAGCGGGTGATGTCTTCGTCATCAATCAGGATTCGGCCGCCGGTGGCCGGCTCAAGCTTGTTGATCAGCCGGATCAGGGTGGATTTACCCGCGCCGGAGTGGCCGACGATGCCGAACACCTCGCCGGTTTCGATGGTCATACTGGTAGGGTGCAGCGCGGGGATTGCCCGGCCGCCTACCTGGTACGACTTCTGTACCTGGTCAAATACAATCATGGTCAGTGCCTTGGATAAGCGCCTTGGTCGATGCGTTGTGGGGCCACATGAAAACCGGCGATTATAGCTTATTCGGTGACCAAACCCGAATCACGGACTAAGCTCAGGTGTGGGTAGTTGCCCTTACACAAAAAGCTACCTGACAGTATCGGCAAAGCTCGGCTAAACTGGTAAGCGAAAAGAACATTAACAAATTCAACACGCTCGAGGCGCGCTCCATCCGTGACACATCCGTCCGAAAATACGCCCTCAAGGATGACCTCCACCCAGGCATGGGTGTCCTACCTGAGCAAAGTAGAGTTGCCGGTATTGGCAAACACGCTGAAGCAAATCAACGAACTGACCGACAGCCGCAACAGCACTGTGAACGAACTGGCGAACGTGATCCTGAACGACGCCCAGCTGACCTCCCAGGTGCCTCGGTTGTCCAACACGGTGTTCTACAACCAGACCCGCACTCAGGTGAGCACCGTGAGCCGGGCGATCACGTTGATCGGTTTCGATTCCGTGAAATCCATGGCCATCTCGTCACTGATCGTTGATTCGCTGCTCAAGCGCAACGACCGCCCGCATCTGCTTCGCTGCCTGGCCCGAGCCATTCATGCAGCGGTTCAGGCCCGGTGTCTGATGCCGAAGCGCACGGAGCATGCGCTGGAGGAAGTCTTCATCGGCGCCTTGCTGATAAACATCGGCGAACTGGCCTTCTGGTCCTGTGAAACAGAACAGGCCGGAGAGCTTGAAGAGCGGATGCGGCTGGAAGAACCTCCGGTCGAGGCCCAGAAGGCAGTTCTGCACACCACGTTCACCGAGATTACCCGTGGGCTGGTCGAGGCCTGGTCGCTCGGCCCGTTCATTCGGGAAGTCGTGGCCCCGGGGCAGCCCGGCTCCATGGCCAGTAGCCTGGTGCGCAACGCTGTGGAGATGGCGAAGGTGTCCGAGGCTGGCTGGAGCGGGCCAGACATGGACAAGGTGCTGGACAAGCTGTCCAAAGATGTTGGCGAAACACCCGCCGCTATCCGTGACCAGCTCAAACTGAATGCTCAGGAAGCCACCAAGGTGGCGGTGTCGCTGGGCATTCCCCAGGTCACGGCGCTGCTGCCGGGTAATCAGGGCACGGAAGGTAACGCCGCCGAGGCCCCCCCCATGGACCCGGATCTCCAGCTGCAGATCCTGCGCGACCTGACCCAGACCCTGGCCGAGAAACCGGACATCAACGAAGTCTGTCAGCTGGTGATTGAAGGCATTCACCGGGCCGTGGGCATGCAACGGGTCGCGCTGCTGATGAGCGACCGTACCGGCCTGGATCTCGTTCCCCGGAAAGTGGGTGGTCGGGGTACCGAGGAATGGCGCCAGCACCTCATCATTCGCAAAGACGGCACCGGCCCACTCGGCGAACTGCTGCCTCATGGCACCTGTGCGATCTACAAACCGGGAAAACACCCGGAAGGTGTGGCGTTTGACCGCTGGCTGGGCAAAGTGCCGGCCCTGGTCGGTTCACTCACAGCGAAGGGCCGACTGGTGGGGCTGTTTTATGCAGATAATGCGTCGGCGGGCTACACGCCCTCAGAGCAGCAATTGTCGGCGTTCAGCCATTTCATTCAAAATGCCCAACTGTGCCT
>DATGNB010000075.1:0-9549 GCA_035306945.1 Marinobacter sp.
GCACCAAGCACTTCGGGGTTATGCACAGCGGCTGCGTCCAGTGACTGATACCACTGGGTGGGTGGTATCCTCAGGCCGCTTTCCTGATCAGAGTCCTTTGACAGCATAGATGCCGGGCGCGTTACGCCAGTAGCCTTTGTAGTCCATGCCGTAGCCGAACAGGAAGCGGTCTTCCACATACAGGCCGGTGAAGTCTGCTTTCAGGCCAGGGCGGGCCTTGCGATCGTGTGCCTTGTCTACCAGCACGGCGGTCAGTACTTCGCTGGCACCCTGGGCGTAGCAGTACTCCGCGATGGCACACAGGGTAGTACCTTCATCAAGGATGTCATCAACAACCAGAACCGTGCGGTCTTTGATGCTGGCGTCCGGCTGCAGCTTCCACTCCAGAATGCCGCCCGTGGTTTCCTGGCGATATCGGGTGGCGTGAAGATACTCGGATTGAATGGGAAACTTCAGCCTGGGAAGCAGCTGGCCAGTCAGAATCAGACCGCCGTTCATGACGCAGAACAATAACGGGTTGCTGTCTTTGAGGCGCGCGGTAATGTCGGCGGCCATGGTGTCGATGGCAGCGTGCACCTGTGGCTCTGTAACCAGGCAGTCGGCTTCTGCCATGACCTGGTTCATTTCGGCGACGGTGTCGGTCATAACGGTCGGTCCTGTCGTAAAACGGGCAATTATACCGAAGCCGCCGGCCTGAAGGGAGAGGGAGTTGGGCCCCGGCCCATCTGTAATCATGCTTATTGGCACAAAACCCGCCGGCTGAACGTCTTATATGGCATTGGTCCTGTGCCGGGTGGCGGGTATCATGTCGGCCGGTGTTTTAACGGAGAACAAGCATGAAAAAGTGGCAGTGCGTAGTGTGTGGCCTGATCTATGATGAAGCGGAAGGCTGGCCTGAGGACGGTATTGCGCCCGGTACCGCATGGGAAGATGTGCCCGAGGACTGGGTCTGCCCGGACTGTGGTGTGGGCAAGGAAGACTTCGAAATGATCGAAATCGGCTGACACACGGAGTAAACATATGACCGACCAGGCACCGATCGTTGTTGTAGGCACCGGCTTGTCCGGATACTCACTGGTACGGGAGCTGCGCAAGCTGGACCAGACCACGCGGGTGGTCATGGTGACCGCGGATGACGGCGTGAACTACTCCAAACCCATGCTATCCACCGGCTTTACCAAGGGTAAGGACGCCGACGGGCTGGCTCAGAGCAGCACCGAGGCCATGGCGGAGCAGCTGTCGGTGGATATCCGCACCTTCAGTACGGTCACGGGTATCGACCCTGATAAACGCCAGTTGCTGCTGGGCGACGAGCGGCTGGCCTACAGCAAGCTGGTGCTGGCCTGGGGCGCTGATGTCATTCGTCTGGGGCTGCGGGGCGATGCACTGGATCGCGTGTACTCCATCAACGACCTGCTCGACTATCGCGCCTTTCGCAAGGCTCTGGAAGGCGGCACCCGGGTGGCTATCATGGGCGCCGGTCTGATTGGTTGCGAATTTGCCAACGATCTGCGCAATGGCGGTTACGAGGTGCACGTGGTCGCGCCCGACCCGGCGGTGATGCCGAGCCTGTTACCGGAGCCGGCGGCCAGGGCCGTGCAGCAGGAACTGCAAGCGTTGGGGGTACACTTCCATCTGGGCGCGGTGGTGGATCGTGTTGATCGTCAGGGCGACAGCGTCGGTGTGAGTCTGAGCAATGGCGAGACGCTGGCTGTGGACATTGTGATTTCAGCGGTTGGCCTGCGGCCCCGGGTGGAGCTGGCCCGGGCAGCCGGAATCGAGGTGGGCCGCGGAATAAAGGTGAATCGTGCGCTGGAAACCTCCGCGCCGGATATCTATGCGTTGGGCGATTGTGCCGAAGTGGACGGCCAGGTCCTGCTGTACGTATTACCTTTGATGGCCTGCGCCCGTGCCCTGGCGAAAACCCTCAGCGGCGAGCACACCGAGGTTCGCTACGGCGCCATGCCGGTGATGATCAAAACCCCCTGCTGCCCGACCGCGGTGTCTCCACCCCCGGCTGGCTCAGAGGGCCAGTGGCAGGTAGAGCAGGAGGGTTCGGATGTGAAAGCCCGCTTCGTGTCACCCTCAGGCGACGTGCTGGGCTTTGCGGTGACCGGCCGGTTTGCCATGGAAAAGCAGGCGCTGGCGAGAGAGGTTCCGCCCATACACCGGGATTGACCGTTGCCAAATGGCTTCTGCTGAGGTAGAAAACCCGTCGTAAGTTCAGGAGCGGGTACTGCTCCTGAGCATCACAACAGGAGCAGGCATGCTGGAAGTAACCCGAAAACTGATCGATTTGCTGGATTTGTCCCCCATCGGGGACGATCATTTTCAAGGTGACAGTGAAGACCTGGGCTTTCCCCGCGTTTTCGGCGGTCAGGTACTTGGCCAGGCGCTGATGGCCGCCAGCCGGACCGTGGAAGGGCGGCTGTGTCACTCCCTCCATGCTTATTTTCTGAGGCCGGGCAACCACCGCATGCCCATCGACTATGAAGTCCAGCGGGTTCGTGATGGCGGCACCTTCTCGGTGCGGCGGGTCATCGCCCGCCAGGATGGCAAGGAGATCCTGACGGGGTCCATGTCGTTCCAGGTGGCTGAGGACGGGCTGAGCCATCAGGTTTCAATGCCCGAGGCGCCGGCTCCGGAAACGTTGAAATCAGAGCAGGCGCTCGGACACATGCTGGCGGACCAGATGCCGCCCCGGCTGGCGGCGATTTTTACCCGGGACCGGCCAATCGAGATCCGCCATGTGGAGCAGAGTAATCCGCTAAAACCGGAGAAAACCCCTCCGTATCGCCAGAGCTGGCTGCGGGCTGCCGGGTCGCTGCCGGATGATCCGGTGCTGCATCGGTGTCTGTTGGCCTACGCCTCGGATTTCTCGTTTCTGGGCGCTTGTCTGGCACCCCATGGCCGCACGTTCATGGAACCGGATATGCAGGTGGCGAGTCTGGACCACTCGATGTGGTTCCACCGTGAGTTCCGGATGGACGAATGGCTGCTTTACGATAAGGACAGTCCGAGCTCCTCCGGTGCCCGGGGCTTTAACCGGGGCAACTTCTTTACCCGGGACGGTAAGCTGGTGGCCTCAGCCACTCAAGAGGCACTGATCCGCGAACGGCAAGGCTGATCCGCCAGCCATGTCAGGATCCTGTCGACCGGTTGCGGCGGGGCCAGGATAAAACCCTGGACCTGGTCGCATCCCATGTCTTGCAGTAGTTTCAGCGTAGCTTCGTTTTCTACCCCTTCCGCCACCACGGTATAGCCAAGGCTCTGGCACATTTCGATGGTGGTCCGCACGATCACCCGGTCCTGCTCCCGTTCCGGCAACTCGCTGATCAGCGAACGGTCGATCTTGATCTCGGTGGCGGGCAACTGCTTGATATAGGATAGCGATGAGTAACCGGAGCCAAAGTCGTCTATGGCCAGTGGAATGCCGGCCGAGTGGATGGCATTCAGCGCCTGCAGCGAGTTGACCGGGTCCTGCATCATCGAGGTTTCGGTAACCTCGAAGGTCAGTTCGCCGGCCGGGCATTGCTGGCTATGCATAAGCCTCTGAACAAACAAAGGGAAATCCGGCTCGCGCAGGTTGTTTGGCGATATGTTCACGGCGATGTGGGAAGGCGCGCCCTGTGCGGCCAGCTGCTTGCGCAGGTTCAGGGCTTCCTGCAGCACCCAGCGGGTGAGGGGCTTGATGAGCCCGGTTTGTTCGGCCAGTTCGATGAGTTCGTGGGGGGCGACCTGGCGTTCACGGTCCGGCCAGCGGATCAGGGCTTCAAACCCGGCAATCGTGCCGGTGCGCAGGCACAGCTTCGGTTGCAGATAGAGCGCCAGCTGATCAAGCTCAAGCGCGTGCCTGAGTTCGGACACCAGGGTGAGGCGTTCGGCGCTGTAGGAATCCCTCGACGTCTTGTAGTAGGCGATCCCGCGCTCCCGGGCCCGTTCGGACCCTTCTGCAATCACTGCCCGGCGGATCAGCGTGGTTACGTCCTTACCGTGATCCGGATAGATGGCGACGCCCAGTTGTGGGGTCAGCGGTACCTGCATCCCCAGAAAGTCGATGGGCTGGCGAATGGATTCGATGTTCTGAAGCACATACCGGGGTACCGCTTCGGTATGATCGGCGTTACTCATCAGGGCAAAGGTCTGGGGGTCCAGGCTGGCCAGAAAATATTCTCGCCCTTCACTCTTCTCAACCGCGATGATGCCGGGAATGGCCCGGGCGACCGCATTAAACTGCTGCGATGCCAGCTCCAGAATGCGGTCGGTATTCCGGTGTCCCAGCGTTTTGGTGACCGCGTACAGATTGTTCAGATGAATCACCGCGATGGCGAAGCGCTGTGAAGGCGCTTTGCGGATAAGTTCGTTAACCTGTAGCTCAAAATTGCTGCGGTTGGGCAGGCCGGTGAGAGGGTGGTGCAGGGCCTGATCCATCAGGCGCAGTTCGGCGTTGCGCCGGGCTTCCAGCGCACGCAGTTCGGCTTCGCGCGCATGCAGGCGGTCCTGTCGCTCCCGGTAGATGCGCAGAGCGAGTGCCAGGCTAAGCAGCATCGCTTCCAGGGCAGAGCCCGCCTCCATACCGTAGGCGGTAATGAAATTGTTCGGGATCCAGCCATATTTATTGGCACCGGTGATGGCACTGCCCACGGTGAGGGCACCCCAGGCCAGGGTGTAATACACCGCCTGGCGGTTACCCCTGGCCCACTGGATGGGTCCGATCACCGTCAGCAGCAGGGAGCTGGGGATCACCAGCGCGACACTCATGCGCATGCCGGTGTTGTAATCAAGCACGAGGTTGGCGGCGGCCATGGCCAGGTTAAGTCCAAGGACCGTCAGCACCAGCCGGTCAAGGCCCGGGCTCGATTGGCGCAGGTGCAGGAAGGCCCGGGAGAACATCAGGGTAAAACTCATCGCCATCGGCACAATAATCGCCATGGCGCGGTTCTGCACCTCCGGGTTATCAGGCCAGAACAGCTGGTAGGTGATGCCATTGAGACTGCCGATCAGCATCAGGTAACCGGTGGTGGAAAGCACATACAGCAGATACACCGGCTCCCGGAGCACGGCAAACACAAACAGGTTAAAGCCGATCACCGCAATGAGGATGCCGTAGTAGGTGGCGTGCAACTGGCTTTCGACAAACGCCTTGGCAAAATGGCTTCGATTATCCCAGAGCCGCATGGGTGCCTGCATAGCGCCTTCGGTCTGGATCCGAAGGAGCACGGTGTAACCGGCATCGGCAGACAACGGGATGGGGAACAGGAAGTGCGGATGCTGGACCGGTCTTTGCGAGAACGGCAGGCGATCACCGGTGTGGACCGAGTTTACCAGGCGCGAGTTCTCGAACAGATAGAAGTCGATATAGTCCAGCTGGGGGTAGTTGATTTCGAGGAGATCGACGCCGGCGTCTGCCGCGACCGGGAATCTGAGCCAGATCTGATCCTGAATGTAACCGAAATTGGGTGTGCTCTCTGGCAGAGGTTGCCATTGGCGGCTGGCCAGGGCCTCGCTGGCGCTAAGCCGGACCTCGGGGCTGAACCGAAGGTACTCTATTTCCGGAATGAACGAGGCCATGGCCGCGTGCGCATAAAGCGACAACGCCAGCACTGCGATTAACGCTGCCAGAAGTCGGGCCGGTTTCATCGGGATTCAGGGTACCGTATTTACCATTCTGGCTGGAGTATGGCCCCTCGCCGCAGGGGGCTCAAGCGTACCAGTTCAGAGATTTGGCAACTCGTGTAAATAACCCTCAGATTTCCTTGACCCAGGCCAGCGCCCAGGGCACCGCGTCGGTTTCCGGCTCCATGGTTTCCAGCGCATCAATGCGCAGGGTTTCCCCGACCTTGCGGGCGGCGGTCTCGTACAGTGCTTCTTCGATCAGGTCGCCGGCACCGCAGTAGGTGTCTCCGTAAGAGCTGTCCCCCAGGACGATGACGCCGAAAGGGCGCCCGGGCTGTTGGGGTAACAGTTCCCGCAGCGACAGATAAAAAGGCAGCAAGTTGTCAGGAAGTTCGCCCTGGCCGGTGGTGGAGGTGCAAACCAGCAGGGCGTCGTCGTTACCGCTGATGTCGTCCAGCGTGGGATTTTCAAGTACCACGACCTGGTGCCCCCCGGCTTCCAGTGCTTCTTTGATCTTGCGGGCGGTGAACAGTGCGCCCCCGTAGACGCTGCCGGTCAGAATGCGGATTGCTGCCATAATGCTGCCTGTCAGGAAAGGATGGTGTTCAGGTGTCGGTGGCGATGTTAATGATAGCGATCCCGGGTCTCAAGCAGGGATTCCCGCAGTGGGAGGGCTGTCCTGGCTCCGGACCCTGGGCGCGATACGGTTGCGGCCGTCACTTTTGGCCGCATACAGATGGATGTCTGCTTGTTTGAGCAGCTCGTTGACCGACCCGGCTTTGGAGATCGAGCAGACCCCGGCACTGATGGTTACCGGCAGGGTATGACCCTGATGGCGGAACTCGGTGGCAGCGACTTCGGCCCGCAGGCGCTCGGCAAGAGTGAGCGCCTGAAGCAGGGTGGTGTCCGGCAGGAGAATCAGGAACTCTTCCCCTCCCCAGCGGCCGGCGACGTCGGTCTGCCGGATCACCTTACGTACCAGCTCTGCAAACTGCTGCAGGGCGGCATCTCCGGCGTCGTGACCATAATCGTCATTCACCCGTTTGAACAGGTCCAGGTCGATCAGCACCACTGAGAAGTGATGTCCCGACCGCTGATAGCGGGAGAACTCAGTGGTCAGACGGTTATGCATGTCCCGGCGGTTGGCCAGGCCGGTCAGCTCGTCGGTGCGGGCGGCCAGTTCATGGCTTTCGGCCAGTCTGAGGAGTTTGTTCCGGGCCTGGAGCCGGCCGGCTTCCAGCACGAAGCAGAAAATGGATTCGAAGGTCAGGGTGGCGAAGAAGCGGATCTTGAAGTCGGTGGAGTACTCGCCGGCCACACCGGGCAGATTCGGAAACTGGAACACAATCACTGCCAACAGGTAATAAAAAAGCAGGATGGCGGTGCCGCCCTTGAGACTGGTCAGGAAGAAGAGCAGCGGAGGGAACACGTAAAACCAGAGCGGGCCGGTATTATCCTCACCGCCCGAGGCAATCAGATAGGCAAACAGCAGGGCAACGGTAATAAGAAGGGCATTTTTCTGCACCACGCGATTGCCCGTGCGCAGGTACCAGAGCATGTTGGCCAGCACCGGCAGGTTAAACAGCCAGAGGATGATGGCGTGACTATAATGGTCAGCAAGCCAGGCCTTCAGCCCGATCCCGGTCAGAAACAGCAGGGCCATGGCCGACAGCCCGGTCAGTAACCGGGAAATCTGCCGCTCTTCGTGCTCAGTGGAGATGATCTGGCTTGGTCCTTGGGTAACCGGCATTATATGTTGTTCTTTTTGACAGGTTTTGGTCGATTATGCGCCAAAAAACGGGGGTTTTGGAGTGCGCTGTGTCCGGTTTGTGATCTTTGCCGTGCATGACAATCCGGTTTCAATTTGATGGCAAAAAATTTATAGTTTGCGCCCTATAGATTTCCCGTTTTTAGTCCATCCACAACAGAGAGCCTTGTCTTATGGCCCGCTCCAGCAGTTATCTGGATAACTTACTCAGTAGCCCCGCCACGGAACGGTACAGGGTCGGTTTCAGCATTCTGTTCCTGCTTGGTGTCTGGCTGACCGTAGGGGCGTTCAGCGAGGGCCTGCCCAATGCCACTCTGCTGATGGCTGCCGCGGTGATCGGTGGGTACATGGCGATCAATATCGGCGCCAACGACGTGGCAAATAATGTGGGGCCGGCGGTTGGCTCAGGCGCGCTGTCGCTGGGCGCCGCCGTGCTGCTGGCCGCGGTTTTTGAAGCCTCGGGTGCGATAATCGCCGGGGGCGAGGTAGTCTCCACAATCAAGAACGGGATTATTGATCCGACCAGCGTGGGTGACACCCAGACGTTTGTCTGGCTGATGACGGCTGCGTTGCTGGCGGGTGCCCTGTGGCTGAACCTGGCCACCTGGCTGGGAGCCCCGGTATCCACCACGCATTCCATTGTTGGTGGTGTGCTGGGGGCCGGCATTGCTGCCGGGGGCTGGGGTATTGCGGATTGGAGCGTGATGGGCAAGATTGCCGCCAGTTGGGTGATTTCGCCGGTTCTGGGTGGTGCCCTGGCGGCACTGTTCCTGTTTCTGATCAACAAGACCGTTCTGTACCGGCAGAACCTGGTGTCTTCCGCCCGTACCTTTGTGCCCCTGATGGTCGCCATTATGGCCTGGGCTTTCACCACCTACCTGATGCTCAAGGGTGTCAAAAAGCTTGTTGAGGTGGACTTTCTTACGGCTGCCCTGTTGGGGCTGGGTGTTGCCATTGTCACCTGGATGGGCGTGCGGACCCTGGTCAGTCGTCGTGCGGCCACCATGGAAAACAGCACGGCTGGGGTAAATACCTTGTTCACCTGGCCACTTATCTGTGCCGCGGCACTGCTGAGTTTTGCTCACGGCGCCAACGATGTGGCCAACGCAATCGGGCCGCTGGCGGCTATTAATGAAGCGATTCAGAACGGTGGTGGCATCGCCACATCGGCCAGCATCCCGCTCTGGATCATGCTGATCGGCGCGCTGGGCCTGGCACTCGGGCTGATGCTGTTCGGTCCGCGCCTGATTAAAACGGTGGGCAGCGAGATTACCGAACTGGACAAGACCCGGGCCTTCTGTATTGGCCTGTCAGCGGCATTGACGGTGATCCTTGCCTCTCAGCTCGGCTTGCCGGTCAGTTCTACCCACATCGCTATTGGTGGTGTGTTCGGGGTTGGCTTCCTGCGGGAGTACCTGAAAACCAACTACGTCAGTCAGCTGCATAAAATCGTTGAGCATTACGAGCCGGAAGAGCAGGAGCGTCTGAAGCCTTTCCTGGAGAACTTTCGTAATGCGTCTGAAGAGGAAATGGAAAAGCTGCTGAAACAGGCCAAAAAGAAGAAGGCTCAGGTGCCTCTTACCAAGTCTGAGCGTAAGCGGCTGAAAAAAATCTACTATGAAGAGATGGTCAAGCGGTCCCATCTGGTCCGGATTGCCGCGGCCTGGGTTATTACCGTGCCGGCCTCGGCCGCGATGGCCGCGTTCCTGTTCTTTACCCTGCGTGGCATGATGTTGTAACAGCCGGGGGCTGGTGACAGCCCTGCAGATTGGCCATACTGTAACAACGCGCGGAGCATTGGCGTCCGCGCCTTCTGGTTTCAGGGAGTGCAGAATGAGTTCATCGGTTCAGAGCCGTCAGGCCAGGATGATTGAGGAACTTCGGGTGTTCATCAAGAAGGTGATGGGCGATCCGACGATTGCAGTGCGGGCGATGGAAATTGCCCGTAAGTACAAGGGCGAGCTCAATGGGGACGAGTTGATGGCCCGTGAGATCAGCGCCAATACGTCGATCCGTATTCCGGAGGTCTGGAGTGACGCCGATAAGATGTTTCTGGAGATCCTGCACGAGGTGCTGGATGACGAAGAGGCGCTTTACTGATCCCGGCCAGGGGTGAGGCCTGAAATACCCATCCCGTGCTTCGGGGGCTGCCCGCCGGCAGCCCC
>DATGNB010000076.1:0-18355 GCA_035306945.1 Marinobacter sp.
TTTTCCGGATCTCCCTGCACATCGCTACCCGGAGATTTCCGGGAAAGTCCAGGCGGTGTGCAAGAAGTATGATATCCCGTACAACACCGGCACCTTCGCTAAACAGTACGGCACGGTACTCGGACGCATCGCCCGCTTCTCCCTGCCAGACTCAGTAAGAACCCGGCTCGAGAACCGCCGCCAGCTTCAGGCGATCTGAAGCAGCTGCAGCAACTGTGGCCGGTGCTGATCACTGATCACATCGGCCAGAGTGTATTTGTCCAGCACTTCCAGAAAGGCCGTGAGGGCCTCGCCAAATATCTGCCGCAATCCGCATACCGGCGTGATCTTGCAGGTGCTCTGGGCGGTAAAGCACTCAACGATATCAAGATCCTGCTCGGTTTCCCGCACCAGCTGCCCGATACTGATATCTTTCGGAGCCATCCGCAGGCGCATTCCGCCCTTCTTGCCACGCACCGTTTCGATGTAGCCTTTTTTATTCAGCTGGTGCACCACTTTCATCAAATGGTTTTTCGAGATCTCGTAGCTGTCGGCGATCTCCTGGATGGTGGTCAGCCGGTCCCCCTCCGCAGCCAGATAGATCAGGACCCGGAGGGAAAAATCGGTATAACGGGTAAGGTGCATTCATAACTCCAAAATGAAACCAGCCTTCACGAGGATGGCCGGGTCAACACGTAGCTGGCAACCGCCAGCATACACAGCCCGGAGATTGTCAGTACCATGGCCGGAAATCCGAGCCATAGCAGTAAGCTCCAGCTCAGTCCCATCATCACAGTTGACAGTAGTTTAGCCTTGCGGGGGATGGCCCTGCGTAGTCGCCAGTCCGCTATGACAGGACCAAACGTGGGATGTTCCTCTAACCACCGGGCAAACACCGGAGAGCCTTTGCTGGCAAAAAAAGCCGCCAGAATCACAAACGGCGTGGTCGGCAAAAGCGGCAGGACTACACCGGCAATCGCAAGGCCCATGCTGGCATACGCAAGTATCAGGAAACCGGTTCGTCCTGGCCGCCAGGCCATGGCAAAGCCCTCATGACCGCTCATAGTGATGCCCATTTTACCCGTATTCAGTGGACGGGTCTTCCCAGCTCGACATAACATTTATTGAAGATACATTTTATACCTCGAGCCGATCAGATTTCAACCAGAAAACCGGACGGTTCACGGGCCTGGCGGGTTACCCCCCGAGAGGTATCGGATTGAATTGGGTTATCTGTGATACTTTGTCTATCCTATAAGCCAGATGTATCCAGACAGAGAAACCTGCCATGCCCCAAGACAGGCTGATTGATCGATTTGGCCGCACTGTCAATTACGTACGCCTATCGGTCACCGACCGGTGTGATTTCCGCTGTGTCTATTGCATGGCTGAAGACATGACTTTTTTACCTCGCCAGCAGGTGCTGACCCTGGAAGAGATTGCGCGGCTGGCGCGCAGCTTCGTGGCGCTGGGTACCGAGAAGATCCGGCTCACCGGCGGCGAGCCGCTGGTACGGCGGGACATTATCGAACTGGTGCAGGAGATCGGCGGTTACGGCCTGCGCGACTTTGCCATGACCACCAACGGCAGCCAGCTGCCAGCCATGGCTGAAAAGTTACGCCAGGCCGGCCTGCATCGCCTGAACATCAGCCTGGATTCCCTGGATCCTGAGAAGTTTCGCACTATCACCCGTACCGGCAACCTGAACCAGGTGCTTGACGGCATTGATGCGGCCCGAGAGGCAGGTTTTCGCCGCCTCAAGCTCAATACCGTGGTGATGAGAGGACGCAACGACCAGGAAGTGCCCGAGCTGATCGAGTTTGCCCGCCGCAAGCAGGTCGATATCACCTTTATCGAAGAAATGCCGCTGGGCGAGATTTCCGAGCACGATCGCGGCCTTGCCTTGTGCACCAGCGACGAGGTGCGCGGCATCATCCAGCAGCACCATCCGTTGCTGCCGGTTGCCCAGGATTCGGGCGGTCCGGCCCGTTATTACCGGATGCCTGACAGCGAGATCCGGGTCGGGTTTATCTCACCGCATTCCCATAACTTCTGCTCCACCTGCAACCGGGTACGGGTGACTGTTGAAGGGCGTTTGCTGCTGTGCCTCGGCAACGAGCATTCCGTAGACCTGCGCCGGGTACTGCGCGGTCACCCGGTGACCGACGACAAGCTCAGGCAGGCCATTATCGACGCCATGGAACTCAAGCCCGAACGGCACCACTTTTCCAGCAACGGTGATGTCCAGATTCTGCGCTTTATGAATATGACCGGAGGTTAGCAGGCATTACGCCTGCTCCCTCTCCCCTCCGGATTCAGTGATGTCCGCCGTGACCAGCCATGTCGGTATTGAGGTGATCCAGAGTGATCTCGTCAAACGCCAGTACGTGGCCACCATGCTCTGCCGCAAATTCCCGGGCATCTGTCTCGCTGGCAAACGAAGCCAGGGTAGGCCCCATCGCCCCGCTCCGGCCTGAGCCTGCGACGTAGAAGGCTTCGCGGGCATCAATCAGATGGGTATCGTCCGGATGCTCCCATTCGCTCTGGGCCATATCATGCACGTACAAGGTGTGATCCCGGTTGCTATGCTCAGGCTGCAGAGCCCAGGCAAACATGTCCTTGGTGGAACAGAACTTGCGCACCTGCTGCTCACGCTCAGTGAAGGCCTGCCCTTTCGGGCCAGGAAAACGGGTAATGCCCATGCCGCAGACATGACACTCATCAGCGGCATCAAAGTGCACCGGAGCAGGCCGGGCCTGCGTCTGGCTTTCCTCACCGGAACATCCGGCAATCAGCAGTGCAGCCAGAGCTGCAAAAAGGAATCTACCGGTTTTCATGAGATTGAATCTCCAGTCAGGATCAGATTTTACGGTTTTTGAATAACAACAAGGCACCCGCCAGTGGCACAACGCACCACACCAGCAGGCCCAGCCACAGGCCGTTGGCCCCGATCGGCAAATCCGAGCCAAGGCTCAGCACACCACTGAGCTGACCGCTGTCCCCAAAGGCGACAATATTGAGGAGCCGGTAGATATCGGTGGGATTAAGCATCAGCAGCCAGGGAAGCAGCTCCGGGTTCAGCTTGCCCTCACTGGCCACCAGGGTTCCGAGCAGTACCAGGTCAAAAATCAACACAAAGAAAAACCAGATACCCAGGGCCAGGCCCGCCGCCACCGGCTTCTCACTCACCCGCACACTGACCAGGTACGCCAGGGCAATAAATCCCCAGCCCAGCAGGATGGTTGATCCGATAAAGCGCCCCATGGCAGCGGCCAGCGCGCCTATGGCGACCCCGTCCACCAGCACTCCGATGGCAATACCGGCAACGCCAAAACCAATCAGGGTTGCCAGCGCCAGCGTGAGCCCGTGCCCCATAAACTTGCCCAGCAATAATTCACTTTTGCTGAGCGGGTAGGTCATCAGGAGCAACAGCGTTCCACCCTCGTCTTCACCCACAATGGCGTCGTAGGCCAGCAACAGGGCAATAAGCGGTATCAGGAAAATCCCCAGGCTGGCGAGGCTGGCAATGGTCGCGGGGGTGGAGGCGTAACCTACCTGCCCCGAGGCCGCCGCGCCAAACCAGGCGATCCCTACAGCCAGAGTGGCAAACACCAGTGCAATGGCAACCAGCCAGCGGTTACGCAGGCTATCGCTGAGCTCTTTACGGGCAATGGTCCAGATAGCGTTCATGCTCTGCCTCCTCGGTGAGCCAGGCCACCCGGGCCGATAAAATGCACGTAGATATCCTCCAGGCTCGGCTGGTGAATGCCCAGATCGGCGACTTCGCCGGAACTCATCAGATGCTGGATCAGGGTCATTTTTTCCTGAGGACGAACGTCTACCTGCAGCCGGCCGTCCTCGTTTTTTATCATCAGAGCGGTCGTTCCCGGTGCCTGGCTGATGGCTTTCTCCAGATCCTCCGGACGGTTGCGGGGCAAGAGATTGAGGGTGACCGGCATATTGGCCTGATGCCGCAGCGAGTCAAGGTCCCCCGCCGCCTGGAGGGCGCCCCGGGTGAGAATGGCCGCCCGGTCGATGTAAGGCTCAACCCCCGGTAGCACATGGGAGCACAACACAATACCTGTGCCGCTGTTCCGAAGGTCTCGCAACAGGCGGTAAAGGTCTGCGGTGGCCACCGGGTCCAGGCCAACGGTCGGTTCATCCAGCATCAACAGTCTGGGCTTGCCCAGCAGGGCCTGAGCCAGGCCCAGGCGCTGCCGCATACCTTTGGAGTAGGTTTTGGTACGGGCATCCATGGCGTCTCCCAGCCCGACCTGTTTCAGCAGTTCCGGTACCTGGTCCCGGGCAGCGCCCTTGAGCCGGGCAAAATGGTTCAGGATTTCCCGGCCGGTCAGTTGCGGGTAGAACATCACATTTTCCGGAAGGTAACCGATGTGCTGGCTCACGCTCGGTGCTCCGGCCTCGCCATCCAACACCGTTACTGTGCCTTCCGTGGGCTTCATCAGCCCCAGAATCAGTTTGATCGAGGTGGTTTTTCCAGCTCCGTTATGACCGAACAGGCCGAGGATTTCCCCCGGTTCCAGGCGCAGGTCTACCCCATGCAATACCCTGGCCTTATCGTAACAGTGGCTTACATTCTCAAGTCGAAAACAGGTCATCGGACCTCCGATTGCAAAATCTCGGGAATTCGCATCAGCGGGTGAGGGTCACTTACACCAGCGGCTTTCACCACCGGAAAGGCATCCTGGACCCAACGCAGTGTGTCGACCGCCGGGCTGAACATCAGCACCTTGGCCTCGGGGTATTTCCACAGCAGCCGGTCCACATTGTCATTGGGCTCATAGGGCACGTCGCCGATGCCATCCTGGTTGCGGTCCCAGCCAAGATAATCGCTCCAGAAATTACCGCGACCCTCTTTCGACCAGGACTGGGTGCGGGTAGCCACATACTTTACCTGGCGCTCATTATCCACAAAGGCGTTATTGAACACCTCGTTCTCTTCGGAGCCGGCGGTCAGGTGGATGCCAATATTGCTGCGGCCAAAGTAGTTACCCTCAAATACGTTGTACAGGGAATTGTAGATAAACACCGCTTTGCCTTCGGCACCGGAAATCAACACCCCGGCACTCTGGCCCTGAGACACTCCGGTCACCCGGTTGTTACGCAATTCCGAGTTGGTAATAAAGTTCAT
Organism: Marinobacter sp.; assembly: GCA_035306945.1. GTDB lineage: Bacteria > Pseudomonadota > Gammaproteobacteria > Pseudomonadales > Oleiphilaceae > Marinobacter. The sequence continues at coordinate 5,132 of DATGNB010000076.1, forward strand.
CAGGATGCCGTAGTTTTCGTCGTTCTCTGAGCGGTTACCGATCACCTTCAGATACTTGCTTTGCATCAGGGCGTAGCCGGTACGGGTATCCCGGGTAACATTGTTTTCAAGCAGGTTGTGCATCGAGTACATGTAATGGATGCCATAACGCAGGTCGCTCATCTCGTTGCCACGGATGGTGTTCCTGTTGGCACTTTCGATGTAGATGCCATCCCGGGTCTGACTGATGTTGTTGGCCTCGATCACCGCTCCGGTGGTATTGAACAGGTGAATCCCGTTGCCCCGGTCCTGAGACCGCAGGCCGGTTTCCCCGCGAATATGGTTGTTGCGCACGATGACATTCGGGGTCGCATCGAGCCAGACACCAAAGGCTGGCCCGTGCAGGCGATTGTCTTCGATCACCGCCCCCCGCGCGTCCCGCGCGACGAATATGCCGGTGTGCAGTTTGTTGAGATCCCGACCCCAGTTACGGACCTGGCAACCACGGAAGGTAACCTGCTCCGCCAGAATCTCGACAGCATGGCCCTGGCCGGCCCCGTCGATCACGGTGTCGGTGGCGCAGGCCAGCGTTACGCCCGGTACCCGGACGGTCAGCGGTGGCAGGGTTTCAGGCGGGAGTTCAAAGGAGGAGCCAGGCACAAGATTGTCCAGCTGCTGCTGAACATCTGCGCTCGCAGGTAACGCCAACAGAGCAACCATCAGGGCCACTCCATAACGTAGTGTCAGATGCATCAATCACTCTCGTGGTAGTGAATACGGACGATCCGCATCCGGGGCGCCCCCAGGGGCACCCCGGAGCCGAGATCAGGCTTTCTCGACCAGCATCCGGCCACACATTTCCATGTGGAGAGCGTGGCAGAACCAGCTACAGTAATACCAGTAAACACCTGGCTTACCGGCGGTAAACGTCACAGACGATGTCTGTTGCGGGCTGATTTCCATATTCACGCCGTGGTTGACCATACAGAAACCGTGGGTCACGTCTTCGATCATGTCCAGGTTGGTGACATAGACTGTTACCTCGTCACCCTCCTTGACCTTGAACTCGGTAATCCCGAAAACCGGTGCCACCGAGGTCATGTAGACCCGTACCTTGTTGCCGTCACGGATGATCTTGTTTTCGCCTTCGAGCGTCACGCCGTCTTTCTCCGCCTGGGCACGGGCCGAGGCAAAGTAGGGGTCGTTGCGATCATAGATCTTCTTGGTCCTGATCTGATCACGGCGGACCAGAATACAGTCGTGAGGCTCGGCGAAGGCGGGGCCGTCATGAACCAGTTTCATTTCTTCCCCGGAGATGTCAATCAACTGGTCGTTCTCAGGGTGCAACGGGCCCACCGGCAAGAACCGGTCCTTGGAGAACTTGGACAACACCACCAGCCATTTACCATCGGCATCACGGGACTCGGTCAGCGACGCATGGTTATGGCCCGGCTGGTAATGGACATCCAGCTTCTGGCGGATGTAGTTCACGTTCTCACCGTTATAGTGCTTGATCGCGTCGGCAATATTCCACTTCACCACCTGGCTGTCGATAAACAGCGTGGTGTAGCCGTTACCACGCCCGTCAAAGGTGGTGTGCAGCGGCCCAAGACCAAGCTCCGGCTCGGCCACGATGGCGTCACGCAGTTCGATCTTGTTGTCGAACAGGTCATCCAGCTTGTCGATGCCGATAACTGAACAGGTTGGCGACAGTTTACCGGCGGCTATGAAGTACTTGCCGTCAGGCGAGGTGTTCAGGCCGTGAGGGTTTTTGGGGACCGGGATGTAACGGGTGAACTCACTCTCGCCCCGGCCGTCCACCACGGGCACCTTGGAATCGCCGATGGTTTTGAAGTTACCGGCTTTTACCGCAGCAGCGATGCGCTCTATGTGGAAAACCACCACCCAGTCGCGATCGTTACGCATGCTACCGGCCAGGTCTGCGGCTTTCTCTGAGTTATAGCAGGTAGACGCCGCATAACGGCCGGTGTAATCTGCATCCGTGTTATCCAGGTTGCCGTCCACCAGGACCTGCCAGGCAACTTCCATGGTTTCAGCATCCAGGGCGCTGAACATGGTGTAGCTGCTTTCCATGTCGTACTCGTTGCCTACGTTAGGCTGGGGAATCACAAACTCTGCGTTACAGAACACGTAGTTTGTTTTTGGCACTTTCTGCAACCGCAGTCCGTGAATCGCCTGGACGTTCGGAACATGAGTGATCTTGTCGGTTTTCATGATATCCAGACGGATACGGGCCACCCGGGTGTTGGCCTTGTCATTGATGAACAGGTATTTGCCATCGTAGCGACCGTCGGTCATGGAGATATGGGGGTGGTGACAATCGCCGTTCGGGTACCGCTGGTCGCCAAGAATTTCCTTACTTTCGTCGGTAATACCCCAGCCGGTCGCCGAGTCCACGTTAAACACCGGAATCCGCATCAGCTCGCGCATGGACGGTACCCCCAGGACACGCACTTCACCCTGGTGGCCACCACTCCAGAAACCGTAGTACTCGTCCAGCTCACCCGGCCCCACGTGGACGCTGTTACGCGCTTCTTCTGCGGCAGCAGCCCAGGCTTCCCGGGTCATCACCGAGCTGCCAAGGCCAGTGGCACCGGCAACACCAGCCAGGGCCGCTGCACCCATAAAGCGCCGGCGGGTCAGCCCGCCCTCCGGGGCGTCCGGAAGACTTTTGGTCAGATCGTCTCTTTTTTTCATAGCATCCAACTCCGTTACGGATTAAGGCGGTTTTTACTTCTCTTACTTTCGGGGCTGTGTTACCAGCGCCCGGAAGAACTTATTGCACCTGCACGACCGGAATCTGCTCCGGGTGTCCGGGCGCGTTATGACCCCGGCGCTTGCCCCGGCGCTTGACGATCAGCGGCGGGCATTTGTTGTCGTCAAAATAGGTCATCTGGCAATCGAGGCAGTAATGGCACTCCTGATAGTTGATGGTGCCATCCGGGTGGATTGCCTGAACTTCACACTCCTTCTCACACAGCCGGCACGGATTACCACACTCTTTGCGGCGCTTGAGCCAGTCGAATACCCGCAGTTTGGTGGGCAATGCCAGAGCCGCACCCAGTGGGCACAGGTAGCGGCAGAACACCTTGCGGGTAAAGATATTGATCACCAGCAGCAGCACGGCGTAAGTCACAAAGGGCCAGGTGCGGTCAAACCTGAGTGTGATTGCGGTTTTAAACGGCTCTATTTCGGCCATGCGCTCGGCCGTTGCCAGGGATTCCAGCGACACCCCGAACAACAGCAGCAGGATGATGTACTTCACCGCCCACAGGCGCTCGTGCCAGGCAAAGGGCACGGTGTACTGTGGCACCTTGAGCTTGCGGGCGATCTCGTTGATCAGCTCCTGCAAGGCACCGAACGGACACAGCCAGCCGCAGTAAACGGCCCGCCCCCACAGCAGCACGATGCCCGCAACCACCGACCAGAGCACAAACAGCATCGGGTCAATCAGGAAGGTTTCCCAGGTAAAGCCGCTGATCAGGGTGTTGACAAAGGTGAGCACGTTGACGATGGACAGCTGCCCGAGGGCATACCAGCCAATAAAGAACAGCGTGTAGACCAGGAACCCGTGGCGAATCCAGCGAGTCATCCTGGGCTTTTTGACCAGCCAGTCCTGGAAGAACAGGATCATTAACAACACCAGGATGCCCAGCCCCAGCACCACCAGCTGGAACTTTTTCTGGTACCAGACCTGAACCCACAGGGGTTGCTGCTCAAGCCACTCTTCGTCCGTGAGTTCCAGCTCCGGGCGCGTGTAATACTGTTCCGGCAGCTGATACTCGAGCGGGAAAACGGCGAACTCACTGTCCAGCGGGCCGGTCTGGCGCTTGACGGTCAGTTCCAGCGTCCAGGGCGTACCCGGATCAAAGTTGTACTGCTGCCGCACGATGAAGATCGCCATCTCCGGCAGACGGGGCATATCCGCCAGATACACATCGCTGAGCCGATGGTAGTCCAGATCCCGGAAGTTAAAGGTGTCACCGAACTGACGCACCTGCAAGCGGTCAAAAATACCGCCCCGGACATAGCCTGAGCCCCGGAAGGAGTAGGTGCCGGTCGCCATTACCGCGATGGCGTGCTCACCCTCCTCGAGTTCAGACATCAGCCACTGATACTGGTTGTCCCCCAGCAGGTTCCGGCCAATGGTCGGGGTATTCAGGTAAGTTGCATAAAGATCAATCAGGGGGTCGTCGCGCTGGTCCGGTAATGCTGCCTCTACCCCTTCGGCCGGGCTGCCGATGAACGCGTCGTCTACGGTACCGCGGGTAAGCAGAAGCCGCCGGATGGAGCCGTCGCCGGTCAGCTCAGTCCAGCCCTTCTGTTCAAAGGTTTGCATATCCACGTCAGCCAGGGGCGGACGGTTCTCACCACCGGCCACCTCGATCAGGCCAAGCTCTCCGCCTACCCGGTGGGCCGTGCGCATGATGACTTCGTTAATCACCATCACGGTTACTGTCGCGCCGGACAATCCGTCCACGGCCATTCGTCGTTCCGATGAGCGCCCCCCCACAGTGACCCGCTGATCCGCCTTGAGGCCGGTGTACTGATCGGTAAAGTCATGCATTTTCTGTTCGGGGATCCCGATCAGAAGTATGGGCTCGTCGTGGTGGATAACCCGGGTCGCCTTGATCACGCCCTCGGTGTCGAGGACCACCATCGCGTTTATGGGTTTGCCCGAATACGCCGGGGTCTGGACAAAATCGAGGGTCTGGTAGGCATAACCCACCAGCTCGTCACCGGCGTAGAGCTCCTGGATCGCCCTGTTGCCTTCCACGGGGCGCAGTTCGCTGACTTGCGGCATGGCCCGCTCGATCACCTGGCGGCCGGCGGGAGGGCTGTATTCCGACAGTGGCATCGCACTGATGCAGGAAGCCGAAAGGGCCAACAAAACTGACGACAACAAACGCATTACCCTGGTTACCACAGTCTTCCACCCTCATTCGCTGTTCATGTTCCGGGCAAATACAGACAAGCCAGTTTCAACGACTGAAACCCAACCCCCTGTTGGGGGAGAGGCACCTTCAACCCAGGTTGATCACTTCTCCTGAGCGGCCCAGCGGCAAAAAGTTACCCACATGCCCGATCCGGATACTCTCTACCATCATAGTCAATGGTTGCTGAGTTTCCTCACTGGATGGTGCAATACCGCCCCGACCTGACATGGCTGCGACAAAAACCATGTCCCAGTTCTGGCCGGTAGCCCGGGACTCGTCTGCCAGCACATCAAAATAAGGCACCTCGTCGGGGCTCTTGTCGACACAGATCACCGGCGTAAGTGCGCCGCCTTCTCCGCGCTCGAAAGCGGCGCGTTCAGCACCGGAGGCGTCCTCGGGCAATTCGGCTTTACAGAACACGAACAGGAAGCGCTGGGGTTCCGGTTCGTTGCGGCTGGCCTGCACCAGGTCCTGATAGTTGCGGATCATGTGTGTCCCCTGACCGACGGTTTCGGCAGATAACGGGCGTGATGGCCCGGGAAAGTTACTGGCTGATCGTGATCAGCCGCTGAGGGTCTGAAATAAAGAGCTTGCTACGATTCACCCGGATCAATCCGTTGTTCTTGAGCTCCGCCAGAATGCGGGAGAACGTCTCTGGTTGCATGGCCAGTCGCGAGGCAACCAGACATTTGGGCAGCGGCAGCTCGACTTCACCACCGATTTCGGCGCCCTCGGGAAGCAAATCAATCAGATAACGGATGAGGCGGTCACGGGCATTCTGAACGGTCATGATCTCCAGGTCGTGAAAGCGCGAGACCGCTCGCATGGCGTAATGGCTCAAGGCTGCGTGGGCGTATTCCGGATGACGGTCCAGCAGGTCGCGGTAGGCTTTCACCGGAATCATCAGCACTTCGCTGGCCCGGAGCGCTTCGGCATAACAGGCATACCGCGGCGGGTTGGCGTAGATCATCACCTCGGCAAAGCAGTCGCCCGGGGCGATGCTGTCGAGGGTCCGGTCGATACCGGAAGAGTCCAGGCGGTACAACCGCAGACGGCCCGAAATCACAAAGAAAAAATGGTGAGCGGGCATATCCTGCCGGTACAGCAATTGGTGATGTCCCAACCGGATACGACGGGACTGCTGCACCAGCAGGTCGAGATCGGCAGACCGGAGACTGCGAAACAGCGCATGCGTACGAAGGGCATCAACGCCGTCCGGCGTATCAAAAGGCTTGTTGATCGCAACAAGTACCGGCTTGGTGTATCGGTGCTCAGCAGACTGTGTCATGGCCATGGCCGTCTTCCCCGTACTAATCATGTATCCCGGATGTTGTTTTACATACTAAAAGGATACTGATGAAAATGCGCTCCCCCGATGGGGGTATTTCCGGGCATCCTGCGTCGCAATTGACGTAACTCAAATTCCTGCCCGCCGGTTGACCGCTCGGTTACCGCTGGCGTCATTGCATCAGCGGTGAGTCTGGCAACTCCAGGTCTACGCCTGCCACACCGGCTTCAACCGCCAGTACCTGGAGATACTGACGAAGGGCCCGGCGGGTAACACTCTCACTCAGGTACTGACGGATCTGTGGTTTTACATGCTCATAAGGGAGCTGTTCGCCGTCGATCCGCTGATCGACACGGACAATGTGCCAGCCATAACGGGTTTCGATCAGTTCGGGGTGCAGACCTGGCTGAAGACTCAGTACGGGACGCTCGAATTCATCGATGGTCTGGCCTTTGCTGATCTGGCCAAGGCTGCCGCCCTGATGCCGGGACTCGCACGCGGAGTATTGTCTGGCGGTCTCGGGGAACCGGGCATGGTCATTCAGAAGCGTGGACAGCAGCTGCCGTCCGACTTCTTCCTGGCGGAGGCGTTCGGCGACGTCGTCGGGGGCAGCGGCCAGCAGGATGTGGCTGACCGCCATCAGGGTGGGGCTGCAGAAGCGGCCGGGGTTAGCGTCATAGAAACGCTCACAGTCCTGCTCGCTCGGGTCCGGCACATCGAGTTCCAGCTCCAGCACCCGGGCAATCCGGTGCTCCTCATCTTCGATAGCGTCCAGCCCGAGGCGACCGGCCTGCTGCAACAGGAGCTGGCGAATGACGAGCCCCCTGGCCGCCTGATGCCAGGCCTCGGCCAGCTCTTCGGCCGGATGATGCTGCATCTCCCGGGCGATATCGTCTTCGTGGATCAGGGTCTGACCCACGTAGACCGGGGGAAACTGGTTTCTGGGTTTGCCGGCTTCGCCGGTAGGAATCAGCTGCATGGTATTACCTTGCCCGGTGGCTCTGTTTACTCCGTTACAAGTTAAACAGGGTTGCCACCGGAATGCGCTTCCTCCGAGGAGGTAGGCCAACGGGATTAAGTTGCTCCCTGGCCCCGTACCTGCTCCCTCAGAAGCCGGGCTGCGGCCACCATGTTTTCCAGCGCAGGAACGACTTCCGGCCACTGCCGGGTTTTCAGGCCGCAGTCCGGGTTCACCCACAGGCGCTCCGGGGGAATCCGTTCCGCTGCCCGGGTCATCAGGTTAATCACCTGCTCCACCCCGGGGATGTTCGGGGAATGAATGTCATAGACCCCCGGGCCGATGTCGTTGGGGTATTCGAACTGCTCGAACACATCCAGCAGTTCCATATCCGATCGGGAGGTTTCAATGGTGATCACGTCGGCATCCATACGGGCGATGGAGCCGATGATGTCATTGAACTCGGAATAACACATGTGGGTGTGGATCTGGGTTTCGTCGCGCACGCCGTTGGCGGCAATACGGAAGCACTCCACCGCCCAGTCCAGATAGCCCTGCCATTGTGAACGGCGCAGGGGCAGGCCCTCCCGCAGGGCGGCCTCGTCGATCTGGATGATACTCACCCCGGCGGCTTCCAGGTCCAGGACTTCCTGGCGGATCGCCAGGGCCAGCTGCCGGCAGGACTCGCTGCGGGGCTGATCATCCCGCACAAAAGACCAGTTCAGTATGGTCACCGGGCCGGTCAGCATGCCCTTGAGGGGCTTGTCGGTCAGGGACTGGGCGTAGCGGGTCCAGTTGACGGTCATGGCGCCGGGGCGGCTGATGTCGCCGAACAGGATCGGCGGCTTGACGCAACGGGAGCCGTAGGACTGCACCCAGCCGAACTGGCTGAACACATAGCCTTCCAGCTGTTCGCCGAAGTATTCCACCATGTCGTTGCGCTCGGCCTCGCCGTGCACCAGCACATCCAGGCCCAGCCTTTCCTGCTCGCGCACCGCGTGTTCGATCTCGGCCTTCATGCAGGCGGTGTAGTCGGCCTCCGATAACGCCTGCTTGCGGAATGCCAGCCGGGCCTTGCGGATTTCCGGGGTTTGCGGGAACGAGCCGATGGTGGTGGTCGGGTACAACGGCAGCTCAAACCGGGCGCGCTGTTTTGCGGCACGCTCGGCGTAGGGGCTCTGGCGCTGGCCAAGGCCCGGACGGATATCCTGCACGGCGGCCTTCACCGCCGGGTTGTGTACCCGTGTGGAGTTGGCGCGGCTGTCGATGGCGGCCTGGTTCCCGGCCAGCTCGGCGGCCACCGCCTGAGGCCCTTCGTTAATGGCCCGGGCAAGCACCGCCAGCTCGGTCAGTTTCTGCCGTGCAAAGGCCAGCCAGCTGCGGATGTCACCGTCCATCCGGGTTTCACTGTCCAGGTCCACCGGCACATGGAGCAGCGAGCACGAGGGCGCCAGCCACAACCGGTCACCCAGTTTTTCAGCGATGGGGCTGAGCCACTCCAGAACACCGTTGAGGTGGGTTTTCCAGATATTACGGCCATCCACCACACCCAGGGACAACACCTTGTGAGACGGCAGCCAGTCCACCACCTTGCCCACGTCGTCCCGGCCCCGCAGGGCGTCGATGTGCAGGCCGGCCACCGGCAGGCTGCACACCAGCTGCAGGTTTTCCTGCAAGGTGCCAAAATAAGTGGCCAGCAGCAGCCTGGGCCGGTTGGCCTTGAGGGTGTGATAGGCGGTTTCGAAGGCGTGTTTCCAGTCCGCATCCAGCTCGGTCACCAGGGCCGGCTCATCAATCTGCACCCACTCAGCCCCGGCCTCGGCCAGTTGTTCCAGCAGTTGACTGTAGACCGGCAGCAGGGCCGGCAGCAGGTCCAGACGGTTCGAGCCGTCCTTCGCCTTGCTCAGCCACAGGTAGGTCACCGGGCCGATAAGTACCGGCTTGGCGTTAACCCCTGCCGCCCGGGCCTCGGCCAGCTGGTCCAGAAGCCGCCGGGGATTGAGGGAGAAGGTAGTGGCCGAGGTCACTTCCGGCACGATGTAATGGTAGTTGGTGTCAAACCACTTGGTCATCTCGCCGGCATGGACACAGCTGCAGTCGCTGTCGTGGGCCGAGCGGCCCCGGGCCACACGGAAATAGTTATCCAGTTCGCTGCCGTCGAGACCTTCAACCCGGGCCGGAAGGTTGCCCAGGGTAACGCTCATGTCCAGTACCTGATCGTACAGGGAGAAGTCCCCCACCGGCACCAGGTCGAGACCGGACTGGGTTTGCCAGTTGTCGGCCCGCAGTTGGCTGGCCACCGCCAGCAGCTCCGCCTCCGACCCCTGCCCCTTCCAGAACGCCTCCTGAGCGAATTTCAGCTCCCGCTTCGGGCCAATGCGGGGAAAGCCCAGGTTATGAATCAATGCCATGCTGATCACCTTTTGTATGAATGCCATGAAGTGAAAGCAGCATAAGTGTCCACCGGAATGAATAAAAATGGTATATTTTCACGAATCCATTAACTTTGGTCATACAACATGCTGGATCGACATCACCTTGAGGTGATTCAGGCCGTGGAGCAGCAAGGGTCGGTAACCGCCGCTGCCCGGCACCTGCACCTCACCCAGTCGGCCCTGAGCCATACCATCCGCAAGCTGGAGCAGGGGCTTGGTACCGCACTCTGGTTACGGGAAGGGCGTCAGTTGCGGCTGACCCAGGCCGGGCAGTTTCTGCTTGGCACCGCTAACCGCCTGCTGCCGCAACTGGAACATGCCGAAGCGCGACTGCGTCAGTTTGCCGCCGGTGAGCGCGGATCGCTGCGGATCGGGATGGAGTGCCACCCCTGTTATCAGTGGCTGCTGAAAGTGGTGTCGCCGTTCCTGGCGGACTGGCCAGACGTGGATGTGGATGTGAAGCAGAAATTCCAGTTCGGTGGCCTGGGTGCCCTGCTGGACTATCAGATTGACCTGCTGGTCACCCCGGATCCGCTCCATCGACCGGGGCTGGTGTTCGAGCCGGTGTTTGATTACGAGCAGGTGCTCGTTGTGCCCCGGCAGCATCCCCTGACAACCCGGCCCTTTGCCCGCGCCGGGGACTTGCGGGACGAGGTGCTGCTCACCTACCCGGTCGCCACCGACCGGCTGGATGTGTACACCCACTTCCTGACACCGGCGGGCGAGACACCCAGGCGCCACAAGACCATCGAAACCACCGACATCATGTTGCAGATGGTGGCCAGTGGCCGGGGCATTGCCGCCCTGCCCCGCTGGCTGGCACAGGAGTACAGCGAACGCCTGCCGCTGGCAGTGGTGCGCATGGGCGAACAGGGCGTCGCCAAGCAGATCTTCGTGGGTACCCGGCAGAGTGATAACAACAGTGATCACAACACCGGTTACCTGCAGGCGTTTATCGAACTGGCCCGGCGTTATAACCCGCCCCTCTGAACCGCTGACGAGTTCAGTTCCGGCCAGCCAAAAACACCCATGGGCCACCGGGGCCCATGGGTGTTTTTAACATCTGTGCTTTTAACGTCAACGCTGCCCACGTTGGTCAGCGTGGCACCAGCGTTCAGGCGCGCTTGCGCACCACCTGATACTTGCGGCCAAAGTACTCCAGTGGCACGCTCAGCATGTGCACCAGTCGGGTGAACGGGAACAGCACCAGGATGGTCAGGCCGAGGAAGATATGCGCCTTGAAGATCCAGTGGGCGTCTGCCACATGGGCCGCCACGCCTCCCCGAAAGGTCAGCACACCCTGGGCCCAGGCCGAGAACTTCAGCATCTGCGAGCCATCCAGGTGCCCCAGGGTGGGGATAATGGTCAGCAACCCGAGCGCCACCTGCACCACCAGGATGCAGATCACCAGGTTATCCGCCACCGTACTGCCGGCCTTCACCCGCACGTTGGTCAGCCGGCGCCAGGCCAGCATGGTTCCGCCAATCAGGCACATGACCCCGGCAATCCCCCCCACCAGCACGGCGAGCAGTTGCTTCTGGCCCGGGGTAATCAGCCAGGCGTAGGCCCACTTGGGGGCCAACAGGCCCACCAGGTGGCCAAAAAAGATCACCAGGATGCCAACGTGGAACAGCACGCTGGCGACCACCATGTTTTTCTTGCTCAGCATCTGGCTTGAGTGCGCCTTCCAGGTGAACTGGCCATGGTCGTACCGGGCCCAGGTGCCAATAACCAGGACGGCAAGCGCAATATAGGGGTAGACCCCGAACAGCAGTGTATTGAGATAGGACATCATGGTTTCCTCCGACGCTTATGCGCGCCCTGTCTGACGGTGAGTGGCATCCGTCATCAGCTGCTCACTCAGATGAATAGTCTGGGTCTGTTCCAGTTCCCGTCGGCGCTGGCCAACCACCCCACCGGTGGCACAGGAGCTGCCCTGATCATCCACAAACTTCACCATTTCTTCTTCCCAGACCTTATCCAGAGCCTCCGGGGTGTCGTCGCGTTCTTCCGAGGCGACAATACGGGCCAGTTCCTGCCGGTCGGCCTTGCGGCCGGACAGTACCAGCAGCGCATCCATCACCACGTGGTAGAAGCTCTCCCGCTGGTAAAGCCGCTCTCCCAGCAGTCCAAGGATATGGTGGATGTCTTCCAGCCAGTTCCTGATTTCGCCCCAGGGCCGGGTTGACAAGTATTCCAGAAACAGCGGCAGGTAATCCGGCAGTTCCCGGGCGTCGATTTCCAGGCCATTGGCGCGATACTGTTCCATCAGGTCAACCATGGCCTGGCCCCGGTCACGGGACTCACCGTGAACGTGTTCGAACAGCAGCAGGGACGTAGCCCGGCCCCGGTCGAAGGTACTCACGTAGGCTTCCTGCAGATCCAGCAGGTCCCCTTCGCTCAGGCGCTCAATACCGGTCAGAAGCTGGTCCTTGTTCTGCCTTGGCAGGCGGCTGTCCTCCAGGACAACCGCGACCAGGGCATCTTTGGCTTGCTGCAGTTCCCTGCTGGGGTACTCAAGTACCCGCGCCAGGACTTTTAATAATTGCATGGCTTTCTCCTTAATCCTGCAGCTGTCTGGGGTCGACCTGCTTAACCGTGGCCAGCTTGGCGACCATGCTGGTGGTCTGCTTCTTGCCACCGAACAGACTGAAATCGCTGTCACCACCGTTGCAGCCATCACCAAAGCTGAAGCCGCAACCGCCCCGCTCGCCGTAGGCGTCCGCATCCGGGAAAGCTTCCCTGGCCAGCTCGCGATGACTGGTGGGAATCACGAAGCGGTCCTCGTAGTTGGCAATGGCCAGATAGCGGTACATTTCGTCGGCCTGGGCCTTGGTGAGCCCGCATTCTTCCAGGGCCCTCAGGTCCTCGATGCCTTCCACGGTTTCAGCACGCTTGTACAGGCGCATGGCCATGATGCGCTTGAGGGCGCGGATCACCGGTTTTTCATCCCCGGCCGTGAGCAGGTTGGCGAGGTATTTGACCGGAATCCGCAGACTTTCGATTTTGGGCAGTACACCGTCAAACTCGACCTTACCGGCTTCCGCTGCCGACTGGATCGGGCTCAGGGGCGGCACGTACCAGACCATGGGCAGGGTGCGGTATTCCGGGTGCAACGGCAGCGCCAGTTTCCAGTCCACCGCCATCTTGTACACCGGGCTCTGCTGGGCAGCTTCGATGACGTTCATCGGGATGCCGTCTTTCTTCGCCTGCTCGATCACTTTGGGATCAAACGGGTCCAGGAAAATCTCCAGCTGCTTTTCGTACAGCTCGTGCTCGCCGGGGGTGCTGGCCACCTCTTCAATGCGGTCAGCGTCGTACAGCAGCACACCGAGGTAGCGGATTCGGCCTACACAGGTCTCGGAGCAGACGGTCGGCAGACCGGCTTCGATACGCGGGTAGCAGAAGATGCACTTCTCGGACTTGCCGGTTTTCCAGTTGAAGTAGATCTTCTTGTACGGACAGCCGGACACACACATCCGCCAGCCGCGGCACTTGTCCTGGTCGATCAGCACAATGCCGTCTTCTTCACGCTTATAGATGGCACCGCTGGGGCAACTGGCCACACAGGCCGGGTTCAGGCAGTGCTCGCACAGGCGCGGCAGG
>DATGNB010000077.1:0-7343 GCA_035306945.1 Marinobacter sp.
CGACCAGTATTTCTGGCTGATCCGTAATTTCCGCCGCCGCAGCTGGCTTCTGATGCTGCTGTTTGGGGCCTCACCGGCGCTTGATGCCAGCTTTGTGGCCGGTGTTAAGCACGACCTAAAGCAGTTCGACCCCCAGACCTGGTACGGTGATCATGCCACCTCGTTGCGCATGGGTGACCTGGGTTACCACAACAACGCCCAGGCTTCGCTGAACATCTGCTTTAACGAGCTGGCCACCTACACCCGTACCCTCGATCGGGCGATCCACACCACCTGGCCGGATTACGCGGCCATCGGCACCGTGAGGGACAACCGGCATATCCAGCTCAATACCAGCGTGCTGCAGATCGAAAACGAGTACTACAGCGCCGTTCGCCCCAAACGGACCGCCCGGCGGGGCGAAAAGCCGATCCAGGCTCTCGACGCTCGCGGGGTGGAATACATCGAGGTGCGGTGTCTTGATCTGGATCCGTTTTCTCCGATCGGCATTAACAAAGCGCAGATCGATTTTCTGGATCTGATCCTGCTTGATTGCCTGCTCTCGGATTCGCCCCGCATCGGTGATGTGGAGTGCGAGCGCCTGGACGACAACTACAAGGATGTGGTGGCTTCCGGACGCCTGCACGAGCTGACTCTGTGCCGGGGCAACGGGCTGAGAGTGCCGGTAGGTGAGGCCGCCCGTGAACTGCTGGACCGCTTGCAGCCACTGGCCGAGCTCCTTGATGGCTGGTGCCGGGGCACTGGCTACGGGGAGGCCCTGAGCGCCCAGCGGGCAAAACTGGAGGGGTCCGACTGGTCGGTGCCCTCGGCGCGGGTGCTGGAGGCCATGAGTGCTTCGGGGCTGGGGCACCGGGACTGGACCATGGAAATCTCGCTGAAACACCAGCAGACCCTGCGTGCCGAAGTCATGGCGCCGGAGGTTGTCACCGCCTACGAGGACATGGCCCGCGCCTCACTTGCGGAGCAAAAGGAAATGGAGGCCGCGGACCCGAGGCCGTTCTCCGAGTTTCTGGCTGAGTATCTGTCGTCCTGAAAGCGACCTGACGCACAGAACCCGCCATTGTCACTTGTCGCCTCCCGGAGCGCCTGTTACATTTTTTAACAGTCGATAGGGAGGCTGGGCTATGGCAAGGGATATCAAACTCGGATGGGACGTGGAAGCCTTGAACAAGGCATACCGGCAGGGCTATCTCGCCGGCTCCATGGCGATGGGCAAGAGCCGCTGCCCCTACCGGGGTGAGGTTGTCATCGCGGCCTGGGAAGCAGGCTGGGATGATGCCGCCAGCGCACTGCAAACCCCGTCCCGGGACAGTAACGACGACCTGTTTGCCCGGATCGCCTGATCCCTGACACTCGCTCCCGCCTGATGCACCCACTTCTGCTCTGACCACTTCATAAGGTAGGATTGCCGGCACAGGTTTGTTGCATCCCTATTCACGAGGCAGGGTACTATTTTGACGAGCAGACGGGTTTTCGGACTGATCTTTGTTGTGTGTGCCGGGTTGCTGGCCGTGGCCTTCTATATGGAACACGTCATGGGGCTGGAGCCCTGCCCGCTGTGCTGGCTCCAGCGTTTCGGGTTTATGGGCGCAGGTCTGGTTGCCTTGCTGGCGTTTGTGCATGGTCCCCGGGGGTTCGGTAACCGTATTTATGGTGGCCTGATGGTGCTTTGCGCCGGCGCGGGGCTGGGCGTGGCCGGCCGCCAGCTGTGGCTGCAAAGCCTGCCGCCGGATCAGGTCCCGGCCTGCGGTCCGTCGGTCGATTATATGCTTGAAGTCCTGCCCTGGTTTGATGTGCTCAAAACAGCCTTGCAGGGGACCGGCGATTGCGCGGCAGTGGTCTGGCGCTTCCTCGGCCTGAGTATTCCCGGCTGGACCGCGGTGTTTTTCAGCCTGGTGATCCTGATCGGTTTGTGGACGGTGTTCCGGCGCTACCCCTCCGCTAACGCCTGAGCGCCTTGCCCGGGCACAAAAAAACCGGCCGGGTTACCCGGGCCGGTTTTTTGTCCGCCGGGATTTTATTCCTGGCCGGGATTGATGGCCAGTAACTCCACGTCAAACACCAGAACCTCGTTCGGGCCAATGGCCTGATTGCCACCCGGGCCGTAAGCCAGGTCTGACGGAATGTACAGCTTATAGCGTGAGCCCTCGGCCATCAGCTGCAGGCCTTCGGTCCAGCCCGGGATCACCTGATTAAGGCCAAAGGTCACCGGCTGGCCGCGCTCACGGGAGCTGTCGAACACCTCACCGGTAATAAGCTCGCCCGTGTAGTGAACTTCAACCTGGTCCTCGGCATTCGGGGTCGGGCCATCGCCCGCTTCAATCACTTCATACTGCAGGCCGGAGTCTGTGGTCTCCACACCCTCGCGTTCCGCGTTCTCTGCCAGGAAGTCGTCGCCTGCTTGCTGGTTCTGCTGTGCCAGTTCAGCAAACTGCTCTTCCTGTTGTGACATCAGCTCCTGCTGATAACTCATCAGCGCGGTCTGGACCTCTTCACGGCTCAGACGCTTGCTTTCCTCATCCCCGGCGTGGCCATGCTGGATGCCCTGAAGAAACTGATCCATCTGAAGGTCTGGCAGGTCGTTACCCATGCGCTCACCCAGCACCAGGCCCATGCCATAGCTGACTTTCTCGGCCGTGGAGTCCAGTGCAGGCTGTGCTGCGGGCTCCTGAGCGGTGGAACAACCGGCGAGGGCACCGGCCATGGCAACAGCTAACAGGGTTTTCTTCATATTTCCTTCCTTTGCATGTGTAACAGGGCGCCGGGCCCTTTCTGAATTTATCGGAAACACAAGGTAACGGGTTCAGGCCGAGTATGCCACTGAACATGTCGTAAGAGAGTAGGGTGAAAAGGTCAAAAGCCGTTGCCCCCGGGCGACCCGTTCAACGAAAACGGAGCCTGGTAGGGTGCCTGCCAGTCCTCCTTCGGTTCCGCCTTCGGAGCGGGACGTAATGTGGCGCCGGGCCGGTCGATGGCCAGGGCATTCCAGGCGCCTTGCTCGGGGGGCTGGTCGGCGTAATGCCAGTTACCCTCGGTATCCTGCCACTTGAAAACGATATCCGGCCCTTCGGTGGGGATGGGCGAGGGCAGCAGCCCTTCAAATTTCGGAACTTCCTCGGTCTTTTTCTCGGTGCTCACCTCCGGTACCTTGGAGGAATCCCCGATACCGAAGAAGATCAGCAGCAGTAACAGGCCCAGCGCGGGGAAGGCCAGGCGTATCAGCCATTTCATGAACATGGCAAAGCGTCTCCCGCGGGTATTTGGGCAAACAGGCTGGCCAGCCGCTGCAGGCACTCGGCCTCAGAGGGCGCCAGCCGGGGGCAGGGCGCGGCTGCACTCAGGTTCTGTAATATGGCCGTGTCCGGATCTTGCATGGTGCCGCTCTTGGGATTGAATGTCGTGATGGACTGCCATGCCAGGGCAAGTTCCGTCTGTTCTGCCTGTAGCTCGACGCTGGCCAGGGCTTCCCGCAGGGGCTGGCACTGGCTGTGGTCCCGCGGAATGGATTTGCGGGCCCGGCGCAGGGGACCGGTTACACGGTCGCGCCACTCTGTTACCTTAGCGTCCTCATTACCCGTGAAGACGCGGCCATTAACACCCAGCCAGGCCGCGCACAGTATCCGGGTAACACTCCAGCCGCCGGACTGAAGGTCCAGGCACCGCTGCGCAAGCTCGGAGCGTTGCCAGCAGGTAAGCGCATAACGCCAGAGCGGGTTGTCTGGCTCAAGTGTTGCCGGCAACTCCAGCGGTTCAGGCGGAGAAACGGTCATGGCAGGGCAGGTTCCGGCAGAATTCCGTGGATAAAGTGAAGCTATGTTAACGATAACCGATCTCAGTTTACAACGAGGCGGCGTCTGGTTGCTAGAAAACATCAACCTGACGGTACAGCCCGGCCAGCGGGTAGCCATTGTGGGTGCCAACGGCGCCGGGAAATCAAGCTTGTTCAAATTGTTGCTGGGTCAGCTGGCACCGGAACAGGGCACGGTTTCTCTGCCCGGTGGTACCCGGATTGCGCACATGGCCCAGGAAGTCGAAGCCTCGGCTCGCACGGCAAGAGACTTCATTCTGGATGGCGACATCCGCTTGCGGGAACTGGAGCGGGAGCTGGCAGACGCCGAAGCCAGAAGTGACGACCATGCCATTGCCTATGTGCATGGTGAGCTCGATCTGCACGAAGCCTGGTCGGCTTCTCGCCGCGCCGAGGCCCTGCTGCGGGGGCTGGGTTTTGCTGACAGTGATGCTGAGCGGCCGGTGTCGGCGTTCTCGGGAGGCTGGCGTATCCGCCTCAACCTGGCCCAGGCGCTGATGTGCCCGTCTGATCTGCTGTTGCTGGACGAGCCAACCAACCACCTGGATCTGGATGCCTGCCTCTGGCTCGAAAACTGGCTGAGCCGCTACCCCGGCACCCTGCTGTTTATTTCCCATGACCGGGACTTCATGGACCGGGTAGCCACACATCTGGTGCATTTCGATCGTAAAAAGCTGGTGCTCTACTCCGGCAACTATTCCTCCTTTGAGCAACAGCGCAGCGAGCGGCTTGCCCAGCAGCAGGCCGGTTACGAACGACAGCAGGCCCGGATTGCCGAGATCCAGCAGTTCATCAACCGCTTCAAGGCCAAGGCGACCAAGGCCAAGCAGGCCCAGAGCCGGGTCAAGGCCCTTGAGCGCATGGAACGGATCGCACCGGCGCACGTGGACTCTCCGTTTTCCTTCACCTTTCCGGTGGCCGATAAGGTGTCCAACCCGTTGCTGTCGATCCGCAAAGGCGTGGCAGGTCATGGCCAGACCCCGATTGTGCGGGATATTAACGTTACCCTGCTGCCGGGGTCCCGGATTGGCTTGCTCGGCCCCAACGGCGCGGGTAAGTCCACCTTTATGGATGCCTTGCGCGGTGCCGGTACCCTGCTGTCCGGGGAGCGTACCTGTGGCGAGCACCTGGCGATCGGTTACTTTGCCCAGCATCAGCTTGAGTCCCTGGACCTGGATGCCAGCCCCTTCCTCCATTTGCAGCGGCTCGCCCCCAAGGCGACCGAGCAGCAGGTTCGCAACTTTCTGGGGGGCTTTGACTTCCACGGTGATCAGGCCCTCAGCCCGATCCGCTCCTTCTCGGGAGGTGAGAAAGCCCGGGTGGCGCTGGCGGTGATCGCCTGGCAAAAACCCAACCTGCTGCTGCTCGATGAGCCAACCAACCACCTGGACCTGGAAATGCGACAGGCCCTGACCATGGCATTGCAGAACTTTGACGGCGCGATTGTGGTGGTGTCCCATGACCGCCACCTGCTGCGCAACACGGTGGATCAGTTCTGGCTGGTGTCCGACGGCACCGTCAGCGACTACGACGGCGATCTGGATGATTATGAGCGCTGGCTTGCCGAGCGTCGCAAAGATGAGGATGAGGCTCCGAAACGTCAGGTTGTCGACCAGCCCGCGGGGGAAAAGTCTGCGCCTGCAGCACCGGCACTGACCGCAGATGAGCGCAAGGCCCGCAAGCGAGTGGCTGCGGAGGTGCGCCAGAAGCTGAGCCCGTGGCGCAAGAAACAAAGCCTGCTGGAAAGCCGGATGGACAAGGTGCAGGAGCGTCTGGCGGTGGTGGAGCAAGAGCTTGCCGATCCTGCACTGTATGAGGACAGGGGCAAGGCCCGGTTAAAGGAGCTGCTGTCGGAGCAGACCGGCCTCAAGCGTGAACTCGAAGGCATCGAGAGCGAGTGGCTTGATGTCAGCGAATCCGTCGAGGCCCTGGAGGCAGAACTGTCTGAGTGAGCCGTCTTTAGCCGGTGCGGATCTCAAGGACGAAATCCTGCCTGGCAAGATATTCCTTTTCGTCCCTGAGGTCTGCCAGAGTCAGCGGCCGGCAGTCGAACCAGCCGGGCGGGAACTCAATCACGAGCTTTTTGGAATGGGGGTGAAGGACAAAGTCCGGCGGATCTTCCAGGTTACGGGCGTGTTGCACGAGCACTGCCAGGCGGATCAGCACACACAGGTACAGCAGCCGGGGCCGGTCGGATGGGTCGGTCCCCTCAAAAACCGAATCGGAAAACTTGCGCCGGTGGCTGCGTACCAGGGTGGCGAGGTCATTCTGGAATTGCTGGGTAAAACCCGGCAGATCAGAATAGCGCAACAGGTAAGCGCCGTGTTTCTGGTACTGGCTGTGGGAAATGGTCAGTCCGATTTCGTGCAGGCGGCAGGCCCAGCGTAAGACATCCTCATCCGCTTCGGTGCGCAGGCCCCAGTGGTCCGCAACCTGTTCCCAGGCGGCAATCGCGGTTTTTTCGACTACGTCGCTGTGAGCGCGGTCCACGTGGTAGCGTTCCTGTAACGCCGAAATGGTGCGCTCCCGGACATCCTCGTGCTGGATGCGGCCAACAATATCGTACAGCAGCCCCTCGCGCAGAGCGCCGTCCGCGTAAGTCATGGTTTCGATATCGAGGAACCGGAAGGCCGCCAGAAGAATGGCGAAACCCGCGGGGAAAATGTTCTGGCGGTCGGGGCGGACGCCCAGCTCTGCCAGTTTCTCGACCTTGCCCATGCTGATCAGGCGCTTGTGCAGCTCCTCCATGGCATCGCGGGTAAGGGTCCCATCGGTGATCTTGAGGGTTGCCAGCACATTGGCAATGGCTTTGATAGAGCCGGAGGAGCCTGCCACACCTTGCCAGCCAAGGGAGCGGTATTGCCGGCGAATACTTTGCAGTTCCTGCCCGGCGTGAGTGATCGCTTTCTCCATCTGGCGCCGGGAGATCTTGCCGTCCGGGAAGTACAGGTTCCGGAACGAGACACAGCCCATGTGCAGGCTTTCCAGCGCCTGGGGTTCAAAACGCTGCCCGATCACAAACTCGGTACTGCCACCCCCGATGTCCACCACCAGCCGCTTTCCGCCATCGTCAGACAGGGTGTGGGCTACGCCAAGGTAGATAAGCCGGGCCTCTTCCCGGCCGGCGATAACCTCCACCGGGTAGCCGAGCACCTCTTCAGCCCGGGCGATGAACTCCGGCGCATTACGGGCCACGCGAAGGGAGTTGGTGCCCACAATCTGGACCCCGGCAGGGGGGGTGCCCTGAAGGCGCTGGGCAAACCGGCTCAGGCACTCCAGCCCCCGTTGCTGGGCGGCCTCGGTCAGCCGGTTATAGCGATCCAGGCCGGCGGCCAGTTGAACCTTTTCGCCCATTCGCTCAACCGTGCGAATCTCGCCGTGTACCAGGCGGGCAATCACCATGTGGAAACTGTTGGAGCCCATATCAATGGCTGCCAGCATTTCGGGCTCTGGTGTCGGGTTATCGGCGGTGGGGTCGGCCGTCACGGTGATGGAATCCTGTATGGGCTGAACTTCGCCGTACTATAAGTGAAGG
>DATGNB010000078.1:0-56196 GCA_035306945.1 Marinobacter sp.
TTTAAAGAGCTCGCCTCCTGCACCCTGGCCTTCGGGTCGCTTGAGGTTAAATCAATAGAAGGACATAAACATGTAGATCTCAAGGCCTAGTGCTGGCGGACGCGGGTTCAATTCCCGCCGTCTCCACCACCTTCAAAGAATCAAGCCCCTGTTTTCAGGGGCTTTTTTCGTTTCTGAGCCATCAAAAAGCTCAAGACTATGCCTATGCCACCCGCTCTCACGAGCGGGCCAGCCGGCGCGGCTAACCCTTGAGCTTCGCTGCGAGTTTCGCGACGTATTCCCCCTGATGGCGCGCAATTTCAAGTTCATCGTCACCCGGCTGACGGGAACCATCACCGCCGGCCAGTGTGGACGCGCCATACGGTGTGCCCCCTCGTACCTTCGAGATGTCAAACAGCGTTGGGTGGGTGTAGCCGATCGGTACGATGACCATGCCGTGGTGCGCCAGCGTGGTCCAGGTCGAGGTAATGGTCATCTCCTGGCCGCCGCCGGTACCGGTCGAGGTGAACACGCTCGCCACCTTGCCAGCCAGCGCGCCCTGGGCCCACAGTCCGCCGGTCTGATCAAGGAAGTTGCGCATCTGGCCGGACATGTTGCCGAACCGGGTGGGGGTGCCGAAGATGACGGCATCGTAGTCGGCCAGTTCCGCCGGAGACGCCACCTCAGCGGCCTGATCCACTTTGCCTCCGGCGTTCTTAAAGGCGTCTGCAGGCATGGTTTCGGGCACCCGCTTGACCGTGACCTCAACGCCGGCCACGCTTCTGGCGCCTTCAGCCACCTTGTTCGCCATGGTTTCGATATGACCGTACATGGAGTGATAGAGCACGAGTAGCTTTGTCATTTCTCATCCTTTCTCGGTAGGAAAATGAACGCACTGCCATCAGTAGTCCCGGGAACCCCGGGTCACCACCAATTTAATCAGGTTAGCATAGCTGTTCAGGTGCCGCTGCGGAGGGCGGATGTCTTGGAGCAAGGCAGGCTGCCTGGCCAGGCGGCCAGGCAGTACATCGAAGGATCAGGCCAGTTTGAGTGTGGCGAGAGTGCGTTCCCGCACTTTGGTAAGCAGTTGCTCATCCTGCACCAGAGACTGCCCGTACGACGGTACTAGGCCCCTCATGCGGGCCTGCCATTCCGGCGTCTTCATCTTCTCAGGGAAACAACGCTCCAGCACATTCAACATGGCGTTGGCCGCGGTAGAGGCGCCGGGAGACGCGCCCAGCAGGGCCGCCAGAGTGCCGTCTTTAGAGGCCACAATCTCAGTACCAAATTCCAGCTTGCCGCCACCCTCGGTGGTCTTCTTGATGATCTGTACCCGCTGACCCGCATCCTGCAGGGTCCAGTCGTCTTCCTGGGCGTCCGGGAAGAAGTTACGCAGCGACGCCACACGGTCACTGTGAGACTGGAACACTTCTCCGATCAGGTACTTGGTCAGGTCCATGTTGCTCTTGCTGACCGAAAGCATCGGCCGCAGGTTGGTAGCGCGGACCGAACCAAACAGGTCAAACACAGACCCCTGCTTCAGGAAGCGGGTGGTAAATCCGGCAAACGGACCAAACAACAGTGCCGGCTCACCGTTGATGATGCGGGTATCCAGGTGCGGAACCGACATGGGGGGTGCCCCGATGGGCGCTTTACCGTAGACCTTGGAATGGTGAGCCTTGACGATATCCGGTTTCTGGCAGACCAGCCACTGGCCGCTCACCGGGAAGCCGCCATAGCCACGGGCCTCATCAACGCCGGACTTCTGCAGCAGCGGCAGGGCGCCACCGCCGGCCCCCAGAAAGACAAAGCCGGCTTCCATCTTGGTCAGCTCACCGGTTTTCTGGTTCTTGACACGCACCTTCCAGCGGCCGTTATCACGCTGATCGATATAATGTACCGGGCTGCTGAGCATCAGCTCGAAGTTGGGCTGGGTTTCGAGCCAGCTCACCATGCTCCGGGTCAGCGAGCCGAAGTCCACATCCGCGCCGTGCCGGATACGGGTAGCCGCAACCTTTTGCATGGGGTCGCGATGGCTGACAATCAGCGGCATCCACTCGGCCAGGTCTTCCGGGTTTTCGGTGTATTCCATTTCCCGGAACAGGTGGTGAGCTTTCAGCTTTTCAAACCGGCGCCTGAGGAAGGCAACGTCTTTTTCACCCCAGACAAAACTCTGGTGTGGTGTCCGGTTAATAAAGGTAGAGGGCTGGGGCAGAATGCCCTGCTCTACCAGATAGGACCAGAACTGCAGCGAAACCTCAAACTGGGCGTTGATCTGCAGCGCCCGGTCGATACTGACATCGCCGTCATCGGTTTCGGGGGTGTAATTGAGCTCGCAGTAACCGGCATGGCCTGTCCCTGCGTTGTTCCAACCGTCGGTACTCTCGTGGGCGACGTGATCAAGACGCTCCACCATAACAATATCCAGAGACGGATCCAGCTGCTTTAGCATCATGCCGAGAGTAGCGCTCATGACGCCCCCACCGACCAGCACTACATCTGCCTGTCTTACGGCCATTGGTTTTCTCACTCTAGCTTTATAATGAAGCTTGTACGCTGCCCCACGATCAGCAGAGCAGCCTGTCGGAAGCCGGTCAAGCGCAAGGTAGAAGGCGCCGCCGTGAGCTTCCGGTCTGAATTTGAGCGCGATTATCCCGATTTTTGCTGGAATAATAAATTGCGAAAGTCAATCGATGTGCGTCGGAAAACGATGTTGTTTACAACGATTTTCGCCCACTTTGTCGACAATATCAGCGCAACTTTAGTCGGAGTTATGCACCCGGACAATGCGGACGACCCCTTACATAATGGCCACAATGATACCCCGGGCTGACCTCAGGGGACGACTTCCTGTATCTTGTGCGCAATTATCGGATTCGCTGGCGTATCTTCAGCGTCCACTCTACCACGAACGAGGTCTTTATATGTTGCTGGCTATCAGCGCCATTGTGGCCGGACTGGTACTACTGGTCTGGAGTGCCGACAAATTCGTTGAGGGCGCCGCCGCTACCGCCAGGCATCTGGGCATGCCCTCACTGCTGATCGGTATGGTCATTATCGGCTTTGGCACCTCGGCACCAGAACTCGCGGTATCCGTTATGGCAGCGGCCGACGGTAATCCGGGGCTGGCGCTGGGTAACGGTTATGGCTCCAACATCACCAACATCGCACTGATTGTCGGCCTTACGGCGATCATTGCGCCCATCACCGTACACTCCCAGGTGCTCCGGAAAGAGTTGCCACTGCTGCTGGTGCTGACGCTGATTGCCGGTGTGCAGCTACTGGACGGCGAACTGTCCCGGCTCGATGGCTGGGTGCTGCTGGCGGTGTTTGCCGCTGTAATGGGCTGGTTCATCTATCAGGGCCTGCGAGGCAAGGATGATCAGATCGCGGCCGAAGCGGACGCTGAGCTGGCGGCTCATCCCATGCCCCTGAAAACGGCAATCCTCTGGCTGGTGCTGGGGCTGGTCCTGCTGATCGTCAGTTCGCGCGTGCTGGTATGGGGGGCGGTCACCATTGCCCAGGCGCTGGGTGTCAGTGATCTGATCATCGGCCTGACCATTGTTGCGGTTGGCACGTCGCTGCCAGAGCTGGCCTCTGCCCTGGCCGCCGTCAAGAAAAATGAACACGATCTGATTCTGGGCAACATCCTGGGGTCAGGCATTTTCAATACCCTGGCCGTGGTGGGGCTGGCCGCTGCCATACAGCCACTTACAGTAGCTCCAGAGGTACTTTACCGGGACTGGACGCTGATGTTTGCGCTCACCCTGGCCTTGCTGCTGATGGGGTTTGGCGCTACCGGCTGGCGCAAACGGGTGTCACGTCTGGACGGCGGCCTGCTCCTGCTTGCCTATGTCGGTTACACCGGCTACCTGTTCTCAACCGTGATTACCGGGTGACCGGCCTGGCGATGCGGAGGCTTACTCCGCCTCGCCATCCCCCAGCAACACCTCCAGCCGCTGCCGTACTTCGGCCATGATCTCCGGCAGATCCTCTTTGCTTTTACCCGCCGTTTCAATCGGTGCACCCACCCGCACATCAACCGGCTGGCCCAGATTAATCTCTGTGCTTCGGGCAGGCAGCACCTGATGAATGCCCCGGATGGCCACAGGTACAATCACAGCTTCGGTATCCAGGGCGAGGTGAAAGCATCCCTTCTTGAACGGCAGCAACTTGCCGTCCGGCGACCGCGTACCCTCGGGCGCGGCCCAGAGCACAATACCGCTCTCCATCATTGCCCGGGCCCGATCCAGATCCCGTACCGCATTGTACCGGTTGGAGCGATCGATTGACGGAAACTCCGCCGCCGCCATGGCCGGCCCCAGCAGCGGAATCCTGAACAGTTCTTTTTTGGCCAGCATGCGGATAGAGCCCGGCAAAGAAACAAAACTGACCGGAATATCATAGTGGCTGGCATGGGTGCTCATAATAATGTAGCGGCGGCCGTCGTTAAAATCGGGAACCTCCCCCCGCACGGTCAGACTGGCCCGGACCAGTTTCAGCAAAGCCAGTGACCATTCCCGGCAATATTTGTCGACAATCGGCCGGTCCAGCCGGCCAAACAGCGCCCGCAGCAAAACCAGCAGGGAGTACAGTGCAGTCAGCCCTACCGAGCCCAGCACAACCATAACGCGTCGCAGGACCGTGGCTGACTCGGTCAGGGGACTCAAATTCAGTCTTTTCATTAATAGTTACCTGTTCCAAAAGCTCCGGCGGAACAACGCCGGAATGGCTGGGGCGCATTATACCTGCCTGCACAGCCAGCTGAATAATATGTAATCGGTTGCCGAAACCTTAGCCTCTGCCTATAACTAGTAAGGAAATGGCCGGTCTTTGACGACATACCGGCACCGTCCTGCGATAACGCCAACAATAAGGAGACGGACCATGAGTCAGGAACAAGTACTGGATGAGCGCCTGAATAACCACGGGCTCGCAGACCCATCCCGGCGACGCCTGCTGGTGGGCAGCGCCGGAGCCATGGCGGCCGTCAGCCTGCTGGGCCTGAGCCCCCTCTCCCGCGCTGAAGAGCCTAAAACCTTACCGGAATACGCAGCCTGGAAAGACCGCAACGCGCTGATTGTTCACAGCGCCAATACCATGGAAACCGAAAGGGGGGCCATCGGTAACGGCGTGATCACACCCACCGGCCGACTGTTTGTCCGCAATAACCTGCCACCGCCACCCGCCGGCATCATTGAGAATGCAGACGCCTGGGAAGTCAGAATCGAAGGTGTCAGGAACCCCCGCACCCTAAGCCTGGGTGAACTGAAAACCATGGGCGTGACCACGGTCGCCTCGGTACTGCAATGCTCGGGTAACGGGCGGGCCTTCTTCCCCCATGGCGCCAGCGGCACCCAATGGACCGTAGGTGCAGCGGGCTGCGTGATGTGGACGGGTATTCCACTGAAAGACCTGGCAGACGCCCTTGGCGGCCTTGCTGAGAACGCCCGCTATATCACAGGCACCGGTGGAGAATCGCTGCCAGATGGCCTGGACCCCGCCAGCATTGTGGTGGAGCGCTCCATCCCCACCCGGGCCCTGGACAGCGCACTGCTGGCGTGGGAAATGAACGATGAGCCCCTTACCCGTGCCCATGGCGGGCCGTTGCGGCTGGTCGTGCCCGGTTATTACGGGGTAAACAACGTCAAGTACGTCAAAACCATCGCATTTACGGAGGAGCAGACCAACGCCAAGATCCAGACCTCCGGCTACCGGGTGCGGGAGGTTGGCAAATCAGGGTCACCCGACCAGCCCTCCATGTGGGAGATGAATGTCAAATCCTGGGTCACTGCGCCCCTGGAATCCGGGCGCGCGGGCCGGAATATGATTTACGGTGTGGCTTTTGGCGGCACGGTCGCGGTGGAGAAGGTGGAGGTGTCTACCGATGGCGGGAAATCCTGGCACCCGGCGCGGTTCCTGGGGCCGGATCTGGGGCCCTATGCCTGGCGGCCTTTCGTTCTCGCGGCGGATCTGCCGGCGGGAGAACACCGCATTGTGAGCCGGGCCACCGATGCCGAAGGCAATCGCCAGCCCGAAGGGCGCACAGAAAACGAGCGTGGCTACGGCCACAATGGCTGGAGCGACCACGGAGTGACGGTTACGCTCAGTTAAACCCACGGGGCCGGCAGGGCGCGCCGGCCTTACTGCCTCCGGAGATGTAACAGGATGCGTAGACACGCCGTATTGGCTGGTGCGCTGGGGTTACTCGCCAGCACCCCCGCTTTATCGGATGAGCTGGCACAAGGTAAAACCGTATTTATTCAGGAGGCGCAGCCCTCCTGCACCATTTGCCACAGCCTCGATGACGCCGGCTCAAGCGGCGCCATTGGTCCTGACCTTGATGAACTGAAGCCTTCCTACCAGCAGGTTCTGGCCGCAGTCACTACCGGGGTCGGCGTGATGCCATCGTTTGAGGCTTCTCTCACACAGGCCCAGATTCAGGCGGTGGCGCGCTATGTGAGCCAGGCCACCGGCGGCCCGCCGTAATCCCGAGAGCCCCGCAACCTCTTACTGGCCGGACTCATTAAAGCTGAGCGAGACCGAGTTGACGCAGTATCTCTGGCCAGTTGGCGGCGGGCCGTCCGGGAATACGTGGCCCTGATGACTGTCGCAACGGGCACAGCGGATTTCGGTGCGGACCATACCGTAACTGTTGTCATCCAGGTAACGGATGTGGGCAGGATCAAAAGGCTGAAAGAAGCTGGGCCAGCCGGTGCCGGACTCGAACTTGTCACCGGAGCTGAACAACGGCAGATCACACAACCGGCAGTGGTAAACTCCGGTTTTCTTGTTGTCCAGCAAGGTTCCGCAGAACGGAGGTTCGGTGCCCTGGTTCAGCAAGACCTGCTTTTCCTCTTCGCTCAGGCCCTGGGCCCGGGCTTCGATCTCTTCCGCGGTGAGTGGAGTCAGGTCATAGCCTGTCGATGATACGGTCATGGTTCTCTCCTCAGGCCAGGTCAGGATCATCCTGACGGAAATCGGGTTTCAGACGGTCGGGCCAGGCGGTTGCCAGCTTCGTCATTTTCGGCGCGGCCACGGCCATGATGTAGGGCTGGTAGGGGTTACGCGCGGCAAAGTTCTGGTGGTCGGCCTCAGCCAGGTAAAAAGCGGACAATGGCTCCAGCCGGGTGACCACCGGTGCGGAATACACGCCGGACTCATCCAGCTGCCGGATATAGTTTTCTACCAGCTGCTTCTGGGCGCTGTTCTCAAAAAAAACCGCTGAGCGATACTGGGTGCCGATATCATTGCCCTGCCGGTTGAGCTGGGTGGGATCGTGAGCCACGGAAAAAAATACCCGCAATAACTCACCGTAGCTGACCTGTTCCGGGCGGTAATAAACCGCCACCACCTCTGCATGGCCGGTGGCGCCTGAGCAAACCGCTTGGTAATTGGCGGTTTCGGCGGCACCGCCGGCATACCCAGACTCCACCCGGGTAACCCCTTCAACCGCCTGAAACACAGCTTCCACACACCAGAAGCAGCCCCCGGCCAGCACAATACGCGCTTCATCGCCGGTTTCCATCAGGTCCCCTTCGGGGGTGGGGAAGCGGCTGCGGGGCACGTTAAGGCCCGGGATAATGCAGCTTTCGGTCATAGTTCTACTCCAGTCTGGTTATACAGGACTATCCTCTCTATACGAGCATTGATCAGAAAAAGACACAACCGCAAGATAAAATTCTTCTGTTCCGGTTGCGCCCGCCCGGTAAGCCACCATAATGAAAGCAGGAGCCAGTGATAAGGTTCTGCTCGGCACCGGGAATCCAACATGACCGCTAAAGTCCGCGAACCCGAAGGTCAGGATGACCTTCTGAATTACCAGCTTAGCCTGCGGCTGGGCCCGGTCCACGCCCGCCAGCGACTGAGCATCGAACAGGAATCAGAAGCCCGGGTCCTGGGCCGGGACAGGCGTGGGTTCCATCTCGAAAACCTGACGACAGCCCCCGGGTTCATTCGCTTCTGCCTGAAAGCCGTGGGACTGTTCCAGCGCGCTCAGGCCAACAGCCGGCAACTGCGTACCGTCTATAACCGGTTTGTGGTACCGGCCCTGCCGCCAGCCTTCGAAGGCTTCCGCATACTCCACCTGACCGATCTCCACGTCGATATGGACGAGCAGAACCTTGAAGCCGTGATTCGGCAAATCAGCCCCCTGTCCTATGATCTGTGCGTGCTGACCGGGGACTACCGGCGACAGACCTGGGGGCCGGTACAACCCGCACTTGAGGGTATGGCACGACTAAGAGCCGGCATCCGTGGTGAGGCCTTTGCCGTGCTTGGTAATCACGACAGCATCCGGATGGTGCCGGCACTTGAGAATATGGGGTACAGACTGTTACTGAACGAAATGGTTCCGCTGGAGCGGCCTCACGCCACCCTCTATCTGGCCGGCGTGGACGATGCCCATTTCTACAAAGCCCATAACCTGCAACGGGCCGGTCAGGACATACCCGCGGGCGGCATCAGCCTGTTGCTGAGCCATACCCCCGAAATCTGGCGTGAATCTGCCCACGCGGGATACGATCTCTTTTTGTGCGGCCATACCCACGGAGGACAAATCTGTCTGCCTGGGGGCATCCCAGTGACCCTGGATGCAGATTGTCCGCGCAAGCTCGGAAACGGTTACTGGCGGGTAAACGGCATGCAGGGCTATACCTCGCCCGGGGCCGGCACTTCGGTATTGAACGTGCGCCTAAACTGCCCCCCCGAAGTCACCATACACACCCTCACCAGGGGACCGCACCCGGCCGGCTAGTGGGGCTGGCTGCGGATGCCCAGCCGGTAGAGCATGGGCGACACCCAGATATTTCCCAGGGCAAAGCACAGGGTAACCAGAATCACCTGCCAGATCGCCAGCGGCAACCACGCCCATGCCAGCAGCATGGGCAACAGGGCTTCGGGTAACTGGTCCAGACCAGGTGCCCGGGCACCGGCGCTGAACCCGCGCCGGCGCTTGATGAAACTGCTGATCAGGTCCCCAGTCAGCGCCAGCAGCCCGAACAGGCCACTGAATACCCAGCCAAGCCCCACCAAAGCGCCAAAAATCAGGCACGAAAGGGTGCCTGCCAGAACACCGCGCCAGGTTTTACTGCGGCCAAACAGCGGCCGGCCGTCCTGCCAGCAGCGCCCCCCGTCCACGGGCCAGGCGCCTCGCTCCCGGAGCAATCTCTCCACCAGCACCGGAGAACCGTTGGCCAGCACCAGCATGATGAACAGTTCCAGGGACAGCAGCACGGTTTACCTCCGAACACGGTGACTCAGGCGATGCCGCCACGAGTCAGCTTGAGCGGGTCCATCAGTTCTTCGAGGCGCTTGCGATCCAGCCCACTGCGCTCCTCGGCCACATCAATCACCGGACGCCCGGTGCTGTAGGCCTCCTTGGCGATCTCCGCCGCCAGCGTGTAACCGATCTCGAGGTTGAGGGCGGTCACCAGTACCGGGTTCCGGCCCACGCCGGCATTCAGGTTATCGGTGTTCACGGTAAAGCCCTGCATGGACTTGTCGGCCAGGATCGTGCTGGCGTTAGCCAGAAGCCCGATCATGTCCAGAAGGTTGGCACCCACCAGGGGCAACATCACGTTCAGCTGGAAATTACCTGACTGCCCTGCAATCGCCACGGCGTTATCCAGGCCCATCACCTGTGCACAGACCATGGCAACCGACTCCGGAATCACCGGGTTCACCTTGCCCGGCATGATGCTGCTGCCCGGCTGCAGTGCCGGCAGGCTGATTTCCGACAGGCCATGGATTGGGCCACTGTTCATCCACCGCAGATCGTTGGCGATTTTGCTCAGCACCACCGCCAGGCCCCGCAATTGCGCCGACAACGCCACCGGCGCATCCACCGCACTCTGGGCCACAAACTTGTGCTCCAGTGAGCGGAAGGCAAACCCACTGTTGATTTTCAGAAACTTGATAAACTGGTCGGCAAACTCAGAAGCAGCATTCACACCGGTGCCCACCGCGGTGCCACCCTGGGGCAGCGCGGCCAATTCATCAATCGCTGCTTCGATCCGTTTTTCGGCGGCGAGCAACTGCTTACGCCACGTGGCCAGCTCTTGCCCAAGTGTTACCGGCATCGCGTCCATCAGGTGGGTACGGCCGGTCTTGACCTGACCTGCCAGCTCCCCTTCCCGCTGGTAGATCACGCCCCGCAGGTGGGAAACCGCCGGCAGCAGCTGGTTCCTGACCGCCAGCACGGAGCTCACATGGATGGCCGTGGGGATCACATCGTTGGAACTCTGGCTCATGTTCACGTGGTCGTTGGGGTGCACCTCAACACCCTGCCTGCGCGCGATGGCCGCCACCACCTCATTGACGTTCATATTGGTGCTGGTACCAGAACCGGTCTGGTAACGATCAATCGGAAACTGGTCTGCAAACTCGCCCATGCTCAGCCGGCCACAGGCCTGAACGATGGCGTCCCGTATCGGCGGCTCCAACAGCCCGAGCGAGGCGTTGGCCTGGGCCACAGACCACTTCACCAGCACCACCGCCTGAATAAAGCCGGTGGGCATGGGCATCCCGCTGACCGGAAAATTGTTGATTGCCCGCTGGGTCTGGGCACCCCACAGCGCTTCTGAGGGCACCAGTACTTCACCGAGACTGTCCTGCTCCGTCCTGAATTCGCTCACCGTTATCTCCTTTGCCGCTGCAATGTGTATGGGTTCTATAATCTCAGGACCGGGCACGTTACTCAAAGGCCGCACGCCCGTCTGCCAGCGCAGGAGCAGCTATCGGGGGCCTGTCAGCCAGACCCCGAAACCCGGAGCCTCAGAAGAATCCGAGCGGGTTGATGTCGTAACTGGTCAGCATGCACTTGGTTTGCTGATAGTGTTCCAGCGCCATCTTATGGGTTTCCCGGCCTATCCCGGACTTCTTGTAACCACCAAACGCCGCATGGGCAGGATAGGCGTGATAGCAGTTCATCCATACCCGACCGGCCTGAATCGCCCGCCCCATCCGGTAAGCCCGGTTGGTATCGCGGGTCCAGACGCCGGCACCAAGACCAAACTCGGTATCATTGGCGATCGCCAGGGCTTCCTCCTCCGTCCTGAAGGTGGTCACACCCACCACCGGGCCAAAGATCTCTTCCTGGAACACCCGCATCTTATTATCGCCTTTAAGCAGGGTGGGCTGGATGTAGAAGCCGTTTTTGAACTCACCTTCGAGCTCCTCCCGCTCACCACCGATCAGCACTTCGGCACCTTCCTGACGGCCGATGTCCATGTACGACATGATCTTATCGAACTGCTCCTTGGAGGCCTGAGCCCCTACCTGAACCTCGGTATCCAGAGGATTGCCCCGTTTGATGGTCCTGGTACGCTCAAGCACCTTCTCCATGAAGGCCTCGTACATGTCTTCCTGCACCACCGCCCGGGACGGACAGGTGCACACTTCTCCCTGATTGAAGAACCCCAGCACCAGGCCTTCAACGCATTTGTCGACAAACTCGGGCTCTGCATCCATCACATCCGAAAAGTACAGGTTGGGCGATTTGCCCCCCAGCTCGACCGTCGACGGGATGATTGTTTCGGCGGCACACTTGAGAATGTGAGAGCCTACCGGGGTGGAGCCGGTAAAGGCGATCTTGGCAATGCGTTTACTCGTCGCCAGCGCATCACCGGCTTCGGCGCCGTAACCGTTGACGATATTGACCACACCGGGTGGCAGCAGGTCGCCGATGATTTCCATCAGGACCAGAATACTGGCGGGGGTCTGCTCGGCCGGCTTGAGCACCGTGCAATTGCCCGCGGCCAGACACGGAGCAAGCTTCCAGCTTGCCATCAGCAAAGGAAAGTTCCAGGGGATGATCTGGCCAACCACGCCCAGTGGCTCATGGAAATGGTAGGCCACGGTGTTGTGGTCGATCTCACCCATATGGCCTTCCTGGGCCCGGATGCAACCGGCAAAGTAGCGGAAGTGGTCTGCCGCCAGTGGGATATCGGCATTCAGGGTTTCGCGGACTGCCTTGCCGTTATCCCAGGTTTCCGCAACGGCCAGAGCCTCCAGGTTGGCTTCTATACGATCCGCGATCCTGAGCAGAATGTTGGCCCGTTCCATCACCGGGGTTTTACCCCAGGCCGGAGCTGCCTTGTGGGCCGCATCAAGGGCCAGGTCGATATCCTCTGCGGTCGACCGGGGCACCTCACAGATAACCGCGCCCGTTACCGGCGTAATGTTCTCAAAGTACTGGCCTTTTACCGGGGCAACCCATTCGCCACCGATATAATTCCCGTAACGGGATTTGAACGTGACCAGGGAACCTTCGGTTCCGGGCTGTTGATAGATCATGACACTCACCTCTGTGTTGTGGTTGCATCAAGGCAACGCACTCGTTTGTGCGCTCTCACAACTTTAAGGTAGACCCGATCCGGGACATTTTCAGGGGGAGTAAAAACGAATCTGACCATCCAATGGTCTTAGGTTCAATCAAACTGCTCCAGTTCCGCCACGCAGTCCTCAACAAACGCACCCGGATCGGCCATGATCGCAGCATCCGCCACCACCCCGAACTGTACCTGACCGGCGTAGCTGACGATGCTGATACCCAGGCCGATTTCGCCAGCCTGGGGTACCCAGAACATCTGCTCGGTAATGGCACAGCCTGCCAGGTAGCGCGTTTCCTGAGTGCCGGGCACATTCGAAACCACCGCCGAGGCTTTACGAAAAAACAGATCCGCCAGCGGCTTACGCGCCATTTCCGGCATCAGCGATGCGCACGCCGTCAGGCCCCACGCCAGGCCGGGCTGCCAGCTCTTTTTGAGTTTGCGGGTTTCATGCTTGATACGAAAAAGCCGCTCCGCGCTGCTGTACCCGTCCACCGGCAGCGGCACAAACACGGTGCCAAAGCAATTGCCCGGTTCTCCGTCCCCGGGCTTGATACCCTCGGGCAGGCGAGCCCGTATGTCGACCGGTACCGCCGCGTGCATAACGGCGCTATCCAGTTGCTCGGGGGTCATCCCCAGTCGGGGACGGACGGCCGCCGCCACACAGGCGAGCAAAACGTCATTAACCGAGGTATGGGTGGTGCGCGCGATCTGCCGGAACCGGTCCAGCGGCACCGGCTGCGACCACCGGCAGCTGCGCTGACCAGCCAGCGGCTGCCTGAGCTCAGACGGGGTATCTTCCTGCCCGCCCAGAAACGCCCCCAGCTCCTGCAGCGCCCGGGTACTCTGCTGTACCGCCCCGGCAGCCAGACGGTCCGCACCGGCGATCACCAGCCCCTGGTCTTCGGAAGCGCCTGCCGGGCTGTAACGCCCGAGCTGGTCCCCGAGCCAGAGCTGAGCGGTGTCCATCCAGCGGCCAAGCCGGGGCACTTCCGGAGCGCCGTACACGGCCGGGTACTGGCGCGGCGACGAAGGACACAGCTGGTCAAAAATGCCCATCAGGGATAAGCCATCGGCGTAACAGTGGTGCAGCCTCAGGAGCACAGCGGCACCCCCCTCGGCATTCGGTGCCAGCCAGAATTTCCACGCCGGCCGATACAACGGCAAAGGATCATTCAAACGCTCAGAAACCCAGTCCTGCAGCTGCTGCCGATCAAAACGGTCAAGCGCCACATCCAGGTGATGCGCCACATTAAACGTCGGGTCGTACTGCCAGTACCAGGCCGGCGCCTTCCAGACCGGCCGGCACCGAAAGCGCTCCCACGCCGTCCAGTACACGGC
Source organism: Marinobacter sp. (assembly GCA_035306945.1). Lineage (GTDB taxonomy): Bacteria > Pseudomonadota > Gammaproteobacteria > Pseudomonadales > Oleiphilaceae > Marinobacter. Next base: position 13,650 of record DATGNB010000078.1, read on the forward strand.
CAGAAATTCCCTCAGGCGCCCCGCCGTAAGGCCGTCTGCCCTCAGCATGATGCTGATCGTCATGGGGTTGTCTGGCTGTTCCAGCGCCAGCCAGGCTGAATCCGAAGGCAGCATGATATGCGATTGCTCTTGGTTCAAACCCGAAGTTCCCCAGTCAGTCAGTACACCAAAAAAGCCACTGCGGCATTGTGCCAGAGTCAACTGGTGGGCTCCATCCGGGGCCTGCGGCACGGCGTTACAAAAAGTTATAAGTTATTTACGCTACCTGCCTATACTCGCACTATAGCTTGATGCAATCGTTATAAATCGAACGACAGGCTGTCTGATTGGCCCCGGATCACCAAAAAACCGGGCACTGGCGCCACTAAACTCGCCGGCTGATCAGAGTACAACGTGTGTACCGGCTGCCTTATACCAATAACAGGTCTGACGTATAGCCGGGGGGGAGGTAAATGATGAAAGCCAGTCATGTACGCAAGCTGATCAAGCCTATTGATAATGTCTACACGGAAATGTTTTCCGGCCGGGTATTCCGGGTTGGCAAGGGAGCTGTCTCTGTGCGTAACCACAGCGGCGCCGCCGAACAGACCGTGATCGGCGTGCACGGCTTTCTGGAGAACCACTGCTACTTTACCCAGGCCTACGACGCGCCAACCACAGAGCTGATTCTGCTCACGTGCAGCAATTATCATATTCCGGTAAGCGGAGTGATCCCGGAAACCCCCTCGTGGGAAGTGGCCATCAAACACCTTGAGGGCACCATCGAATACGACGCCTGCATCCTCAATCAGGCGCTGCAAAACCTTCCCACCACCCGCCGCATCCGCCTTCACGGCCACTCCAGAGGTGGCGCCGTGATCCTGGAAGCCATCCGGCAGTGGCCGGAGTTGTACGAAGATGTCGAACTGGTGCTCGAAGCCCCTGTCCTGCCCCGGGGCAAGCTGCACGGTCTGGTCACCACCTTGCTGGAGCCGGTCAGTCACGGCATGTGGCCCTGGCTGATCCGCCTGATCAACAGTGCCCCGCAGTCTGCCTACGGCCAGACATTTTTCGGCAAGATGAACCCGCGCAAACGCCAGCTGCTGGGCAAGCTGTTCTACGCCACCAAGGATCACCTCACCATTGTCCGTAATATCGAGAACATCATGGAGTGGATGGCGCGCACCGACACCTCGGTCTATCAGCATGTACGGCACGGCACCTTCCTGATCCCGGCCACCGACCGTATTCTTGACCGCACCGCCATGCTGGCCAGCGCGCGCACCAGCCCCACCAGCATGCGCATCGTCGAAACCCAGGCTCCCAGCCACTTCATTACCCTGGACAGCAAGGAATGGGTGCCAGGCTTCGAAACCCTGCCAGCGGCGGCCCATAACTGAGGGCTGTCCGATAGCAGGTGCGCCAGGTTCCAGGCTCCGTTAAACTGGGCGGTTTATGGTCCAGTTTAACGGAGCCTGGTATGTATCGTGAGCGCCTGGTCGCAACGGATGTGCACACAGCAAACGCCCACAACCTCAAACGCCGGTTACTGGAATACCATGATTTCCGGAAACTCACGCAGACCAGCTCCCTGCTGGACGAGGTACGCCAGCTGGCCGACTGGCAGGCATCCCGGCTCAAAGCTACCCATCAGGACCTGTATCGCCACCCGGCTCTTCACGCCGGCCTGGAGTTCCTGCTGACCGACCTTTACGCCCCCGCCGGCATGACCCGCCGGGACGACAACATCGACCGCATTTTTCCACGCATGGTGGCGTGGCTGCCTGACCGTCTGCTGGGCACCTTTGCCGGCCTGGTGGAACTGAACCTGATTACCCAGCGCCTGGACCTGGAGCTGGCCCGGTGGTTTGTGAGCCACAACCTGGATACCGGACAGATTACGGTCGAAAACTGGTGCGAAGGCTATCGCGCCAGCAGCCCTCCCGGCGCCCGCAACCGCCAGCTGGAGCTGGTGGATACCACCGGCCGCCAACTGGACCGCTACGTACGCAACCGGACGCTGGGCTGGCTGCTGTCAATGACCCGCAGCCCCGCCGACCTGGCCGAACTGGGGGACCTCCATCGTTTTATCCACCGGGGCTACAGCGCATTCCGGAAGATGGACAAGGTGGAGACGCTGATCGATCGGCTGATCCGGCGGGAACGGCTGGTCATGAACAACATACTGGCCGGCCACCCGGAGCCCTTCACGCTGCCGGGCGACTTCTAGGAGCGCTCAGGCCTTGATGACCTGGTCGAGCTGGGAATGGATTTCCTGTTCAATCCGGGATTTGAACGGGCGTAGCATCAGGCCCAGCTCAAGGCGGATATGCAGGTCGTTCTGATGGATATCCAGTTGGCCCTTTACGCCACTGCGCCGGAACTTCAGCTGGTCACCTTCCCAGTGATAATTCACATCAAACTGCCGGGACAGATCCCGGGCCAGAGTTTCGGCGGCTTTACGGGCATGCGCGGTATCAAGGGAATGGGCTCGGCGGATATCAATGACAGACATGAATCAGTTTTCTCGATGATTTAGAAACGGTTTAACAGTGTAAGCCGGCAATAAACTTGTAGCCAACCCCTCAAAGGTTAGAATACGGGATTCATATTCTCACAGGATCAACCCCCATGAGCGACCAGCAAGCACCGGGTACCCAAAGCAACGGCCAGGACGATGTTACCCATTTCGGCTTTCGCAATGTACCCAAAAGCCAGAAAGCCGGTCAGGTGGCCCAGGTTTTTCACAGTGTGGCCGGCAAATATGACCTCATGAACGACCTGATGTCCATGGGCATTCACCGGCTGTGGAAACGCTTTACCATCGAGCTCAGCGGCGTGCGTCCGGGCCATCAGGTACTCGACATTGCCGGCGGTACCGGCGACCTGACCATGAAATTTTCCGACCTGGTTGGCCCCGCCGGCAAGGTCGTGCTGGCCGACATCAATGCCTCCATGCTTCAGGTTGGCCGGAGCCGTCTGACCGACCGGGGCTATGCCGGCAACATAGAGTACGTGCAGGCAGACGCCGAACACCTGCCGTTCCCGGACAACAACTTCAACGCTGTGTCCATCGCTTTTGGCCTGCGCAACGTCACCGACAAGGATCAGGCCTTGCGGGATATGACCCGGGTGCTGAAACCCGGCGGCAAACTGATGGTGCTGGAGTTCTCCAAGCCCACCAACCCGCTGTTGAGCAAGGCTTATGACACCTACTCGTTCACGGCCCTGCCACTGATGGGCCAGCTGATTGCCGGTGACAGCGAAAGCTACAAGTACCTGGCCGAATCCATCCGCATGCATCCGGATCAGGAGACGCTCAAGGGCATGATGGAAGACGCCGGCCTGGTCAACTGCAAGTATTACAACATGACCGGCGGTATCGTCGCCCTGCATGTAGGAATCAAACCCTGATGTTTCCCGGCCCCACCCTGTTGTCCGCCATCAGCGCTGTCCTCGAAAGCGCTCTGAACCGGGCACTGGAGCTGGACCCGGCAGGCCGGCAGGCCCTGCTGAACGCACTCGGCGGCCCGGTCCGGTTTACCGTTACAGCGCCGGCCATTTTACACTGGACCCTCGCCCGCGCCGGCGAACATGTCCAGGTGCGCAGCCAACCCGAAGACGAGCCGGCGCTGACCATCAGGGGCCGTCCGCTGGCGTTTGCAGCCCTGGCCCTCGGCGATGACCGGGTATTTGCAGACGAACGCCTGCAGGTGGTGGGCGACACAGCCCTTGCCCACCAGTTTCAGCAAGCCCTCAGCCAGCTCCAGCCCGACTGGGAAGCCGCCATGGCCCGCCATCTCGGCGATGTGCCCGCCCACTTCCTGGGCCAGCGGTTGCGGACCGCGGCCCGATGGAGCCGGCAGGTGGTGCTGACCATGAACGCCAACGTCGAAGAGTACCTGCACGAAGAAAGTCGTGCCCTGCCCGGGCGGCGGGAACTGGAGGCAACGTTCTCCGCGATCGACGAGCTGAATCTGCGTACTGAACGGCTTGAGGCCCGACTGAACCTGCTGGCCTCGCCAGACCGTAACCACGATACGGAGCCAATGTGACCCGCTTGCAACGCCTGTTCCGAATTGCCTGGGTATTCTGCCGTTACCGCCTGGATACCTTCCTGCCGCTGGCCGAACTGCCCACCCCGCTCAAGGTGTTTTTCCTGCTGGCCCCCTGGCACCTGTTCCCGAAACCCAAACTGAGCCGCGGCGACCGCTTGCGCCTGGCCCTGGAAGAGCTGGGGCCGGTGTTTGTGAAATTTGGCCAGATTCTGTCAACCCGCCGGGACCTGCTGCCCGACGACATGGCCGAAGCCCTGAAGCAGCTTCAGGACCGCGTGCCCCCCTTCTCCAGCGCGCAGGCCCGCACCATTATCGAAACGTCTCTGGGGGCGCCGGTTTCCGAACTGTTTGCCGAGTTCGGTACCGATCCCATGGCGTCCGCGTCGGTAGCCCAGGTGCATGCCGCCACTCTGCCCAATGGCCAGAAAGTCGTGGTCAAGGTCCTGCGCCCCGGTATTGAGAAGGTCATCCGCCAGGATCTGGCCCTGATGTACCTGATGGCGAGTCTGCTCGAGAAATACTGGTCTGAGGGCAAACGCCTGCGCCCGGTGGATGTGGTGGCCGACTATGACGCCACCATCCACGACGAGCTGGACCTGCAGAGAGAGGCGGCCAATGCCAGTCAGTTGCGCCGCAACTTCGAGAACTCACCGCTGATCTATATCCCCTTCATCGACTGGGATTACACCCGCAAATCGGTGCTGGTGATGGAACGCATACACGGTATTCCGATTGCCGACGTGGACCGCCTCAAAGCCGCCGGGGTCAACATGAAAGTGCTGGCCGAAAAAGGCGTCGAGATCTTCTTTACCCAGGTTTTCCGGGACAGTTTTTTCCACGCCGACATGCACCCCGGTAACATTTTCGTGGATGTCAGCAACCCGGCTGACCCAAAATACATTGCCATCGATTTTGGCATCGTCGGTACCCTGGCCCCGGATGACCAAAGCTACCTGGCCCGCAACCTGCTGGCGTTCTTCCGACGCGATTACCGTCAGGTAGCCCAGCTCCATATCCAGTCGGGCTGGGTGCCGCCAGACACCCGGGTAAATGAATTCGAGGCGGCAATCCGCACGGTGTGCGAGCCAATCTTTGAGCGGCCGCTGAAAGACATCTCCTTTGGCCACTTTCTGCTCCGGCTGTTCCAGACCGCACGCCGGTTCAACATGGAAGTTCAGCCACAGCTGGTGCTGTTGCAGAAAACCCTGCTCAACGTTGAAGGCCTGGGCCGCCAGCTGTATCCGGATCTGGACCTGTGGAGCACCGCGCAACCTTACCTTGAGGAGTGGATGCGCAGCCGCATCGGCCCCGGCGGCCTGATCAGGACCCTGCAAACCCACATGCCTTCCTGGCTGGAGCAGTCTCCGGAGATGCCTCAGCTGGTACACGATGCCTTGCTCCGGATGCGCGGCAGTGGTCCGGCGGCAGACCAGCATCAGATGATTCTGGCGCGCCTGGACGAACAACAGAAGCGCCGCGAACGTCGCCGGCGCTACAGTCTGGTCGCCGGGGTACTGGTGGTCGTGGCTCTGGCGGCCAGCCAGCCGGCGGCGCAACAACTGGCAGCCGACCTGCCCGCCTGGAGCTGGGCCTTACTCGCTCTCGCGGCAGCCATCACGCTGCGCAGCGATCGCTGAACAACCGACATCGCAGGATTCATACAAATGCAAGATTCTCCCGCTACCGTTTCTCAGCCCGACTGGCTGAACGAGATCAAGTGGACCGACGATGGCCTGGTGCCGGCTATTGCCCAGGACGCCGATAACGGCGATATCCTGATGATGGCCTGGATGAACCGGCAGTCACTGGCTCTGACCGTTGGCGAGGGGCAGGCGGTATACTGGTCCCGCTCCCGGGGTAAACTGTGGCGTAAGGGCGAAAGCTCGGGACATCAGCAGATTGTCCGGGACATCCGGCTCGATTGCGACGCGGATGTAATCCTGCTGAAAGTTGAGCAAAAAGGTGGTATTGCCTGTCATACCGGCAGGCGCAGCTGCTTTTACCGAACACTGAAAGATGGCCGCTGGGAAAGCGTAGAGCCTGTGCTCAAAGATCCCTCGGCCATCTACCACAGCCGCTAAGGAGCCAACACCGTGAATGATGTACTGGAACGCCTTGCACAGGTACTGGAGGCCCGCAAGGGCGCAGACCCCGACACCTCCTATGTCGCCAGTCTGCACGCCAAAGGGCTGAACAAGATCCTGGAGAAGGTGGGCGAAGAGTGCACTGAAACTCTGTTGGCGGCCAAGGATGCCGAGCATTCAGGCCAGACCCGGGATGTGGTTTACGAAACCGCGGATCTGTGGTTCCACAGCCTGGTGATGCTGTCTAACCTGGGCCTGGGGCCAAAGGATATTCTGGACGAACTGGCAAACCGGTTTGACCTGTCGGGACTGGAAGAAAAAGCGTCACGGTCGTCCTGAAGGGAGTACCCCTAACGGGGATTTCCGCGAAGGGAGATCGATGGCGTACAATGAAACGCAACAGCAACAACTGAATGAGGATCCCTCATGGGCATCAGTATCTGGCAACTCCTTATCGTACTTGGCATCGTTATCCTGTTGTTCGGAACCAAAAAACTGCGCAACATCGGCTCCGACCTGGGCGGCGCCATCCGGGGCTTCAAGAAGTCCATGAATGACGAGGAGGCAAATCCGGCCCCGCAGGACAACCTGGAGAGCAGTCAGGCAGAGGCCGCGGCCACAGAAGAGAAAGCCAAAGAGAAACAGAGCTGAGTAACACCTGAATGTTCGATATCGGCTTTCTTGAGCTGCTGATTTGCGGCATCATCGCGCTTCTGGTACTGGGCCCGGAGCGCCTGCCCGGGGCTGCCCGTACAGCTGGCCGCTGGATTGGCGGTGCCCGGCGTATGGTGCGCCAGTTTACTGATGAACTGGACCGTGAACTGAAAGCCGAAGAGCTGCGCAAGGAGCTCAGTAAAGCCGGTGATATCGGGCTGGAAGACGTGGAAAAAACCGTCAAGGATGCCTTGGGCGAAGCCAAAAAGTACGAACATATGATCCTCAGCGACAAGCCCAGGCCAGCCCCGGCTACCCGCCGGGTGCCGCCGACAGAAGACAGGCCACAGCCGTCGTCCGAACCCGACGCCCCTTCTGAGAGTTCACCGGACCAACGTTCATGAATGCCAACCCTGAAGGCAACCAGGCATCGTCTGAGCAAAAGGAAATGCCCCTCATCGAGCACCTGCTCGAGTTGCGCAACCGGCTGCTGAAAATGGTTCTTGCCGTTGTCATCTGCTTTGCCTGCATTTACCCCTTTGCCAATGAACTTTATCTGCTGATATCACAGCCGCTGAGGGAGCTGCTGCCGGTCGGCCAGATGATGATCGCTACCGACATCACCTCGCCGTTCTTTGCACCACTCAAACTGGCCCTGGTACTTGCGGTGTTTGCCGCCATCCCGGTCATTCTTTACCAGCTCTGGAGCTTTGTTGCCCCGGGCCTGTATGCCCATGAAAAACGCCTGGCTTTCCCGCTGCTGTTCACCTCGGTGATCCTGTTCTATGCCGGTGCTGCGTTTGCTTATTTTGTCGTCTTCCCTCTGGTGTTCGGTTTTTTTACCGCCATCGGGCCGGACGGCATCGTCGAACTGCCAGACATCAGCAGCTATCTCAACTTTGTCCTGAAGATGTTCTTTGCCTTCGGGGTGGCTTTTGAGATCCCGATTGCCACGGTACTGCTGATACTCAGCGGTGCCACCACGCCTCAGGACCTCGCCGCCAAACGGCCTTATGTGGTGGTAGGCTGCTTTATCATCGGCATGCTGCTGACACCGCCGGACATCATCTCCCAGACCCTGCTGGCAGTGCCCATGTGGATTCTGTTCGAGTTTGGCATCATTTTCGGACGCCTGGCTTATCGTGACCGCGCGGAGTCGGCCGGAGACGAGCCCGGCATCGGATGAATCTTGCCCTGTTGTCTGATCAGGATTTTACCGGCCCGGACCGGGCCTGCCTGCGGGGCCGGCGTCTGGCGCATCTGCGCACCGTACTCAAAGCGGCGGAAGGCGACCGCCTGCCCGTAGGCCGCGTCAATGGTCTGATGGGTTACGGGGAGATACTGGAACTCACCGACGAGCACGCCGAACTCCGGGTGGCGCTGGACCAGAGCCCACCCCCGCCCCTGCCGCTTACCCTGATCCTCGCCATGCCCCGGCCCAAGATGTTTCGCCGGGTGCTGCAAACCTGTGCCTCGCTGGGGGTCAAGGAGATCTGGCTGATCAACAGCTACAAGGTCGAGAAGAGCTTCTGGCAAACACCCTGGCTGTCGGATGACCACTTGCGGGAAAACCTGGCCCTGGGGCTTGAGCAGGCCAAAGACACGCTCATGCCGCAGGTGCACATCCGCAAGCTGTTCAAACCCTTTGTGGAAGATGAATTACCGGCCCTGGTGGCCGGCAAGCGGGCGCTGGTGGCACATCCCGGCGAGGCCGCGCCCTGCCCCACGCACCTGCAGGAGCCGGCAGCACTGTGCATCGGCCCGGAAGGCGGATTTACCGGGTACGAAGTCGGCAAACTCGAAGCGGCCGGCTGCCAGAGTGTGCATCTTGGCCCCCGCATCCTGCGGGTGGAAACCGCGGTACCGGTGCTGGTCAGCCGGCTGTTTGACCTGTGCGGATGACACGCGGATAAAAAAAGCTAGGGCCGGATCCCCATCGCCTGGGCAGCGATCCGGTTTTTCAGCGGGCTGACGCCATTGAGCCAGCGCATGCCGGTATTCCTGAGCCAGCGTACCGGCAGCTCATCCCGGGCGAAGAGCTGTTTGAATCCCTCCATCGCAGCCATCATCACCAGGTTCTCGCCTTTGCGGCGACGCTGGTAGCGGGCCAGAACCAGCCCGTTATCCGGTGCCAGACCCTGACCGCGGGCGCGCTCAAGCTCATCAAGTAACGCCCGGATATCACCATAGCCCAGGTTGGCTCCCTGCCCCGCCAGCGGATGGATGGTATGGGCCGCATCACCCACCAGCACCAGACCATCGGTTACGTAATCCTTTGCGTGGCGCTGGCGCAGGGGGAACGCGAACCGGCGTGACACTTCAAGCACCGGCCCAAGCTGTTGCTCAATGGCGGCCTCAAGGGCGCGCCGGAAGCGGTCGGTATCCAGCGCCATCAGCCGCCGGGCTTCCAGGGTGTCCTGGGACCAGACCACCGAACAATAGTATTCACTGCCCTCGTCATCATGCAGCGGCAGAAACGCCAGCGGGCCGGTCGGCAGAAAGTTCTGCCAGGCGGTATGGCGATGACTCTCCCCGGTGCGCACGGTGCAGACGATGGCCTGCTGATCGTAATCCCACTCCCGGGTTGCCAGGCCGCTCCACTGACGCAGGCGGGACAGCCCACCGTCGGCGCCGACAACCAGAGACGCGCGCAGGCGCCGGCCGTCTTCCAGCTCGAGGCCAGCGCTCCGGCTCCAGCCTTTCACCCGCACACCGTCGAGTACCTTCACCTGGCTCGCAGCCAGGCTCTGAAACAGCGCCCGCACCACATGCCGGTTCTCGACGATGGTACCCAGGCTGGAGGCGTGCAACTCGGCCGCATCAAAATGGATACGGCCCGTGCCGTCACCGTCCCACACGGTCATTTTCCGGTAATCGCAGTGCCGGCCGGTCTGAATTTTCTGCCACACCCCCAGTTCCGCCAGCAACTGCTGGCTGGCCAGAGAAATCGCACTGACTCTGGGCTCAAAGTCGTCAACACCCAACGCCGGTTGCGGAGCAGCCAGCAGCGATGCCGCGCTGGCACTCTCCACCAGCCCCACCTGCCAGCCCTGACGCGACAGACCAAGCGCCAACGCCGAGCCGATCATGCCGGCACCGACCACAAGAATATCGAACACCTGTTCCTGAGGCTCACTGGTCATTGCCATCGTCCTCCTGCTGGTAACGCCCGGGGACCGGAAGCACCGGCTTTCGGCCACCCGTTCCCATGGCTTTGCGGGCAAACCAGTGTTTGGCGGCGGGCAACAGATCCAGCCCCACCAGACCGGCATCCCGGGCGGCGACCACCGGTGCCGGCGCCTGCGCAAAGACCCGGATAAGCGAGTCCGAGAACCGCACAGTCTGTTGCCAGTCCTGCCGGTGCAGACGCTGGTATTCACCAAGGACCCTGAGATCACCGGGCCCGACGCCCGCATCAACGGCCCTGCGAAGTTGCTCAACCAGCGTCATCAGCCCTCGCAATGCCAGGTTAAAGCCTTGTCCGGCTACCGGGTGCAGGGCATGGGCCGCATTCCCCACCAGCACAACGCCGGGCCGGACGATTTCATCCACCGTTACCAGTTTAAGCGGGTAATGGTGGCACTGGCCGATCCGGGTAAACCGGCCCAGCCGCCAGCCAAAGCGGGCCTGAAGCTGACGGCATTTATCCTCATCAGACGCGGCCAGCACCTGCTCCAGGGCGTCGTCAGCCAGCGTCCAGATCAACGCAGACTCATGTCCGGCCCGCGCCGGTGAACCGTGAGGCAGGAGTGCCATGGGGCCGGCATCGGTAAAGCGCTCATACGCGGTAAACTGGTGCGGCTCGCTGGTAGAGACCGTCGCGATCAGTGCGTTCTGCTGATAATCCTCAATCCGGGGCACGAAACCCAGGGCCTCGCGCAGACCGGAGCGGCCGCCATCGGCGACCACCAGGCAGCGGGCGGTCAGTGTCTGTTCCCGGCCATCCTGTTTTAACCTGACCTCAACCCCGCCGGGCCGGGGCGTCATGCCGGTCACTTCTGCCGGCGCCCGCCAGCGCACGCTGGTCTGGGCCAGAGCCCGCATCAGGCACAGCCCCATCCAGCGGTTATCGGCAACATAGCCCAGCGCCGCCTGTTTATGGTCGGCGGCACTCAGCCGGGTAGCCCCGAAACGCCCGCGGTCAGACACATGAATGTTCCGGATCGGTGTGGCGTGGGCTGCCAGGGTCTGCCACAGGCCCAGCTCTTCAAAAATCTGCCGGGAGCCCCAGGCCAGCGCGGTAGAACGGGCGTCGTAACTGGGCTGATAATCCTCCGGCAGTGCCTCGGGCGAGAGCGGAAAGCCCTCAGCCACCGTGACCCTGAGCTCAGGGACCACCCGGGCCAGTGCCAGCGCCAGGGTGGCACCCGCCAGGCCGCCACCGGCAATCATCAGATCGGTATCCATCGGGGGGTTGCTCACCAGCTCAGTCCGCCATCAGGGCTTCAATGTCCGCCACGGTTTTCGGTACCTGGTCAGTCAGTACCCGGCAGCCGTCTCTGGTCACCACCACATCGTCTTCAATCCGGATGCCAATACCGCGCCACCGCTCCTCAACCTCGTTGTTATCCGGCGCAATATACAGGCCCGGCTCAACAGTCAGCACCATGCCCGGTTCCAGAACCCGCCACTGGTCGTCCACCTTGTAGTCGCCGACGTCGTGGACGTCCAGGCCAAGCCAGTGGCCAGTGCGGTGCATGAAGAACGGCCGGTAGGCTTCGGTCACAAGCACTTCGTCCAGGCTGCCCGAGAGCAGGCCAAGGTCAATCAGCCCCTGGCTGAGAACCCTGAGCGCCGCCTCATGGGAATGGTTCCAGTGATTGCCCGGCCGCACCGCCTCGATAGCCGCATACTGGGCTTCAAGCACGACGTTATACAGCGCCGCCTGCTCCGGACTGAATTTGCCGCTGACCGGAAAGGTACGGGTGATGTCGGAGGCGTAGCATTCGAGCTCACACCCGGCATCGATCAGCACCAGGTCGCCGTCTTTGAGCGGCGCCCGGTTCTCAATGTAATGCAGGATGCAGCCGTTGGCGCCGCTGCCGACAATCGACGGATAAGCGGTTGAGCGGGCCCCGTGCGCCATAAATGTGTGGATCAGTTCGGCCTCCAGGTGGTACTCGAAGCCTCCCCGGCGGGCCCGCTTCATCGTCCGGCAATGAGCCTCGGCACTGATCTCTCCGGCTTTCGCCATCACCTTGATCTCGGCCGCACTCTTGTACAGGCGCATATCGTGCAGCAGGTGCTCCAGGGCCACCAGTTCACCCGGTGGGTGGGCTCCGGCCCGTACTTTGGCGCGAATAACCTTGAGCCAGTCCATTACCCGGGTGTCAAAGGCGGGGTCTTTACCCAGCGGATAATAAACGCGGCTCCGGCCTTCGATCATACCCGGCAGTATGTCGTCGATATCCGCAATCGGGAAGGCATCGTCCATGCCGTAGTGCTCAATCGCCCCTTCAGGCCCCACCAGGAACCCGTCCCACAGCTCTTTCTCAGGGTTGCGTTCTTTACAGAACAACACCGCCTCGCCATGCTCCCGCCCGGGGATCAGCGCCAGTACCGCCTCAGGTTCGCCAAAGCCGGTCAGGTAATGAAAGTCACTGTCCTGCCGGAAGGGATGGAGCACATCACGGTTACGAACACGCTCCGGCGCAGCGGGCAGGATGGCTATGCTGTCGGGTGCCATCCGCTCCATCAGCTTGCGGCGGCGTTCAGCAAACTCTTTCATCGGGATCATCGGGGCCATGCTCTCTCCTGGTCAGTGCAGGGTTCGGGTTGCGCCGGCCGGTTTTTCCGGCTCATTGAATTCGGTAAACACCGCCAGCGCACCCAGGCGCACGTATTCGGTGATTTCCAGCAGTTGTTGCTCGCTCTCGTCATCAGACTCCTCGTCTTCAGACAGCTGGCTGATGGCCACCATATCCTCGATCAGTTCCCGGATCTCTTCGGGCGCCTGGCCCAAGGCAGCGCCGGCAGCCAGAGCCATGCCTTCGAGGAACCCTCGCACCCAGGCAATCAGCGCTTCCAGGCGCTGCTCGATGGCGTAGTCGTCATCCGGCAGCAGGGGCTGGAACGTCATGTCGCTGGACTGCAGCCGGGCCAGTGTTTTTCTGTAGGCCTCGTTCATGAACGGAACCAGGTCTGAGGACTCTTCCATTGCCTGCTCACCCAGCCCCATATGCTCGCACACCATCGTCAGCCATTGCGGCTCTCCGATACGGGTGCCGGCAGCAAGCTGTCCACACAGGATGCCGTGTAGCTCGGAGGGGTGGCTAAAGGCTTTGTGGGCCGTAAAAACGTTAGCCCAGCGCTCGAATTCGGCCGCCCGGGCCGGACCTGAAGTATCGGTTTCAGACATGAAACAGCCGGTTCCTGTGTCGGGGGAGCACGCCGGGCTGGTCGCCGGCTGCTCCGTCAGTTTGAAGCCTCTATCCTAGCATTACCGGGCAGGGCTGGCACGGCCCGGGTGAGCACCGAGGGTGACCGGCGTCACGTCAGCCTCGCCATGACAGCGTCGTAAATTGACCGCTCTGGTACGGGCACTTATAGTTACCGACATCCGAATTACTCAGATTGGGCACGTCATGGAACAGTCCGAAATAAAAGCATTGGCGGACAAGCTGGAGCAGCTGATTGATCGCTGCAAAAAGCTCGAGAAGGATAACGCGTTGCTGCGTGAACTCCAGGACGACCTTACCCGGGAGCGCGCTCAGCTGATGCACAAGAACGATCTTGCCAAAACCAAGATTGAAGCCATGATCGGCCGCCTCAGAGCCCTGGAGCAGCATTAATGTCACAACCATCAACCACCGTTGAAGTCAGGATTCTGGATAAGGAATACCTGGTGGCCTGCCCCCGGGAAGAACAGGAAGCCCTGTTGCGGGCCGCTCGTCACCTTGATACCAAAATGCGCGAGATCCGCGCCAGCGGCAAGGTGTTCGGCACCGAGCGCATTGCCGTGATGGCGGCGCTGAACATTACCCATCAACTGCTGGAGCAGGACAGCATGTCCGACGCCACCAGCAGCATTCTGAAAGCGATGAACCATCGCCTGGATGAAGCGCTCGGAGGCCCCGCCAACAGCTGATGGGAAAAGGGCTTGCAATCGGCCCCGGCCTTGGGCCTATAATGGTCCCAACTTCCTGGGCTGTTCGCTGGTCGGGTACGTCCTCGAGCCGATGCGCACTACCCAGGTGGCCACTTCAGGGCATTGTGAGCACGTCCCCAACGGGGAAAGCCTGATATGTCACAGCGGCCACCGACCTTGAACTCTGGGTTCAAGGGCTACATCCGATAACGGCAGCCCGGGAAGCTTTATTTTGACGCAGTTGCATCCTCCCCAGCCATTTGAGTCCCAGCCAGACAGTCTTCCCCGCAGCGAACTCCGGGCCCATCTGCGCCGGCAACGCCGCGCCTTAAGCGCTGAACACCAGGCCTGCGCCTCCGAGCAACTGGCGATCAACCTGTTGAGGCACCCCAACCTGCTCCGGGCCCGCCACATTGGCATTTATCTTGCGAACGATGGCGAGATCGACCCCGGGCTGTACGTTCACCTGGCGCGCCAAAGGCACATCCGGTTTTACCTGCCTGTCCTGCACCCGATCTATTCCGGCAAACTGGTGTTCAGCCCCTACGCTCCGGACACCCCTCTGCGGCCCAATCGTTTCGGCATACCGGAACCCGCCTTTCCGCGCTCCCGGCATCGCCCCGCCTGGGCTCTGGATGCGGTGCTGTTCCCGTTGGTGGGGTTTGATGAGGACGGTGGAAGATTAGGAATGGGCGGAGGCTTTTACGATCGGACCTTTGCCTTCAGCCGAATCCGGCCGGCCATGGCACCCAAGCTGATCGGACTGGCCCACGAGCTTCAGAAAGTCACGGCACTGCCCGTTGAACCCTGGGATATCCCGCTACACGGAGTGGTCACAGACAAGGCCTGTTACCGGTTCAGACCCTGACTGGCAGGCTGGACGTAGCCGGACAACGGCAGGTCACGCACAGAGCGTTTGTCTTCAGAGGCCTGGAGGGTGGTAAAACCGGTAACGATGAGGCCAGCCGCAAAGATAAGCACTATCGTGCGGATAATATCTGGTTTGCCTCTCATCACAGGTTATCCCGTCTCATCTTGCTTTAAATGGCTGGAAAATCAGGTGGCTATTCCCGGGTCCGAGAATTAGACGAAAGACTAACACGCAACCCTGATTTTACAATTCATGACAGGTTACGATTTGGTAAGAATCCGGGCCCGAGCACACCGGGCCCTACCCCTCACCGGCCGTTACCCGCTCCCAGAAACAGCCGGTAGGCTTCGTTGTCAGTCACGTTTTCGTAGCGGAACCCGACCTTTTCGAGCATCGCCTCAAATTCGGGCAGTTCCGGGTCGTTCACGTGAGCGCCAAGCAGTACACGGCTGTAGGCTGCCCCGTGGTTGCGGTAGTGGAACAACGAAATATTCCAGCGTGTCCCCAGCGACATCAAAAACTTGAGCAGGGCACCCGGGCGCTCGGGAAACTCGAACTGATAGATGGCTTCTTTGCTCACCGAGGGCGCGTGGCCCCCGACCATGTGGCGAATATGCTGCTTGGCCACATCGCTATCGGTCAGATCTATCACCGAATAACCTTTTTCCCGCAACTCCTGCACCAGCTCTTCCCGGCCCAGGCCGCCAGCCTGGATCTGGATACCTACAAAGATGACCGCATCCTTCTGATCCGCATAACGGTAGTTGAACTCGGTAATACTGCGTTTGTGCAGGGCATTAATGAAGGTTTTGAACGCGCCCGGCTTTTCCGGAATGGTTACCGCCAGTATCGCCTCCCGCTTTTCACCAATCTCGGTACGCTCAGAGATATAGCGCAGGCGGTCAAAGTTCATGTTTGCGCCGCTGAGCACCCCGGCAAGGTTTTCGCCCTCAACCTGTTCCCGCTCAATGTATTTTTTGATCCCGGCAACCGACAGGGCGCCGGCCGGCTCGGCAATGGAGCGGGTGTCTTCGAAGACATCCTTGATGGCCGCACAGATCTCATCGGTACTCACCGTGATGACTTCGTCGACCGTATCCTTACAGACATCCCACGGCTCCTGCCCGATCTGCCTGACCGCCACCCCATCGGCAAAAATCCCGACTTCGTCCAGGGTAACCGGCTCACCGGCCGCCAGAGCCGCCTGCAGGCAATTGGAATCCTCCGGCTCGACTCCGATGACTTTGACGTCCGGGCGCAGATACTTGATGTACGCCGCCATGCCGGCAATCAGGCCTCCGCCCCCCACCGGGATAAATACTGCATGCAGGGGCTGGGAAAACTGCCACATCATTTCCATGGCGACGGTGCCCTGGCCCGCGATAACGTCGGGGTCATCGTACGGCGGGATGTAGGTATAGCCATGTTTACTGACCAGCTCCCGGGCATGGGCTGCGGCCTCATCAAAGGCGTCACCCCTGAGCACCACCCTGGCACCATGGTCCCGTACCGACTTCACCTTGATGTCCGGCGTCGTCTGCGGCATCACAATGACCGCTTTGATGCCCAGCGTCCTGGCCGAAAGCGCCACACCCTGGGCGTGATTGCCGGCGGAGGCGCAGATTACCCCCCTGCCCTTCTGTTCTTCGGACAGCATAGCCATCCGGTTGTACGCGCCACGAATCTTGAAAGAAAATACCGGCTGGAGATCTTCCCGCTTGAGCAGAATATTATTGCCAAAACGTTTGGACAGAATGCGGGCTTCAGTCAGCGGTGTCTCAATCGCGATGTCATAGACCCGCGCATCGAGTATTCTCTTGATATAGCGTTGCGACATGGGGAATCCGGTTTTGGTGTTAGTGGTATAGAGCTGGAAAAACCTACAGTTTAGGAACTTTGCCCTGCGGCCGTCTATAAGCAATGACGCTGCCGGCGTATAATGGGATGGTAACCTGATCAACCCGCGGAGCCACCATGACCCAGGACGAACTGAAACAAGCCGTTGCCAAAGCTGCGGTGGATCACATTGCCCCTCAGCTGGAACGTAACAGCGTTGTCGGAGTAGGCACCGGCAGCACCGCTAACTTTTTCATCGACTACCTGGCAGCCTACCGAAACGACTTCGACGGCGCGGTCGCCAGCTCCGAGGCAACCGCTGAGCGGCTGAGAAGCCATGGTATCCCGGTCTACGACCTCAACGCCGCGACCGAGATCGGTTTTTACGTGGACGGCGCTGATGAAACCAACGAGCGTCTGGAGCTGATCAAAGGTGGCGGCGGCGCCCTGACCCGGGAAAAGATCGTTGCGGCGGTGGCCCGCACGTTCATCTGCATTGCCGATGAATCCAAGCAGGTCGATATCCTGGGCGATTTCCCGCTGCCGGTCGAAGTCATCCCCATGGCCCGCAGCCACGTTGGCCGGGAAATCGTCAGGCTCGGCGGCGACCCGGTCTACCGGGAGGGTTTTACCACCGACAATGGCAACATCATCATCGACATCCATAATCTGGACATCTCCCGTCCGCTCCAGGTTGAGGAAAAGCTCAACAATATTGTGGGCGTGGTTACCAATGGCCTGTTCGCCCGGCGTCCGGCAGACCTGTTGCTGCTGGGCACGGCCTCTGGAGTGAGGAGTATCTCCCGCCCCGGCACCTGACCAGCACACGGATCCGAAGCCGGCCCTGAGCCGGTTTTTTTTGTTATCGCAGCCAAAACCAAGCGCTTGCTTGGTACGCGTAATTAAGCCACACTCAGGGCACCATAAACAAGAATGCAGGAAGCCTTACCGTGTCTGATTACTTCAACGAAACCCATGAACAGGTACGCCTGACAGCCCGCAAGTTTGTTGAAACTCACGTGCTTCCCTACATCAACGAGTGGGAAGAAGCCGGAGGGTTTCCACGGGAGCTTTACCGTAAAGCCGGAGATGCCGGCCTGCTGGGCATAGGCTTCCCGGACAGCCTCGGCGGTGTCGGTGAAGGCGATGTTTTCCTGAAAGTCGCGGTTTCCGAGGAGCTGATGCGCTCCACTTCCGGCGGCCTGGTCGCCAGCCTGGGTTCGCTCGACATCGGTATGCCCCCGGTCGCCAAATGGGCCCGAAAAGAGGTGCGTGAGCAGATTGTGCCGCCGGTTCTGCGTGGTGAGAAAATTGCAGCCCTGGCGGTGACCGAGCCCGGCGGCGGCTCCGATGTGGCCAGTCTGAGGACCCGTGCGGTACGGGATGGCGGTCACTACATCGTCAACGGCAGCAAAACCTTTATCACCAGTGGCACGCGGGCTGATCACTACACCGTCGCCGTGCGTACCGGTGGCGAAGGCCATGCCGGCATCAGCCTGTTGCTGATCGATCGCGACATGCCCGGTTTCAGTACCGGTACGGGGTTACGAAAAATGGGCTGGTGGGCCAGCGACACCGCCGAGCTGTTTTTTGAAGATTGCCGGGTACCGGTGGAGCGCCTGATCGGGGCCGAGAACGCCGGCTTCATTGCCATCATGAGCAACTTTCTGGCCGAGCGTCTGAGCCTGTCGATCATGGCCTATATGACCGCCCAGCTCGCCTACGAGGCGGCGCTGGAATACACCGGGCAGCGCCAGGCGTTCGGGCGCAGTGTTGCCGGCTTCCAGGTAACCCGGCATAAGCTGGTGGATATGGCCACCCAGATCGACGTGGCCCGGGAATACACCTACCGCTGTGCCGCCCTGATGCAGGCTGGCAAAAACCCCATCAAACAGGTGGCGATGGCCAAGAACTTCTCGGTAGAGGTGTGCGAAAAAGTCACCCGGGAGGCGGTACAACTGTTCGGCGGCATGGGCTTTATGCGCGAATCCGTGGTCGAGCGCCTGTATCGTGACACCAAAATTCTCTCCATCGGCGGCGGTACCACCGAGATCATGAAAGAGCTGATTGCCAAGCAAATCAGACTCTAAGCCGGTAGCCCCGCGCGCCGGCGGCTGTAATCCTGCTCCGTCGCGGCGCTCCCTTACGAAGGGGCAATCCAAGGTTTAGTTTCGAACCTCGCGCGAGTGCCGTATAATTGCGCCCATTTTCCACCGCAGTTAAACGTACTTCAACGTAGCAGGAAGGTTCCCACATGCTTTTCGAAAACATCCCCGCCGGTAAAAACCCACCAGAAGATATCTATGTCGCCATCGAGATTCCGGCTAACAGCTCTCCGGTCAAGTACGAGCTGGACAAAGACATGGGTGCCCTGCTGGTTGACCGCTTTATGGCGACGCCGATGTTCTACCCGGCCAACTACGGTTTTATCCCGCACACGCTGGCAGACGACGGTGACCCTCTGGATGTACTGGTTATCACCCCGCACCCGGTACAGGCCGGCTCCATCATCCGTGCCCGCCCGGTGGGCGTGCTGAACATGGAAGACGAAGCCGGTGGTGACGCCAAACTGGTTGCAGTGCCCCACGACAAGCTGACCACCATCTACCAGGACGTCAGAGACGTCGACGACCTGTGCCAGCTGCTGCGGGACCAGATCCGTCACTTCTTCGAAAACTACAAAACCCTGGAGCCGGGCAAGTGGGTTAAAGTGCAGGGCTGGGATAATGCGGCGGCTGCCAAAGACGCCATCGTCAAGGCGGTCAACGCCTACAAAGGCTGAAGGCTGATCACGCCTGAGCCATAAAAAAACCGGGTAGCCATCAAGCACCCGGTTTTTTTATGGCTGCCCCAGCGGCCGCCCTAGCCTCTGGACAGCAGATCCCGCATATCGCTGATCGCCGCGTTGGCCCGGGAAAGATACGCCGCCATGGTAAGAGAATGGTTGGCCAGCACACCAAAGCCGCTGCCGTTCAGAATCACCGGGCTCCACATGGACTGCTGGGTACCCTCCAGTTCAATAATGATCTGCTTGACACTGGCCATGGCGTTTTTGTCCTGCAGCACCTTGCGAAAATCCACTTCCATTGCCCGGAAGATATGCAGCAGCGCCCAGGCACTGCCCCGGGCCTCGTAGAACACGTCATCAATCCGGGTCCAGGGAGTTTTCACATCCGCGCCCACGCTCACTTCAGCCAGCGGATCGTCCGGATTCAGGTTGGCCACCGCCTCTGAGACCGAGGCTTTCCCCACACTCTCGCTCAGGGTACGAGACAAGCTGCCCAGGCGGGTCTCCAGATCAGCCAGCCAGTTGCTCAGGTTATCGGCCCGGGCAAAAAACTGGGCATCGGGCTGGACCGGGTCAGACAACCGGTTCAGGTAACGCCTGAGGGCATTGATGCCACGCCGATACTCTTTCTCCGTGGAGGGGATGGCCCAGCTTTCACTGTCGAAATGGAACTGGGGCTCGGCAATAATCAGGTCCGGATCTTCGGCCGACTGGCTCTGGGAGCGACTGATGTCTTTGCGCATGGCCCGGGACAGGTCCCGCAACTGAACCAGCACCCCGTATTCCCAGTTAGGCATGTTGTCCAGCCACAGTCCGGGCGGAAAAATGTCATTGGAGATGTAACCACCGGGTTTGTCGAGCAGGGTTTCGGCAATCCGGATCATGGTCGCCGTGGTGGCAAAGCCGGTCACCGGCTCCCGCTCCATGCTGGTGGCCAGGGTCCGGGTGTGCTCACGCACCGAAAAGGTATCAGGCTCACCGCTCCAGTACATGCCCACAACAATAGCGATCAGCAGGTAGATCGCCACCACGATCAGCAGTAACTTCCCGATTACGCCGCTGCCGCCGGTGTAATCCTGCATGTCTTCCTTTTTATTCCTGAAGTACTGTCCGATCTTGCCCGGCATAGGTCTCCCGCTCTCCCATTACTTATTCATCTGTTCCAAAGGGCCTGCCCAGATGGTATCCCATGGCCCCGTCGATACCCAGCTTACACAGTACCGAGTATTCCGTCTCGGTTTCCACAGCGGTCGCAAAAACCCGCACCCCCCGGCTATGGGCAATCCCGATCACCACTTCCAGCCAGAACCGGTTCTCGGCGTGGCCATCCACACCGTGAACAAAACTGTGATCAATGCGGATGCCCCGGAACGGCAGATTACGCAGGTAGCTGAACGACACACCACCCACGCCAAAACGGTCCACCATTACCGGAACTCCCATCCGGGCCAGGGACTGCACCAACCGCCCGGCCTGTTTCCGGTGATGCTTGAGGGCAAGCTCCGGTACGCCTATCCACAGGCGCGAGGCCAGCTTGCCGGCATCACCCAGGCGCTCCAGCAGCTCTTGACAGAAACGCTCATCGCCCACGGAGGCAACCCCCAGGGAAATCGCCAGAGGCTGGTCAGGCGCTTTGGCCAGCATCGTCAGTACCCGGCCGAGTAACAAACGGTCGAGCTCCGTGACCAGACCAAGACGTTCCGCCATGGGCAGATAGGTGCCGGCCTGCAAGTCTCCGCCGATGGCGGGAATCCGCGAAAACACCTGATGATGCAACAGCCTTTGATCGTCGCAGCTGACCATCGGCTGCAACCAGATCGACAGCGAACCCGACTCCACTACATCCATCAGGATCCGGCGCCAGGCCTCCATATTGTTATGGGAGTCCGCGCCGGCCTGCTCCAGACAACAGTTCGATTTGCTGCTCTGCTGGGCCGTGCGAAGGGCCGCATCCGCCGCTGCCAACAGATCCCGCACCCCGGCACCCGGTGTCGCCGCTGCCAGGCCGGCATACACGTTGGTGTCCATGGGCGAGGCCAGACCACCGTATACGCCGTCCAGATCCCGGACCAGCCCGTCAAACCAGACCCGGGCATCGTGGGCGTAGACGCCGGGGATAAACACGACAAACTCGGCACCGGTACGCCGTCCTGCAAAGGACTGGGGATGATGGGCCACAAACGCTTCAATCCGCCGCGCCACCTGGCGCAACAGCTCATCACCTTCCGCCCGGCCATAGGCCATGTTGTAATCGCCAAAGCCCCCAAGACAGATGAGGGCCAGCATACCCGGAGCCGCCTTTTCCTCCAGCGCGACTTCTGCCCTGAGCCGCTGGTCAAAGGCACTGCGAGTGGCAAGGCCGGTCACCGGGTCCTCACTGTTAACTTTGCGCAGAAACTGGATAAGACGACCCTGACTGCGGAACATCTGTTCCAGATCGTCGGCCATCTGGTTCATCGCGCCTGTCACCCGGTTGAGTTCCCGGGTAGAGCGGGTCTGCACCCGGTGACGGAAATCCCGCCGGCCCCATGCCTGGGCCTGACGCTCCAGAGCTCCAAGCGGCTGCAGCAGCCAGCGCACCAGCAGGAACAGGGCCACCAGCCCGACACCGCCCACCACAAGCACGCTCATCAGCAGCCCGACACTGAGCCGCCAGAGGTCACGATAGGCCCGGCCGGGGTGGCTGGTTACCCGCACCTTACCCAGCCGCGTCCAGCCCCGCACCACTTCGGCTTCGGCCTGGGCCCGGGGCAGTTCAGCCAGACGGATGAACCAGCGCGGCGCCACGGAGTCGGCAAGTTCCATGCGCCGGCCGGCAATGACCGTACCATCGTGGGACAGGTACTCCACCGCCAGATAGCGCCCGCTGTCGAAAACGGCATCGATCAGCGAGGCCGACGCTACCGGGTCTGAACCGTCAATAGCGTTGGACAGCGACAAACCCGTTGCGGTGGCGCCATCCAGGGCATGGGCGGTCATCTGGTGTGCCACATAATCACGAAAATGGCCAAAACTGATAATGAACGCCGCGGCAAGCATCATCACCAGCAGGCTGCTGGCAAAAAGTATCAGCAAGCTGCCGAGGGAGAGTTCGCTGCGCGGTTTTGAATCAGCTGTTTCCTGCTTCCTTGCCATAGTGTTCTGGTCACGCTGGGGTGGTAAGGGTGCCTGTGATCCGGGCCGCAGAGTTGACAAAGATTTACAGAGTGCAATCTACGCCGACAACATTAAACACTATAGACTCTGAAAACCGATTAAGGTTAGAAAGTTGCCCCACAGCCCGGGGGGCTTATGTACTAAAAGACGGAACACAGGCCGGAGCCCAATGAACGAAGAAAACCAAAAAGAAAAACTCAGGCAACATTTTGCCCGGCGTGTTACCACTCAGGCCCGCGTCGTTCTGGACACCTGGCAGAAGATCAGCGAAAACCAGGATCAGGCCGGCAGGCTCCGTGCCTCATTCTTCGCCGACACCGACAAACTCGTGCGCTACGCCCTGCGCTTTGAAATGCACGAGCACGCTGCCGCCGGCAGACGCATCCTGCAGGTACTCGAAGCCTGGCCCGAGGAGTCTGCACTCAGCGACGACCTTGCCCGGCAACTGCAGGATGCGGCCGCAAGCCTGTGCCAGAATACCCAGCGCCGGTCTGATCAGGCTGCCGGAGAAGCTCCCCAGCAATACCTGCGGACACCGGTGTACATTGCCCTGGGCAATTCCGAGATGGCCACCCGCCTGACCCGCCAGCTGGAGTTTTTCGGTTTTCGCGCCGCGGCCTTTCAGTCTCCGCAGCAATTGATCGATGCCTGCACCCTGAACAAACCCGAAACCATCCTGATGGATGTAAACTTCGGCCAGCATCCGCTCGCGGGCCTGGCCACCGTGGAACAGCTTCAGAAAAACCGGGACACACCGATTCCCATCATTTTCGTGAGCGAGGACGACGGCAGCATTGAAACCCGCCTGCGTGCCTCCCGCTGTGGCGGTGAAGAGTTCTTTTATCCGGCGGTCGATCCCGGCCAGCTGATCGAAAAGATCGAAGCCTACACCCACGGCAGCCCGAACGAACCATACCGGGTGCTGGTACTGGACGACTCCCGCGCCCAGGCCAAGTTCATGGAAACGGTGCTCAAACGCGCCGGCATGAATGCCCGGGTCATCACCGATCCGATGCAGATCATCCACGCCCTGGAGGAGTTCTCGCCGGAAATCATCATCCTCGACATGTACATGCCTGGCTGTACCGGAACAGAGATTGCCCGGGTCATCCGCCAGCAGGACAGATTCCACAGCGTGCCCATCATTTATCTGTCGGCCGAAGAAGACGTCAACAAACAACTGCAGGCCATGAGCCTGGGTGGTGATGACTTCCTGACCAAGCCCATTGATCCCAGGCACCTGCTCGCAACCATTCATAACCGGGGCCGGCGGGCACGCTCGTTACTGGCCCTGATGATCCGTGACAGCCTCACCGGCCTGTACAATCACACCCATACCCTGTACCTGCTTGAACAGGAAGTCGCACGTGCCCGCCAAAAGGACCAGCCGCTGGCTTTTGCGATGCTGGATATCGACGAGTTCAAGAATGTGAACGATCGCTATGGCCACCCTATCGGGGACCGGATCCTGCGCAGCCTGTCCATGTTCCTCAAGCAGCGCCTGCGTAAATCTGATCATATCGGCCGTTACGGGGGAGAAGAGTTTGCCATCATCCTGCCTAACACCGCGGTTAGTGATGCCCGCAACGTTCTCGACGAGATCCGCCAGCGTTTCTGTGAACTGGTCCAACACGCCGGAGATCAGGAGTTCCGGGTCTCCTTCAGCTGCGGCGTCGCCGACTGGCGGGGGGACAGCGTCCAGGGATTGTGCGAACGGGCCGACCGTGCCCTCTACCGCGCCAAGGAACACGGCCGGAACCAGGTCGTTATCGCCGGATAAAAGGCCACTCATGGGCCCGGCGGGGAGCCGGGCCCATGAAACCAATGTCGAATAGCCCCCTTCAACCCCATGGCCGACAATTGCCGGCATCAACGAAATGTCATCGCAGCGCCGGTCTTTGCTGTGTAAGCTTTTCAGGATCATTCCGGCAACAGGAAGATTGTCAAAAAGTGTTGATCCGGAGCTAACAAGCACGCACCATTCAGGTATCGTGTCGTTATCTTCGGCGATCCTGTTCAAAACAACACCAAGGCAAAATTACCATGTCGACCATTCTTGTTCTCCATGGCCCCAACCTCAACATGCTTGGCACACGAGAGCCCGAGGTCTATGGCCATGAGACCCTGGCCGATATTGATGACCGGCTGAGACAGCAGGCGGCAGACCAGGGCCATCACCTGCTGCACCTGCAATCCAACGCGGAATATGAGCTGATCGAACGGGTGCATGAGGCCCGGGCAGAGGGGGTAGATTTCATCATTATCAATCCGGCCGCTTTCACCCACACCAGTGTGGCATTGCGTGATGCCATGCTGGCCTCCGGCATTCCGTTTATTGAGGTTCATCTTTCCAATGTGCATGCCCGGGAGCCCTTCCGGCATCACTCGTACTTTTCGGATATCGCCCAGGGCGTTATCTGCGGGCTGGGCAGCCTGGGTTATGAACTGGCCCTTCAGGCTGCCCTGCAACGAATTCAACGATAGACCAGCAAACGGGACTGACAGAGTTATGGATATTCGCAAAATCAAAAAACTGATCGAGCTGCTCGAGGAATCTGATGTCGAGGAGCTGGAAATTCACGAAGGGGATGACTCGGTACGCATCTCCCGCCGCCGCGAGCAGGCGGGCGTGTCCGGCCAGTTTGTGAGCTACGCGGCCCCGCAGGCGCCCCAGGCTCCCGCACCGGTAGCCCCTGTGGCCGAAGATCCCGCCCCGGCTGCGTTCAGTGGCCACGCGGTAAAATCGCCGATGGTCGGCACTTTCTACCGGGCCCCGTCCCCCACTTCCAGCCCGTTTGTTGAAGTGGGCCAGACCGTTAATGCGGGCGACGTGATCTGTATCGTCGAAGCAATGAAAATGATGAACCAGATCGAAGCAGACAAGGCCGGTACCGTGACCGAAATTCTGGTAGAAAATGGCCAGCCGGTTGAGTTTGACCAGCCTCTGGTCGTCATTTCCTGATATCGGTGATTGTTAACCATGGCCATGTTAGAAAAAGTTCTGATCGCAAACCGCGGTGAAATTGCCCTGCGCATTCTCCGCGCATGCAAGGAGCTGGGGATAAAGACGGTTGCTGTGCACTCACAGGTAGACCGCGACCTGATGCACGTGCGCCTGGCAGACGAATCCGTCTGTATCGGCCCGAACAGCCCGACCGACAGCTACCTGAACATTCCCGCCATCATCAGTGCGGCCGAAGTCACCGACTCAGTGGGCATTCACCCCGGGTATGGCTTCCTCGCCGAAAACGCTGACTTTGCCGAACAGGTCGAGAACAGCGGGTTCCGCTTTATCGGCCCCCGGGCAGAGACCATCCGGCTGATGGGGAACAAGGTGTCCGCCATTGAAGCGATGAAGCAGGCCGGCGTGCCGACGGTACCGGGCTCTGACGGTCCGCTTACCGAGGACGACGAGAACACTCTGCGCGTCGCCCGCAAGATCGGCTATCCGGTGATGATCAAGGCAGCGTCGGGTGGCGGCGGCCGGGGCATGCAGGTCGTGCACTCAGAAGCCGCACTGCTGAAAGCGGTCCAGATTACCCAGACCGAAGCCAAGAATGCCTTCGGCGACCCGACCGTGTATCTGGAAAAATTCCTGGAGGCCCCGCGCCATGTGGAGATTCAGGTACTGGCTGACATGCACGGCAACGTGATCCATCTGGGCGACCGGGACTGCTCCCTGCAGCGCCGGAACCAGAAGGTCATCGAAGAAGCCCCGGCACCGAACATCAATGAGCAAGCCCGTGAGCGTACGCTCAAGGCCTGCGTGGATGCCTGCAAAGAAATCGGTTACGTGGGTGCCGGTACGTTCGAGTTCCTGTACCAGGACGGTGAGTTCTACTTCATCGAGATGAACACCCGGGTTCAGGTAGAGCATCCGGTATCGGAGATGGTAACCGGTGTCGACATTGTGCGTGAGCAACTGCGCATTGCCAGCGGCCTGCCACTGGACTACCGCCAGGAAGACATCAAGATCACCGGCCACGCCATGGAATGCCGCATCAACGCCGAGGACCCGCAGACGTTTGTCCCAAGCCCCGGCAAGATCAAGCACTTCCACGCCCCGGGTGGTAACGGGGTGCGGGTCGACTCGCATCTGTACAGTGGTTATACCGTGCCGCCGTTCTACGATTCTCTGGTAGCCAAGCTGATCACCTGGGGTGCGGACCGCGACATTGCCCGCCGGCGCATGAAAAATGCTCTGGATGAGATGCTGGTCGAAGGAATCAAGACCAACCAGCCCCTGCATCGGAAACTGGTACGTGATGGTGGCTTTAAACAGGTAGACTTCACCATCCACTACCTCGAGAAACTGATACGGGACTAAACATGCCCTGGATACAACTCCAGATTCCAGCTGATCCGGATACCGCGGATCAGCTGGAGGATCTGTTGATGGAAATGGGCGCCAGCGCTGTTTCCATGGAAGACGCTGCCGACCAGCCGCTGTACGAGCCCGATCCGGGCACCACCCCACTCTGGAGCCAGACCACCGTCACCGGCCTGTTCCAGTCGGATCACGACACCGAACAACTGTGTGCCGATATCCGTAACGCCTGGCACCAGCAGACCCAGCAGGAACTGGCTGACATCGATGTCAGCCTGGTGGAGGACCAGGACTGGGAGCGGGCCTGGATGGACGAGTTCCATCCGCTGCAGTTTGGCCGACGGCTCTGGATTGTCCCCAGCTGGCATGACGCGCCGGACCCGGAAGCGGTTAACCTGCTGCTGGACCCCGGCCTCGCCTTTGGTACCGGCACCCACCCCACCACCGCGCTCTGCCTGGAATGGCTGGATGGACAGGATGTGACAGGCCAACAGGTGGTCGATTACGGCTGTGGCTCGGGCATTCTCGGGCTCGCCGCCCTGTTGCTGGGGGCCCGGCATGTCATCGGCGTGGACACCGACCCGCAGGCCCTGGAAGCCAGCCGGGAAAACGCCCGCCGCAACGGGGTTGATGACAGTCGTCTGGATCTTTACCTGCCCGGCCAGGATCCGGACACCGCCGCCGATGTCATGCTGGCCAACATTCTGGCCGGCCCCCTGATTACCCTGGCTCCCCGTCTGGCCCAGCTGACCCGGCCCGGTGGCCACCTGGTACTCTCCGGCATTCTGTTTAATCAGGCCAGAGAAGTCATGTCGGCCTATGAGCCCTGGTTCATCATGGATGAGCCGGAACAGAAAGAAGACTGGATACGCCTCACAGGACAGCGTCGGGACAGATGACGGCTCAGACGTTTATGTCTAAACTGCCTGATTCTTACCGATGTAATGGCAATGACCGGGCTATCCCGTTTTCAGGACTGAAGCATGACCCAACGCAGTTTGCAGACCCAATGCCCCCAGTGTGAAACCCACTTCCGAGTGAGCGACAAACAACTCGGCGTGGCCAATGGCAAAGTACGCTGTGGTAACTGCATGAAAGTCTTCAACGCGCTGGAGCAGCAGGTGGCTGACTTTGGCCCGGCCGTGCATGAGCCGGAACCTCAACCCGAGGAAGGTTTCGGTGCAGACGAAATACTGTTTGCCGACAATCCGGAGGAAGACGCCGCCGAGGGCCGCTACGCCGGCAGCAAGCTGACGTTTTCGGACGATGAACTGAGCGACAGCTTTCGGGAGGCAGAAGAGCCGGCCCCGCCCGGTTTCCGGGATGACGACGACCGCTCCGATGAGCAGGTGGATGAAAGCTGGGCCGAGGCCATGCTGGAAAACATCGATGCGCCGGGCCAGACCGAAGACCACCCCGAGCCGGAACCAGAACCCAGGCCCACCCTGCCACCCGTGGCTCCGCCAGAACCGGAAGCGGACTTATCCGCTGAGCCCGAGCGGGACGAACAGCCACTCACAGCCACCGGCAACCGGGCCGATCACGCCCCCACCGATACTACCGGGCCGGCATTCCGGCCCGACAACCTGTATCGGGACCTGCGCCGGGACCCGGTCTCGGTGGCCGGCAACGGCAGTGGTTGGCGCACGGCCTTCTGGAGTCTGCTTGTACTGGCCCTGACCGGTATCCTGATCGCCCAGGTCACCTGGTTCCAGTTTGACCGCCTGTCGGCCATTCCCCAACTGCGCCCCTGGTACGAAAAAGGCTGTGAGCTTGCCGGCTGTGAGCTGACGCCCCTGATCGATGTCAGCGCTATCCAGAGCCGCAAGCTGGTCGTGCGTACCGACCCTGACAACCGGGCCCAACTGATTGTCGACGCCGTGGTCCTGAACCGGGCCGGATTTGAACAACCCTTCCCCGCCATCGCCCTGACCTTCTCCAATCTGAACGGCGACGTTGTCGCCCAGAGCGTGTTCATGCCCGGAGAGTATCTGACCGGCGAGGCCGATATCCCCGAAGCCATGCCGGTCGATACCCCGGTTCGTATCAAGATCAGCATCCGCGACCCGGGCCGGGATGCGGTCAACTACAACCTCGGTTTTCGGCCCGCTGCGCCTTGACGCCGATCAACCCAGCGTCCGGCGATAGTTGACAGCGCAAAAGTCAACCAGAAAGCACGAAAAATAATCAACTTTTTCCTGCGCTGGCCCCTTCAATCGCTGCCCCCCCGGCGGTATCATTACCGCCCTTCGGAGATCAGGGCGCTCAGAATTTGACCAACCGCCCGGCCGAACCTTGCTCAACCCGCTGTGACACGGACTCAGATCATGCTGCCAACGGCAAAAATCGGGCCGTACACGCTGCCCAACCCGCTGATTGTTGCGCCCATGGCCGGCGTAACCGATCGCCCCTTCCGGCAACTCTGCCGTCGTATGGGAGCGGGCCTGGCGGTTTCGGAAATGGTTATAGCAGACAGCAAGCTCTGGCATACACGCAAATCCCGCACCCGCCTGGACCATCAGGGTGAATCGGAACCCCGCTCGGTGCAGATTGCCGGCGGCGACCCTGACATGCTGGCGGATGCGGCCCGGCAGAATGCGGAGTGTGGTGCCCAGATCATCGACATCAACATGGGCTGCCCGGCCAAAAAAGTGTGCAACAAAGCCGCGGGCTCTGCGTTGATGAAAGACGAGAAGCTGGTACAGCAAATTCTGCAGGCGGTGGTTGCCGCTGTGGATATTCCGGTCACGCTGAAAATGCGCACCGGCTGGGACCAGAATTACCGAAACGCACCGGTGATCGCGCGCATGGCAGAAGACGCCGGTATCCAGGCCATTGCCGTGCACGGTCGTACCCGGACAGACAAATACAACGGCGACGCCGAGTACGACACCATTGCAGAAGTCAAAGCCAGTGTAGGCATTCCGGTTTTCGCCAACGGCGATATCACCACACCGGAAAAAGCCAGGCAGGTTCTTGCCTATACCGGGGCAGATGGCCTGTTGATTGGCCGTGGCGCCCAGGGGCGCCCCTGGATCTTCCGGGAAATTCTGCACTATCTGGAAACCGGCACCCATCTGGCCGCACCCCCGCTTGATGAGGTAGAACAGATACTCATGGAACATCTGGCCGGGCTCCACAGTTTCTATGGCGAAAAGATGGGTGTACGGATCGCCCGAAAACATGTGGGCTGGTATCTGCAGGCCCACGATGAAAGCAAAAAGTTCCGAACTCGCTTCAATGGGGTCGAGACCCCCATGGAGCAGAAAGACCTAATTGAACAGTACTTTGCAGGCTTACGAAATGGAGAGGTATTCGCAGCATGACCGCTGAGACTTTGGCAAACCACAACCCGGGCACGCAGGCCGACGACGAGGTCCATCAGCTACACACGGTGAACCATAGCGGGAACAGCGTCACCCTGCGTGACAGCGTAGAAGTAGCCCTGAAAAACTACTTCACGCAGCTGGAAGGCGCTCCGGTTTCCGACGTGTACCAACTGGTACTGTCAGAAGTAGAAGCCCCGCTGCTCGAGCAGGTAATGAAATACACCCGCAACAACCAGACTAAAGCATCCACCATGCTGGGTCTGAACCGCGGCACCCTGCGGAAAAAACTCAAGCAGTACGGTCTGCTATAATCTGATCTGACCCCACAAGGGCCTCCCGGAGACATTCGCGAGGCCTTTGTTCTTTCTACCCAGGCTACCCCGGCTTATCTGAACAGCGAAGAATGTGAACCATGGCAAATCAGGCTAATACCCCCGTCCGTCGCGCTCTGATCAGCGTGAGCGATAAAACCGGCATCGTCGAATTCGGCCGTGCGCTTACCGAACGCGGCGTTGAGCTGCTCTCCACTGGCGGCACCTTCCGCCTGCTCCAGGACAACAGAGTTCCGGTTACCGAGGTCTCAGACCACACGGGTTTCCCGGAGATGATGGACGGCCGGGTAAAAACCCTGCACCCGAAAATCCATGGCGGCATCCTGGGCCGGCGCGGCACCGACGATGCCGTGATGGCAGAACACGGCATCAGCCCCATCGACATGGTAGTAGTAAATCTCTACCCGTTTGAAGACACGGTCGCCAACCCGGACTGCGACCTGGCCACGGCCATCGAGAACATCGACATCGGGGGCCCTACCATGGTCCGCGCGGCCGCCAAGAACCACAACGACGTCGCCATCGTCGTGAATGCCTGCGACTATGACCGGGTTCTGCAGGAACTCGACGCCAACGGCGGCGAGCTGACCTGGAACACCCGTTTTGACCTGGCGGTAAAAGCCTTTGAACACACCGCCGGATACGACGGTGCCATCGCCAACTATCTGGGAGGCCGCACCCCCGATAACGACAATGCCGATTTCCCTCGCACCTTCAACACCCAGTTTGTGAAAGTGCAGGACATGCGCTACGGCGAGAACCCCCATCAACGGGCTGCCTTCTACGCTGAACGACATCCCGGCGAAGCCTGTGTTGCCACCGCCCGGCAACTGCAAGGCAAGGAGCTGAGCTTTAACAACGTCGCCGATACCGACGCCGCACTGGAATGCGTCAAGCCGTTTGCGGACCCGGCCTGCGTGATTGTCAAACATGCCAACCCCTGCGGCGTCGCCATTGGCAGCGACATCCGGCAGGCCTACGATCTGGCCTTCGCTACCGATCCCACCTCGGCTTTTGGCGGTATCATCGCGTTCAACCGCGAACTGGACGCGGCCACGGCCCAAACCATTGTGGACCGTCAGTTTGTGGAGGTGATCATCGCTCCGAGCGTGGCCCCCGAGGCGGTCGACATTGTCGCGGCCAAAAAGAACGTACGCCTGCTGGCCTGTGGCGAGCTGAACACCGAACGGGCCCGCAGCATGGACTACAAACGCGTTACCGGCGGGCTGCTGGTCCAGGAGCGGGACCTGGGCATGGTAGCGATGGAAGACGTCAAGGTCGTGACCGAACGCCAGCCTTCGGAAGACGAACTGAGCGACCTGCTGTTTGCCTGGGAGGTGGCCAAGTACGTCAAATCCAATGCCATCGTGTACGCCAGAGCCGGCCGTACCATCGGGGTTGGGGCCGGCCAGATGAGCCGTGTGTACAGCGCCAGGATTGCCGGTATCAAGGCCGCTGATGAAGGCCTGGAAGTGAAAGGCTCAGTCATGGCTTCGGACGCATTCTTCCCGTTCCGGGACGGTATCGACGCTGCGGCTGAAGCCGGCATTACCGCCGTTATCCAGCCCGGCGGTTCCATGCGCGACCAGGAAGTCATCGATGCCGCCAACGAACACGGCATTGCCATGGTCTTCACCGGCATGCGTCATTTTCGTCACTGATCTTAGTTCTCAGGAGTAACCCATGAATATTCTGGTAATTGGCAGTGGCGGACGCGAACACGCCCTGGCCTGGAAACTGGCTCAGTCCCCCCTGGCCGACAAGGTATTTGTGGCACCGGGTAACGCCGGCACCGCACTGGAACCCAATCTGGAAAACGTCGATCTGGACGTACTCGACCTGGACGGGCTGGCCGATTTTGCCGAGCAGAATCAGGTCGGACTGACCATTGTCGGCCCCGAAGCCCCTCTTGTGGCCGGGGTGGTCAACAGGTTTGAGGAACGTGGCTTGCGCATCTTCGGCCCCCGCGCCGCCGCCGCACAACTGGAAGGCTCCAAAGCCTTTACCAAGGACTTTCTGGCGCGCCAGAACATTCCTTCCGCCAGCTACGGCAATTTTACCGATCTGGATGAGGCCCTGGCCTATGTACGTGAGCAAGGCGCACCGATTGTGGTCAAGGCGGACGGCCTGGCCGCCGGTAAGGGCGTGATCGTGGCCATGACCTTAGCGGAAGCCGAAGAAGCCATCCGCGACATGCTCGCCGGTAACGCCTTTGGCGACGCGGGCAGCCGCGTGGTCATCGAGGAGTTCCTGGAGGGTGAAGAAGCGTCGTTCATTGTGATGGTAGACGGCAAGAACGTGCTGCCCATGGCCACGTCCCAGGACCACAAACGGGTCGGCGATGGCGACACCGGCCCCAACACCGGCGGCATGGGCGCTTACTCACCGGCACCGGTGGTCACCCCCGAGGTGCACCAGCGCATTATGGATGAGGTGATCTTTCCCACAGTCAACGGCATGGCCGCCGAAGGTAATCCATACCACGGCTTCCTGTACGCAGGCCTGATGATTGACCGCTCCGGGGCGCCGAAAGTGATCGAGTTCAACTGCCGCTTCGGTGATCCGGAAACCCAGCCGATCCTGCTGCGCATGAAGTCCGACCTTGTCGAACTCTGCCAGGCTGCCGTGGATGGCAGGCTGGACCAGTGCGATTCGGAGTGGGATGAACGTGCCTCGGTCGGGATTGTGCTGGCGGCAGGGGGCTACCCCGCGGATTATGCCAGGGGCGACGCCATCTCCGGTCTGCCGGACACCGAAGTGGCCGGCGAGAAGGTTTTCCACGCTGGTACCCGGATGGAAGGCGACCAGGTAGTGACGGCCGGGGGGCGCGTGCTCTGCGCTACCGCGCTTGGCAACACCGTAACCGAAGCCCAGCAACGGGCCTACCAGCTGGCGAAACAGATCCGCTGGGAAGGTATGTTCTATCGGAACGATATTGCTTACCGGGCGATTGCCCGGGAACAGGGCTGAGTGTCAGGCTCAGCCCGGTAACAGGATCAGCCCGGTCATGGACCGGGCTTTTTTTTGCCGCGATACCGGCTTACTGTCGGGCCGCCTTGCGCTTCCTGCGCCAGTCCGCCAGATCCTCGATCAGCATGTAGAACAGCGGCACGAAGAACAGTGCCAGACTACTGGCTGCAAGCATGCCACCCACGACCACCGTACCGATTTCGGCGCGGGACACAGCGCCGGCACCGGAGGTAAATGCCAGTGGCAGACAACCCACGATGAACGTCAGGGCGGTCATCATGATGGCGCGGAACCGCTGACGGGCTGCGGTGCTGGCAGCCTCGAACGAGCTCATACCGGCTTTCCGGTTCTGGGCGGCGAACTCCACGATCAGAATGGCGTTCTTGGCTGCCAGGCCGATCAGCACCAGCAGTCCCACCTGGAAGTAGATATCGTTGGGAAACCCGCGCCAGAGCGATGCCAAAGCCGCCCCGAAGACCCCGAACGGTACCGCTGTCGCCACCGCGATCGGCAGCCCCCAGCGCTCATACTGAGCGGCCAGGATCAGGAACACCAGCAGCAGCCCCATGCCAAAGGCCAGCGTACCCGACGCTGCTGACGCCTGCAGCTGATACGCCTCGCCGGTCCAGGCCAGCAGTGTGTTGCGGTCAAACTCTTCTGCCGCCACCGCTTCCAGTGCCTCCAGCGCTTCACCGGTGGTATAGCCTGGCATCGGATCGGCCAGCAGTTTGGCCGCCGGATACACGTTAAACCGGTTCAGGATATCCGGGCCGCTGGTACGCTCCAGCTCAACCAGAGAACTCAGAGGAATCATTTCGCCGTAGTCAGACCGGACGAACACCTTGCGCAGATCATCCGGATGGCTCCGGAACTCGCCCTCCGACTGCAGGTTGACCTGCCAGTTGCGGCCCTGCAGGGTAAAATCGTTCACGTACAGACCACCAAAGGTGCTCTGCATGGTGGTAAAGATCTGGTCGATGGGTACCCCGGCGGCCTGGGCTTTCTCACGGTCAACGTTGGCCTTGTACCTGGGAATGCCGGTATCCAGGGTTACCCGCACGTTGGTCAGCTCCGGCCTGGCATTCGCCACCTGGGTAAAGTGGTCAGCCATGGCCTTCAACTCGGCCGGCGTGCGCCCGCCCCGGGCCTGGATATAGCCTTCCACACCGCCGGTGGTTGACAGTCCCTGGATGGGAGGCGGGGTAAAGGCGATCACGAACGCTTCGGGCATCTCAAAGCCGAGACCCATCACCGTACCGGCAATGTCGTTGGCGGCCTGCCCCGGATCGGTGCGCTCGGCCCAGTCGTGCAGCGTCACAAACGCCACGCCACTGTTGGTACGCAGGGCACTGGAGATAATGTCGAAGCCGGCGAAAGCCACCACCTCCTTAACCTCTGGCAGCGCCATCATCTGCTCCACCAGCTCATCCCGGGTATCTTCGCTTCGGCTCAGGGCAGACACCGGCGGCAGGGAATAGGACGCCAGTACGAAACCCTGGTCTTCCTGGGGCACCAGGCCGGTGGGCATCTTGTTCATCAGGAACACAACGCCGCCGAGCATGGCGACAAACAGCAGAACGCCCACCACCGCGTGCCGGAGCATCCAGTCCACCACCGCCGAGAAAGCGGCCGTAAGCTTGTCGAAACCGGCGTCAAACCAGCGGAACACCGTTAGCTGTTTGCCTTCTTTACCCAGCAACAGGGCACACATCGCCGGTGTCAGGGTCAGCGCCACTACGCCGGAGATCACTACCGACACAGCAATGGTAATGGCAAACTGCCGGTACAGTTCGCCGCTCAGACCACCCAGAAACGCAACTGGCGTAAACACCGCCACCAGTACCAGCGTCGACGAAATCACCGCGCCGGACACCTGCCCGACCGTCTTCACGGCAGCGTCATAGGAAGACATGCCTTCTTCTTTCATCAGCCGCTCGGCGTTTTCCATGATGAT
Organism: Marinobacter sp.; assembly: GCA_035306945.1. GTDB lineage: Bacteria > Pseudomonadota > Gammaproteobacteria > Pseudomonadales > Oleiphilaceae > Marinobacter. The sequence continues at coordinate 49,075 of DATGNB010000078.1, forward strand.
GATGGCGTTATCCACCACCACCCCGATCGCCAGTATCAGCCCGAACAGGGTCAGCAGATTCACCGAGAACCCCAGAGCCTGCATTCCGGCAAACGTACCGACAAGCGAGATCGGGATGGCAATCAGAGGAATCAGCGTGGCTTTGATGTGCTGCAGGAACAGGAAAGTTACCAGCACCACCAGTAACACCGCGGAGATGAACGTGTTGATCACTTCCTGGATGGAGATATCGATAAAACGGGTGGTGTCGTAAGGCACATCGTATTCCAGCCCTTCCGGGAAGCGTTCGGACATTTCCTCCAACGCCTCCTTAACCGCCTCCGCGGCGTCCAGAGCATTCGCCCCCGGCTGCAGGAACACCCCCATCGGTACCGTGGCGCCACCGTTATAGACCGCCGCAAAATCGTAGTTCTGTGCGCCCAGCTCAATGCGGGCAACCTCTTTCAGGCGCAGCGAGGCCCCCTGCTCGTCGCTGCGCAGAATCACTTCACCAAACTCTTCAGGACTCGCCAGCCGGCCCGGTGCCGACACACTGAAGGTAAACGCCTGCCCCTCCGGCGCAGGCTCCGCGCCGATTCGTCCTGCGGCAAACTGGGCGTTCTGCCCCCTCAGCGCATTGGCGACATCCCCCGGTGTCAGCTCGTACTGGGCCAGCTTGTCCGGCCGCAGCCAGATCCTCATGGAATAATCCTGAGCACCAAACAGCGAGGCATCACCGATGCCGGGAAGGCGTACCAGCTCATCCAGCACGTTCAGCAACGCGTAGTTGGAAATTTCGACCACGTCCATGCTGTTATCCGGGGAGGACAGAGTAATCACCTGCAGGATCGAGGTTGAGCGGGCCTCAACCTTAAGCCCCTGGTCCCGCACCGGCTGCGGCAATCGTGACATTGCCTGCTGGACACGGTTGTTGACGTTGATGGTGGCCTGATCCGGGTCGGTTCCGATTTCAAACGAAACCGATACCCGGAAGCTGCCGGAGTCGGTGGCGTTCGACTCCAGATAGATCATGTCATCGACGCCGTTGATTTCCTGCTCCAGCGGCGCGACCACCGAGTCTGAAATCACATCCGCACTGGCGCCGGGAAAGCGGCCATCCACCACCACCTGTGGTGGTACCACGTTGGGGTACTGCTCGATTGGCAGGCCAAGCAGAGCCAGGGCTCCGCCCAGGGTTATGATGATCGAGATAACCGAGGCAAAAATCGGCCGATCAATGAATGTACGCAACATCAGTTGGCGCCCTCCCCGCCACTGGCATTAACCACATTCACCGGCGCGCCATCACGCAGATTGGACAGGCCCTCAACAATAAAACGGTCGCCGGCCTGCAACCCGCTCAACAGGATCTGCCGGCCGTCACTGACCGGGCCCAGCTCTACCAGCCGGACCCGGGCCTTGCCTTCATCATCCACCACGAAGACCACAGGGCCTTCCGGCCCCTGACCAACGGACTTCTCCGGTACGGTGATGACATCTTCAAAGGATTGCAGCTCTACCCTTACCCGCACAAACTGTCCCGGCACCACCAGATGATCCGGGTTGGGGAAAACCGCGCGGGCTGAGACCGAGCCGGTGCGTGGGTCCAGGGTCGAAGCGGTAAAATCAACACGGCCGGCCAGGGGGTACTCATTACCATCCGCCTGGATCAGCTGGGCAATCACATTCTGCTCGCCTCCGCTGCGGGCCATGCCTTCCCGGGCCGCGCGCCGGATGGTGGCATCATTCTCAGGCAGAGCAAAACGCACGTGTACCGGGTCCAGCTGTACGATGGTCGTAAGCAGAGTGCCTATGTCGATCAGGCTCCCTTCCGGAAAGTCTTCCAGGCTGGTCACGCCACTGAGCGGTGCGGTCACTTCGGTATAACCAATATCCAGCTCGGCCTGGACCACGCCGGCACTGGCCACCGCCAGATTGGCATTGGCCAGTTCCAGTGCAGACTGCGCTGCGTCCCGTTCACGCTCGCTCACCGCGTTGCGCTCAAACAGCGACGAAATACGCTTCCACTCGCGCTCGGCCTGCTGAACATCAGCCTCTGCCACCTGGCGCAGGGCCTTGGCCCGCTGCAAGGCAGCGGCAGCCTGGTCCGGGTCGATCCGGAACAGGGGATCGCCTTCGCGTACCATCTGGCCTTCGTCATACAGCCGCTCTTCGAGAATTCCGCTGATCCGGGACCGGACTTCGACCTCTCGGGCACCACGGGCGCGGCCGGCGTAATCCTGGCGTACGGAGACATCGGTGGCCACCGCCTCCTCAATCACGACCGCTGCCGGAGGCATGCCGCCGCCGGCCTCCTGTGCCTGATCGTCACTACTACACCCGGCCAATATCAACAGCAGAGACAGGCCAGCAACAGTGAGCCCGGTACGGACCGGTAGTCGATGATCGTTTTCGAGGGGCATCTGGGTTCTCCTGAGCACCGAATTATTGGGCTTTGTATAAGTATGGTTATCTCAGCCCCAGCCCCCTGCAAGGCTGGAACGTGAAAAGAACGAGAAAGATACATTCATCGGTGAATGTAAACAACCTGCGGTTATACTGGTGCGCCTGATCTTACGGTTACCAATAGCTGATAATCCAACTTATCACGAGGACAGGTTGTCATGGCAAGAAAAACCAAGGCCGAAGCAGCGGCAACCCGGGAGTCCATACTGGACGCCGCGGAAAGCGTCTTTATGGAAAAAGGCGTCGCGCGCGCGTCCCTCGAAGAGATCGCCCGCAACGCTGGCGTTACCCGGGGTGCCATCTACTGGCACTTCCGCAACAAACAAGACATTCTCAGCGCTATGCTGGTCCGGGTCAGGGCCCCGCTGGCGGAGATGATCGACGATGCCGGTGGCGACAACCCCCTGGGAAATCTCCGGGACGTGTGCGTGGCTGCCCTTCGCAAGCTGGCCGAGGACGAGCATTACTTCCGGGTCTATTACATCCTCTTCCATCGTAACGAGTCCAACCTGGCGCTCGAAAAGCATCGCGAGCTGGCTGACGAGAGCCTTGCCTTTGTCGGCCGCATATTTCAGGCGCCGGACATCGGCCGCCAGCTGCGTCCGGGGCTCAGCCCCAGCCAGGCTGCTTACCTTCTGCATACCCAGATGCTCGGCCTGTTCTACGACTGGCTGACACTTCCGGAGCGCGTCCCTCTGGCAGACATGGCCCCGGTCTTTGTAGACGCCATGTTCCGGGGGCTGTTTATCAATCCTGTGCCAGTGTAGCCGGCATTTGTGTCGGGGATATTTACATCCTGCCCATGCGTTGATTGCCGTCCAGTCCTCAACTGCCTGAAACTCTGGCGGAATCGGAAACTGGTTCAGAACCTGCTTATGGCTTCCTCAGGTATAATCGTCTGCGCTCCATTCACGGGCCGGAGCATCGATCATGGAAGCCAAGCGCCCGCTGGTCTGGCTGTCAGCGGATGACCCTATCGGGATCACAGCAGTGCCCCTGGAGCAGAGATGGCATCTGAACCCCATCAACTCTGCCCACCCTCCTGCACCCGTGCCGCCGGATTCGCGCCATCATCCGGTCGGCATTTGTGACCTGACCGGACTGCAACCCGGACAACTCGAAAATGTCCGCCTGTGGCTGGAACTGCTACCGGTACGTTACTGGCTGGCCCTGGTGCTACCCGGCCAGCCGGCACTCCCGGCGGTACAGCGTCTGATTCAGGACTATTGCCAGGATTACCACACCGCTCCGGCAGACTGGGAACGCTTGCACAACAGCCTGGGCCACCTCTGGGGAATGAGCTGCCTTCCTACGGCCGACCCCAGTGCCAGGCCGTCTGACTATCAGGCATTTGCGCTGGAGGGTCCCTCCGATGCGGTGCGCCGGACCCGCAGCCTGCTGCGCCGGTTTGCCACCACCCGGGAGCCGATCCTGATCTATGGCGAGAGCGGAACAGGCCGGGAAGCCGCCGCTCATTTCATCCATAAGAGTTCACCCAGGCAGCATCGGCCGCTGATTACCCTTAACTGCGCTGCCCTGCCTCTCTCCCTGACCCAGAGCGAGCTGTTTGGCCATGAACGGGGCGCGTTTACTCATGCACTCAGAGCCCGCAAGGGCCGGCTTGAGGCTGCCGACGGTGGCACCCTGGTATTGCTGGGTGCGGATGAGCTTAGCCTGGACCAGCAATCGACTCTGCTGCGTTTTTTGCAGGAAGGTCAGATTGAGCCGGTGGGCTCAGGCCGGACCATTCAGCTGGATGTCCGCATCATTGCCATCTGCAGCACACCACTGGAAGAACTGGTGCAGCAGCAACGATTCCGCGAGGACGTCTATTACCGGCTCGGCAATCTGAGCGTTACTCTGCCACCGCTGAGGCAGCGGCTTGAAGATCTGCCCTATCAGACCCGACGTGTTCTGGAATCACGACCCGGAACAGAACACCACACCGATAACCGCACCCTGCTGGCGATGGCCCTGTACGATTGGCCGGGCAACCTGCGGGAGTTGCAGAACCGGCTGGGCCAGGCCTGCCTGCTCGCCCGCCATCCGCAACTGAGCCCGGCCGATCTTGGCCTGCCGACGCCCGGGGGCCTTGAGCAACACGAGCAGTTTTCTCTCGAGTTGTGCCGGGCCCGGGCCGACCAGCAGGCCATCAGCACCAGCCTTTCCCTGACCCGTCACAATATCTCAGCGGCCGCACGGCTGCTCCGAATTTCCAGAGTGTCCCTGTACCGGCTGATGGACAAATATCATTTGCAGCCGCCGGCCGCTCACCACACAAACCCGTCATACCCTCCACAGAAAGGAGATGCCCCATGAAGAAAAGCACGCTACTGCTCGCTGGCCTCCTGACTATACCACTGGCCCGGGCCGCACCGCCGACACCGGACCCGGCTGCCGGCAGCCAGGTCGGACAGGAGTCCCGGGCCGAGGCCGAAGCCAAGGCAGAGGACATCGCCACCGAGATCGCCTCGATCACCGCCGACCGCGGCATCGTGACCCGCCCCGGCCGTTTCACCATTGAGCCGTCCTTCTCCCATGCTCACAGCAACGCCACCCGGGTGGCCATCGAAGGCTATACCGTAATCCCGGCCTTGCTGATCGGACTGATCAATATTTCGGAGGTGCAACGGGACATCTTCGTCAGTGCGATGTCCGTGAAATACGGTTTTACCAGCCGCTTCGAGGCCGGCTTGAGAGTCCCCTACCTGAGCATTCACGAAGACCTGCGGGAGCGGGAAGTGTTCGATGGCACCCCGGTTGACGTTGTCCGGGAATCCTCCGGTGAAGGGCTCGGGGATATCGAGCTCTCGCTGCGCTATCAGTTAAATGACGGGCTCGACGGCTGGCCCTACCTGATCGGTACGTTCCGCACCAAAGCGCCCACCGGCGACGGCCCCTACGACGTGGCCAGGAGAGTGCTGAACGACCGGGATGGCAATCCGATCGGCGTCGAACTGGCCGAACGCCCCACCGGTTCGGGCTTCTGGTCGGTCGAACCCGGCCTGTCCTTTATTTATCCCACCGATCCGGCGGTGCTGTTCGGCAGCCTGAGCTATGTGTGGACGATTGAAGAGGATCAGGGCATTGAAAACGGCGGCAAGGTGGATCCCGGCGACGTGGTGCGCTTTGGCTTCGGCATGGGTTTCGCCTTTAACGAGCGAACCTCGTTCAGCCTGGGCTATGATCATTCGGTGATCAGAAAAACCACCTTCGAGTTCGGGAATGATGCCTTCGCCGCCAATTTTGACCGCATCCAGGTAGGTTCCCTGGCGTTCGGGCTGTCCCAGCGCCTGAACAATTCCACCACGCTGAGCCTGACAGTCGCCATAGGGGTCACCGACAGCGCCCCGAACAGTGAAATTACCCTGAAGCTGCCCATCAATCTCTGAGGCAGCGTCAGGGCAGCAGGGGAAAACCGGTATCCCTGGGGTAGCGATAGGCTGCCCCGACATTATTGAGTTCGATGTTAAGGGTGCGGATATGCTGGATCGTGGTACTGTCCAGAGTATTCTGGATAGCCGTCATCCAGCCGCCCGCGCTCATTGGGTCCGAGGTTACCGACAAACCCGCGAGATCCACCGGCTCCATGGCCAGTACACTCGCCACCTGTTGCAGCTCCCGGGCACCGGCCAGAGCCTGATTGAGATCCGGAATAGTCACCCGGTTTATCACCAGCCGATCGCCATTGATCGTTACCAGCTGTTCAAGCCCGATGTTGATCTCCAGCCCTTCCAGTACAAATCCGCCCCGCAGCATCGCCAGTTCAGAGTCCGCCAGCGGCGTCGCCGCCAGTTGCAGTTCGGCGTGCACGCTGCCGGCGGCCATCAGTGCCATTACAAAACCTGCTCTGCGCATCATGACATCACCAATCCTGCCAGCTGGGCCAGTGAGGCAGAGTGTGGCCCAGAGCCGGGCTCCCCAACCCCTTGAACAAAGGTGCACGGGCCAGTCCAGGCCAGTGACGGTCTGCCAGAAAGCCTGCCCGCCCCAGATCCAGATGACTCCGGATGACAAACGCCGCACCATCCCAGTTCGCCTGGAACTCGCTCCAGCGATAGGCCTTGAGCCCCCGGGCGGGGTCCCCCACGAGCACCTCATGCTCACTGATTCCCTTGATGATGACGAAGTGGCGGTAGCCTCCCAGGGTTACCAGCGCAATCACCGGTACCCGCACCTGCTCCCGCAACTGGGCCAGAGGTAAGCGAAAACCATCGGCCACATAGCCCTCAGACTCCAGGTAACGCTTCATGTCCAGCATGGAGAAACCTTCCTGGCGGACCTTGTTCTGATCCGCCAGCCCCCACATTCCTTCGAATACGTCGTGCTCAGTAATGTCGCGACCATAGTGAAACGACAACAGTGAGGCCAGTGCCGCAGAACCGCAGCTGAAGTCGTACTCCTGCCGAAACACCTCACTGAACCGCTGCTCCTGATAACTGCTGACAGCCACTGCAATATCGCCTCCGGGGCCCGCCGGCACCAGCACCGTTCCGGCAACCGCGCTGGCCGGGACAGCACCGATCACCAGCACAAAACCCAGTAAAAGCCCGTGCCGTCGCCATCTGGTTGTCGTCGTGTCAGCGGTGCCCATGGTCAGCTGCTCCCCGGTCAGCGATTGATGAGAATATTGATCTGGGTACTGTCCTGAATCACCACCTGGTTACCGGTGTTCTG
>DATGNB010000079.1:0-2040 GCA_035306945.1 Marinobacter sp.
GATACGGTCGTAGTAGGCCGAAGGCTTCATCCGGTCGTTGTCGTCAAATTCCATGAACGCCTTGGGTACGGACGACTGGTTCGGGATGGTCACCATGCGCATCCAGCGGCCCAGCACCCGCAACTGGTTGACTGCGTTGAACGACTGGGAGCCGCCGCATACCTGCATCACCGCCAGGGTCTTGCCCTGGGTTGGTCGAACCGCCCCCAGCGACAGCGGAATCCAGTCGATCTGGGTTTTCATGATGCCGGTCATGGCGCCGTGCCGCTCCGGGGAGCACCACACCATGCCTTCACTCCACTGCACCAGCTCCCGCAGTTCCTGAACCTTGGGGTGGCTGGCGTCTTCGGCATCGGCCAGGGGCAGTCCTTTCGGATTAAAGACGCGGGTTTCCGCACCCATGGCTTCCAGCAAGCGGGCGGCTTCTTCCACCACCAGGCGGCTGAACGAGCGTTCGCGCAGGGAGCCGTACAGCAGCAGAATTCTGGGTTTGTGGTCAGAAGGCGCCGCCGCGAACAGGTCGTTGTTGGTCGGGGCCCGGAACAGCCCGGTGTCGATGTTGGGTAAATCAGAAGAGGTCATGCTCAGCCCAGCAGTTTCTTGATGTCGTCGGCGCTGGCCACCTTGCCTTCCACGGCAATCTCGCCGTCTACGGCCAGGGCGGGTGTGCGCATGATGCCGGCATCAATGATGTCGTTCACATCCGTCACCTTTTCCACTTCGTAGTCCAGCCCGAGTGCCCTGGCGGCCTCCTCGGCATTCGCTGTCAATTGCTTGCACTTGGCACAGCCACTGCCATAGATGGTGAATTTCATGGTCATCTCCTTCGGGTTTGTGCGGGTGGGGTTATACCCACCAGTTTCCGTAAATAAAGCCGGTAATGGTGGCCATCAGCACCACCAGGGCGCAGTACACCAGGGTTTTCTGCGTGCCCAGAATGGTGCGGATCACCAGCATGTTGGGCAACGACAGGGCCGGGCCAGCCAGTAACAGCGCCAGTGCCGGGCCCTTGCCCATGCCGGAGCCCATCAGGGCTTCGACGATGGGCACTTCGGTGAGGGTCGAAAAGTACATCAGGGCGCCCAGCACCGACGCCAGAATGGTGGAAAGCAGGGAGTTGTCTCCCACCGCGGCGGCGACCCATTCCGAGGGGATCATGCCTTCATGGCCCGGGCGCCCCAGGGCAAAGCCGGCCACAAACACCCCGGCCAGCAGCAGTGGCAGGATCTGCTTGGCGAAGTCCCAGCTTTGTACCGGCCATTCCCGGTCTTCATCCCGCAGGGTGGCAATCAGCATCAGGCCGCCGATACCGATCACAAACGGCAGCTCCGGCATGCCGGGTGCCAGGGTGGCAAAGGCCGCAACCACGGCGGCCAGAATCAGCAACTGGCCCGGTGGCCAGTGCCAGCGTCGTACCAGCAACACACCCAGGACAGCGGCCAGGGCTGCAGTGATGGGCCATTTCAGGTCATAGACCGCCATCCAGGCCTGGTTGTCGGCCGCCGCCCAGTTGGCGAATACCAGGATGCCCACCATCAGGGCAAAGAACAGGGCAATGACACCGACCGGTTTGTCAGCCTCGTCGCCGCCGAAGCCCCGGGCATGGCTCACCGAGCGCTCGGCCTCTTCCTTGCGGTAGATCAGGTGCATGATGGCGCCGATAACCACGGCAAAGACAATGGCGCCAATGGCCCGGGCCAGCCCGATTTCAGCCCCCAACACCTTGGCGGTGACCACAATGGCCATGATGTTTATGGCCGGGCCGGAATAGAGAAAGGCCACCGCCGCCCCCAGTCCGGCGCCACGACGATAAATACCGCCGAACAGCGGCAGTACGGTGCACGAGCACACAGCCAGCAAAGTGCCGGATACCGAGGCGACGCTGAAGGCTACCGGCTTCGAGGCAGACGGCCCCAGATAGCGCATCACCGAGCCCTGGCTGATGTACACCGCCATGGCCCCGGCAATCAGGAACGCCGGCAGCAGGCACAGGATCACGTGTTCCCGGGCATACCAGTTGGTCAGGCGGAAGGCTTCCAG
>DATGNB010000080.1:0-75440 GCA_035306945.1 Marinobacter sp.
CAGTACCGCGGCAAGGACAAACCCACCAATGTTTTGTCCTTCCCATTTGAAGCACCAGCGGGTATAACGATGCCATTGGCCGGAGATCTGGTTATTTGTGCGCCGGTGGTAGCGCTGGAGGCGCAGCAACAGCGCAAGCAACCAGTCGCCCACTGGGCCCATATGGTGGTGCATGGCATGTTGCATCTTCAGGGCTACGACCATATTGAGGACGATGACGCCGAGGCCATGGAGGCTCTCGAAGTCCGGTTATTGTCTGAACTCGGATTTGCCAATCCTTACCAAGCAGAGGAAACGGAACAAGACTCATGAGCGACGACCACTCGAGTCGCAGTCAGGGCACAAAGTCCTGGCTGGAGCGTATATCACAGGCCTTCTCCAGCGGGCCTGAGTCCGTCGAGGACGTGCTGGAAATTCTTCGGGATGCCGAATCCCAGAATATTCTTGACCCCGATTCCATGAGCATCATCGAAGGTGCCATGCAGGTGATCGATATGCGGGTGGATGAAATCATGATTCCCCGTTCCAAGATGATCACCGTTAAGGCAGCCCAGGACCCCCGGGAGTTTCTGCCTGAAATCATTGCCTCTGCCCACAGCCGGTTCCCGGTGATTGGCGAAAGCCAGGATGACGTGATCGGTATTCTGCTGGCAAAAGACCTGCTGCCGCTGGCGCTGAACAACGAGCTCGACTGGGGCCACATGCGTGAAACCCTGCGCCTGCCCACCTTTGTGCCCGAGAGCAAGCGGCTGAACCAGCTGCTCAAGGAGTTCAAGGAAAACCGCAACCACATGGCGATTGTGGTGGACGAGTACGGCGGGACAGCCGGGCTGATCACCATTGAAGATGTGCTTGAGCAGATCGTCGGCGAGATCGAGGACGAGCACGATTTTGATGAAGAAACCCACATCAAGGCCCGTGGCGATGGTTCGTTCGCGGTAAAGGCGGTAACACCGGTGGAGGACTTCAACGAGTTCTTTGAAACCGCGATGGACGAAGAAGAATTCGACACCATCGGCGGCGTGGTGCTGAAAGAGTTTGGCCACCTGCCCAGACGGGGAGAAACGGTTGAATTCGGCGGTTTGCGGTTTACCATTGCGAACGCCGATAACCGTGTCATCCGTTTGTTGCAGGTAACCCGCTGTGCATCCTGAATCCGCCCCTAACCATCCGCTGAATCTGAAACTGATCACCAGGCCCTGGCTGGGCCCGGTGATCCTTGTGATCGCCGGCGCTCTGCAGACGCTGACCTTTTCGCCCTTCCACCTCTGGGCCCTGGGGCCGGTGTCGGTGTTGCTGATCCTGCTTGCCACCCTGCACCTGCCCTCGGAAAAGCTGTTCCGCGCCGGCTGGCTGACCGGGCTGGGCCTGTTTGCCTCCGGTGTAAGCTGGGTTTACATCAGCATCAGTGAGCATGGCAATACGCCCATCCCGGTTGCGGTGCTGCTGATGGTGCTGTTTGTGGCGGGCCTGGCGCTGTTTCATGGCCTGGCGTTCTGGTTCTGGGGCAAGCTGGCCAGGCACAGCCTGGTACGCCGGCTGATTCTGTTCCCGGCCATCTGGGTGCTGGGTGACTGGCTGAGGAGCTGGCTGCTGACCGGTTTCCCCTGGCTGTATCTGGGAACTGCGCATACCGACGGCCCGCTGGCCGGGCTGGCTCCACTCACCGGAGTGCACGGAATCACCTTCTGGATTGCCGCCAGCGGCGCTGCCGCCTACGGCATCTGGTGGCTGCTGCGGTCGGGCCGCAAAGGGGCTGCCACCCTCACCGCCGGGGTTACCCTTCTGCCCTGGCTGCTGGCACCGGCACTGAATCAGGTAAGCTGGACCACCCTCAGCACCGAGCCCAAAAGCGTAGCCAGCATGCAGGGCAATATTCCGCAGCAGGTCAAGTGGGACCCGGAGTTTCTGAAAGACCAGATTGTTGCCTACCTGAGCATGACCGAAGCACACTGGGACAAGGACATTATCCTGTGGCCGGAGACCGCCATCCCCATTCCCCAGGACAAGGCCGGTGCCATTATTGAGCACATTGAGAAGCGGCTGGGCGGGAACAGCACCCTCATTACCGGTATTCCCTGGTATGGCTACAGCAGCGGGATGGATGACTTTACCTTTCACAACAGCATCATGGCCACGGGCGCCGGTGACGGTATCTATCACAAGCAGAAGCTGGTGCCCTTCGGGGAGTATGTGCCACTGGAAGGCTTGTTACGGGGCCTGATTGGCTTCTTTGACCTGCCCATGAGCAGCTTCAGCCGGGGCCCGGGTAACCAGCCCGGGCTGACGGCGTCGGAGTCCCGGATAATGCCGTACATCTGCTACGAAGTCGCCTATCCGGACTTTGTGGCGTTTAACGCCCGTAACACCGGTTTGCTGGTGACCATCAGTAACGACGGCTGGTTTGGCGATTCCATCGGCCCCCTGCAACACTTGCAGCTGGCCCGCATGCGGGCGCTGGAAACCGGGCGCTATATGCTGCGGGGCACCAACAACGGCGTGACCGCGATCATCAATGACAAGGGCCAGATCACCGGGCGCATCCCGCAGTTTGAGCGCGCGGTGCTGACCGGCGAGGTCTACACCGCCACCGGCAACACCCCCTACATGCAGGCCGGCTCCTGGCCGGTGCTGACCCTGGCGGTGATCCTGATCGTTTTTGTACGGGAGCGGGTGATCGCCAGAATCACCCCTCCTTAGGTGGCCACCGGCTGGTAACCCGCTCAAAGTAGTGGGAGGCGCAGGCCTCACACGGATGCAGGTGGCTGGTTTTGGTCAGGCACAGCATGTGATTGCAGTTGAGGCAGCGGAACATGCCGGCGGTGGCGACTTCGCCGGAGATGTAGTGGCTCACGTTCTCGTTCTCAAGCTTCTGGTTCAGCTCCAGGGTTTCTACCTGGGTCTGGTCTGCCACCGACAACAGCCGGTCCACCAGGGTCTGCTCCAGTACCGACAGGTCCAGCTGCAGCCACTCACTGAGCCCTTCCCCGGTCTCACCAACAAAGTCCATCAGGTGTTGCAGGTCGCGCTTGAGGTAGGCACCGAGCAGGTCGGCTTCCTCCCGGCTCATCTCCGCAAGCTCATACTCAAACTCGACAGCCTTGCGGATTTCCTCATCCAGCGTCTGGCGGGAGGTAGTCTGCAATTCATTCAGACGGGTCTGGACCCGCTCAAGCATACGGTCGTAGGCTTCAAGTGCTTTTCCTGACAGGTGACGGCGTTCCTGTTCGGTCATAACGGCTCCTTTTGGGGGAGTATGCCGGGGCCGGGGCGGCCGGGCTTCGCTATAACTCATAGTCTGGCACAAGCTGCCGGATTTCGCAGACTACCTGTTAAGGCCCCGGTGCGGTAGAATATTCGACCTTTTCGCACATCCTTTTTCACTCAGGGTACTTTTGGCAATGGCAGGAATGGACGAGCAATACAACCCACGTGAAGTAGAACAGACCGCCCGTACGTACTGGGAGACCAACGACACCTTCAAGGTGACCGAAGATCCAGGCAAGCCCAAGTTCTACTGCCTGTCCATGTTTCCCTACCCCAGCGGCAAGCTGCACATGGGCCACGTCCGCAACTACACCATCGGCGACGTGATCTCCCGCTATCAGCGCATGCAGGGCAAGAATGTTCTGCAGCCCATGGGCTGGGACGCTTTCGGCCTGCCCGCTGAAAACGCGGCCATTGCGAACAAGACGGCACCGGCCGGCTGGACCCGCTCCAACATTGAGTACATGAAGACCCAGCTCAAGCAACTGGGTTTCGGCTACGACTGGAGCCGTGAGCTGGCCACCTGCGACCCGGAATATTATCGCTGGGAGCAGTGGTTTTTTGCCCGTCTGTACGAAAAAGGCCTGGTGTACAAGAAGATGTCTACCGTCAACTGGGACCCGGTTGATCAGACGGTTCTGGCCAACGAGCAGGTGGTGGATGGCCGGGGCTGGCGTTCCGGCGCCCTGGTAGAGCGCAAGAAAATCCCCCAGTGGTTTGTACGCATCACCGCCTATGCCGAAGAACTGCTCAGGGATCTGGATGATCTGGAAGGCTGGCCGGAACAGGTCAGGACCATGCAGCGCAACTGGATCGGCAAGTCGGTCGGGACCGAGCTGACCTTCCCGCTGAAAGGCCGGGATGACGGCCTGACCGTCTACACCACCCGCCCCGACACCCTGATGGGGGTCAGCTACATGGCGGTTGCCGCCGAGCACCCGCTGGCCCTGGCCGCCGCCGAGCGCCATCCGGACGTCGCCGAGTTTGTCAGTTTCTGCCGCAATAACAAAATGGCGGAGGCTGAGCTGGCCACCATGGAGAAGAAAGGCATTGATACCGGGTTCAAGGCCATTCATCCGCTCACTCAGGAGGAAATTCCGGTGTGGGTCGCCAACTTTGTGCTGATGGACTACGGCACCGGCGCCCTGATGGCGGTCCCCGGCCACGATGAGCGCGACCATGAGTTCGCCCGCAAATACAAACTGCCGATCAGGCAGGTCATTGCCCCGGTCGGCAAGGAAGACATTGATGTCCAGGAAAAGGCCTATGTCGACAAGGGCATTCTGGTCAGCTCCGGCAAATACAGTGGCCTGACCAGTGATGAGGCCTTTGAGCAGATCGCCGACCACCTCGAAACCAGCGGCATCGGCAAGCGCACCATTAATTACCGGCTCCGGGACTGGGGTGTATCGCGCCAGCGCTACTGGGGCGCACCCATTCCGATGATGACCCTGGAAGACGGCACCGAGATACCGGTACCGGACGATCAGCTGCCGGTGCGGTTGCCGGAAGACGTGCAGATGGACGGTGTCCAGTCGCCCATCAAGGCGGACCCCGAGTGGTGCAAGACCGAGTACAACGGCCAGCCGGCAAAGCTGGAAACCGACACCTTCGACACCTTTATGGAGTCGTCCTGGTATTACGCCCGGTTCTGCAGCCCCAACTACGACAAGGGTATGCTCGACCCGGCCGCCGCCAACTACTGGTTGCCGGTGGACCAGTACATCGGTGGCATCGAGCATGCGATCCTGCACCTTCTGTACGCCCGTTTCTTCCACAAGCTGCTGCGTGACGTGGGGCTGGTGACCAGCTCCGAGCCTTTCAATCGCCTGCTCACCCAGGGCATGGTGCTGGCTGAAACCTATTACCGTAACGAAGCCAATGGCGGTAAGACCTGGTTTAACCCGGCCGACGTGACCGTGGAGCGTGATGCCCGGGGCCAGGTGGTACGGGCAACTCTGAACGCGGACGGCCAGCCGGTGGAAATCGGCGGCGTGACCAAGATGTCAAAGTCGAAGAACAACGGCATCGACCCACAATCCATTATTGACGAATACGGTGCCGATACCGTTCGCCTGTTCATGATGTTTGCCGCGCCCCCGGAACAGTCCCTGGAGTGGTCTGACAGCGGCGTGGAAGGTGCGCACCGCTTCCTCAGGCGGGTATGGCGGATGGTGCACGAGCATCTGGCGTCAGGGGATGTACCGGCTCTGGATGTGGCGGCACTGGCCGGCGCGCAGAAAGACCTGCGCCGTAAAACCCACGAAACCATCGCCAAAGTCAGTGACGACATCAGCCGCCGCCTGACCTTCAACACCGCCATCGCCGCGGTTATGGAACTGTTGAACGAAACCGCCAGGCTGGCCGGCAATGAGCCCCAGAGCCTCGCCGTCCGTCAGGAAGCCCTGGAGACGGCGGTGCGGGTACTGGCTCCGATCGTGCCTCATATCTGTCATCAGCTCTGGCAGGCGCTGGGCCACGATGAGCCGGTGGTCGATGCGCCCTGGCCGGTGGCCGATCCGGCCGCCATGGTCCGGAGCGAGATCGAGGTGGTCCTGCAGGTGAACGGCAAGGTTCGCGCCAAGGCCACCGTGCCCGCCGACATCAGCAAGGCCGATCTGGAGGAGCTCGCGCTGGACAACGAGAACGTCCGGCGTTTCACCGAAGGCAACACGGTTCGCAAGATCATCGTGGTGCCTGGCAAACTGGTCAACGTGGTAGCCAACTGATATGACGCACTCTGCTCCGTTTCTGAAATCCGCCCGGCTTTTACTCCTGGCCCTGGCAACTGCCGCGCTGGTAAGCGGCTGCGGCTTTCAGTTGCGGGGCACCTCGCCGGTGCCGGCCACCCTGCAACCGCTGGCGGTCGACTGCCCCGACACCCTGCCCGCCAGATTCTGCCAGTCGGTACGGGAACAGCTAAGCCTTGGTGGCGTGCAGCTGGCCGACAGTGCCAGCCAGGCCGCCTACGTGCTGCGTCTGCGGGACTATCGCACCGATCGCCGGGCCTCTGCCATTACCGCGCAGGCCGCTGCGGCCGAATACCGCCTGCGCCACACCGTGGCCATCGAGCTGCTGACCGCCGACCGGGTGCCGCTGATTGCCAGTACGGACCTGAACGCCAGCGAGACCTACCGCTACGATGAAACCAACGTTCTGGCCAAGCAGCGGGAAGAAGACGAGCTCCGGCAACAACTGGGTGACCGACTGGCGCAGCAGGTTATCTTCCGGCTGGCCCCCATGACCCGGGAGCGTATCGACGCCATCCTCGCGGATTACGAAGCCGGCCAGGAGCAGGCTGAACAGCCATGAAAACCCAGCCCGGCCAGCTCCCGCAGTTACTGAAAAAAGGTCTGGCCCCGGTTTATCTGATCTCCGGTGACGAACCCCTGCTGGTGCAGGAGTGCTGTGATCAGATCCGTCAGGCCGCGCGGGAGGCGGGCTATCGCGACCGCCTTACCTACCATGCCGACCAGCAGCTTGACTGGAATGCCGTTGCCGACGAGTGCAACGCCCTGTCCCTGTTTGCTGAAAAACGACGCATCGAGATTCATTTGCCCACCGGCAGGCTGGGTGATGGTCGTAAGGTTCTTGAGCAGGTGCTTGAGGCCCCGCCGGAAGACATCATCCTGTTACTGATCAGTGCCCGGCTGGATGCCGCCGAGACCCGGCGCAAATGGTATAAGGAGCTGCAGAAAGCCGGTGTGCATGTGCCGGTGTGGCCGGTAGACGCCGACAAGTTTGGCGGCTGGTTGCAGCAAAGGGCCAGCAGCAGGGGGTTGAGCCTTACCCGGGGGGCCCTGGCCATGCTGGCCGAGCGTCTCGAAGGTAACCTGCTTGCCGCCAGCCAGGAGCTGGAGCGGCTGGCGCTGTTCACCAACGGCAAGACCATCGACGAAGAAACCATTGAGCAGGCGGTGCAGGACAGCGCCCGCTTCAGCGGCTTTGAGCTGGTAACGGAGTTACTTGCCGGCCGGGCCAGCCACGCCTCGCGGATTATCGGGGTGCTGGTGCAGGAAGGCGAAAATCCGCTGGGCCTGCTCAGTGTTCTGGTGCGCGACCTGCACCTTGTGATGGAGCTGAAAACCGCCCTGCCCCCCGGCGACAACCCGGCGGGCTTTCTGAAGAAACGCGGCGTGTTCCAGCCCCGCCGGGCCTCTGCCCTCCAGGGCGCGGCCCGCCGGCTGTCACTGCCGGCGCTGAACCAGGCCCTTGCCCTGTGCAGCCAGACCGACCGCGCGGCCAAAGGCTACGGCGACCTGTCGCCCTGGCATTACCTGCGGGAATTAGCGGCACTGCTGGCCAGCCCGCCCGCTCCCACCAGCGCGACTAAACGTTAACCCGTTAACAAACTGATACATTGCAACAACGTTAGAGACAGTCGTCACGCTCGCTTTGCGCAATACTTCACAGTAACAACTGAACGCGGCGTCATAATTTTGTCGCCCGTTCATTTTGTGATCATCCTGACCGATTTTCGAGCAGGGATATGACACATACTGTGAGGTATAACTGTCATATGAAAATAACAAGAGTTGTCCCGGCAGCGTTGCTGCTGTGCCTGTCCGCCGGTGTTGTGACCGGCCAGAACACCCGCTTCAGCGACCCGGATACCGTCATCAGGGACGAATTGTGGGGTAACCTCTACGCCCATGGCGGTTCGTCTTTCTTCTGCGACCGGCCTTTTACCGCTAAAGGCTTTACCCTGACCGAAGGTTATGTCTATCCGCTGGCCGATATCCGCACGGCCCTGGATTGCGGTACCACGTCCCAGTGCAAGCGGGACAACCGCTACCGCCAGATTGCATCAGATCTGCACAATATGGTGCCGGTCACCAGCCGGATTGAACTTCGGCGCCGGAGCGTCCGCTACGAGAATCTGGAAAACGCCAGCGAGCCTGATGACTGTGGTATTCGCACCAGCACGCACTTTTTTGAACCCCCCGTCCATGCCAAGGGTGACGTGGCGCGGACCATGGCCTATATGGTGACAACCTACGACTTGCCCTGGCTGGGGTCGACGGCCCTGTTCCAGGGCTGGAGTGAGCTGGACCCGCCGGATGACGGCGAACTGAGCCGGCATAACCAGATTGCCGAGATTCAGGGTAATGAGAATCCGTTTGTGGTTAATCCCGGGCTGATTAATCGCCTCTAAACTCGCAAAAAAGTGCAAGCGCTGGTCAGGGTGGAGCTTTCCGAAACACGCTGTGAATACGTCCTTGTACGCTCTGCTCCGCCATCCCTGGCTCCGCAAGGTTTCGGAAAGCTCCACCCTGACCACCGCCCAGACAATGTTCCTGGCATAAAAAAAGCAGGCCGCCTGGGCCTGCTTTTTTGTCTCGGAGCTTTGAAACCTTAGTCAGATTTCGTTAGCTGCCAGCGCCATCATGGCGTCGCTGCCACTGCGGATGCCTTCGGCCAGAGACACGGTCTTAGGCAGCAGGCGGTCGAAGTAGAAACGGGCGGTTTTCAGCTTGCCGGTGTAGAAGCCTGAGGTGTCGCCTTCCGCTTTTGGCGCAGCAGCCTTGACCACTCTTGCCCAAACGTAGGCCAGGGCGGTGTAGCCGAACATGTCGAGGTAGTCGACCGCGGCGGCGCCTATGGCGTTCGGGTTGTCAGCGGCCTGGTTGATGATGTGCTCGGTGACATCCGACAAACGCTCCAGAGCGGCGGAGAGCGGCTCCAGGTAGGGTTTGAGCGAGGCCTCGCCAGCGTTTGCCTCGATAAACCCGGCGACGTCCTGAGCAAAGAGCTCAAACAACTGACCCTTGCTGCCAACGACTTTGCGCCCCATCAGGTCCATGGCCTGGATGCCGTTGGTACCTTCGTAGATCTGGGTGATGCGGCAGTCCCGTACCAGCTGTTCCTGCCCCCACTCGCGGATGAAGCCGTGGCCACCAAAGACCTGTTGGCCGATGATGGTGGTGTCCAGGCCTCGGTCGGTCAGGAAGGCTTTGGCGA
Source organism: Marinobacter sp. (assembly GCA_035306945.1). GTDB lineage: Bacteria > Pseudomonadota > Gammaproteobacteria > Pseudomonadales > Oleiphilaceae > Marinobacter. Next base: position 9,229 of record DATGNB010000080.1, read on the forward strand.
CGGGAGTCAGCAGGGCAACCATGCCTTCGGCGTGTTTGCGCTGTTCATCGTTATCGGAGTACTTGGAGATATCCAGCCACTGGGCCACGTAGGTGGAAAAGGCCCGGCCACCCTCTACGTAGCTCTTCATGGTCAGCAGCATGCGGCGTACGTCCGGGTGTACCAGGATCGGGTCTGCGGCTTTTTCGGGCTGTTGGGCACCGGTGGGTGCACGGCTCTGGAGGCGCTCGTTCGCGTATTCACGGGCGCTTTGCAGCGATGCTTCGGCAGCACCGAGGCCCTGGATGCCAACCCCCAGGCGCTCGTAGTTCATCATGGTGAACATGGCGGCCAGGCCCCTGTTTTCTTCACCCACCAGCCAGCCTCTGGCACCGTCAAAGTTCATGACGCAAGTGGCCGAGCCCTTGATTCCCATCTTTTTCTCGATCGAACCACAGCTGAACTGGTTGCGCTCGCCCAGGGAACCGTCGTCGTTCACCATGAACTTGGGCACCAGGAACAGGGAGATGCCTTTGGGCCCTTTGGGGGCGTCCGGCAGTTTGGCCAGCACGAGGTGGATGATGTTCTCCGCCATATCGTGCTCGCCCCAGGTAATGAAGATCTTGGTGCCGCTTACGCTGTAGGAACCATCACCGTTGGGCTCGGCCCTGGTGCGGATGATGCCCAGGTCGGTACCGGCGTGGGGCTCGGTCAGATCCATGGCCCCGGCCCAGACGCCGGAGTACATGTTGGGCAGGTATTTTTGTTTCAGTTCCTGGCTGCCGTGGGCGTCGAGGGCCAGGCAGGCACCCGCCGTCAGCATCGGGGCCAGGCCGAATGACATGTTGGCACCCTGCATCATTTCTTCAAACTGGGCAACGAGGGTCTTGGGCATGCCCATGCCACCAAACTCGGGGTTACCGCCCAGGCCATTCCAGCCACCTTCAACGATGGTCTGGTAGGCTTCCTTGAAGCCGTGGGGGCTGGTGACCTCGCCATCGTTCCACTGACAGCCCTGTTCGTCGGCTTCGCGGTTCAGGGGCGCCAGTACGCCGCTGGTAATCTTGCCGGCTTCTTCAAGAATCGCATCGGCGGTGTCGGGATCTACGTTGTCGGCAATCTTCGGCAGCGACGCCCACAGGGCCGGCGCGTCGAATACTTCGTTGAGGATAAAACGCATGTCACGAAGGGGAGCCTGATAATCAGCCATGTATAACTCTCCAAAATACAGTCAGTCTGTCGGGGGACTTGATACGAACGCCTTCTGACCGAAGATCTTCTCGTCCTCCCACTCGGCTATGTGTCCGAAACGGGTTGTGTTTTTATGGGGCGATATTCTACCCCAATTAGCCAGCCAAACTCACAAAAAAAGCCCGCCTCCGGCGGGAGAACGGGCTTTTTCCTTGCCTTTGCCGGCTGGCCCGGCGCCAGGTTCTAGAACGCGAAGGCGTCTTCCGGCATGTCCAGCAGGGTGTCGGCACCCGCCAGCATGGTCTCGGCGTGGGTTTTGGTGCGCGGCAGCATGCGTTTGAAGTAGAAACGCGCTGTCTGGACTTTGGCCTGGTAGAACGACTCTTCAGACGTACCTTCCGCCAGCTTGTCCTGAGCCACCTTGGCCATGCGGGCCCACAGGTAGGCGAAGACGGCGTAGCCGGAGTACATCAGGTAGTCGACCGAGGCAGCACCGACTTCTTCGCGGTTCTTCATGGCGTTCATGCCAATTTTCATGGTCAGATCGCCCCACTCCTTGTTGATCGCAGCAAGTGGCTCGATGAACTCTTTCAGTTGCTCATTGTCCGCGTTTTCCTTGCAGAACACATGGACCTTCTTGGTGAACAGCTTCAGGGCCTCGCCCTGGGTCATCAGAACCTTGCGGCCCAGCAGGTCCAGCGCCTGGATGCCGGTGGTACCTTCGTAGATCATGGCGATACGGGCATCACGCACGTTCTGCTCCATGCCCCACTCACTGATGTAACCGTGGCCACCGAACACCTGCATGCCCAGGTTAGCCGACTCGTAACCGATTTCGGTGAGGAAGGCTTTGGCGATGGGGGTCAGGAAGCTCAGCAGGGCATCCGCCTGTTTACGCTCTTCTTCGGTCTTGCCGGAGTGAACAATGTCCACCTGCTGGCCGGCCAGGTAGATCAGGGCACGGGCCGCCTCGGCGACCGCTTTCTGAGTCAGCAGCATGCGGCGCACGTCCGGATGAACAATGATCGGATCGGCGATGCCATCGGGGTTCTTCGGACCGCTCAGCGAACGCATGGCCAGACGCTCCCGGGCGTAAGCCAGTGAGCCCTGGAAGCCCAGTTCGGCAGCACCCAGACCCTGGATGGCGGTACCGATACGGGCCGTGTTCATGAAGGTGAACATGCAGTTCAGGCCTTTGTTTTCCGGCCCGATCAACCAGCCTTTGGCGCCGTCAAAGTTCATGACACAGGTAGCGTTACCGTGGATGCCCATCTTGTGCTCGAGGGAGCCACAGGACACCCCGTTGCGCTCACCGGCCGAGCCGTCTGCGTCAGGCAGCTGCTTGGGCACGATGAACAGGGAGATGCCTTTGGTACCTTCCGGCGCACCAGGCAGACGTGCCAGCACGATGTGCACGATGTTGTCGGTCAGGTCGTGATCGCCGGCAGAAATGAAGATCTTGGTGCCGGTAATGCTGTAGCTGCCATCGGCGTTCGGCTCAGCTTTGGTACGCAGGGTGCCCAGGTCTGAACCACAGTGTGGCTCGGTCAGACACATGGTGCCGGTCCACTCGCCGCTCACCAGCTTGCTCAGGTAGATCTGCTTCTGCTCGTCGCTGCCGTGGGCTTCGATGGTGTTGGTAGCCCCGTGGCTCAGGCCGGGGTACATGCCCCACGCCCAGTTGGAGGTACCGACCATTTCGCTGATCACCAGGCTCAGGGAGTGCGGCAGGCCCTGGCCGCCGAAGTTGGGGTCGGCAGCGATTGAGGGCCAGCCGCCTTCAATGTACTGGTCGTAGGCCTGTTTGAAGCCGGTCGGGGTTTTGACGCCTTCTTCGCTCCAGGTACAGCCTTCCTGGTCGCCAACGGCGTTGAGCGGAGACAGCACCTGCTCACAGAACTTTGCGCCTTCCTGAATAATGGCGTCCACCATGTCCGGAGTCGCGTCTTCGGCGCCCTCCAGGCTGGCGTAGTGCTGCTCGCTGTCCAGCAGCTCGTTCAGTACGAATTTCATATCACGCAGGGGCGCTTTGTATTCAGGCATGGAATCCACCTCGGTTTGCTCTGGCTGAATGCAATAACAGCCTTCGGCCTTGGGTTTGCTCAGATGCCATGACGCCATGCGCCACGGCCTAAATTAAACACTTGTTTGAAACATACGTTTCGAGGCACGGAATTGTCAATAGTCCTGAGCAAATTTTATGTCATCCGGAGGGTGGCTTGTGACCCGGAGAGTGTCGGATGGTCACTGGTCGAATAGCGGGGCAATGTCCAGGAATTCCGCCAGGGCGACGGGCAGGCGCTCGGCCGTTACTCCGGACGACCGGGGCAGTACACCCAGACAGGGTGCCGGGATGTGGCGGGTAAGGTAGCTCAGGGTTTCCGGCTCGCAGCTCATAACGTCGGGCTCCGGGTGGTTGGCAACCCAGCCTGCGACAGTGAGTCCGTCCCGGGCAATGGCCTCAACGGTGAGCATGGCGTGGTTGATGCAGCCGAGCCTGAGGGGGACCACAAGAATCACCGGCAGGCCCAGCTCCCGTGGTACCGCCGCATAGGTTTCCCGGTCGTTCAGGGGTACCCGCCAGCCGCCCGCGCCCTCGATCAGAAGCAGATCGGCCGCGCGCATCTGCATACCCCGGCAAAAACCGACGAGGCGCTGGGCGGTCAGGTGTCTGCCGGCCTGGATCGCCGCCACATGGGGGGCGATGGCGGGGCCAAGGGCGACCGGATTGATGACGTCGTAGCCGAGGGTTTCGGTGATGCTGCGCTGGAGCAGGAGGGCATCGTCGTTACGGAGGCCTTCCGGGCTGTGGTGACAACCGGAGGCGATGGGTTTCATGGCCAGGGTACGTTTGCCCTGAGACCGGGCGGCTTCCAGGATGGCCGCAGCCACCACTGTTTTGCCGACGCCGGTGTCGGTACCGGTTACAAAATATGTTTTCCTGGCCATGATGGCTCTCCCGTTAAATGATCGGACCTACCTCTGATGCAGAGTGGCGATGTGGCGGGGTTTTGTCCAATAGAGCCAGCCGGCATGGTAACTGGCGAACACCTGGCCATTTTCTCCGCCAGGATAAGCCGCGCACATCGCTTTGAAGCGTCCGGGAGCGGTGATGGTCCGGCGGCGTTCTTTACCTCTGAACACCGCACCCAGCTGTTTCAGCTCCCGGTTAAGGCTGATGGGTGAAGCATAAGGCAGGATGAGGGTGTGGGTATCGAGTGTTGAGCCGGGCAGGCACTGGCGGGTTACCCGCTGCCAGTCGCCGGTGGTGGCAAACTGGTTAACGTGGGGCTGGCCGGGGTCGGCGTGGGCCCAGGCTTGCCGGAGTTCGGCCAGGGTGCCGTCGAGCAGGGTGGAAATGGCGAGGGTACCACCGGGCCTGAGAATGCGGCGGCATTCGTTGAGAATGAGTTCCGGGCGGGTGCTCCACTGAATCATCAGGTTGCTGAAGATCAGGTCTGTGCTGTTGCTGGCCAGAGGCAGGTGTTCGGCGTCGGCATTGAGCCAGCGGATGTGTTCAGGCCCCCGGCCCCGGGCATGATGCAGCATACCCGGGGCCAGGTCGGCCCCGGTGATGGTGCTTTCGGGGTACCGGCGCGCAAGGTGCCGGGTAAACCAGCCGGTACCACAGCCAAGGTCGAGAATGTGCGCAGGGCCGGCTGTGTCTGGCAGGCAGGCCAGCAGGCGGTCGCCCATGGCTTTTTGCAGGCGGGAGGCGGCGTCGTAGCTGCCGCTGGCGCCGCCAAACCCCCGGGCAATGGCGTGCTTGTCGCCGGTGCCGCCTGCCGGCCCGGCCAGGGCGCCGGGATTGCTGACGGCGTTCACGGGCGCACCCGTGCCGGTTGCACCTGCGGCCGGAGCAAGGGGCGGCACCGCTCCAGCGCCAGCAGCAGGCGCTCTAGCTGTGCCTCTGTGTGGGCAGCACTGAGGGTAACGCGCAAGCGGGCTTCGCCTTCAGGTACCGTGGGTGGCCGGATGGCGGTCACCAGCAGCCCCTGCTTCTCCAGCCCGTGGCTGAGCGCCAGTGCCTGATGGTTGTCGCCCACCATGATGGGCTGGATTGGTGTCGCCGACGGCATCAGCTGGTAGTCCAGCTGGCGGGCACCCCGGCGGAACCGGCTGATCAGTTTCTGCAGGTGCCCGCGGCGCTCGTCAGCCTGTTCGATCAGGTCCAGACTGGCACAGGTGGCCAGAGCCAGAGCCGGGGGCATGGCAGTGGTGTAGATATAGGTGCGGGCACTCTGGATCAGATAATCGATCAACACCTCCGGCCCGGCCACAAAGGCACCCGAGGTGCCAACGGCTTTGCCCAGGGTGCCGATCAGGATGGGTACGTCTTTTTCAGTCAGCCCGGCCGCCAGTACACTGCCCCGCCCCTGGGGGCCCAGTACACCGATGCCGTGGGCGTCGTCGACCACCAGCAGAGCGTCATGGCTCCGGCACACTCCGGCCAGCTCGCGCAGGGGGGCAAGATCGCCATCCATACTGAACACGCCGTCGGTAACCACCAGTTTGTGGCCGGAGGTCTGTGCCAGCAGGTGTTCCAGCTGCGCCACGTCGCCATGGCGATACCGGCGCACCCGGGCCCGGCTGAGAAGGCAGCCGTCGATAATCGAGGCATGGTTCAGGCGATCCGAGAAGATGGTATCGCCCCGCCCTGCGAGCGCCGAAATCACTCCCAGGTTGGCCATGTAGCCGGTGGAGAAAAACAGCGCCGACCTGCGCTGTGTGAAGTCCGCCAGCCGCTGCTCCAGCTGGTGATGGGCCTGATGATGACCACACACCAGATGCGAGGCCGCGCCACCCAACCCGGTTTCCGGCAAGGCGTCGCGAAGTGCCGACAGGTTCCCGGCGTGATTCGCCAGCCCCAGGTAATCGTTGCTGCAGAACGACAGCAGCGGTTTGCCATCCGCGACCAGCTCCGGGCCCTGGGGCCCCGAGATTAACCGGCGTGACCGGTAGAGCCCGGCCTGCCTGCGCTGTTCAAGCTCAACTGCGAAATCCCGCATAATCTTTCTCTCTCAACGCCGCGAAAACCAGACCGGACTCAGACAGCCCCCGCAGACTCCCGCGTGGCGTCGTAGAACAGGTGCCGAGTTGCCTCGTACTCCACGGCATCGGCCAGCGCCGCCACTTGCTGCTGCTCGGTGGCACACTGGCCCCGCTGTTCCGGCCGGATACCCAGTTTGCGGAACAGCTGCACATCGGCATCGGCCTCAGGGTTGGCGGTGGTGAGGAGCTTTTCGCCGTAGAAGATGGAGTTGGCTCCGGCCATGAAACACAGCGCCTGCATCTGCTCGTTCATCTGTTCCCGGCCCGCCGACAGACGCACGTGGGACGCCGGCATCATGATCCGGGCCACGGCGATGATGCGGATGAAATCGAACGGGTCCAGATCGTCCACGTTTTCCAGCGGCGTGCCCTGAACCTTCACCAGCATGTTTACCGGCACGCTCTCCGGATGCTGAGGCAGATTGGCGAGCTGGACCAGCAGCCCTACCCGGTCATCTTCGTCTTCCCCCATGCCCATGATGCCGCCACAGCAGACTTTCATGCCGGCTTTACGTACGTTATCCAGCGTATCGAGGCGATCCTGATAGGTTCGGGTGGTGATGATGTGGTTGTAGAATTTCTCGGAGGTATCCAGGTTGTGGTTGTAGTAATCCAGCCCAGCCTCGGCCAGTTGCCGGGCCTCGGCCTCCTTGAGCATGCCCAGTGTCATGCAGGTTTCCATGCCCAGCGATTTCACCTGGCGGACCATGTCCAGCACGTAGGGCATGTCTTTTTCAGAAGGGCTGCGCCAGGCCGCACCCATGCAGAAGCGGGAGGCGCCTTTTGCTTTCGCGGCCCGGGCCTCGGCCACCACTTTCCCGATCTCCAGCAGCTTTTCCTTTTCCAGGCCGGTGTTGTAATGACCGCTCTGGGGGCAGTATTTGCAGTCTTCGGGACAGGCTCCGGTCTTGATGGATAACAGGGTACTGACCTGCACCTCGTTGGGATCGAAATAATCCCGGTGTACCGTCTGGGCACGAAACAGCAAATCGTTGAACGGCAGGTTAAACAGATCCCGTGCCTGTTGAAGGGTCCAGTCGTGGCGGAGGTTGCTAGCGGTCATGGGCAAATCCTGTTAACCTTGATTGAGTTATTGGTTTACGGACGAACCGCGATGATAACCCGACTGCACCTCCTGTCAACCTTGTTCGAGAACAAGGTTGACTGCTTCAGTGACGGTGGCCGATGTGTCACCTGCCTTGCCGAACCAGCCAGCTCTGGCTTATGTCCCGGCTGCCGTGATGATCTTCCCTCGATTCGCTGGGCCTGTCAGTGTTGCGGGCTGCCCCTGCCATTTGCCGGCCCCGGGCTGCGGTGTGGCGAGTGCCGGGTGGCGCCACCGCCCTACTGGGCCAGCGTGATTCCCTGGCGCTACCAGTTTCCGGTAGACGGCATGATCAGCCGCTACAAGTACCACGGCCAGCGTAAGTTTGTGCGCCCGCTGCTGGCAGGTCTCTCGGAACACCTGGAACAGCAGTTAACTCCGGAGAACCGGCCGGAGCTCCTGGTTCCCGCCCCGATGCACTGGCTGCGCAAGTGGCAGCGGGGCTTCAATCAGGCCGAGGACATTGCCGAGTACACCGGTGCCCGCCTGAATATTCCGGTGGCCACCAGCCTGGTCCGGCGCAGGCGCCGGGTAAAGGCACAGCGGGATCTGGATCGTGCCGGCCGTCTGGCGAACCTGTCGGGCGTGTTTGAAGCCCGGGGCCCTGCCCCGGGGCGGGTGGCGATTGTGGATGACGTTGTCACCACCGGCGCAACCGTGCGTCTGCTCGCGAGCGTGCTCAGGGACGCGGGGGCCCGGGAGATTCAGGTGTGGGCCCTGGCCCGGACGCCCGGCTAGTCGCCCAGCAGGTTGCTGACGTGTTCGGCGATGGCCAGGCTGGCCGTCAGCCCTGGCGATTCGATACCAAACAGGTTAACCAGCCCGGGCAAGCCATGCTGCCCGGGGCCATCGATGCGGAAGTCGAAGAAATCACCCTCCGGGCCGCTGAGCTTGGGCCGGATGCCGGCATAGGCGGGTTCCAGCCGCGCCAGGTCAAGGCCCGGCCACCATTGCCGGATGCCCTCAGCAAACCGCTGTGAGCGCCCGGGGTCTACGGTGTAGTTTTCGTCGTCAACCCACTCCACATCCGGCCCGAAGCGTGCCTGGCCGGCCAGGTCGAGCGTCAGGTGGATCCCCAGCCCGCCGGGCTCGGGGACCGGGTAAACCAGCGTGGTAAAGGGGTGTTTGCCGCGGTAACTGAAATAGACGCCCCGGGCCAGCCATTGCACGGGGCGGGCGGCCCCGGGCAGGCCCTGCCAGCGATGGGCCAGCCCCGGGGCAGCCAGGCCGGCGGCGTTGATCACTTCCCGGGCATGCAGAAGGAATTCATCCGGGCCGGCAATCCTCAGGGTATGGCCGCTGCCCGTCGACTCCGCCGCGATCACGGCACTGTTCAGGGCCAGTTGGCCGCCGTTGTCCTGGATCCCGCCCAACAGGGACAGCATCAGGGCGTGACTGTCGACGATACCGGTTTCCGGCGACCAGAGCCCTGCACAGACGTTCAGGGCCGGCATCTGCTGCCTGAGCTGACGCCCGTCTGCCAACCGCAAAGATACCCCGTTACCGGCCGCCTGATCACGAAGGCCAGCAAGCTGATCACCCTGGCCCGGGTTACTGGCGATGATCCATTTGCCGCACTTCTGATGGGGCACCTTGTGGCTGCGGCAGTGCTCGTACAGCAACTGGCGGCCACGAACGCACAAGCCGGCCTTGAGCGAGCCTTGCGGATAGTAGATACCCGCGTGTACCACCTCGCTGTTGCGGGATGAAATGCCTTCGCCGAACCGGGCGCCGGCTTCAAGCACCAGCACTTCCCGACCGCGGGCCGACAGAGCTCTGGCAATGGCCAGACCGACCACCCCGGCGCCGATCACCACCGTCTGGACCCTGTAACTGTCTGTGCTCACTGTCGTTCCTGCTTTTGCCTTGCCAGCCTCAGAAATTACCGCAGTTGGCCGGCGGTTGCATTACCTGGCCGCCCCGGAACAGGTATACTTTGCCGCACATCCTTTGACCTGCCAGGCCTTATGACATCCGAATCTGCAGAGACCGCCACCACGCCCCATCCCTATGACACCCTCAGGCCGGAGGTGATTCTTGATGCGATGGAAGCGGCCGGCTTTGAGGTGAGTGGCCGGCTGTTTGCCCTCAACAGCTACGAGAACCGGGTCTATCAGGTAGGGCTGGAAGATGGCCCGCCGGTGATCGCCAAGTTTTACCGGCCCGGGCGCTGGTCCGACGCCGCCATTGCGGAAGAGCACGGGTTTTCCCTGGAGCTGCAGAATGCCGATATTCCGGTTATTGCGCCGATGATTCTGCCCGATGGGGAGTCGCTGGGCCGTCATGGGGAGTTCCGGTTCGCGGTCTTTCCCCAGCGTGGAGGCCAGGCACCCGACGTCAGCGTTACCGATACCCTGTACCGTCTGGGCCAGTGGCTGGGGCAGATTCATAACCTGGGTGCCACCAGAAGCTTTCAGCACCGCCCGGGGTTTGACCTGATTCAGGGCCTGGAGGAGCATAACCGGTTGCTGATCGACGGCGGCTGGGTGCCCGATGACCTCCGGCCAGCCTGGGACAGCCTGATTCCCGAGCTGATCGCCGGCTGCCAGCAGCGGATGGCGGAGGCCGGTGCGGTCGAAACCCTTCGCATCCACGGAGACTGCCATGCCGGTAACATCCTGTGCCGGGACGAAACCATGTTGTTTGTGGATCTGGACGACTGCCGTACCGGGCCCGCGGTGCAGGATATGTGGCTGCTGCTGAACGGTGAGTCGGCAGACCGCGGCAGCCAGCTCGGGGAGCTGCTGGAAGGCTATGAAATGTTCCGGGAATTCGACCGCCGTGAGCGGCACCTGATCGAACCATTGCGCTGCTACCGCCAGATTTCCCATTGCGCCTGGCTCGCACGGCGCTGGGAAGATCCGGCGTTCCCCCGCTTCTTCCCCTGGTTTGGCCAGCCCCGATTCTGGTCTGACCAGGTCCTGGCACTGCGCGAACAGCTGGCAGCGCTGCAGGAGCCCGCGCTGTCGATTCCCGGCCAATACTGATGTCTGACGAGGTAAGCATGAGTGAGAACGAACGCCAATATTCGGTGCGCAGCCTGATCATCACTGCGGTGGTGGCGGTGGTTGGCACGGTCCTGGTGCTTGAGGCTTCCGGCCGTATCAAGCACACGGATAACAAGGATCACGTGCCCGTGGGCGACTTTCAGGCGGTGCATGTCAAGCCGGGCGAAGAGTTTCGCATGTCGCGCAGGGCATCCGAGCTGCATGCGGTGTGTCAGAACGGCTATCTGGCCATCGCCGCCGATGTTGACCCGTCGTTCCGGGGCATTCTGGTGGACTACAAAAATCGGGGTGTGAGATGCCAGCGTTCGTCAGCGACCCGGAGAGATCTGGCCGCTGACCCGGAGGAGGCGGCCGACGATGAGTGATCGCAAGTCCGCGCCTCCCCGGCAGCTTACCGACCGGCTCTTTGCCACCGAGCGCAACCCGGAAGACTTCCGGTTTGACGCCTCGGTGGCCCGGGTATTTCCGGACATGATCCGGCGGTCGGTGCCCGGTTACACGACCATCATCCCGATGATCGAGGTGATCACCGAGCAATACGTACAGCCGGGTTCCCATTGCTACGATCTGGGCTGTTCCCTGGGCGCCTCTACTTTGGCGATGCGCCACGGCATTCCGTATGCGGATTGCCGGCTGGTGGGTGTGGACAATTCCAGCGCCATGATCGAGCGGTGCCGGCATTACGTGGCCCTGGATGACCACGAGCTGCCGGTTACCCTGCGCTGCGAGGACATCCTGACCACAGAACTGAGCCGGGCCTCGGTCACTACCCTGAACTTTACCCTGCAGTTTGTGCCCCCGGAACAGCGCCCGGGGCTGCTGAGCCGCATTGCCGGGGCCACCCTGCCCGGCGGCGTGCTGATCCTGTCCGAAAAGATCCACTTTGAATCCGGCACCGAGCAGGACACCCAGACCCGGCTGCACCACGAGTTCAAGCGGGCGAACGGCTATTCCGACCTGGAGATCAGCCAGAAGCGCAGCGCGATCGAAAACGTGCTGATTCCGGAAACCCTGGCCGCCCACCGCGAACGACTGCTGGCCAGTGGTTTCGATCAGGTGCTCGTGTGGTACCAGTGCTTCAACTTTGTGTCCATGCTGGCAATCAAGAACCCCTGAACCGGGAACCATCCGTACCTATGGCAGCTTTCGACTGGCGCAAGCATTTCACTCCGTTCCTGAACTATCTGGAAGACCAGAACCAGACACACTGGGCCGCCGTCCTCTCCGGGCAGCTGGTGGCCCGGTTTGAAACCAGCCCGCACGGCGACCTGGCACGCTGGCACAGCGCGCTTGAGGCGCTTCCCGCGGTGGCCCCGGCCAGGGTCACCCTGGACCAGCCGGCGGTGTCGGTATCGGCCGACACCGCCCTGCAACCGGCCCAGGCCGCCGGCCTGGAAGCGGGACTGCGGGGCCTGATGCCATGGCGCAAGGGGCCGTTCGAGTTCTTTGGCACCTATGTGGACACCGAGTGGCGCTCGGACTGGAAATGGGACCGGGTGTTACCGCATCTGTCGGATCTGAAGGGCCGCACCATTCTGGATGTCGGTTGCGGTTCGGGCTATCACTGCTGGCGCATGGCCGGTGCCGGGGCACGGCGGGTGGTCGGTATCGATCCCGGGCTGCTGTTCATGTTCCAGTTTCTGGCGGTCAGGGGTTATCTCGGGGAGGTGCCCGTGGATTTCCTGCCGGTACGGATGGAAGACCTGCCGGACCACCTGGCGATGTTCGACACCACCTTTTCGATGGGTGTGCTGTACCATCGACGGTCGCCCCTGGACCACCTGCTGGAGCTGAAAGGCACACTGCGGCCCGGCGGCGAGCTGGTGCTGGAGACCCTGGTGGTGGATGGCCCCGAAGGTTACAGCCTGATGCCGGAGGACCGCTACGGCCAGATGCGGAATGTCTGGTTCCTGCCCAGCTGTCCCACGCTGTTACGCTGGCTTGATCGTACCGGCTTCCGCAATGCCCGGGTTGTGGACGTGAGCGAGACCACCACCGAAGAACAACGCCGTACCGACTGGATGCGTTTTAACTCCCTGGCCGACTTTCAGCATCCGGAGGACCCCTCCCGGACCATCGAAGGTTATCCGGGGCCCCGGCGCGCCACCTTTATCGCCGAGAAACCCTGAGTTTATTACCGGCACAAAAAAGCCGCCCGGAGCTTGCGCTGCGGGCGGCTTTTTAACACCGGCGGGTTACTCCCCGAAAGGATGACGCAAGGTAATGGTCTCGATGCGGTCAGGGCCGGTGGAGATGATGTCGATCGGGGCCTCGATCTGCTCCTCCAGGAAGCGGATATAGGCGCTGGCGTTCTCCGGGAGCTGGTCCAGGCTGGTCAGGCCCACGGTGCTCTCGCTCCAGCCCGGCAGCTCCACGTAAACCGGCTCGATCTCGGTAAAGCCTTCGCAGCCGATCGGCGGACGGGACAGCTCCCCGTCGGGTGTTTTATAGCCCACACAGACTTTCACCGTCTCCAGGCCATCAAGCACATCCAGCTTGGTCAGGCAGATGCCGGATACGCTGTTGATCTGAATGGCATGGCGCAGCGCTACCGCGTCGAACCAGCCACAGCGGCGGGAACGACCGGTGGTGGTGCCGACCTCGTTGCCCTTGATCGCCAGGTGTTCACCCACGCTGTCAAACAGCTCGGTGGGGAACGGGCCGGAACCCACCCGGGTGGTGTAGGCCTTGGTAATACCCAGAACGTAGTCCAGGTACAGGGGGCCGAAACCAGAGCCGGTGGCGGTACCGCCGGCGGTGGTGTTGGACGAGGTCACGTACGGGTAGGTACCTAGGTCGATATCCAGCAGGGAGCCCTGGGCGCCCTCGAACAGGATGTGCTCACCACGCTTGCGGAGATCGTGCAGGATATCGGTGACATCGGCTGCCATGGGGCGGATTTCTTCCGCCATCTGTTTCAGCTCGGCCAGCGCCTCGTCGATGTCTTCGGGCTCTTCCTTGAAATAGTCCGTCAGCACAAAGTTGTGGTAGTGCATGATTTCACGCAGCTGGGCCTCGAACTCCGGCAGGTTGAAGAAGTCCGCCACCCGCAAACCCCGGCGGGAGACCTTGTCCTCATAGGCGGGACCGATACCCCGGCCGGTGGTACCAATCTTGTCGTTGCCCCGGGCTTTTTCACGGGCCTGGTCGATGCGCACATGAGTCCGCAGGATGATCGGGCAGGCCAGGCTGATTTTCAGGCGGTCGCGAACCCTGACGCCGTTTTCCTCGAGCCCGCGTACTTCCCTGAGCAGTGCCTCCGGAGACAGAACCACTCCATTACCGATCAGGCACTGGACATTTTCGCGCAGGATACCGGAGGGGATCAGGTGCAGAGCGGTTTTCCTGCCGTCGATTACCAGGGTATGGCCCGCATTGTGCCCCCCCTGAAACCGCACAACGGCAGAGACCTTATCGGTCAGCAGATCAACGATCTTGCCCTTGCCCTCATCACCCCACTGGGTGCCCAGCACAACTACATTTTTACCCATGATTCTCTCTCACATCAGGCAGCACGGAGGCGCATACCTGGCAAATTTACTCGGAAATTTCAGAAAGCAGCAGGTTGCGGTTCAACCCAGTGCTTCCAGAATCCACTGGCCGTCGCGCTTGACCAGTTGCCGGTCACAGCCCCGGGAGGCCGGATCGGTGGTTACGTCATCGGGCAGCGCCCGAATAACCGTGTCGGTGGTGCGCAGATCGACAATGGCCTGCTCCAGCGCAGCATCCGCCTGAGCCGGAGCCCAGACAGCACCGGGGCGCTGGGTCAGGCGGTCACCCAGAGCCACCAGGGCCCGGATATCCAGGCTGAACCCGGTGGCCGGACGGCCACGGCCAAAGTCGCTGCCGATGGCATCGTAGCGCCCGCCCTTGGCAACCGAGTCGCCATGGCCGGGTACATAAGCCGCAAAAACCAGGCCGGTGTGGTAGTTATAACCACGAAGCTCACAAAAATCGAAGCCAAGGCTCACTTCCGGGTAATCCCGTTGCAGTGCCTCAGCTACCCGGGCCAGCTGGCCAAGGGCGTTATCCAGTGCTCCCGAGGCCCCGGCCAGGATCTCCCGGGCTTCGTCGAGCGCCTCGGTGCCACCACTCACCCGGGCCAGCCGGCGCAACAGAGCGCCGGCGCTGCCGTCTTTGCAGTCGCCCAGCAACCGTTCGAGCTCGGGCACGGATTTGCGCCCCATGGCGTCGAATACGGCTTCTTCGGTCGCTTTGTCAAAACCCGCGGCAGAGATCAGGCTTTCGTAGATTGAAACGTGGGCCAGGTCCAGGTGGACCCGGGACAGTCCCGCCACCCGGAGCGTCTCCAGCATCAGGCTGATGATCTCGAGGTCGGCGGCTTCGGAGGCGCTGCCGAACAGCTCACACCCGGCCTGAATGGGGGTGCGGCCTGTCAGCATGTGACGCGGGCGGGTATGCAGCACATGCCCGGCGTAGCACAGCCGGGTGATGCCTTCCTGCCCCAGGGTGTGGGCATCAATGCGAGCCGCCTGCGGGGTCATGTCGGCACGTACCCCCATCATCCGGCCGGTGAGCTGGTCGGTGAGCTTGAAGGTCTGCAGTTCGAGGTCGTGCCCGGTCCCGGTGAACAGGGACTCGAGATATTCAATCAGCGGTGGAATTACCAGTTGATAGCCCCAGCGCTGGCAGGTATCCATTACGTCCCGGCGCAGGGATTCGATCTGTCCGGCCAGCGGCGGAAGAATATCCTCCACACCATCCGGCAGTAACCAGCGATCAGATACAGTCATGAGATTCGGTTGTCCGTTTTTCCCGTTTCGGCACAGGCCGGGGAATGCCTCAGCGTTCAAGATGAGCGGGCGCAGAAATGCCCACACAAAACCCTCAGGATTCTACACTTTTGGCAGGCACAAAAAAACCGGAATACGCAGTATTCCGGTTTTCTGTACGCCTGCCCGGTCAGTTGGCGCCGAGCGGGCTCTTCAGGAACTTCATGAAATCGCTGTCTGAGTCTATGACCATGATGTCACCCTTGTTGGCAAAGGTGTTCTGGTAGGCCTGCAGACTGCGGTAGAAGCTGTAGAACTCCTGATTGGCACCGTAAGACTCCGCGTAGATACGGGCGGCTTCGCCGTCGCCTTCACCACGGGTTTCTTCAGCTTCGGCAAACGCCGTGGCCAGCACTACGGTCTGCTGGCGGTCAGCATCGGCACGGATACCTTCGGCCAGTTCCTGACCGCGGGAGCGAAACTCCTGGGCCAGTTTCTGACGCTCGGTGGCCATCCGGCGATAGACGTTCTCACTGACCGAACCCGGCAGTTCGATGCCTTTCACCCGGATATCCATGATCTCGATACCGAACTCGGAGATGGCGGTCTGGTTGGCCCGGTCGCGCAGGGTGTGCATCAGCTCATCCCGCTGGCCGGAAACCACTTCGTGCATGGTCCGGATACCAAACTCATCCCGCAGGCCATTGTCGACCCGTGACAGGATCAGGGTCTGGGCGCGGTACTCGTCGCCACCGGTCGCCCGGTAGAACTGGTCTACGTCGCGGATCTTCCAGGCCACATAGGAGTTAACGTCCAGAGGCTTTTTCTCGATGGTCAGGTACTGGCGGGACGGCAGGTCCATGGTCAGCACCCGGATATCGAATTCCCGGATCTGGTCGATCACCGGCACCTTGAAATGAATACCGGCCTCAATGTTGGTTTCCACCAGCTCACCGAAGCGCAGCTTAACGCCCCGGTGGGTTTCCGGAATGATGTACACACTGGACAGTACGAGCAGGACAACAATAAGGGCGCCTGCAAGACCCACTACACTTTTAGGTCCCATGGCTTAACGGCTCCTCCGGATGTTGGTGTCCTGACGGGTACGCAGTTCCTGCAGTACCTGGTCGGTCAGGGTCTGGACGTTGAGCTGCTGACCACCGGAATCGGAACGGCCCGAACCGGAGCCCTGCTGGATGCCCTGAGTCAGGCGGTCCAGTGGCAGGTACATCATGTTGCCGCTGCTTTCGGTATCAATGAAGATCTTGCTGCTGTTACCGAGAACCCGTTCCAGAGCCTGGATATACATCCGTTCGCGGGTGACCTCCGGCGCGCTCTCATAAACCGCCAGCAACTGGTCGAAACGGGCGGTTTCACCGCGGGCGCGCTCAACCACTTCAGCGCGGTAGGCGTTCGCCTCTTCAATCAGACGCTGGGCCTGACCACGGGCTTCCGGAACAATCTTGTTGCGGTAGGTTTCGGCTTCTTCTTTCAGACGCTGCTCGTCTTCACGGGCACGCTGTACCTCACGGAATGCATCCTGGACCGCTGCCGGCGGCTGGGTGCTTTCCACGTTTACCCGGACAATTTCAAGCCCGGCGCCGTATTCCCGCAGGAAGCTCTGCAGACGCTGCTCCACACGCACCGCCAGCTCGGCCCGGCCTTCCGTCAGTACGGCGTCGAGGGTTGAACTGCCCACTTCATGCCGCAGGGCACTGTCAGTAGCAAACTCCAGGGCCTGGTTGGAGTCCCGGATATTGAGAACATAGGCCTTGGCATCGCCTACCCGGTACTGGACCTGCAGGTCTACGGTGACCAGGTTTTCGTCCTGGGTCAGCATCTGACCGGAGGATGATGCCGTACGGATACTGGTGACCCGCACTTTGAAGACGTTATCAATCAGCGGCACCTTGAAGCGCAGACCAGGCTCTTCGGTACGGCTGTATTCGCCAAAACGAAGAACAACGGCACGCTCCTGCTCGTCTACGGTATAGAACGACTGGTAAACGATGTAACCCAGCACCAGAATGGCAGCGATTGCCAGTACCGCACCAAATCCACCGCTGCTGCTGCCGGAGCTGTTGCTGTTGCCGTCGCCACCGGAGCCCGAGCCTTTGCCGCCCAGCATTCTGTTGAGTTTTTCGAGGCCTTTTTTCAGTGCTTCATCGAGGTCTGGCGGGCCCTGATCATTGCCACGACGACCACCGGTCCCCCAGGGATCGTTGTCGTTGCGGTTTCCACCCGGTTCATTCCAGGCCATAGTTCTCTCCGTTCGTGTTTAATCGAATGGCTGCAAATACTAGGGATTTATACTGCATCCGGCAATAGCCGGTGCCATTCAGGCGCTTCTGTGCTCCAGGTGCAGAGCATCTTCCTGGATGCCTGCCCGGCCCAGAAGCTGCTGCCAGTCCCGGTTCTGCAACCTGACTTCTACTACCGTGTCACCGGTCTCCCGGTGCTCTTCGCTCAACACCGACCCGGCCTCATGCAGCAGGGCCCGCAGCTTTCCGTCTGCCGGCCCGAGCACCACAAAGTGATGCACTACGTCTTCTGCCAGCCGCTCAACGATGGCATCGAATAATAACTCAATCCCGGCCCCGGTGACCGCTGACACCCATACCCGTACCGGAATGCCTTCCTCATTGCGATCCACCCGCGGCTCAAAACCATCGAGCAGGTCTACCTTGTTGAATACCTGCAGCTGGGGAATGCCGTCGGCATCAATCTCTGCCAGCACGCTCTCCACCTGGTCAATGTTGTCATCCCGCCGTTCGTCGTGGCTGTCGATCACATGCAGCAACAGGGTCGCCTGGGTGGTTTCTTCCAGCGTGGCGCGGAACGCCTCAACCAGTTTGTGAGGCAGGTGCCGGATGAAGCCGACGGTGTCCGCCACTACGACCGGCCCGATGTCAGGAAGTTCCAGCCGCCGCAGGGTCGGGTCCAGGGTCGCGAACAGCTGATCTGCTGCGTAAACGCTGGCGGTGGTGATCCGGTTGAACAACGTTGATTTTCCGGCGTTGGTATATCCTACCAGCGACAGGGTCGCAATATCGGCCCGCTGGCGGGCACGACGCCCCTGATCGCGCTGCCGGCGCACTTTCCCGAGCCGCTTGTGAATCGACTTGATGCGCTCGCGCAGCAGCCGGCGGTCGGTTTCGAGCTGGGTTTCACCCGGCCCCCTGAGGCCGATACCGCCTTTCTGACGCTCAAGGTGGGTCCAGCCCCGGACCAGTCGGGTAGACATGTGCTCAAGCTGGGCCAGTTCCACCTGAAGTTTACCTTCATGGGTGCGCGCCCGCTGGGCAAAGATGTCGAGGATGACTCCGGTACGATCCAGCACGCGGCACTGGAGCTCCCGCTCGATGTTACGTTCCTGACTCGGGCTCAGGGAATGGTTGAACAGTACCACGTCTGCCTCATTGGCGGCCACGGCGTCCCGGATTTCTTCCAGCTTGCCTTCGCCGACAAACAGCCTGGGACTGGGCTGCTTACGGGTACCGGTGACCATAACCACCGGATCAACACCGGCGGAGGTTACCAGTTCCATGAATTCACCGGGATCTTCAGTACCCTCGTAGGCGCTGAACTCAATATGCACGAGAACTGCTCGTTCTCCGACATCGGGACGTTCAAACAAGATTCAGTCTACTCCGTAAAAACAAAAACCCGCGGCCAATCCGGCCATGGGCCGTCCTGGAACGCGGGTGTTAAAAGCGGGGATTCCCCCGGACATCAACCTTCTGATTCTTCCTCTCCTGCCGGGTTCGCTTGCGGCAAACGTACGTTGCGGGCCGGAACCACTGTGGAAATCGCATGCTTGTACACCATCTGGCTGACGGTGTTCTTCAGCAGAATCACGAACTGGTCAAAGGATTCGATCTGGCCCTGCAGCTTGATGCCGTTCACCAGAAAGATGGAAACCGGAATGCGTTCCTTGCGCAATGCATTAAGGTAAGGGTCTTGTAAGGAGTGCCCTTTTGACATGTTTATTCTCCTGTTTATGAGTAAGTGCAGATCGTCATTTTTCAAATTTAAATGTGGCGGGTAGTCCGGATTTTTTCAAGGCCCCCAGCACCACTTGCGGATCACCGCAGCTCAGCCAGTGTAAATCCGGCCATTTTCGTAACCAGGTAAGCTGGCGTTTGGCCAGCTGGCGGGTTGCCGCCACACCCCGGCTCACAAAGGTATCGTAGTCACATTCGCCGGAAAGGTAGTCCCATGCCTGGCGATAGCCTACACAGCGCATGGACGGCAACTCCGGGCTGAGATCGCCCCGGGCCATCAGGCACCGGACCTCGTCCAGAAATCCGTTTTCAAGCATAGTGAGAAAGCGTTTCTCGATTCTTGTGTGAAGAACCTTGCGATCCTCAGGTGCCAGCGCAAACTGAAAAACAGTATACGGCAGCTCTCCGGCCGCGTCTGCCTGCCAGCGGGTGAAATACGTGTAATCCTCAATGCCGGCCTGTGGGCCGCCTTCAGGTGCATCCGGCCGGGCACGCCAGATCTCCGAGATCGGCCGGCCGGTCAGGCGGATGACCTCGACCGCCCGCAGCAGGCGCTGCCGGTTATTCGGATGGATCAGCCCGGCCGCGACCGGGTCCCGGGCGGCCAGTTCGTCATGCAAATGCTGCCAGCCCCTGAGGCTGGCCTCCTGTTCGATCTGCCGGCGCAAGCCGGCATCGGCGGACGGCAGCCCGGACATGCCATGCAGCAGCGCCTTGAAATACATCATGGTGCCGCCCACCAGCAGAGGAATCCGACCGGCAGCGGTGATCTGTGCCATCTGCTCAAGGGCATCCCGCCGGAAATCGGCGGCGGAATAGCTCACGGCCGGGTCACAGATATCAATCAGCCGGTGCGGCGCCTGCGCCAACTCTGCAGCCGTGGGTTTGGCCGTGCCGATGTCCATGCCCCGGTAGATCATGGCCGAATCGACACTGATAATGTCGCAGGGCAGTTGCTTGCCCAGGGCGATGGCCAGATCGGTCTTGCCCGAGGCAGTCGGCCCCATCAGAAAAATGGCCGGGGGCAGCGCCGGGGCTGCCCCGGCATCTTGCCTGCTCATGATTTCAGCGCCCCCGCAAAAACAGCTTGTCCAGTTCCGACAGGGTAACCACCGTCCAGGTCGGACGGCCGTGGTTACACTGCCCGCTGCGCTCGGTGGCTTCCATGTCCCGCAACAGGGAGTTCATTTCCGGAATGGTGAGCTGCCGGTTGGCCCGCACGGAACCGTGGCAGGCCATGGTACCCAGGAGTTCGTGGGTCACGGCTTCGATCCGGTCACTCTGGCCATGTTCGATCAGGTCGGCCAGCACATCCCGCACCAGCTGTTCGGTATCCGCTCCCCGCAACAACGCCGGAATCTGGCGCACGGCCAGGGTCTCCGGCCCGATGCGCTCGATCTGTAACCCCAACTGCTGCAACTCCTCACCGTGGGTTTCGGCGAGGGCGGCTTCTTTCTGACTCACCGACAGGGACAGCGGCACCAGCAGCGGCTGACTCTTGAGGTCCTGCTCCACCAACGCCTGTTTCATCCGTTCATAGGTTATGCGTTCGTGCGCCGCGTGCATGTCGACCACGATCATCCCGGCGCGGTTCTGGGCCAGGATGTAAATACCGTGCAACTGGGCAATGGCGTAGCCCAGAGGCGGCTCCTGACCGTCGTCCCGGGGCGGCGTCAGGCCGGGCCGGACCGGTTCTGTGCCCGGCTGTGTCGCCACACCGCCGCCTTCGTTCAGGGATTTGTAGAACGCCATCTGATCGCTGGCCTTCCATACCGGCTGGGGGCCGCCGTGGGATGAGCCGGAAAAACCCCTGCCCTGGAACCCGGACGGACGAGGCATCACCGGGGCCTGAACCTCTGCAAAACCGGGCTCGGCCGGTGAGTGCTCCGGGGTTACCCCGGCTTCCCGCCCGAACGACTGGGCCACTGCTCCCCGCAGGTGGTCATCAGGGCGCACCTCGGCCAGGGCACGGTGCAGGGTCCGGAAAATGAAGTCGTGCACCAGACGGCCGTCCCGGAAGCGCACTTCGTGCTTGGTGGGGTGGACGTTAACGTCGACCGTGGCGGGGTCTACTTCAAGATACAGGACAAAAGCCGGGTGGCGGTTGTTGTAGAGCACATCCCGGTAGGCCTGACGCACGGCGTGGGCGACCAGTTTGTCACGGATCACCCGGCCATTGACGAAGAAATACTGCAGATCGGCCTGGCTGCGGGAGAAGGTTGGCAAGGCCACCCATCCCCACAGGCGCAGGCCACTGGCCTCAACGTCAATGACAACCGCGTTGTCGATAAACTGCTGGCCGCACAGGGAACTGATCCGCCGTTCCCGGTCGAGATCCGACTCCGCCGGCCGCAGGCTCTGGACCACCCGCTGGTTGTGCCGCAGCGTAAACCCGGTGTCGAAACGGCTGAGGGCCTGACGCCGGATACACTCTTCGACGTGGTTGAACTCGGTTTTTTCGGTGCGCAGAAATTTACGACGGGCCGGGGTGTTGAAAAACAGGTCCCGTACCTCGACGGTGGTGCCCACCGGATGGGCGGCAGGCGAGATCCGGGCATCCATGTCCCGGCCTTCGACTTCCACCCGGGCAGCGGCTTCGCGCCCGGCGGTACGGGAGGTAAGGGACAACCGGGCCACCGAGCTGATACTGGCCAGTGCCTCGCCGCGGAATCCGAGGGTGCCTACCGCCTCAAGGTCGTCCAGAGTCAGAATTTTGCTGGTGGCATGGCGGCTCAGGGCCAGCGGCAGATCGTCTTCGTCTATTCCGCAGCCGTCGTCCCGCACCCGGATCAGCTTGACACCACCCTGCTCAAGCTCGATATCCACCCGGCCGGCTCCGGCGTCCAGCGCATTTTCGACCAGTTCTTTGACAACGGATGCGGGGCGCTCCACCACCTCACCGGCGGCTATCTGGTTGGCCAGCCGGGGTGAGAGTAATTGAATGTGGGGCATAACCGGGGACTACCTCTTGATCAGGATGAGGGGATTCGGATGGTTTGCCCTACCATAACACGATCGTTGCTCATGCCGTTAAAGCGCATCAGCTCACTCACCGTGGTCTGATGTTCGCGCGCCACAGCCGAGAGGGTATCACCCTGGCGGATACGGTACTGGCTGACCTGAGCACTGCCCTTGTTCTGTTTTTCCCAGGCCAGCAAGGTGCCGGGTGGCGGGGTGCGGCGAAAGTATTCTTCGATGCCATAGAAAATCGCCTTGGCCAGCCGGTCACGGTATTGCTGGCTGGAGAGGTTTTTTTCTTCCCGGGGGTTGGAGATAAACCCGGCCTCAACCAGAATCGACGGAATGTCCGGGGATTTGAGCACGGCAAATGCGGCCTGCTCTACCCCTGGTTTGTGCAACTTGGCTACATTGCCGAGCTGGCCCAGCACCGAGCTGCCCACGCCGAGGCTGGCGTTGATGCTGGCGGTCATGGACAGATCGAGCAGTACGCCGGCGAGCATCTCGTCCCGACCTTCCAGAGACAGGCCGCCGGCGCCTCCGATCAGGTCTGAACGGTTTTCCGACTGGGCCAGCCAGCGGGCGGTCTCACTGGTGGCGCCCCGCTGGGACAGGGCAAACACCGAGGCGCCGCTGGGCTGGGGCGTGCGGAAGGCATCGGCATGCACCGACACGAACAGATCGGCGTTGTATTTCCGGGCCAGAAGGGTGCGGTCGCGCAAGCCGATGTAGTAATCGCCGGTGCGGGTCAGCTTGGCGGTAAAGCCCGGCTGTTTGTTGACCAGATCTGCCAGGGTCCTGGCCATCCTGAGCACCACGTCTTTTTCCCGGGTTCCCCGGGGGCCGATCGCGCCCGGGTCTTCTCCGCCATGGCCGGCGTCAATCACCACGACAATATCCCGCTTGCCGGCGGCATCCTGGGTGACGGTGGGACTGGTCGCGCGCTCTACCCGGGTGCCTTTCTCATCGATCAGGTCGACCACCAGCCGGTGGCCGTACTGCTGGTTTGGTTCGAGCGCAAAGCTGCGGGGCTTGATGTCGTTTTCCAGATCAAGCACCACCCGCAAATCCCGGCCATTACGGACCGCACTGCGAATGCGTCTGATCGGGCTGCCCTTCAGGCTGACCTTGCTGAAATCGGTATCGAGCGAGGCGTTTTTAAGGTCGATCACCAGCCGGGACGGGCCGGACAGGGAGAAGACGTTATGCTCTACCGCGCCGGCGGTATCCAGCACCAGACGGGTGTGGTCGGGTGCCGGCCACAGACGCACGCCCTCCACTCTGGTGGCGGCACTCACCAGCGTGGTAACCATCAGCAGCGAAAACAGAAGTACAACTCGCATAGTCATGACCCAACCCGTTCAATCCTGTTCAGCAGGCTGGCGCCCAGCCCGGTGCCTGCCTTCAGCACCGCGACCCGCCCCCGGCCTTCCGCTTGCAGGTGGATTTCAATATCGGCACCGGGCAGCACACCTTCGCCCCGTTGTGGCCACTCGATCAGGCGCAGGCTGCGGCTGGCAAAGTAATCCCGGATGCCCATGTATTCCAGCTCTTCCGGATCGCCCAGCCGGTACAGATCAAAGTGGTACACCGGCGGGTCCAGTTCTTCATAGGGCTCCACCAGCGTATAGGTGGGGCTCTTGACCGCCCCCAGGTGGCCCAGTGCCCGTATCACTCCCCGGCTCAGGGTGGTTTTACCCATACCCAGATCGCCTTCAAGGAAGACCGTCAGCCCCTGCTCTGCGGCTGTGGCCAGCCGGGCCAGTTCCGCCCCAAGCCGGATGGTTTCGTCTTCGCCGTCAAGAAACAGCCGGCGCTCATTACCAAAATGATTCATTCGTTCTCCCGGCCCGCCGAACACGTGGCCGTCTCTGTTTGCTTGAGAATCGCCGGCAGGGCCGCTATCAGGTCGTCCGGAACCAGTGCCTGGTAGCCGGTCTGGGCGGCGGCATGATCAGCGGCGGCCAGCTGGGCGGCCGCTGCTGCTATGGTGGCGCCGATATGATCCGGGAGCTGAGCGATAAACGCCCCGATAATGCCTGATAACACATCACCCATGCCACCGGTGGCCAGGCCCGGATTGCCGCCGGCAATCACCCGGAGCTCGCCATCGTCGCCGGTGATGACCGTACCCGCGCCCTTTAACAGAACCGTGCCGCCCCATAGCTTGCGGATGGCGCTGGCCGCTGCCAGCCGGTCTGCCTCCACCTCGGCCACACTGCACCCCAGCAGTCGGGCGGCCTCGCCGGGGTGGGGCGTCAGCACCTGGTCCCGGGCGGTAAACGCTGCCCGGGCTGCCATGATATTCAGGGCGTCGGCATCAAGCACCCGGGGTTTGCCGCTGTCAAGAACCTGCTGCAGCATCTGCTGCCCCCAGGCCAGCCGGCCCATGCCGGGACCACACACAATCACATCGGCCTGATCAATCAACGGCGGCAGCTCCGAACCGTGGATCAGGCCGTGGGTCATGACATGGGGGCATCGCGCCAGTGCCGCGGTCACATGCTCCGGCCGGGTGGCCAGGCTGACCAGCCCGGCACCCGCCCGCGCCGCCGCTTCGGCCGCCATGATGCCGGCCCCGCCAAAGCCCCGGTCTCCGCCCACCACCAGGACGTGGCCAAAGTGCCCCTTGTGGGCATTGAGCGGCCGGGGCCGAAACCAGTGAGAGCACGTCTGCCAGCGCTGAAGGCGGGCCAGAGGTGTCTCGGGGTGGCCTTCAAGCTGCGCTTCGGTACCCAGGGAATCAAACACTACCTGGCCAGCCACACCAACACCCGCGCCGGTATAGAGGCCGGCCTTGGCACCGATAAAGGTGACCGTAACGGTGGCCCGGACAACGTCCCCCGGGGCTGCACCCGTGGTGGCGTTCAGGCCCGAAGGCAGATCCACCGCCAGCACCGGGGCTCCGGATCGGTTGAGGCTCCGGATGACTTCCGCAAACGGCTCCCTGGGCGCTCCGGAGGTACCGGTACCGAGCATGGCATCAACCACCACTCCGGCGCCGGCCAGTTTCTGCTCCAGTACATCCCCGGTAAACTCCTCCAGCGCCTGTACCGGAACACCTTCAGCCCGGGCTGCCCCGAAGGCCCGCGCGGCATCACCTGAGAGCTGGCCGACAGGGGCCACCGCCACACACTCCACAACAAAACCATGGCGCAGCGCGTTTCTGGCAATCAGATAGCCGTCACCACCATTGTTGCCGGCACCGCAAAGCACCACGACCGAGACCGGGGCGGGCCAGTGCCGGAGCAGTTGCCGGAAGGCACCCCGGGCGGCAGACTGCATCAGTTCGAAGCCCTCTGTCTTTTGCTGATCAATAAGATAGCAATCCATCGCCCTGACAGAGTCGGCGGAGTAAAGGGCTTCTGGTAAAGTATCCGCGTAGCGCATGGGACGTCCCGCTAAAGAAACCGGTTTAAGAAATCTGGCCAGATACCTGTTAAGAATAGCAAAACAGGAAAAAAGGTCATAACTTAATCAAATTAAATATCCGCAGGCCTGAAGGACTGTATATCCGACCATGACCAGCCATCCCAGCACCCCCGCAAGCCCGCCCTGTTCGGTACCACTGGCGGAGCTGCCGGCGCAGATCCGGCAATGGGCAAAAGCGCTCGGATTTGCCGATGCCGGCATAACCACAGCGGACACCGGCCCCCACGCGCAGCGGCTGCAGCAATGGCTGGCCAGTGGCTACCACGGCGAGATGGCCTATATGGCCGACCATGGCGACAAACGCTATACGCCGGATTCTCTGGTACCGGGCACCCTGCGGGTGATTTCCGTACGTATGGATTACCTGCCGGCGCCGGATAACCCCCGGCAGGCCCTGGCCAACCGGGAGCGCGCCTACATTACCCGCTATGCCCTCGGGCGCGATTATCACAAGCTGATGCGAAAACGTCTGGCCACTCTGGCCGGGCAGATTGACCAGGCCGTCAGCGGCTACGATTACCGGGCGTTTGTCGACAGCGCTCCGGTGCTGGAGCGCGGCCTTGCGCAGCGGGCCGGGCTGGGCTGGATCGGTAAGAACAACATGCTGATCCACCCCAGGGCCGGCTCTTACTTTTTCCTGGGGGAAATCTTTACCAGCGCGCCCCTGCCGGTGGACCCGGCGTTTGACAGCCAGCACTGCGGCTCCTGCTCGGCCTGCCTGACCGAGTGCCCTACGGATGCTTTTGTTGGCGCTCACTTACTGGATGCCCGGCGCTGCATCAGTTACCTGACCATTGAACTCAAGGGCGCAATCCCGGAAGAGCTGCGGGCAAAGATGGGCAATCGGGTATTCGGCTGTGACGACTGCCAGCTGGCGCGCCCCTGGAACAAATTCAGCAAAGCCACCCGGGAAAATGACTTTCAGCCCAGGCACGGGCTTGATAACAGCAGCCTGGCCGAGTTGTTCCTGTGGACCGAGGCGCAGTTTCTGAAGAACACCGAAGGCTCAGCCATCCGGCGCACCGGCTATGAGAACTGGTTACGAAACCTCGCGGTCGGCCTCGGCAATGCCCCGACCACCATCCCGGTAGTCGAAGCCCTGAAGCAGCGCGCCGGGCACCCGTCTGCCCTGGTTCGGGAGCACGTGGCCTGGGCCCTGGGCCGGCACGGCCTATAACCGGAAGAAATGCTCGCGGTAGTGGCGCAACTCCTCAATGGAGTCCCGGATATCGTCCAGCGCCAGATGACTGCCCTGTTTCCGGACGCCTTCCAGCACATCCGGCCGCCAGCGACGGGCAAGTTCCTTGACGGTGGACACATCCAGGTTCCGGTAATGGAAGAAGGCTTCGAGTTCGGGCATGTATTTCACCAGAAAGCGCCGGTCCTGGCCGATGCTGTTGCCGCACAGGGGCGATGCGCCCGCCGACAGGTGTTGCCGGAGAAATTCCAGGGTTTGCTGTTCGGCCTCGGCTTCGCTGATGGTGCTTTGCTTTACCCGCTGGGTCAGGCCGCTGGCCCCGTGGGTGCTGGTACACCATTCGTCCATGGCGTCCAGCAGGCTGTCTGGCTGATGGATGGCGATTACCGGGCCTTCGGCCACGAGATTCAGCTCTGAATCGGTAATAATCGTAGCCATCTCAATGATCCGTTCCTGCTCCGGATCCAGGCCGGTCATTTCCAGGTCTATCCAGACCAGTCGGTTGTGCTCGGGCATTGTTTTTTCCTGTGATGTTATCAACGGTCCCACACCCACCCCTGTGGCAGTGCTGCAGGCCCTGCAAGTACCAAAACTCTGCCCATTGTCCCTGATTCACGTATCATGTGTCACATCAACCTCCCGGAACATTTGGCAGCCGATGGCAAAACGAAAACTGAACAAACGCCAGCAGTGGCGCATCGAGAAAATCCAGAAGGAACGCACCAGCCGGCTGGCCCGCAAAGAGCAGGCCGCTGAAGCCCAGGCCGAGGCCGGAGAACTGGGGCCGGAGCAGGAAGGGCTGGTGATTGCCCATTATGGCCAGCAGCTGGATATCGAAGCGCGGGAAGGCGAACACGCGGGTGAGGTGTTCCGCTGTTTTGTCCGTGCCAATATCGACAGCCTGGTGACCGGCGACCGGGTGGTGTGGCGGGCGGGCCGGAGCGCGACCGGGGTAGTGGTGGCCCGGTGTGACCGGGCCAACCTGCTGCAACGGCCGGACAACTTCGGGGCGCTGAAGCCGGTGGCCGCCAATATCGACCATATCATTCTGGTGATCGCACCGGAGCCGGAGCCCCACGATAACCTGATTGACCGTTATCTGGTGGCGTCGGAGAGCTCGGATATTCCGGCGGTGATCCTGCTCAACAAAACGGATCTGATCAACGACTACAACCGGGATCAGATTGAATCTCTGCTGGCCCGGTATCAGGCCCTGGGCTATCAGGTTGAGCGGACCTCGGCCGTGGCCGGCCTGGGCCAGGCTGCGCCGGAGGTAGAGGCACTGGTGCGGGACCGGACCAGCGTGTTTGTCGGGCAGTCAGGGGTCGGCAAGTCGTCGATTATCCAGACCCTGCTGCCCGATGAGGTACTGCGGGTGGGCGCGGTGTCCGGGAGTACCGGCAAAGGCGTGCACACCACCACGACCGCCAAGTTGTTCCATCTGCCAGGCGGCGGCGATCTGATCGACTCACCGGGCATCCGGGAGTTCGGACTCTGGCATATGACCCCGCAAGAGGTGGAGTACGGCTTCCGGGAAATCCGGCCGCTGATCGGCCAGTGCAAGTTCCGTAACTGCCGGCACATGGGCGATCCGGGCTGTGCGCTGGAGAAAGCTGAGGAGCAAGGCACCCTGTCGCCGGAGCGTCTGCACAGTTTCCACCGCATCCTGCAGGACATGACCGAGCAGCAGGCCCGGGGCCTGAAGTTGCACTGATCGGCAATAAACGATGAATTCGGTTCTAATCACTGGCGGCGATTTGCTAAACTTCGCCGCTTTCCCGTGGTAAGAGATTAACCGGATGTTTGATAAACTGTTCGTTCTGAGCCAGTACGTTACGCCCCAGCTGGCGCTTTCGCGACTGGCCGGCCGCTTTGCGGACAGCGATAGGTCCCCTGCCCTGAAAAACCGGTTTACCCGCTGGTTTATCGGTCGCTACGGGGTCAACATGAGCGAGGCGGCAGAACCCGATCCTGAAGCCTACGCCACCTTCAACGAATTCTTTACCCGCGCTTTGAAACCGGGCATCCGCCCCATCGCCATGGACCCCGGCGTGTTGGTCAGCCCCGTTGACGGCGCCATCAGCCAGATCGGCCAGGTGGGCTCGGACCGGGTGTTCCAGGCCAAGGGTCAGTCGTTCAGCCTGACCGAGCTGCTGGGGGGCGACAGCGCCCGGGCCCGGACCTTCGCGGATGGCGAGTTTTCCACGATCTACCTGTCACCGAAAGACTATCACCGCGTGCACATGCCGCTGGCCGGCACCCTGCGGGAAATGGTGTATGTACCGGGCAAGCTGTTCTCGGTTAATCCGGTCACGGCCGATAACGTGCCCAACCTGTTTGCCCGTAATGAGCGGGTGGTCTGTATCTTTGATACCGCGGCCGGGCCCATGGCCATGGTGCTGGTTGGCGCGATGATTGTTGGCAGCGTCGAAACCACCTGGGCCGGTGTGATTGCGCCTAACCCCCACAAGGTGACGAGCTGGCAGTATCAGGGCGACAATGCCGTGCAGTTTCAGAAAGGCGAGGAGATGGGCCGGTTCCGGCTGGGCTCTACCGTGGTGATGGTAATGCCCAAAGGCTCCGTCTGCTGGAGCCCCAACCAGGTGCCCGGCAAGACCGTGCGCCTGGGCGAGGCTTTCGGAAAGCTGCGGAGCGTCTCCGGCGATCAGTAGGCCTGGCTTCAGCCAGCTCAGGCCCGCTCGATGGGAAACGCCAGTACGTCTTCGATACTGGCGGCGCCCAGCTTCAGCATCAGCAGGCGATCAAGCCCGAGGGCAACCCCTGAGCATTCCGGCAATCCCATCTCCAGCGCAGCCAGCAGGGCCTGGTCTACCGCCATCTCCGGTTTTCCGGCCGCCCGGCGCTGCCGGTTATCGGCCATGAACCGTTGCTTCTGCTCCTGCGGGTCCGTCAGTTCCCAGTAGCCGTTACACAGCTCGAGCCCGTTGATGTAAAGCTCAAAACGGTGGGCAACCGCAAAGCCGTCAGCGTCTGAAGTGCGCGCCAGGGCGGCCTGTGACGCCGGGTAGCGGGTAATAAACACCGGCCCGCCCTTGCCCAGCCCTGGCTCAACCACAAAACTCATCACCAGATCCAGACAGGCATCCCGGGGCAGGTCCTGCAATTGCGCGGGGTCCAGCCACTGCCGGCAATAGCGATGCAGCTCCGGCTGGCTGATGGTCATGGGGTCAATGCCGGCATGGCGGCGCATGGCATCGCGGTAGCTGATGACCTGCGGGCGGGGGCAGCCGAGCCAGCCACACACCAGGTCGGCGACTTCGTCCATCAGCCGGCGGTCGTCAAAACCTTCCCGGTACCACTCGAGCATGGAGAATTCCGGGTTGTGGCGCCGGCCCCGCTCGCCATTGCGAAAGACGCGGGCCACCTGATAGATGGAGCCGCTACCCGCCGCCAGCAGGCGCTTCATGTGGTATTCCGGGGAGGTCTGGAGCCAGCCTGAGGTGACCCCTGCGGCGTTGATACCGGCGGGAACGCCGTCAAGATTGACGTCGGTGACGCCATACCGGCCAAGCACCGGGGTTTCCACTTCGAGCACGTCCCGCTGAGCAAAAAAGCCGCGCACGTACGCCAGAAGCTGTGCACGGCTTTTCAGGGCATCCCGCGAGGCAGCGGGCTGCCAGACAGGGTGGTCAGTCATCAACGTTAATCAGCTGCTTTTGACGCGGTTGACGTATTCCCCGGAGCGGGTGTCGACTTTCAGTACTTCGCCGATGGAAATGAACAAGGGCACGCTTACCACCGCGCCGGTCGACAGGGTTGCCGGCTTGGAGCCGCCCTGGGCGGTGTCGCCTTTCATGCCCGGGTCGGTATCCACCACTTCGAGCTCGACAAAATTGGGAGGTGTGACCGTCAGGGGGGCACCGTTGTACAGGGTAACCGTGTAGATATCCTGCTCTTTCAGCCACTTGACCGTATCACCCACCGCTTTGGCATCCGCCGCGAACTGCTCGA
Organism: Marinobacter sp.; assembly: GCA_035306945.1. Classification (GTDB taxonomy): domain Bacteria; phylum Pseudomonadota; class Gammaproteobacteria; order Pseudomonadales; family Oleiphilaceae; genus Marinobacter. The sequence continues at coordinate 39,861 of DATGNB010000080.1, forward strand.
AAGAGCCGTCGGTGAGCATGAAGTGCCAGAATTCGCCGTCGGTGTACAGGTACTCCATGTCCTGGTCAATCACATCCGCAGCTTCAAGGGATTCGCCAGACTTGAAGGTACGCTCCCAGACCCGGTTGGTCATCAGGTTGCGCAGTTTTACCCGGTTAAAGGCCTGACCCTTACCCGGCTTGACGAATTCGTTCTCCAGCATGATGCAGGGATCGCCATCCAGCAAAACCTTGAGACCACTGCGAAATTCGTTGGTAGAATATGAAGCCATGAAATGTCCACCTGACAGACTGTCGTTAATTTTTCAAAGATCGCTATGATACAGCGAACTCCCCCTCGTATAGAAGCCCGTGACTTGAGCCAAGCTGCTGAACCCATTACCAACCCCGGCCCGCAACCCCGCCCGGCCGAACCAACGTGGCAACAGATCCTGAGCCAGTCGGTGACCTGCCCCGAACAACTGCTGGCGCGGCTGGGGCTGCCACCCGATCCCTGGCTGGCCGGGGCCCGGGCCGGCCACGAGCTGTTTTCGATCCGGGTACCGGAGCCTTTCATCGCCCGGATGGAGCACGGCAACCCCCGGGATCCGTTGCTGCGCCAGGTGCTGCCGCTGCTGGACGAAACCCACAGCCAGCCGGGTTTTGTGCGCGACCCGTTACAGGAAGATCAGGCCATTCAGACCACCGGGCTGATCCGCAAATACCGTAGCCGGGCGCTTCTGATGGTAACCGGACAATGCGCCATCAACTGCCGGTACTGTTTCCGCCGGCACTTTCCCTACGGGTCACAAAAGCTCGGCCAGGACGACCGTGAACAGGTGATCAGCACCCTTCTGGCCAGCCCGGAAATCAACGAGGTCATTTTCAGCGGCGGCGACCCCCTGGCGGCCAATGATCAGCTTCTGGCCCGCTGGGCCAGGCAATTGGATCAGATACCGCACCTGCGGCGTCTGCGCATTCACTCCCGCTTGCCGGTGGTGATTCCGCAACGGGTTAACGAACACCTGCTGGACTGGCTGACGGCCACGCGGCTACAGACGGTGCTGGTGGTTCATATCAATCATCCTGCAGAGATTGACCAGGCTACCCGCGCCGCCTTTGCCCGGCTGCGCCAGGCCGGGGTCACCCTGCTGAACCAGAGTGTGATCCTGCGCGGCGTGAACGACACCTCGGCCGTTCTGGCGGAGCTCAGCGAAGCGCTGTTTGAGGCCGGGGTCCTGCCCTATTACCTCCACGCCTTTGACCCGGTCGCAGGCGCTCATCACTTTGATGTCGACGACCGGAGAGCAGCTGCCCTGGTGAGCGAACTGCTGGAACTGTTACCGGGCTTTCTGGTGCCAAAGCTGGTACGGGAGCTGCCCGGCGAGCGGAGTAAAACACCTATTCATGTCCGGTATTGAGACTTGTCGCATAACTTGACGCTGTAAGGGTTGTAAAACATTGTCAACTCGTGATTTTCTCGCTTTTTGTTCATGTTTTGCTATTTTAGAGTTCATACTTACCTACAAGTAACGGCCTGTATTTCCGGCGTTTTCAGCCGTATTTCAGCAGCCCAGAAATTGGCGTAGAAAAATGGAAGGCACGATTCTCAAACCAGAGCTCAAGGTTCCTGAACAAAAGACAGCCAGTCTGTCTTTCTGCGATACCACGCCGAAAGCCTTTCGGGCGTGGGTGGATCTGCTGCCGATGGCCAACACCGGTGAGGCTTCCCGCCAGCTCTACCATGCCATTATCGAGCTGAACCACCTGTTCCTGACGCCGCAGCTCCGCCTCCAGTATCTGGAAACGATCCGGGGCCGGATTCATTTTGTTTGCGAAGAACTGTCCCGCCATTTTATCGGGCTGGCGGTGGCGCTGCCGGAAAAGCAGCGCAAGATCGCCAATCTTGCTCAGGCACTCCAGCTGCATCTGGCCGCCGGTTACAAGCTGTGTCTGCTCGATTTTCTGGATAGCGGCGGGCTTGATAAAACCCGCAAGGTGGTCGCGATGGCCATCCATCGTGCCATTTCGGAGCTCGCCGCCACCATACTGCGGTCGCATCAGCTTTATTGCCCCAGCCCGGCCCAGAGCTGGCTCGAGTGCCATCGCATGTTCCGCTTCGCCTGCCGTAACGGGCTGACCGATCAGGACGTCACGGACAAGACGCTCAAAAGCAGCCGCAGCAGCACCGTGGCCGACAGCTACAAACGCATTCTTCTGCTGGGCTGTGCCCGGCCGAACCAGCTGCGCCAGTCGGAACTGAACCAGGTTTATCAACTGTTCGAAAGCTGGAGCCGGTACTGCCAGTGCGGCCCGGATGTGGGCTCCGAGAGCCTGTTCGTGGTCAATATGGAGCGGGATTGTGCACCGGTTTATCGCAGCCTGCTGGACGGCAGGCCCGAAGCCGACACCTTTGGTCTGGACACCCGGGAACTGTCCGGCTACCTGGCCGAAGTACAGGATGTCCGTCGCACCCAGAGCAAGCAGCCGACACAGCTGGAGGTCCCGGCCCTGGTCAGCGACACGCTGCTCAATCACCTGAGCCAGGCGCTGGGCATTCTGGCCAAGCGTAACTTCAACCGGATTGCCACCCAGGGCAAGCTGGAAGTCGCTGTTGGCCTGTCGGCCACGCATTATTATGTGTCTGGCGAAAAAAGCTTTGGTCAGTTTGTGGATGGCAACGATCGCAGCCAGGAGGACAACCGGTTTATCCGCACGGCCAACCGTCTTGGCGATGCCTGGGCCGGCGCCCACGACGCGGCGCCCAGCGACGACCGCCTGCATTCCGCAGACACCCCCATAAACTTTCGCAGCAGCAAGCTGGCGGCCACTGAAACGCAGGACCGGCAGCGGCCCCGCGCCTATCAGGCGGTGCTGATCAATACCAGTCCCGGGGGCTATTGCGTCGCCTGGGAGTCGGCGGTGCCCAAGACTCTGCAGACCGGTGAGATCCTGGCGGTCCGGGAACAGCCCGGTCATCCCTGGAGTGTTGCCATCGTGCGCTGGCTGCGCCAGGTACGCAATCAGGGTACCCAGATCGGGATTGAACTGCTGGCTCCGAGTGCGGCTCCCTGTGCGGTTCGCCTGATCCAGAAAGTCGGCCACAACAGCGAATACCTGCGGGGCCTGTTGCTGCCGCAAATTGATGGCATACAACATGCCGTCACGCTGATCACACCCAGACTGCCATTCCAGACCGGCAACCGGATTTCGCTGCTGCACGATGGCCGTGAGGACTCCGGGCAGCTGTTGAAAAAAGTGGCGTCCACGGGCAGTGTCAGCCAGTTTGAGCTGAAGCTGCAAACTTCGGAAATTCTGCCCGGGGGAGATCACGGGCCCCGGGGCAGCACGCTCAGCAGAGAAGACGAGTTTGACTCGCTGTGGCCGTCACTTTAACCGGAAGTCTTCCACAGCTGGCGCCGGTCAGGGTTGTCATTGGTCATTAACCGCTGCATCATTCAGCCATTAACGACCCATTATTTTTCCTGATGCAGAGCCCCCGGAATGCAGAAAAAGAACGCGACCGTACACCTCCTGATTCTGGACCCTTCCCAGAACGATGCAGAATCGATGGTCAGCCTGCTGCGCAACTCTGGCAGAGCGACCAGAGCCCACCGGATCACGTCCGAAGAAGATCTTGAAGATGCCCTGAAAAGCGCCAACTGGGACCTGATGCTGGCCCGGGATGTGGCGCAGGAGTTCGGGCCGGATGAAGCTCTGGCCACCCTCAAGCGCATGGATAAGGACGTTCCGTTTGTCTTGCTGACCGAAGAGCCCGATCTTGACCGCACGGCGGAGATTCTCCGGGCCGGAGCCCAGGACGCCCTGCCCTTCGACAACAAGGAGCTTCTGGTTCTGGTTGCCCGGCGGGAACTGGCCGCCCTGGAAGAGCGCCGGCGCCGGCGGGTGCTGGAATCCCATCTGCGCGAGGCGGAGCAACGATGCCAGTTGCTGCTGGAAAGCTCCAAGGATGCCATTGCCTACATCAACGATGGCATGCACATCTACGCCAACCAGTCGTACATGGAGTTTCTCGGTTATGACGACATCGATGAACTGATCTGTATTCCGGTGCTGGATACCCTGAGCTCCGAGAGCCAGAGTCAGTACCGTGAGTTCATGAAATCGTTTGCCGAAGACGGCACCGACGGCATGGCCATGAACTGCACGGCCCGCCGCAGTGACGATCAGGAGCTGGCGGTCACCATGTCGGTCTCGGCCGCTACCTACGATGGTGAAACCTGCACCCAGATTGTCCTGCAGCCGGAGCACAACGATGCCGAGCTGGAAGAAAAGCTGAAACAGCTCAAGAGCCAGGACCTGGTCACCGGCCTGTTTAACCGCCAGTATCTGATGGACACTCTGGCCCAGACCATCGCCGAAGCCGGCAAGAGTAACCAGACCGGTGCCCTCGCCTACATTGCTCTGGATAACTTCCAGAGCGTCAAGCAGCAGGCGGGTATTGCCGGAACCGACCTGCTGCTGGGCGATGTGGCCACCCTGCTGAAGAGCAATACCGGCGAGGGTATTACCCTGGCCCGCCTGAGTGATGATGCCTTCTGCATGATGTGCATGCCCTGCGATGACAAGGGCATGGCGATGATGGCAGAGGGCGTGTGCAAGGCCATCGACGACCACCTGTTCGACATCAACGGCCGCACGGTGCCGCTGACTGTCTCGGTCGGGGTTGCCGCCATCACCGAGAACTCACCGAAAGCCGAAGAACTGATTGCCCGGGCCCATGTGGCCGCCGATGACGTCAGGAAGATGGCCGGTCATGAGCACGGCAACGGCGTGAAGGTATACAACCCGGCGGATTACCAGACCGCAGAACAGGGCAACTCTGCCGAGGCAGTCCTGGCGGCCATGGAGGACGGGCGCTTCCGGGTCATGTATCAACCGGTGATGAACCTGCGGGGAGAGGATCACGAGCATTACGAGGTGACCCTGCTGATGGCCGACAAGGACAACAATCAGGTATCACCATTCGACAGATTACCGCCGGTGGGCCGGGAAGAAGCCGCCATCAAGATTGATCGCTGGGTGCTGCTGCAGACCATCAAGCAGCTGGCGGCCCATCGGGCCAGTGGCCACGATACCCGGCTGTTCCTGAACGTTTCGGCTGAGACCGTGCAGGACAAGACCTTCATGCCCTGGCTCAGCGTCGCCCTGAAAGCGGCCCGCCTGCCCGGGGATGCGCTGATTTTCCAGATCCGCGAAGGCGACGCCAACAACCACATGAAGCAGGCCAAGGACTTTACCAAGGCGGTGCATCAGCTGCACTGCAAGGTGTCAATTTCCCAGTTTGGCTGTGCTCTGGACCCGTACAACACCCTCAAGCATATTGAGACCGACTATGTTCGCCTGGACGCCTCCTTTACCGAGGAGGTCGACAAGGGCGACGCCGGCAAAGAGCAGTTGAAAGAGCTGATCAAGGGGCTTCAGAATGCCGGCAAGATCACCATTGTGCCTGAGGTTCAGCAGGCCCAGGTGCTTGCGGTGCTGTATCAGGCAGGGGCAAACTTTATCCAGGGCAGTTATCTGCAGCCGCCGTCACCTGCCATGAACTTCGATTTTGGTGCTAACTAGCCGGCCTGCCGGAGAACGGATGCGACAAAGGGCGAGGAAAGCATTCCCCGCCCTTTGTGCTTTTACCCGCCCGGCTTTTGCAGAAACAGGTTGGTTTCGCTTTCGCGGAAACCGATGAGGTACAGGATCGCATCCAGCCCCAGGGTGGAAATGGAATGACGGGCCGACTCCTTGACCAGGGGCTTGGCACGGAAAGCCACACCTAACCCCGCCTGGCTCAGCATTGGCAGATCGTTAGCGCCATCGCCCACCGCGATCACCTGCTCCCGGGAGATATGCTCCCTGGCGGCAATTTCCAGCAGCAGCTCAGCCTTGCGCCGGCCATCCACAATCGGACCCCTGACCTCACCGGTCACCTTGCCATCAACCACTTCCAGCTCATTGGCGTAGACATAGTCAATGCCCAGTTTCTGCTGAAGGTGACGGGCAAAGTAGGTAAAGCCACCGGACAGGATCGCGGTACGGTAGCCCAGGGCTTTCAGGCTCCGGATCAGGTGTTCGGCACCCTCGGTGAGTTTCAGGCGCGTGGCAATGCCTTCGAGCACGGATTCGTCCAGGCCCCGGAGCAACGACAGTCGCTCGGCAAAGCTCTGGCTGAAGTCCAGTTCACCCTGCATGGCCTTCTCGGTAATCTCGGCCACCCGGGCCCCCACGCCGGCCTCCATCGCCAGCTCGTCAATGACCTCAGCCTCGATCAGGGTGGAGTCCATATCAAACACCACGAGACGACGATTGCGCCGGAAGATGGAGTCCTCCTGAAAGGCAATATCCACGTTCATTTCGCCGGCAATCTGCAGGAAATCCGTCCGCAACTGCTCCAGATCCGAGGGCGTGCCCCGGACCGAGAACTCAACGCAGGCTATGCGGTTTTCGCTGGTATTGAGCAAAGGGCGCGCCGACAGCCGGGTGATGTTATCGATGTTCAGGCCATGGCGGGCGGTGATGGCGGAGACCCGGGCAATCTGTTCGGCCTTGATGTCCCGGGCCAGCAGGGTCACGATGTAACAGGCCCGGTTACGGCCTTCGGCCCAGGTCTGGTACTCCTCGATGGTGATCGGCGCAAACCGCACCTGCAGGTCCAGGGCGTGCAGCCGGAACAGCAGGTCGCGGATGACCGGCGACGATTTGGAGGCATCGGGGATTTCGATCAGGATGCCCCAGGTCAGGTGATCGTGGATCACCGCCTGGCCGATATCCAGGATACGCACATCATACTGGCCCATGATGCCGGTAATCTCTGACGTCAGCCCCGGCTTGTCCCGTCCGGATACGTTTACCAGTACCAGCTCACTCACTGTCGGTGTTCTCCTGTTCCTGCGCTTCTTCCTGGGCCCGGGAGGCTGAAGGAATAACCTCAATACCGTCCACCCGTTGCAGTCCCCGGGGCAGTTTGTGGCCACGACGTCCACGCTCGCCCAGATAATGTTCAAGATCGCTGAATTTCAGCCCCAGTTTGCGCTTGCCGGCTCTGATCTCAATCTGGTCATCGGCGCCAAAGACCGCCAGCGCGACCACATACTCTTCCCGGCTCTGCACCCGGGCGGAGGGGATACTGAGGATCTTGTTGCCCTTGCCCTTGCTCAGTTCCGGCAGTTCACTGAGCGGGAAAACCAGCATCCGGCCTTCATTGGAGACCGCCGCCAGATACAGGGTGGAGGTTGTTTCCGGGATCAGTACCGGCGGCATAAGGCGGGCACCTTTGGGCACGGTAACCACCGTTTTGCCGGCCCGGTTCTTGCTGATCATATCAGCCAGCGAGGTCACAAAGCCGTAGCCGCCATCCGTCACCAGCAGCGCCTTGTGCCTGGGGTTACCCGTTAACAGACCCGAGAAGGTAGCGCCGGACGGTGGGTTGATACGCCCGGTCAGGGGCTCACCCTGACCCCGGGCCGATGGCAGGCTGTGGGCCATCAGGGAATAGGCCCGGCCGGTGGAATCCAGGAAGATCACCTGCTGGCTGTTACGGCCCCTGGCCGCGAGCGCAAACCGGTCGCCGGACTTGTAACTCAGGCCCGTGGGCTCGACATCATGCCCTTTGGCCGCCCGCACCCAGCCTTTTTCGGACAGCACCACCGTAACCGGTTCGTTGGACACCAGATCCGTCTCACTGAAAGCCCTGGCTTCTTCGCGCTGCACGATGGGGGAGCGCCGGTCGTCACCATAGGTCTCGGCATCCTGCTGGAGTTCTGTCTTGATCAGGTCCCGCAGGCGCTGTTCAGAGCCCAGGATGGCCTGCAGTTCGTCCCGTTCTGCGGCCAGTTCATCCTGTTCGCCGCGAATCTTCATTTCTTCAAGCTTGGCCAGGTGGCGCAGTTTCAGCTCAAGGATGGCTTCGGCCTGATCCGCCGAGAGCGCAAAGCGGGCCATCAGCTCGGGCTTGGGCTTGTCTTCGGTACGGATGATCTCGATCACCTCGTCGATGTTCAGGTACGCGATCAACAGGCCTTCGAGCAGGTGCAGGCGCGCCAGCACCTTGTCGAGCCGGTGCTGAAGCCGGCGGGTGACCGTGGTTCTGCGGAAGCTCAGCCATTCGGTCAGCACGGTGCGCAGCCCCTTCACCGCCGGCCGGCCATCGTTGCCGATAACGTTGATGTTTACCCGGTAGGTTTTCTCCAGATCGGTACTGGCGAACAGGTGCGCCATCAGGCCGTCCAGATCAATCCGGTTGGACCGCGGCACAATGACCAGACGGGTCGGGTTCTCGTGATCGGACTCGTCCCGCAGATCCGCCACCATAGGCAGTTTCCTGGCCTGCATCTGCTGGGCGATCTGCTCCAGAACCCGGTTGCCCGAGACCTGATGCGGAAGATCCGTGATCACCACGTCACCGTTCTCCCGTACCCAGCGGGCACGCATTCTCAGGGAACCACGGCCGGTGTCGTACATCTGCCGCAGGTCTTTACGGGGCGTGATAATTTCGGCTCCGGTGGGGAAATCCGGGCCCTTGATGTGTTCGCACAGCTCATCGGTGGTGGCGTCCGGCTGATCCAGCAGCCGGATACAGGCGGCGGTCACTTCGCGCACGTTGTGGGGCGGAATGTCGGTGGCCATGCCCACAGCAATACCGGTGGTGCCGTTCAGCAGCACATGGGGCAGACGTGCGGGCAGGACGGAAGGCTCATCCATGGAACCGTCAAAGTTGGGCACCCAGTCCACCGTGCCCTGCCCGAGTTCGGCAAGCAGCACGTCGGCAAAGGCGGCCAGGCGGGACTCGGTATAACGCATGGCAGCGAACGACTTGGGATCATCCGGCGAACCCCAGTTGCCCTGACCGTCTACCAGCGGGTAACGGTAGGAAAAAGGCTGCGCCATCAACACCATGGCTTCATAACAGGCACTGTCGCCATGGGGGTGGAACTTGCCCAGTACGTCGCCGACGGTACGGGCGGATTTCTTGTGTTTGGAGGTGGACTTCAGGCCCAGCTCGGACATGGCGTATACGATGCGCCGCTGTACCGGTTTGAGCCCGTCCCCGACGTTAGGCAGGGCCCTGTCGAGAATGACGTACATGGAATAGTCCAGATAGGCCTTCTCGGTATAATCCCTGAGAGAGACCCGTTCGAAACCTTCATCGGTTGTCTGAAACTCTGGCATAGATGCCTCTTTGCCTTAACTGCCTGTTTTAAAATGTGGTCAGAATGGTAACCTCTACACCCGCTGTGCATGCCGGGCAACGACGGCACATTATATGGACGCCGGCTCCGATACACCAATTTCCAATAGCGGAATTCACGAATGGAGACTCTTTAACCCGGGCCGTATTCTCGCCACAGTGAGTAGAAAGCCGTCTTATCTTTAACCAAGCGGAAACCTATGAAACCCAATCTCAAAGCCTGCGGGCATGCCATGGTCACGGCCCTGGTCAACGCAGTTCTGGCGGTTGTCCTGATGCTGCTGGTGGAATTTGCAATCAGCGGTACGTTTCAGGTACCCGAGCCCTACTTATGGGCGGGTTTCGTTATCTGGCTCGTTGTTTTTTCAGGACAATTCTGGCGGCAGCGGTATTTGTGCCGTTCTGCGGAGGACACCGGTAACGCTCAAAAAAGCTGACCGGTGTTGAGAAAGAACGCTGATAAAAAAGCGGCCCGGGAGGATCCCCGGGCCGCTTTTTTTGTTGTCGCCGGTTTGCGGTTACTGGCGAATCCCCTCAACCGAGATCTCAATCTTCACGGTTTCTGAGGCGGGCCCCAGGTTCATCGGGATACCGAAGTCTTCCAGCGTGAGCTCTGTGTCGGCTTCAAAGCCCATCCGGTAGCCTCCCCAGGGGTCCTCACCGTGGCCCAGCAACTCCGCGTCGAGGGTGACTTCCCGGGTTACACCACGCAGGGTCAAATCGCCGATGATGTCGGCTTCGCCATCGTCATCCACAACCACCCGCTTGCTCTTGAAGGTGGCCTGGGGGAATTCGCTTACGTGCAGGAAGTCCTCGCTCCGCAGGTGTTTGTCACGCTCAGCGTGGTTGGAGTCGACGCTCGCGGTGTCGATGGTTACCGATACCGAGCTGTTCTCCGGATTTTCAGCATCGTAGGTGAACTCGCCGTCAAAGTCGTTGAACCGACCGTACAGCCAGCTGAACCCCATGTGAGAGATCTTGAAGTTGATGAACTGATGCGTGTCTTTTGCATCAAATGCGTAGGTACCGCTGCGCTCATCGGCCTGAACCGGACCCATGACCGCCAGTGACAAGGCCGAAGCCAACAGAACTTTTTTCATACTATTCTCCCGTTACACAGTTTATTTGAGTGAGTTAAACAAAATCCGGTGATCAGGCCCGGCCTGTCATCCGGCGCAGGGTGGCATCCCGGTCAATAAAGTGGTGCTTGAGAGCGCCGAGAGCGTGCAGACCGGCCAGGCCGATCAGGGCCCAGGTGCTCCAGTAGTGGACGGCCCCGGCCACATCTTCCATTCTCCGGACACGTCCGGTGACGGAAGGCACCTCAATCAGGCCAAAAACACTGATGGACGAACCATCCGCCGTGGTGATCAGATAACCGCTGATCATTGCCACAAACATCAGTATATATAGCAGCCCGTGAGCGGCGTGTGCGGCCATCACTTCCCAGCGCTTATGGGTGGACAGGGGTTTGGGCCCCCGGTTCAGCATCCGCCACACCAGTCGCAGCACAACCACCGCAAACAGGATCAGGCCGATGCTGCGATGCAGGTCCGGACCGGTGCGGTACCAGGGGTCGTAATAGGACAGCTCCACCATCCAGAAGCCCAGGGCGAACAGCCCGATGACGGCCACCGCAACCAGCCAGTGCAACACAACGGCCGGCCAGCCATAGTGATGTTCCGTATTCTTCAACGTCATACTGAGACTCTCCCGGACGAACGATCAAAACCTAACCTGGAACCAAGTCTAGTAAGCAACGCGGGGATAACCAACCGGAATGTTTTGCTGGCAAACATCAGTTTTTCTGACCAAGATCGAAAACAGGTTGACAGCTGCCACTTTTGGCGTATGCGCTTTTACGGATTGCCCGAATCTATGACGGAGATAAACTTTACCCATAGTTTAAATCCGCCCGCGCCCCGGGCCCGACCGCAAGAGAGGACGTGACATGGAACTTGAGTTCGACGAGTCCGTAGTAATCCCCAGCAACAACTAGATTCATAAAAAAACCGGCCACTGGCCGGTTTTTTTCATTCGGGTACCGCGTGCCGGTGCCCTGCCTAGAGCCCGTATACCAGGGCAATCACCGCGACGGTCGTCAGGCCTACCAGAACATTCATCAGTAACCCCACCTTGATAAAGTCCGAGAACCGGTAACCGCCCGGGCCAAACACCATCATATTGGTCTGGTATCCCAAAGGGGTGGCAAAACTCGCCGACGCCGCCATCATGACGGCAATCACAAAGGGCTCGGGCGCAACGCCCATGGTATTGGTCATCGACAGCACCACGGGCAGCACCAGCACCGCGGCTGCGTTGTTGGTGATGACTTCGGTGAGCACAGAAACCGCCACATACACCAGCAACAGGGCCAGGAGCACGTGGCCGGCACTGAGCGCCAGGATTTTTTCTGCCATAAAGGCCGCCGCCCCGGTCTGCTCAAGGGCGGCCCCGAGCGCAAATGAGGCGCCAATGGTCATGATCACCGGCACGTCTACTGCTTTCTGGGCCTGTCCCACGGTGCAGCATCCGGACAGGATCATCAGGGCAGCGCCCAGCAAGGCCGCATTCAGCATACTGAGTACCCCGCAGGCCGCCATGCCGACGAGAATGAAAAGAATACTCCAGGACAGCCAGGCGCGGTTATGGCGGGGCCGCTCAGTCTCCAGGTCATTAATCAGCAGGAAATCCCGGCTGTATCGCTGGCGGCTGACAAACGCGGGCCGAGCTTCCAGCAACAGCACGTCACCCGGGCTCAGGCGAATGTTGCCGAGGTTGCCCGAGACCCGCTCGCCGCCCCGGGCCACCGCCAGCACCACCGCCCCGTAGCGATCGCGGAACCGTGCGTTGCGGATGGTCTGGCCGAGTACCTCGGACTGTGGCGACAGCACAGCTTCTACCAGCCGGCGCTCCGCCCGGTCCTGGCTGAGGCTCGGCTCGTCGTCGTGCACGGAGGGTATAATACCGTTAATTCTGAGCAGGTCTGAAATAGCCTGGGTGTCGCCGGCAAACACCAGCCGGTCACCGTCCTGCAGCCGCTCCTCCGAGGGCACAGCGGTAACCACACTGCCGCCGCGCTCGATCTCTACCAGATACAGGCGCTCCAGCTCCCGCAGTCCGGCCTCGCCCACGGTTTTCCCGACCAGAGGCCCACCACTGGCCACGGCCACTTCCAGGGTAAATTCCCGCATCGAGCCGAACTTCTGATGATCCTTGCGATCGGGCAACATGCGCGGCATCACCAGAAACATTACCGCCAGCCCGATGACCGCTACCGGCAGGCCGACCGCGGTAATGGAAAAAATCGAGAACCCGGTCTCGCCGGTAAGCTGCTGATACTGGCCGTCAACAATCAGGTTGGTACTGGTTCCGATGAGTGTAAGGGTACCGCCCAGAATGGCAGAGTAGCTCAGGGGGATCATCAGTTTGGACGGGGCGACACCGATTTTTCGGGACCAGGCGTTGACGGCGGGAATCATGGTGGCAACCACCGGTGTGTTGTTCAGAAAACCGCTGAGCAGCGCCACCGGCAAGGCAATGCGGGTCTGCGCACCGCGCACGGTTTTTGGGGACCGCAGCAGGTGGTTTACCAACAGATCGACACCGCCGGAATTATGAATCCCGGCGGCCACCACAAACATCGCCACCACGGTAACCAGGCCGCTGTTGCTGAACCCCGCGAGTGTTTCAGCCGGTGATGTAATGCCCAGGACACTGAGAATCACCAGCCCCACCATCATCACCAGATGCGGCGCTACCCTGCCGGAACTCATCGACAACAGTGCGCCCAGCGTCAGCGCCAGGGAAAACCATCCTTGCCAGTCCATAAATCGGTCTTTCCGGTTTAAAAACAGGCAGGATAACGAGAGATCCCCATTCTGAGAAAGAATAAGTACTGATTTTGATATTTACAAAAAGAATATCAAACCACGACGTCTGCCATATTGCCGTAGGTTTCAAGCCAGGCCCGGCGATCGGACGCGCGCTTTTTACCCAGCAGCATGTCCATCCGCTCGTCGGTGTCATCGCCTTCCTCAAGCGTCAGCATCACCAGACGCCGGGTATCCGGTGCCATGGTGGTCTCCCGGAGCTGCAGCGGATTCATCTCACCCAGTCCCTTGAATCGGGTAACCTGGACCTTGCCCCGGCGTTTCTCGGCTTCCAGGCGGTCGAGAATACCCTGTTTTTCGTGCTCATCCAGGGCATAGAAGGTTTCCTTGCCCAGGTCGACCCGATACAACGGCGGCATGGCGACAAAGACGTGGCCCGCCGATACCAGCGGGCGGAAGTGTTTGACGAACAGGGCGCACAGCAGGGTCGCAATATGCAGGCCATCGGAGTCTGCGTCGGCCAGGATACAGACCTTGTTGTAACGCAAGCCGCTGAGGTCGTCGGAGCCGGGGTCCACCCCGATGGCAACGGCGATGTCGTGCACCTCCTGGGAGGCCAGGATCTCACTGGAGTCGACTTCCCAGGTGTTCAGGATTTTGCCCCGCAGCGGCATCACCGCCTGGAATTCACGGTCCCGGGCCTGCTTGGCGGAGCCGCCTGCCGAGTCCCCTTCTACCAGAAACAGTTCGGAACGACTGGTATCAGCACCGGAACAATCGGCCAGTTTGCCCGGCAGGGCCGGCCCCGAGGTTACCTTTTTACGGGCCACTTTCTTGCTGGCCCGCAGGCGCCGCTGAGCATTGTTGATAAACAGCTCCGCCAGCACTTCAGCGATGTCGGTATGCTGGTTCAGCCACAGGCTGAAGGCGTCCTTGACCACGCCGGACACAAACGCGGCGGCTTCACGGGAGGACAGGCGTTCCTTGGTCTGGCCGGAAAACTGGGGCTCCTGCATCTTGAATGACAACACATAGGCCACCCGTTCCCAGATATCGTCCGGGGACAGTTTGACGCCCCGGGGCAACAGGCTTCTGAATTCACAAAACTCCCGCATGGCTTCAAGCAGGCCGGTGCGCAGTCCGTTCACGTGGGTGCCGCCCTGGGCGGTCGGTATCAGGTTGACGTAGCTTTCCATCACCGCCTCGCCGCCCTCAGGCAACCACTGGATGGCCCAGTCAACCGCTTCACGGTTACCGGCAAAGCTGCCACCAAAAGGCTCCAGGGGTACCGCTTCGATACCGGCCAGTGCCGTGCGCAGGTAATCCTGCAGGCCGCCTTCGTAGAACCACTCGTCTTTTTCGCCGGTTTTTTCCTGCAGGAACGTTACCTGCAGACCCGGGCAAAGTACCGCCTTGGCCCGCAGGTTATGGCGTAGCCGGCTCACCGAGAAGTTGGGGCTGTCAAAGTATTTCGGGTCCGGAGAAAACTTCAGGCGGGTACCGGTGTTACGCCGGCCCACCGTGTCGATCACTTCGAGATCGCTGGTTTTATCACCGTGGGCGAAGGTCATCCGGTGCAGCTGGCCCTCGCGTTTGATCAGCACTTCCAGATGGGTCGAGAGCGCATTCACAACAGAGACGCCGACCCCGTGCAGGCCGCCGGAAAAGTTATAGTTGTCCTGGGAAAACTTGCCCCCCGCATGCAGGCGGGACAGTATCAGCTCAACTCCGGGAACGCCCTCTTCCTTATGGATATCCACCGGCATGCCGCGGCCATCGTCTTCGACGCTCAGGGAGTTGTCGGCGTGAAGGATAACCTCGATCCTGCGGGCATGGCCGGCGAGTGCTTCGTCGACACTGTTGTCGATGACTTCCTGAGCCAGGTGATTGGGCCGCGAGGTGTCTGTGTACATGCCCGGACGCTTGCGCACCGGGTCCAGACCGCTAAGGACTTCAATAGCATCGGCGTTGTACTGTTGCTGGCTCATAACGACGGCAGGTCTCCGCAATGGATCGGAAAAGCTGGGCCATAGCTTAGGGATTCACGCTGAAAGATCAACGGTTGATTTGTGCTGCTGTGTGGCCGCTTCACTTTCCGGATGTTTTCACGATCGGGGTGGCGGTAAGGCCGGTAACCTCAAGCCGCTCCCAGGGCCCGCCCCGCACCCCGAGCACCACGCACGGAGAGGTGAGCACCTGAGCAACCATCATATCCGGTGCCGGCTCGCCGACCCTCATCTCCAGCTTCAGCGTCGGCTTCTCCCATTGGACGTCACGCAGGCCGACACTGTAGCCGGCCGTGGGCCGCTGCCCCAGGGTAATGATGATCAGCTGTTCGTGGGCCAGGTCTACCTGCCGGATCACACCGGTGGCCATGTTCTGGCCGCTCACGCCCAGCAGCTTGTCCAGTTCCCGGGACGAGTTGACCGGCGCCACACCGGGGCCGGTCAGCCCGCAATGGGCTGACTGGGTGAGCTGGCGCACCTGGGGCTGGGCCTGCACGTTATGGGGACTGCTGACGCTGCAGCCGGCCAGCAGGCTCAGTACAAACGCGGCTGCCGTGGATCGGGTAAACAATTGGCTCATGGTGTCATCCTGGTTGAAGTCTGGCTGTCGGTCGCCCCGGCCCCGGCATCCATCAGGCGGTAACCCTGAAACCCGGGCCGGGGAAGCACATCCGGCGATGCCGCCGAAATGGTTGGCCGGGAAAAACTGGTGGTCAGCCGCAGGTCCGACAGGCTCTGCCCTTCCCGGATG
The DNA here is from genome assembly GCA_035306945.1 of Marinobacter sp. Lineage (GTDB taxonomy): Bacteria > Pseudomonadota > Gammaproteobacteria > Pseudomonadales > Oleiphilaceae > Marinobacter. The sequence continues at coordinate 55,631 of DATGNB010000080.1, forward strand.
GTGATAATCTCCCGCATCCCGGCAATGGGATATTCGGCGCAGGCCTCGCCGGGCTGGCAAATGATACCATCCCCGTCCAGATCGCTGCCGGCCACCAGATAGTAATCACCCGGTTCCACTTCCTGCAACTGCCGGGGCTCTTCACCATCATCGGCAACAAAACGGAACGCATACTCACCATTTTCGGCGGTCACAGTAAGCTGGGACCGGGCCATATAGAGGCCGTCCTCATTCGGTTCGGTATCCACCAGGAGCACAAAGTGGCGACCGGCATTGCGGGCCTGACTATCACTGATCAGCTGGCCGATCACCGGGATCACCAGGGGCGCAGCTGCGGTTCCGTCTACCTGATAAGCCACGGTTACGGCGCTGCGTGCCGGTTCCCCCGGCGTGAGGTTATGTTTTCGCAAATCGATCCGGAGTGTGCAGGGCGGGCCGCCATCACAGCCAGCCACTGAAACCCAGTCTGCCGGCGCTTTGACCTCAAGGCCGGAGACCGCTCCGTCCCCAAAGATTCTCAAGGCCACCGAGGCCGAACTCTCCCCCTCGTTGCTCAGTGACACTACCGCCGGGGAGGCCGTCACGACCGTGTCGGCAAAACCCTTGCCCGCCACAGACACAGCCCGGGCGGCATCAAGCAATCCCCAACCGTAGCTGTCGCTACGCTGCCGGCGGCCGTCGGTCAGCTCACCCAGCTGCAGCCAGGCGCGCACCTGATTGTGGTTCAGGTCCGGCTGACGGGCTTTCATCAGCGCCAGCACGCCGGAAACGTGGGGCGCGGCCATGGAGGTGCCCTGCAGCCCGCGATAGCCCTCGCGGGCGCCACCGGAGGCGCGCTCGCCACTGGTACTCCAGACCAGGTCCGCGGCGCCGTCCAGATTACCATCCCGGCTGGCATCCCCGCCGGGGGCGGCCAGGTCTATCCAGTTTCCGAAGTTGGAATAACCGGCCAGCCGGCCCGCTCCATCGACCGCACTGACCCCCAGCACATGGCCGGAGGCGGCCGGATAGGAGCGGGCAGATGAGCCGGAGTTGCCGGCGGCAGCAACGAACAGCATACCCTTTGCCACACCCGCTGCGAGCGCCCGCTCCAGCGCCGGGATGGCCGGCAAACCGCCCAGGCTCATATTCACCACCTCGGCACGGGGCGCGCCGTTGCTGCCGGCGACCAGCCAGTTGATGGCAGCAATCAGGTCGGCCGAGGAGCCTGTGCCACCTTCCCCCAGAACCCGGACCGGAACCAGACCGGCACCATAGGCGACGCCTCCACTACCGCTGCCATTGACCACCGCAGCAATGGTGCCGGCGACATGGGTGCCGTGGAAGACATCGCCCCCAACGCTGCTGCCCGGGTCCACCGGTGCACCGCCGTCAACGTAGTCGGGGCCGATGGCGACCACATTACCGGCAAGATCCGGATGCCAGCGGCCTGGCGAAACCTGTAACAGGCCGCTGTCCAGAACCGCCACCCGCACGCCGGAGCCGCCGCTCCGCTCAAGCTGCCAGGCAGCCGGTGCGTTGATCAGGTCGTAATGCCATTGGCGCGGATACAGCGGCTCGGATACCGGGGTACCGGTTTGCTGGCCGGACATCAGGTAGTTGGGGGTGGCAGAGATAACCCCGGGCCGGGCCCGCAGTTGCCGCACCCAGTCGAGGGTTTCCTGATCGGGATCGCTGGCTGCAGCAGCGCGCAGTAACGGGGCCGGCCGGGTCATCAACCAGCTGCCCTGCCCCAGTGGGCGCCCGCCGGCAACCACCGATGCTGCGCTTGCCGCCTGCAGGTCATCACCGGTGGCCAGCTCCACGACGGCCTCTCCGGCCACCATCCGGTGGCGGGGCCAGTCAAACGCCAGCCCCCGGGCATCGGCTACCGCCGCTTTGAACAGAATGTAGCGGGCGGGCGCGCTGCCCGTGTTGCGTACGGTAACGCGGTAGTCCCGGGCCGGGGCGGTGTCTGGCAGCGAAAACCGGGCCAGCCCTCCGGCCACGGAACTGTTTCCGGGCGGGTGATCCTCTACCTGCAGTTCCAGACGCGGATCGGCTTCGCAACTGCCAAAGCTCTCGAGCACCAAGGTGTCACCAGGCCCCATGGGCACGGTGTACTGGTCCTGCTCGTCGGCCTGATAGTCAAAACCCTGACAACGGGTGCTGCTGGCCGGATAGACGCCAGCGGCACCACTGACGTAGCCAGCCAGTACAAAGCTGGCCGGCAGGGCCTGAACCCGGGTGGCGGGGCGGGCACCCTGCAGGCCGAGCTGGTCCATGGTGTCCTGATCAACCCGGCTCCCGGCCTCGATGTTGATCAGCCCGGATACGGGCGCAGGCGGCAGAGGGCTGTCGGCGCTGCCGGAGCCGCCACCGCCGCAACCCGCAAGCACAAGACCTGCGGACAGGCACAGAAAAATGCGAAATGTATGTAACACAGGGCTTCTATTCCTTTAGAGAGCAAAAAAGCCCGCGAGAGCAGATCATCGCGGGCTTTCCTTTGGACTGCTACGCCTATAAAGCGTAGAAAAGCATCGGCACAAATGCCACCAGCAAGAGTGTGGGCACCATAACAGCAAGAGGCAGCAGAAGTCGCTCATATCGATGCCAGAATGTACCGGTACGTTCAGCTGCCAGAACTTCAGTCTCACCGACCACCTGGCGGGTGAGCAGGTGGTTGAGCGCCACCGGGGGGCTCAGGTAACCCAGTTCAAACGCCACCAGGCACACGATCCAGAAGTGCAGCGGATCGATACCGATCTGGATTGCCGGCTGGGCGATGGTGGCCGAAACCAGGATCACGGCACCGAAGGGGTCCATCACCATACCGATCGCCGTGAGCATAAACACCACCACAAGCATGGCCAGCCAGGGGCTGGTCAGCCCTTCCGGGAACAGCATGTGAACGATATCCGAACGCTCCAGAATCCCGCCCAGACAGATGGAGAAACCGATCAGCGCCAGCAGGGCTCCGATATGCACTGCTGAGTCACTGGCCGCCAGGCTGCTCCGGTCAAAAAACTCCTGTGCCCGGGTACGGCCCGTCTCGCGGGCGCCCATACCGGCGTCCAGCATCACAACGGCCAGCATCACCAGCGGCAGAATCAGCGGGGCGCTGTATTCATTGAACTTGAGCCCCAGCACAATCCAGATCCCGACAATCACTGCAGCCGCCACCAGGGCGTATGGGATCAGCGGGCCCAGACGCCGCACGGCGGCCCGGAAAGCGCCCGGAGCCGGCCGCGGCTTCCAGTTGCCTTCGGTCTTGCACACAATGATGGAGAACAGGGTGGCCGACATAAGGAATACCCAGAACCCCCAGCCGTACATCTCGCTGGTGGTGACTTCCTTGTTCAGCGCGGCCACCACCACGATCAGCAGGCACGGGTTAAGCACTACCCCGAGGCTGCCGGACATGGCCGTAGTGGCCAGGGACAGTTGCCGGCCGGCACCGGCCCGGCGCATCTCATCGTAAACCACACCACCAACCGCCAGAATAAAAATCCCCGAGGCACCGGTGAAGGCGGTAGGAAACGCCGTACCAAAGATAATCACCGAGGCCAGCATCGGTGCGGGCAGATTGAAGGGTTTGATAACACCCAGCAGCAGCTCGGGCACGCGGGTCTGCTTGAGCATCATGCCCACCAGCACATACAGGCCGATGTTGATGAACATCGCGGACAGGTTGGTCATCATGCCAAAGTAGATCGCCAGCCCGGACCGGTAACCGTCCACAAAGAAGAAGTAGCTCATGGCAATCAAGCCCATGACGCAGTACAGCGGTATCACCAGGCCGGACGACAGGGCCAGGGAGCCGGCTTTGATCCGCGCCGGCACGGATACAAAACGCACCGCGTTGATCACCATGAACAGCCCGAACACCACAGACCAGGCGTATTGCAGCAGGATGGCATCCGCCGTCCCCGGCGAAGCCTGCAACCGGCCTATGTAAGCGCTGAGCGAGATCGCCATCAGCCCGTTTACCACAAACTGAGAGCCCTGGCTCAGGCGCCATTCCGCACGGTTGCGGGGCAGGCGCAAGGCAATGTGGTCGGTGGTCAGGGCAGAAATCGCCGCGGCCATGGCAAACATGCCAATAAACAGGAACTTGGTAAGATCAATGTTTTTCAGCAGAAAGCTCGCCAGCCCCTGTTCGATATCCTTGAATACCCCCAGGGCCCAGGTGGCGTGCTTCTGGTTTTCGGCGTAGAGCAGGTGTCGCTGCTCGCACAGCGCCTGGTTGCTCTGCAGGGACTGCCGGAGCGCCTCCGCATTCGGGGGCGAGCTGAACAGATCGTCCGGATTGGGTTTGTAGGCCGCCAGCCGGCGCTCGACTTCCCGGTCGATATCGATATGGCGTTCACAACTGGGCTCTACCGCATTAGGGTTGAGCAGGTAATAGTTGGACCAGACCTGTTCTCCGACCCACAATAGCCTGGAATGGAGCGAGTTCCCCATACCCAGCGCCAGAGTCCCCAACAGTAACAACAGGAGGATCACCCCGTGCAGCCGGTGCACGGGGTAAAGCGACCTTGCGCCGGTAGCGGTCATCGCGCGCCAGTTCATCGTCGGTATCCCCGCTTATTCCCGGTTGCCCGCGGTACATTCCGAGGCGCCCGGATTGCTGGCACAGCGTATGTTGCTCAACAAGCTCATCATTTTGGGGTGGTAAACACTGGGGGCGTTGTTGACACCGTCACGCATCTCCAGCCGGTTTTCCCGGAACATTTCCTGATAGCCGACAATGTCCTTTTCCGGAATGCGAAGCCATTGCTTTTCAGGAATGGCCTGCTCATGGCTCCGGATCAGGTTCATCGCCTGCGGGAACATGCTCCAGGCAACTTCACGGCCTTTCTGGGCAAGGTCATCAGGGAGCACGTCGTCGCGGGCAACAATCTGGATGGTCAGCTGAGCCAGCGGGTAATCAACAATACCGCCCTTGTCGCCCAGGCCTTTATAGAGTTCCAGGGCTTCGTAGCCAAAGGCCGGGGAGTAAACGGCGTCTACCGAGCCGTTATTGAACTTGCCGGCAAAGTTGGTGATATCAGACGGCACAACAGTCGCCTTCACGTAGTTCACCATATGAATGGCGTCGCGCTGATAGTCCAGGGTGGCAATCCGTTTACCCGCCAGTTTGCCCGCGGTGTCGATGCGGCGATCGTTGACAAACAGATAGCCTGCTCCGGCCGGTACGATACCCAGCACCTCATAACCGCCGTCTTTCATCAGCGGTGCGGCTTTTTCCTGCGCCAGGGTGGCAAGCAGCGTTTTCAGGTCGTCGTAACTGGGCAAGGCGCCTACGGCACTGACGCTGCCGGTAAACCTGTTGAATGGACGAATCCGGATATCAGTTGCCGCTACGGCATCACACTGGCCGGCGTTGAAGTCGCCCACCGCCACGCCTTCATCAGTGTAGGGCCTGAGCTGGAAGTCTACGCCGTGAGCTTTCATTTCCAGCGCATAGTCTTTTACCAGGTTATAAACATCACCGTTCGCGCCGATAACATCAAATACGCACATGGAAACTGTCTGGGCTGAAGCCAGCGGCGCAGCCACAGCCAGGGTCAAAGCGGCAAGGGATTTGCGGATCATGACGACCTCCGGGTCATTCTTGTGTTTGTGTGTAAACTATTCATGTCGGACGGTTTGCTCAAAGCAGGCCGTCCAGATCCATTGTTTCTACGTTTTCGCTGGTGCTCTGGGGGCTCATTCTCCCGAAATAGGCTTTCGGTGTGCGGTGGCCATAGCTGGACGTCCAGTGCTTGTCGGACGAAAACAGCACCACGCCACGGGCAACCTCATCGACCAGCCGGAACTCATCCCAGACTTCAATCCGGCTCTCTGCTTCGGCGAAACTGGCAATGGCATCGGTCAGTACCTGTGGGCGACCAAAGGTTTCTGCAGCGATAACCTGCACGGCGTGCGATGCCCGGATACCGGACCTGACACCCTGCTCGGTGCTGCGCTCGAGGATCTGCCAGGGGTCGGACGCCGACGCCGGACGGCTATCCGGCAATAGCAGCCAAACCAGGGCGCGGACGGCGTTGGGCAGGCCACCCCACTTTTCGTTATCCAGGCAGCTGGCCGCCCGCTCGGCCTGTGGCGCTATGTTGCGGGGCACGCCCGCCATCGCGCCTGAGTTCGCATCGTTTACGATCGCCTGCATGCCGGTGAGCAACCCGAGCATGAAGGTCAGCTCATCCTGATCGTTGTAGAGGAACGGGCACTCAAGAGGTTCGGCGGCGGGGTCGAATTCATAGGCAGCCATGGCACGCTGAAAAGCGTTATAACGCCGCTTGGCCGTCTGGGCATGCAGGCGCTTGGCCTGCTCCCGGGCATCCTTGGCGGCCGGGACATCACCACTGTAGTCGGCACGCAAATAGGCGAGTTCAGCTTCCCAGGTGCGGTATTCCATGCAGTTGGCCGCCAGCAGCATGAGCAGGGAACCTGTGGTATCCGGAGCCGAGGTTACCCGGGAAAAAGAGTACAACAACGGGTCCACACCTTCCCCCAGGGCGCAGGCCATTTTGGGGTCAGACATCTGCATCACGTACGGGGTGGCTTCGGATTCTGAGTAATTGGAGAGCACGATACCGGTTGTTGTGTAGATCGGATTGGCTGAGCAACCGGCCAGAACCAGCGCAGCACCGGCCAGTGCGGCCTGGCGAAGGCGGAAAAACAGTGAGGAAATCATCATTCGACGACCTTTCTTGCTTTGTTGTTGTGGCTGCAAGAATGCGGTGATTGCTGACAGACAGAAATGGCTCGATTGCCGAAATGGGTATGCCGATCAGGCCAATGGCCTCGGGCGAATTACCGGCCATCCAAAATATCCCATATCAACCAGACAGTTAGAGCCGGCCGGACAAAATAACGTGAGGCGGGCATGTTATGGGATATTTTATAACTTCATGAATTCAAGAACCTCATCGGTGAGATCATCGAGCGTCAGCCCGCCTCTTTCCGGCCGGTACCAGGTCACCGTCCAGCTCAGCGCACCGGTGAGCATCCGGCGTACGATGAACGGATCGGCCGAGATCCCGCCCTGAACCCTGAGCTCCTGCAAGACGGAGAGCCAGAGCGCCTCGTAACGGTCACGCAGCGCCAGCACTTCGCTTCGCGACTCGTCGGACAGGCTGCGCCATTCATACACCAGCACCGCCATGGCCTCTCCGGTCTGGCCATTAATGGACTCCAGTTCGGCCCGGATAAGCGCTTTCAGTTTTTCCCGCAGCGGGCCGGCCTGCTCCATGGCCGCCTGCATCACCGCGGTATTCAGCCGGATGGCCTCAACCATCACAGCTTTCAGGATGTCTTCCTTGGAGCGGAAATGGTGGAAAAGACTGCCAGACTGGATACCCACCGCCGCCGCCAGGTCCCTGACGGTGGTGCGCTCATAACCCTTGTCGCGAAACAGCCGGGCGGCTTCCTGAAGCAGGCGCCCGCGCGCGCTGGCGGGGTCCGACACCTGTTGTTCGGCGATAAGAGATTGAAGAATCGGGTTCTGGCTCACTGCGGACTCTACCTGTTGGACATAAAGCGTCATTCTACCCGAAACTCTCCTGTTTACAAACCAAGCGCTTGCTTGGTATTGTCTCCTGTATCCAGGGAATCCCCCTCCGTTCCGGCGGGCACAAGAACAAGGCAGGCACTATGTCAAACGGCAACAAAACCATTCGCATCGGCTGCTCTGCAGCTTTTTGGGGCGACACGGAGACCGCCGCATCCCAGCTGGTACGCTACGGCAACATCAACTATCTGGTTGCTGACTATCTGGCCGAGATCACGATGTCGATCATGGCGGGCCAGAAGATGAAAGATCCCAGCCAGGGCTACGCCCGGGATTTTGTCCAGACCGCGATGGCTCCGCTGCTCGGCGAGATCAGGGAAAAAGGCATCCGGGTGCTGGCAAACGCCGGCGGCGTCAATCCGGTCGCCTGCCGCGATGCGCTTCAGGCCCTGTGTGAGAAAGCCGGTGTTGACCTGAAAATCGCACTGGTGCTGGGCGATGACCTGTTGATGAAGAAAAAGCAGCTGGCGGATTCCGGCATCACCGAGATGACCACCGGCCAGCCTTTCCCGGACATGATGGTCAGCCTCAATGCCTACCTGGGTGCACCCGGGCTGGTGGCAGCCCTTGACGCCGGCGCCGACATTGTGATCACCGGCCGGGTGGCCGACAGCGCACTGGTACTGGCTCCGCTGGTTCATGAATTCGGCTGGAGCTGGACCGATTATGACAAACTGGCCCAGGGCAGCCTGGCCGGCCATCTGCTGGAGTGCGGTGCCCAGTCCACCGGCGGAAACTTTACCGACTGGCACCTGGCAGCCGACGGCTTTGCCAACATGGGTTTCCCCATTGCCGAAGTCGGTGCTGACGGCGACTTTATCATCACCAAGGCGGAAGGCACCGGCGGCCTGGTATCCCGGGGCACGGTCAGCGAACAGCTGGTGTACGAAATCGGCGACCCCCGGGCGTATCTGCTGCCAGATGTGGTTTGTGACTTTACCCAGGTGAAGGTCATCGAAACCGGCAGGCATCAGGTTCGGGTAACCGGCGCCAGAGGCCAGGCACCCACAGACAGTTACAAGGTTTCCGGTACCTGGCCCGAGGGCTTCAAGTGCACGGTCACCTTTCTGCTGGCCGGCATCGACGCTCCGGCCAAGGCCCGGGCCGTGGCACATGCCATTCTCGCAAAAACCTCGGCGCTGTTTGCCGAGCGTGGGCTGCCCGACTACTCCGCCACCGATATTGAACTGCTGGGCACCGAGACCACCTACGGCCCCCATGGCAACGGTCAGAACTGCCGCGAGGTGGTGCTCAAGATTGCCACCGCGCACTCCCGCAAAGATGCTCTGGTCCTGTTTTCCCGAGAGATCGCCCAGGCTGCCACCGGGATGGCCCCGGGCATTACCGGAATTGTCGGTGGCCGCCCCACGGTCTGGCCGAAGATCCGCCTGTACTCCTGTCTGGTGCCCAAGTCTGAGGTGGCGGTCTGGGTCGAGCTCGGCGACGAGAAGACACCGGTAGAGATTGCCACTGACGGCGGCTTTGATCCGGGGCAGCTGTCACCCCAGGCCATCACCCCGGCGCGGGTGAAAACCGATACCACGGTCCCGCTGATACGGCTGGCCTGGGCCCGCTCAGGCGACAAGGGAGACCACAGCAACATCGGTGTGATCGCCCGCAAACCGGAGTACCTGCCGTTAATCGAAGCGGCCCTGACCGAGCAGAGTGTCGCCCGGTGGATGGCCCATACCCTCAACCCGGACACCGGCAAGGTCACCCGCTGGTCCCTGCCGGGCCTGCATGCGCTGAACTTCCTGCTTGAGCACAGTCTCGGTGGCGGCGGCGTTGCCAGCCTGCGGATAGACCCCCAGGGCAAAGCGTTCGCACAGCAACTGCTGGAATATCCCGTACCGGTGCCTGCGGGCCTGGTGCAGCCATGAACAACGGCCCGTTCAGAACCTCCCTGTATTCAGATAAGGATTTGCTATGAGTTACCAATCTGTTCTTCGGCCCGGTCTGTTTTCAGGCCAGGTGTTTATCGTCACGGGCGGCGGCTCCGGTATCGGGCGCTGCACCGCTCACGAACTGGCCTCGCTGGGTGCCCGGGTGGCTCTGGTTGGCCGCAAACAGGAGAAGGTCGACAGGGTGAAAGCCGAGATTGAAGCAGATGGTGGCATTGCCAGTGCCCACGCCTGCGACATTCGCGAGGAGGAAGCCGTCAAAGCCACCGTCAAGGCCATTCTTGCCGGACATGGCGGTCTGGACGGCGTGGTGAACAACGCCGGTGGCCAGTTTGCCTCGCCATTGACCGGCATCAGCCAGAAAGGCTGGGATGCGGTGGTGCGCACCAACCTGACCGGTGGCTTTCTGGTGGCCCGTGAGGCCTACACTCAGGCGCTGAGCCGGACGGGTGGCGCGATTGTCAACATCGTGGCCGACATGTGGGGCGGGATGCCCGGCATGGGTCATTCCGGTGCCGCCCGGGCCGGTATGGTGAACTTTACCCAGACCGCCGCGGTTGAGTGGGCCCCCTCCGGCGTGCGGGTGAACGCGGTGGCCCCCGGCTGGATCGCGTCCAGTGGCATGGACAATTACCCGGCCCATATGAAGTCCTGGATCAGGAGCCTGGCCGATTCGGTACCCGTCAAGCGCCTGGGTACCGAATCGGAAGTCAGCTCGGCAATCTGCTTCCTGCTCAGCCCGGGGGCAGCCTTTATCAGTGGTGACTGCCTGCGGATTGATGGCGCGGCGTCTCACGGCGGCCGTGTCTGGCCGATGCCAAAGGCGAAGAACAACGCTCCCTATAACGGTTTCCACCGGGCCGAAACGCCGAAGGTATTACGTAACGACTGAGGATTGGTTCATGCAGGTTCTGAAAACAACCGTAACGCCCCGGTCTGAGGAATTCCTGGCCAATGTGGCGGCCATGGAAGCCCACATCAGGACCTTCCGTGATGTCGAGCAGAAAGTGCTGGATCTCACTGAGGCTGCGCGGGAGAAATTCACCAAACGGGGCAAGTTGTTGCCCCGCGACCGGATCAACCGCCTGCTGGACCGGGGCAGCGAGTTCCTTGAGCTGTGCTCGCTGGCCGGTTACCGGATGCACGACGACAAAGACGGCTCCCTGGCCGGCGGCGGCATCATCGGCGGTATCGGCCGTGTTGCCGGCGTGCGCTGCCTGGTGGTCGCCAGCAACAGCGCCATCAAAGGCGGCACCATCACCCCGGCGGGGCTGGATAAAACCCTCCGCCTGCAGCAGATTGCCATGGAAAACAAGCTGCCGGTGGTATCCCTGTCCGAATCCGGCGGAGCCAACCTTAACTACGCTACCGACATCTTTGTGCCTGGGGCCCGTGGTTTCGCCAACCAGGCCCGCATGTCGGCCGCCGGCATCCCCCAGATCACCGTTGTACATGGTAACGCCACGGCAGGCGGAGCCTACCAACCGGGGCTGTCCGACTACGTCATTACCGTCCGCGACCAGGCCAAAATGTTCCTGGCCGGGCCACCTCTGCTGAAAGCGGCAACCGGGGAAATCGCAACCGCCGAAGAACTGGGCGGCGCCGGAATGCATGCCAGCGTAGCCGGTACTGCTGAATACCTGGCAGAAGACGACGCCGATGGTATCCGCCAGGCCCGGGAAATTCTGGGTGCCCTGCCCTGGAACGAACACCTGCCATACCAGCCGGAGCGTCACTGGGAAGAGCCCCTGTATCCGGCCGACGAACTGCTTGGCGTGATCCCGGCCGACGCCAGAAAGCCCTACGACGTGCGCGAAATTCTCGCTCGCATTGCCGATGGTTCCCGCTTTCTGGACTTCAAGAATGCCTACGATGATCAGACCGTGTGCGGCACCATCCGCATTCATGGCCACAGCCTTGGCATTATCGGAAACAACGGCCCGATCACTCCCGCCGGCGCTACCAAGGCGGCACAGTTTATTCAGCTATGCGATCAGGCCGGCACACCGATCCTGTTCCTGCACAACACCACCGGGTTCATGGTGGGCACGCACGCCGAACAAAACGGCATTATCAAGCACGGCTCCAAAATGCTGCAGGCGGTGGCCAACTGCCGGGTACCGAAACTTGCCCTGGTGGTGGGTGGCTCCTATGGCGCCGGCAACTACGCCATGTGTGGCCGGGGCCTGGACCCGCGCTTCATCTTTGCCTGGCCGAACAGCCGTACCGCGGTCATGGGCCCTGCCCAGGCGGGCAAGGTCATGCGCATCGTCGCCGAAGAGAAACAACGCAAACACGGCATAGAACCGGATGAGAAAACCCTGTCTTTCCTGGAACAGGCCACTGCGAAAAAGCTGGAAGACGGTTCTACCGCGCTGTTCGGCACAGCCCGCCTGTGGGACGACGGCCTGATCGACCCCCGGGATACCCGCCGGGTACTGGCCCTGGTTCTTTCTGTCTGCCGCGAAGCCGAGCAACGCCCGCTGCGCGCCAACGTTTACGGCGTAGCCCGATTCTGACTGTTTAGGAGAGCACTGATGAAGTTCACACCGGAACACGAGGCCCTGAGAAGAACCGTCCGTGACTTTGTGGAGAAGGAAATCAACCCGTACTGCGATGAGTGGGAAGAAGCGGGGGAGTTCCCCATCCGCGAGTTATTCAGAAAACTGGGCGACCTGGGCCTGCTGGGTATCCAGAAGCCGGAAGAGTACGGCGGCATGGGCCTGGATTACAGCTACAACCTGGTGGCGGCGGAAGAGCTGGGCATGGCGAAATGCGGCGGTGTACCGCTCTCCATCGGGGTACAGACCGACATGTGTACCCCCGCCATCGCCCGCTTTGGTTCGGACGAACTCAAACGTAACTACCTGACGCCGGCCATTGCCGGGGAGATGGTCGGCTCTATCGGCGTGAGCGAGGCCGGTGCAGGCTCCGACGTGGCCGGCCTGAAAACCAGCGCAAAAAAAGATGGCGATGACTACATCATCAACGGCTCCAAGATGTGGATCACCAACTCTCCGAAGGCCGACTTCATCTGCCTGCTGGCCAACACCAGTGACGACAAACCCCACAAGAACAAAACCCTGATTGTGGTGCCGATGGATGCCCCGGGAATCTCCCTGAGCCCGCACCTGAACAAGCTGGGCATGCGTTCGTCGGAAACCGCACAGGTGTTCTTTGACGACGTCCGGGTGCCACAGCGTAACCGCATCGGTGCCGAAGGCACGGGCTTCATGTGCCAGATGATCCAGTTCCAGGAAGAGCGCATGTGGGGTGCCGCCAACGTCATCAAGGCGCTGGAGAACTGCATTCAGCAGACCATTGAGTACTGCCAGGAACGCCACACCTTTGGCCAGCCGCTGATCAGCAACCAGTACATTCATTTCCGCCTGGCGGAGCTGCAGACCGAAGTTGAAGCCTTGCGGGCCCTGACCTATCAGGCCTGTGAGCTGCACGTGGCCGGTAAAGATGTGACCAGACTGGCCTCTATGGCCAAGCTCAAGGCCGGACGCCTGGGCCGGGAAGTCACCGACACCTGCCTGCAGTTCTGGGGCGGCAACGGCTACATGTGGGACAACCCCCTGTCACGGGCTTACCGGGACGTGCGGCTGGTCTCCATCGGCGGCGGTGCCGACGAAATCATGCTGGGCATTATCTGCAAAACGATGGGCATCTTGCCCGGCAAGAAACGCGACTGACGTTTGGAGTTTGGAGTAAGGCCTCATGGGCAGGTCGGGCTTTCCGGGACACGCTGTAAATACATCCGTGTACGCTTGACTGCAGCATCCCTGCTGCAGACAGTCCCGGAAAGCCCGACCTGCCCACAAGGCCCCGAATATTGCCATGAGTACCTGACAGTACCTGATGCCCGGCTGAAACGGAGCCTGATATGGAACAGCAATTACCACAGTGTGAAACCCTGATTCTCGAAAAACAGGGCCCGACACTGTTCATTACCATCAACCGCCCGGACGTCCGCAACGCCATGAGCCTTCACATGGTCGCGGAACTGTCCACCGTGTTCAGCGAAGTCGAACACGACCAAAGCATCCGCGCCGTCGTCATCCGAGGCGCCGGTGGGCACTTCTGCGCCGGCGGCGATATCAGAGACATGGCCGGCGCCCGGGGCCAGGAAGCCAGCGAAGGCCGCGACGACCCGTTCTATAAACTCAACCGCGCCTTCGGCCGGATGATCCGGCAGGTCAACGAATCCGCCAAAGTCGTCATTACCATCACCGAAGGCGCCGTCATGGGTGGCGGGTTTGGCCTGGCCTGTGTCTCCGATCTGGCCATCGCCGGGCCCACGGCCAGATTCGGCATGCCGGAAACCACCCTCGGCGTCATCCCGGCCCAGATCGCGCCGTTCGTTGTAGAACGCATCGGCCTGACTCAGGCACGGCGACTGGCGCTTCTGGGCTTGAGAATCGACGCAGCGGAAGCCGGCGCACTGGGTATCGTTCACCAGGTTGCGGAATCCGAAGAACAGCTGAACGACATGCTGCACCAGGCACTGGAGCGCATTCGCCTGTGCGCCCCGAATGCCACAGCAGAGACCAAAGCCCTGTTGCACCGGGTCGGCCATGAAGCCATGGCCGGCTTGCTGGATGACGCCGCTGAAAAATTCGCGGCCGCTATCCGGGGGCCGGAGGGCATGGAAGGCACCCTGGCGTTCATGCAAAAGCGTGAACCTGATTGGGCTGACAAACACGCAGGCGCGTTTCAGGACAGGTGACCTATAAATGCTGAAAAAACTACTCATCGCTAACCGCGGCGAAATCGCCGCCCGGGTTATCCGCACAGCCAGGGCGCTGGGCTACCGGACCGTTGCCGTCTACTCGGAAGCCGACGCCAACGCCCTGCACGTTGAACAAGCCGACGAAGCCGTCTGCATAGGCCCGGCACAGGTTGCCGCCTCCTACCTGAACGCCGGCGCCATCCTTGATGCTGCCGCCAAAACCGGCGCCGACTGTATCCACCCGGGCTACGGCTTTTTGTCTGAGAACGCGGGCTTTGCCCGAGCCGTCAAGGCCGCGGGCCTGACCTTTGTCGGCCCGTCTGAGAATGCCATCGAGCTGATGGGCAGTAAACGCCGCGCCAAAATCGCCATGCAGGAAGCCGGCGTGCCTGTGGTTCCCGGCTTTGAAGGCCGCCAAGCCAGCGATGACGAACTGGTGAACGCCGCCAAAGACATCGGCTACCCGCTGATGCTGAAAGCCTCCGCCGGCGGCGGCGGCCGTGGCATGCGCCTGGTCACAGACGAAAGCGAACTGGCTGACAGCATCAAACGTGCCCGATCGGAAGCCAGACAGGCCTTCGGTGACGACGAGCTGATCATTGAAAAAGCGATCATCGAACCCCGTCATATAGAAATCCAGGTGTTTGCCGACCACCACGGCAATGCCGTGCACCTGGGAGAACGGGATTGTTCGGTACAGCGCCGGCACCAGAAAGTGGTGGAAGAAGCGCCCTCCCCGTTCGTCACCCCGGAACTCCGTGAGGCCATGGGTAAGGCAGCCGTCAAAGCCGCCCTGGCCTGCGGCTATGAAGGCGCCGGCACTGTGGAATTCCTGGTCGACAAAGACCGTAACTTCTACTTCCTGGAAATGAACACCCGCCTGCAGGTGGAACACCCGGTCACCGAGCTGATCACCGGGCAGGACCTGGTGGCCTGGCAGCTGAGGGTGGCCGAAGGCCAGCCCCTGCCCCTGACACAGGACGACATCCGGTTTGACGGCCACGCCATCGAAGTGCGGCTGTACGCCGAAGATCCCGCCGACGGCTTTACCCCACAAACCGGTACGCTGCACCAGTTCCTCCCGGCCAAAGGCGAGGGGTTGCGGTTTGATACCGGCGTGCGCTCCGGGGATGTGGTCAGCTCCCACTACGACCCGATGCTGGGCAAGATCATTGCGTGGGGCCAGAGCCGTGACGAAGCCCGTCGTCGCCTGATCCGGGCACTCGAAGACACGGTGGTGTCCGGCGTGACCACCAACCGTTATTTTCTCAGCCGGATCATTGCCGATGCCACATTCGGCGCCGGTGCTGCCACCACTGCCTTCCTGCAGCAGGCGTTCCGAGACGATCCTTCGCTGGCGCCGCAGACGCCCGGTATCCGTGAACTGGCGCTCAGCGCCTGCATCCTGAGCATCAGCACCGGCGGTACCGAAGGCTGGAGCAATACCCCCGCAAGCCTTACCCCGATCAGGCTTGGCATCGGTAACGCCAGCGTCGACCTGCTGGTTCGCTACAGCGAAGGCAAACTGTGGCTAAGCCATGGCGAAGAGCAGTACGGGCTGGAGGTCCTGAGCCATGCGCCGGGCCAGTTGTGCATTATCGACAGGGGTGTTCGTCAGAGTTGCCAATACTACCGCGACGGAGATTTCCTATATTTGCAGGCCAGTGGCCTGTCCTGGGCGGTGCGGGATCTTACCCACCAGCCTGCAGCAGGTGTCACAAGTGCCGGCAGTGGCCACATCCGGGCCAGCATGGACGGTGCCATTATTGATGTGCTGGTCGCCCCGGGCGAGACCGTAAAGCAAGGTCAGCCCCTGGTGATCCTTGAAGCCATGAAGATGGAGCACCCGGTCAGGGCCGATCGGGACGGCGAGATTGCCACCGTCCTGACCCGGACCGGCGATCAGGTACAGCGAAACCAGTTACTCGTAGAGCTGACCCTTACGGAAACTGCCGACTAAGAAAAATAACAGAAGCCAGGCAGTTATCTGCCCGGCTCCATGAAAACGGATGCGCCATGAGCCAAGATATCGTAACCGCCAGAGATCTGATGCGCAGTTTGCCAGGCGTCCTGCGCCGGTTTCCCTTCATCGCCCGGGGGCTTTACTACTACGCGGTGAAAGACGACCGCAAACAGCTGACCCTGGGCAAACTGGTCGAACGTAACGCCGCCCGATACCCGAACCGGGCTGCGGTTCTGTTCGATGACTGCCTGATTACCTGGCAGGAGTTCGACGTCTGGAGTAACCGGATTGCCCACTATCTGAAGGACCAGGGCCTGGTCAAGGGTGACACCATTGCGGTGCTGCTGGAAAACCGTCCGGAGCTGCTGGCCACCGTGGCGGGTGCCGCCAAAGCCGGCGTCGCCTGCGCCATGCTCAACACCTCGCAAAAAGGCAAGGTGCTGGCCCACAGCATCAACCTCATCGAGCCGCGAATGCTGGTGGTGGGCGAAGAGTTACTGGAAAACGCCGCCAGTGTACTGGACGACATTGACCTCCGGCACCGCGACCCGCTGCAGTTTCTGGCCGACACCAACACCCTGAACATGTTTGGCGAAGCCCCTGAGGGCTATACCAACATGGGGTTAGAGGTAAGCCGGCGGCCGTCAACGCCTCCTTCCCTGAGCAATCCGGTGGTCATGGGCGATACCGCGGTTTATCTGTACACCTCGGGCACAACCGGCCTGCCCAAGGCAGCGCCGGGATCTCACCGCAAGTTTATCCGGGCTTATGGCGGCTTTGGCATGTTGTCGCTGGCCATGGAGCCGGACGACGTTCTTTACTGCCCCCTGCCGCTGTATCACGGCACCGCACTGCTGGTGTGCTGGGGTTCGGCTCTGGCCGGCGGCTCCGCCATTGCCCTGCGCCGGAAGTTCTCCACCAGCTCGTTCTGGAGCGATGTCAGGCGTTACCGGGCCACCACCTTCGGCTATGTGGGCGAACTTTGCCGCTACCTGCTGAACCAGCCGCCAACCGACCAGGATCGCCAGCACAGTCTGACGAAAATGATCGGTAACGGCCTGCGCCCATCCATCTGGAAAGAGTTCAAACAGCGCTTCGGCATCGAAACAGTGGCCGAGCTGTACGCATCGTCGGAAGGCAATATCGGCTTCAGCAACTTCTTCAATATGGACAACACCGTCGGCTTTTCGACCGCGCCCTATAAACTGGTGAAGTTTTATGACGGCACCCGGGAACCGGTCCGCAACGAAAAGGGCCGGCTTGAGGAAGTTGCCAAGGGCGAGCCAGGCCTGCTGATCGGCGAGATCACCAAAAAGTGGGCGTTTGAGGGCTACACCCAGAAAGACGCCACCGAAAAATCCATTCTTCGGGATGGTTTCAAGGCCGGCGACGCCTGGTTCAACACCGGTGATGTGCTCCGGGAAATCGGTTTCCGCCATCTGCAGTTCGTTGACCGCATGGGTGATACCTTCCGCTGGAAAGGCGAAAATGTGTCGACCACCGAGGTGGAAAACATCATTGACGGCTCCGGCCTGGTGGAAGAAGCCATCGTTTACGGTGTGGAAATCCCCGGCACCAACGGCAAGGCGGGTATGGTCACGCTGGTTGCCGGTGCGGACTTTGATATCAGCCAGCTGTTCACTTATCTGCAGGACAACCTGCCGCGCTACGCCATACCGGTGTTTGTGCGGGTAACCGACAGCATTGAGAAAACCGGCACCTTCAAATACCGCAAAGTGGATATCCAGAAGCTTGGCTATGCCCTGGACCGGCCCGCCGACGATGTCTATGCATGGCTGCCGGGGAGCGAGGGATACACGCTGCTGACCCCGGAGCTGGTTGCTGACCTCGATTCGAACACCATCAGCTTCTGATCAGATCACCCGGGTCGGGCGTTGCCCGATCCGGGTGATTCGTCAATCATCCCTTGGCCTCCAGCGCCTGAGCCGGTAAGATTGCCGTTTTTTCACGCAGTTCACGATTCCGCGCTTCGCACTGTTTTAAACTCCAACCCTGGCACTCCCGAGAGGCAGACCCCCGTCATGCTTGAGCGATTGTTTCAACTCCAGGCCCACGGCACTACTGTTCGTAAAGAAGTAGTTGCGGGCATCACCACCTTCCTGACCATGGCCTACATCATCGTGGTCAACCCCAGCATGCTGTCCACCACCGGCATGGATTTTGGCGCGGTGTTTGTAGCCACCTGTCTGGCGGCCGTTATCGGCACCATGATCATGGGGCTCTGGGCCAACTACCCGATCGCTCTGGCTCCGGGGATGGGCCTCAACGCTTTCTTCTCGTTCACCGTGGTCGGCAGCATGGGTTACAGCTGGCAGGTAGCCCTGGGGGCCGTTTTCCTCTCCGGCCTGCTGTTCTTCCTGCTCAGTATTTTCAAGGTGCGTGAGTGGATCATCAATTCCATTCCGCTGTCGCTCCGGTTCGGGATCTCGGCGGGTATCGGCTTCTTTCTGGCGCTGATTGCGCTGTCCAACGCCGGCATTGTGGTGGACCATCCGGCAACACTGGTCAGCCTGGGTGATGTCCGGGTGCGGGAAGCCCTGCTGTTCTTCGGCGGCTTTGTGCTGATCTGCGCGCTCTCGTTCCGTCAGATCACCGGCTCTGTGATGATCGGCATTATCGCGGTCACGGCTATTGCCATGATGCTCGGCATGGTGGAGTACAAGGGCCTGGTGGCAGCACCCCCGAGCATCGCGCCGACCTTTATGCAGCTTGATGTGGCCGGCGCCCTGAACGTGGGCATGATCAGTATTGTCTTCGCCTTCCTGTTTGTGGATCTGTTTGACACCTCCGGCACTCTGGTAGGCGCCGCCCAGAAAGGCGGCCTGCTGGACAAGGACGGCAAACTGCCCCGCTTGGGCCGTGCCCTGATGTCTGATTCTGTCGCTACCATGTCGGGCGCCGCGCTCGGCACCTCGACCACCACCAGCTACGTGGAGTCCACGGCGGGCATCGCGGTAGGCGGACGTACCGGCCTGACCGCGGTTGTGGTGGCGCTGCTGTTCCTGGCCTGCCTGCTGTTCTCACCGATTGCCAGCGTGATCCCCCCTTATGCCACGGCACCGGCCCTGCTGTATGTTGCCTGCCTGATGGCCAGCGGCCTCAAGCTAATCGACTGGGACGACATTACCGACGTCGCTCCGGCCATCGTGACAGCCCTGATGATGCCCCTGACCTTCTCAATCGCGCACGGCATTGCCCTGGGTTTCATCACCTATGTGACCATCAAGGCGCTGGCTGGCAAGTGGTCTGACCTGAACTGGAGCGTGACCACCATCGCCGTGGTGTTCGTTCTCAAATTCATGTTCCTGGACGTCGCGTAACCCGGACCCATACAGGTGAGTTATGGATTATTTTTCCCAAAGCATCAAACAGGCCATTCGTACCGTGCCGGACTGGCCCAAGCCGGGCGTTTCATTCCGGGATATCACCACGGTTCTGCAGGACAAAACGGCATTCCGCAAACTGGTTGATGCCTTTGTTCATCGCTATCACGGCCAGCATATCGACGCCGTCGCCGCCGTAGACGCGCGCGGGTTTATTATCGGCTCGCCGCTGGCCTATGAGCTCAACGCCTCGCTGGTGCTGGTGCGCAAGAAGGGCAAGCTGCCGTTTGACACCGTTGTGGAAGACTACGA
>DATGNB010000081.1:0-90287 GCA_035306945.1 Marinobacter sp.
GAGCGTCAGCTTCTGGAAGAAATTTTGAACGAACCGGGTGTCTCTGAGTCATCAGGGCATTGAAAGATTGGGTATCAGGAGCATTACGATGAGCGGCAAGAACAACATCATCAGTCAACTTGAAGCAGAACAGATGACCAACGAGCTCCCTGCGTTCGCGCCGGGTGACACCGTGGTTGTTCAGGTTCGCGTCACTGAAGGTAACCGTGAGCGTCTGCAGGCGTTTGAAGGCGTGGTTATTGGCAAGCGCAACCGTGGCATGAACTCTTCCTTCACCGTGCGTAAGATCTCTTACGGCGTAGGTGTTGAGCGTACTTTCCAGACGCACTCCAAGCTGATTGGCGGCGTCACCGTCAAGCGTCGTGGTGACGTGCGTCAGGCCAAGCTGTACTACCTGCGCGATCTGTCGGGCAAGGCAGCTCGTATCAAGGAAAAGCTCAACTGAGTTCAGCGTTCCGGCTGATCAGGTTGAAAAAAAGCAGCCCCGAGGGGCTGCTTTTTTTATGATTTAATAGCCAGGGTAAGCAACTGATGAGGTAGTGCCTTGCTGCGCGCGGACGATGAGCAGTTAATCAGCCGGTTTAGTGATGCGGTCTGGCTTGAGGACGGTCTGGGTGAAAAGACCCGGCAGGCCTATGCCAGCGACCTGACGCGCCTTGCCGAGTGGCTTGCGGAGCAGCCGGGCAGCCCGTCCCTGGCCCGCGCCCGGCGCACGGATCTGCTGGCCTGGATGTCCCGTGGCCTGGCCGACGGGTTAAAGACCAGCACCGCCGCCCGCCGGTTGTCCGGCCTCCGTCGCTTTTACCGCTTTCTGCTCAGGGAGGGGGTGATCCCGGAAGACCCCAGCCTGCGAATCGACAGTCCTCGCATGCCGCGGCGCCTGCCTGATACCCTGACCGAAGAAGACGTGGAACGGCTGCTCGCCGAGCCCGACCCGGAGGAGCCTCTGGAGCTCAGGGACCGGGCGATGCTGGAGATTCTGTATGGCTGTGGCTTGCGGGTGTCGGAGCTCACCGGGCTGGCGGTCGATCAGGTCAATCTTCGCCAGGGTGTGGTGCGGATCGCAGGCAAGGGCGGCAAGGAACGACTGGTCCCCCTGGGCGAAGAAGCGATGGACTGGTTGCTCCGGTACATGCGTGAAGGTCGTGCCATCCTCCTGAAAGGCAAGACCAGCGATGCGCTTTTCCCCGGCAACCGCGCCAGCAGTATGACTCGCCAGGCATTCTGGTATCGCATCAAGCTGTATGCGGGCCGGGCGGGCATCGGCAAGCAGCTGTCGCCGCATACCCTGCGCCATGCCTTCGCTACCCATCTGCTGAACCACGGTGCCGATTTGCGGGTGGTGCAGATGTTGCTGGGGCATTCGGATCTGTCCACCACCCAGATCTATACCCACGTGGCGCGGCAACGGTTGCAGGATCTGCACCAGGCACACCACCCCAGGGGCTGAATCTGTTACCCTCTGCTCTGAACTCACGACTCGACAACTAGGTAGACTGGAACCCATGAATCTGAAAATCGCAGCACTGCTGGCCGGAGCTCTTCTGACGCTGGCCGGGTCGCCCCACCTGCTCGCGGGTGAGACCGAGGAGCGGATTACCAAACGCCTCACTGAGGCTGTGCCCGGGCTCAGAATCTCAGGGGTTCGTGAGTCTGAGGCCAAGGGACTGTATGAAGTGCAGAGCAACAGCGGCGAGATCATCTACACCACCGCTGATGGGGCTTACCTGCTCACGGGTGATCTTCTGAAAGTGACCGGGAGCGGCATTGCGAACGTTTCCGAGCAGACCCGCGCCGCGGCGCGGGAGAAGCAGATGGCTGCATTTGGCCGGAAAGGGCTGATCTCGTACCCCGCCAAAGGCGAAGAAAAAGTGGTGATCGATGTATTTACCGACATCGACTGTCCGTTCTGTCGTAAGCTCCATGACGATATTCCGGCGTTGAATGGCTACGGAATCACCGTGAATTACTATGCCTTCCCCCGCTCCGGCCCCGGAACACCGTCGTTTATCAAGTACGAATCGGTGTGGTGCTCGGAAGACCAGCAGGCGGCAATGGACGCTGCCAAGGCCGGCCAGAGCATTCCCCCCAAGCGCTGCGACAACCCGGTGCAGGACCAGTATCGCCTGGGTGGTCAGGTTGGTGTCACCGGTACACCAGCCTTGTTGCTGGAAGACGGGAGCATGATTCGGGGCTATGTGCCGGCTGAGGAGCTGGCGGCAGGTCTTGGTCTGCTCTGAGTGTGCCCCGCTGTTTGAAATGTGACCGCTTCAGGGCTTATTCAGCAGGCCCTGAAGCGCTATACTATGCGACCTTTTTATTGCAATCCATCAGCACCCCGCTTTGGGATCAGAGGTGAGAGCTTGAAAGACGTTAATGTCGGAATTTGCGGACTGGGAACCGTTGGCGGCGGTACATTCAATGTCCTGAAACGCAATGCCGCAATCATTGCTGGCCGGGCCGGCTGCAATATCCGGGTAGTCCGGGTGGCCAGTCGTCGTAGCCGTGACGATCTTGCTCTGGGAGATATCCCTTTTAGCACCGACATTTTTGATGTGGTGAATGACCCGGCCGTTGACGTCGTGGTCGAGCTGATTGGCGGTTATGAAGTGGCCAAAGAGCTGGTGCTGGCGGCCATCGCCCATGGCAAGCACGTGGTCACTGCCAACAAGGCGCTGATTGCGGTCCATGGCAACGAGATTTTTGAAGCGGCCGACAAAGCCGGTGTGGTGGTGGCCTACGAAGCCGGCGTGGCCGGTGGCATTCCGGTCATCAAGGCGGTGCGGGAAGGCCTCGCAGCCAACCGTATCGATACCATTGCCGGCATCATCAACGGTACCGGCAACTACATTCTTACCGAGATGCGTGCCGGCCGGGAATTCGACGAAGTTCTGAAAGAGGCCCAGGCCCTGGGTTATGCCGAAGCCGACCCGACCTTTGATGTGGAAGGCATTGATGCCGCCCATAAGCTGACCATTCTGGCCGCTTCCGGTTTTGGTGTGCCCCTGCAGTTCGAGAAAGCCTACACCGAAGGCATCTCCTCGGTGACGCCCAACGATATCGCCCATGCCGAGCTGCTTGGTTATCGGATCAAGCATCTGGGAATTGCCCGTCGCCGCGACGAGGGCATCGAGCTGAGGGTTCATCCGACGCTGGTTCCCAGGAGCCACCTGATTGCCCAGGTTGATGGTGTTTTGAATGCGGTCCTGGTGGACGGAGATGCGGTCGGCCAGACCATGTATTACGGCCCGGGCGCCGGCGACGAAGCCACCGCCTCGGCAGTCATTGCCGACGTTGTGGATGTGGCGAGGGCGGTGGCCAGTAACAGCAGCCTGCGGGTTCCCTATCTGGGCTTTGTCCCGCAGGCACTGGAAAGCCTGCCGGTGCTGCCGATGGAGGATGTTCAGTCTGCCTACTACCTGCGTATTCAGGCATTCGATCATCCGGGTGTTCTGGCCAAGGTCGCTTCGATCCTGAGTGAGCATGGCATCAACATCGAATCCATCATGCAAAAAGAGTCTGAACTTGAGGACGGCCGTATTCCGGTCATCATCCTGACCCACACCGTCCAGGAGCGCCAGATGAACCGGGCCATCGCCGACATGGAGGCTCTGGCCGACGTGGATGGCAAGGTGGTTCGCATTCGCGCTGAAAACTTTAACTGACAGGTACGCACGTGAGATACATCAGTACACGGGGAGAAGCGCCCGCCCTCGGCTTTGAAGACGTTCTTCTGACCGGACTGGCCTCCGATGGCGGCCTGTATGTGCCGGAATCGCTGCCTCATTTCAGTCTTGAGGAAATCCGCAGCTGGCGCGGCTTGCCGTATGCAGAGCTGGCTTACAAAGTGATGTACCCGTTTGTGGAAGACGCCATTCCGGCGGGCGATTTCCGCAAGATGCTGGACGAAACCTACAGTGTGTTTACCCATCAGGCCGTCGCACCTCTGGTGCAGCTGGACAGTAATGAGTGGGTGATGGAACTGTTCCGTGGCCCGACACTGGCGTTTAAGGATTTTGCCCTGCAGCTGCTTGGCCGCCTGCTTGACTATGTTCTGGAAAAACGTAACCAGCACGTGGTTATCATGGGTGCGACTTCTGGTGATACCGGCTCCGCGGCCATCGAAGGCTGCCGACGTTGCAAGCACGTGGATATTTTCATCCTGCATCCGCATCAGCGGGTGTCGGAAGTCCAGCGCCGCCAGATGACCACGGTTGCCGGCGACAACATCCATAACATTGCTGTGCGCGGCAACTTTGATGACTGCCAGCGCATGGTCAAAGAGAGCTTTGGCGACCAGTCCTTCCTTGGTGGCAAAACCCAGCTTGCGGCGGTGAACTCGATAAACTGGGCGCGGATCATGGCGCAGATCGTGTACTACTTCCAGGCGTCGCTGGCGCTTGGTGGTCCCGATCGCAGCATGGCGTTCTCTGTGCCTACCGGGAACTTTGGCGATATTTTTGCCGGCTATCTGGCCAAAAAGATGGGCCTGCCCATCAGCCAGCTGGTGATTGCCACCAACCGTAACGACATCCTCCATCGCTTTATGAGCGGCAACAAGTACGAGCAGCATCAGCTGGAGCACACCCTGTCGCCGAGCATGGACATCATGGTATCCAGCAACTTCGAACGGCTTCTGTTCGACCTGCACGGTCGTGACGGTGCGGCGGTGAAAGATCTGCTGGAGCGGGCAGCCAAGGGTCCGGTCAGCATTGAGGATTACCGCTGGAAACACGCCCGCAAGCTGTTCGACAGTGATGCGGTGGACGACAAAGGCACCTGCGATACCATCCGGGAGATCTACGAGCAGAACGAATACCTGCTGGACCCGCACACCGCCATCGGTGTGCGCGCTGCCCGTAACTGCCGTCGTGACAGCGCCGTACCCATGATTACCCTGGGTACCGCCCACCCGGCCAAGTTCCCGGACGCCATCTCCGAGTCTGGCCTGGTTGTGAAGCCGCAACTGCCTGCCCACATGGCGGACCTGTTTGAGCGGGAAGAGCGCTACACCGTGCTGGATAACAGCGTGTCCGAGGTGCAGGGCTTTATCGCCAGGCATTGGAAGAATGCCTGATCCGGCATGACTCCCAAAAAGATCCTGCGTCGCCCCCAGCCGTCCGCCGTGACGGGCTGGGGACAGAACCTGCCGCCCATCCTTCGCCGCCTGTACGCCGCTCGCGGTGTGCACTCCGACGACCAGCTCCAGTACACCCTGAAACACCTGGCGTCGCCGATGCAGCTTCGCGGTATTGATCGCGCGGTTGAACTGCTGGCCGAGGCCGTTGCCCGGAAGCAACGGGTGATGGTGCTGGGAGATTTTGATGCCGATGGCGCTACCAGTACTGCCGTCGCCATGCTCGGCTTATCCATGTTGGGCGTGGCTGCGATCGACTTCCGGGTACCCAGCCGCTTCTCCGACGGCTACGGCCTGACGCCGGGCATCATTCACCGGTTGCAGGACGAAGGCGATTTACCCGACCTGCTCATTACGGTCGATAACGGTATATCCGCCATCGAAGGCGTGCGCGCCGCCCGGGAACTGGGCATCAGGGTGGTCATCACCGACCACCACCTGGCCGGTGAAGAACTGCCAGACGCCGATGCCATCGTGAACCCTAACCAGCCTGGTTGCCCATTCCTGAGCAAGAACGCCGCCGGTGTTGGCGTGATGTTCTACGTGCTCACCGCCCTGCGCAAACACCTGCGGGACAACAACCTGCTGCCAGACCCGGAGCCCAACCTGGGTAACCTGCTGGACCTGGTGGCCCTGGGTACCGTGGCAGACGTAGTGCCGCTGGACCACAACAACCGGATTTTTGTAGAGCAGGGCATCCGCCGCATCCGCAAAGGCGAAGCCCGACCGGGCATCCTGGCTCTGCTGGAAGTGGCAGGCCGCGACTACACCGAAATCAGCGCTACCGACCTCGGCTTCGTGGTTGGCCCGCGCCTGAACGCCGCCGGCCGGCTGGACGACATGAGTATCGGCATCGCCTGCCTGCTCGCCGACAGCCGCGACGAAGCCCTGCGCCTGGCCCGGGAGCTGGACAACTTCAACCGCGAACGCCGCAGCATCGAAAAAGACATGAAAACCCAGGCTCAGGACCTGCTTGCCTCCATGTCCCTCGACATTGAAGGTCTGCCCTGGGGTCTGGCCCTGTTCGACCAGGACTGGCACCAGGGCGTGATCGGCATCCTGGCCGCCAGAATCCGCGAGCAGACCCACCGCCCCACCATCGCCTTTGCCCCCGATGACGACGGCGCACACCTCAAAGGCTCCGCCCGCTCCATCCCCGGCCTGCACATTCGCGACGCCCTGGCCGTGGTCGACGCGAAGAATCCGGGGCTGATGAAAAAATACGGCGGCCACGCCATGGCCGCCGGCATGACCATCGCCCTGGACGACCTGGAGCGTTTCAGCAACGCCTTCGACCAGGCCGTGCGCGATACCCTGCAACCGGAAGACCTGGAAGCCGCCATCACCACCGACGGCCCCCTGGCCCCGGAAGAGCTGAACCTCGACACGGCCTACCTGCTTAAAAGGGCCGGCCCCTGGGGTCAGCATTTTCCAGAGCCGGTGTTTGACGGCGAGTTCCGGGTGGTGAGCCAGCGGATTGTCGGCGAGAACCACCTGAAACTGGTGCTGCAGCCGATTGAGGGTGGGGGCATTATTGATGGCATCGCCTTCAATACCGGGCCGGAAGTGCCGGACTATACCCGCAGTGGCGCGCGGGTGGTTTATAAGCCGGATGCCAATACCTTCCGGGGGCGGACCAATCTTCAGCTTCTGGTGGATTATCTGGAGCCGTTAGCCTGAATCTGCTGACTCCCAAAACATGTCTGGGCGCAGGGTGGGCGGGAACTTTTCCGGGAGTATCGAAAACATGGATGTTTTCGTTAAGCGTACATGGACGTATTCACAGCGTCTCCCGGAAAAGTTCCCGCCCACCCTGTGCTTGCATCAGAGCTGAAGGCCGCGGTCTGAATACTCCGTATATTCCGTCTGCTGATTTAACCCGCAAGTTCCGGTAGAATCTCCCGTCTGTTTTATCGCATCATTTTCCAACGCGAGACAAGGTTTCATGGAAATTAATCCCATAGTGACGAAGATCAAAGAGCTTCGCGAGCGCACCGAAGCGCTGAGGGGGTATCTTTGACTACGATCAGCGAAGTGAACGACTGGTCGAAGTAGAACGCGAACTCGAACTCCCCACCGTATGGGACGATCCCGAACGGGCCCAGAGCCTGGGTAAAGAGCGTTCCGATCTTGAATTGATCGTCCAGACCATCGACAACCTCACCAACGGCCTGGCCGATGCAGAAAGCCTGCTCGAAATGGCCGTGGAAGAAGACGACGAAGGCACCGTTCAGGACATCGAGGCCGACCTTGGCGGCCTCGACAACGAGCTCGAGAAACTCGAATTCCGCCGCATGTTCTCCGGCGAAATGGACGCCAACAACGCCTATCTGGACATCCAGGCCGGTTCCGGCGGCACCGAAGCCCAGGACTGGGCCAATATGCTGCTGCGCATGTACCTGCGCTGGGCTGAGCGTCGTGGTTTCAAAGCCGAAATCGTTGAGCTGCAGGAAGGTGAAGTGGCCGGCATCAAGAGTGCCACCATTCATGTTCAGGGCGACTACGCTTATGGCTGGCTGCGCACGGAAACCGGCGTACACCGCCTGGTGCGCAAATCTCCGTACGATTCCGGCAACCGTCGCCATACCTCCTTCTCTTCCGTGTTTGTGTCACCGGAAGTGGATGACAGCTTCGACATCGAAATCAACCCGGCGGATTTGCGGGTGGATGTTTACCGCGCTTCCGGTGCCGGTGGTCAGCACGTTAACCGGACCGAGTCTGCGGTACGACTGACCCACAACCCGACCGGGATTGTTGTGGCCTGTCAGGCTGGCCGAAGCCAGCATCAGAACAAAGACCAGGCCATGAAACAGCTGAAAGCCAAGCTGTTCGAGCACGAGATGCAAAAGCGTAACGCAGAGAAGCAGAAGCAGGAAGACTCAAAATCCGACATCGGTTGGGGTAGCCAGATCCGTTCGTACGTGCTGGATGACAGCCGTATCAAAGACCTGCGCACCAAGGTGGAAACCAGCAACACCCAGTCGGTGCTCGATGGCGACATCGACAAGTTTATCGAAGCCAGTCTGAAGATGGCGCTGTAGTCAGCGCCGTTCAACCCGATCCGGACATCCCTGATTTCTTAGTGAGCCAACATGACTGAACACACCCAGAATGCTGCACAGCCCGAGGACAACAAGCTGATTGCCGAGCGCCGCGCCAAGCTGGCGTCCCTGCGCGAGCAGGGCAATCCGTTCCCCAACGACTTCCGTCGCGATGCCACCGCTGCCGAACTGCAGGAAAAATACGGTGACCAATCCAAGGAAGAGCTGGAGTCTCTGGGCATCAAAGTCGCCATTGCCGGCCGCATGATGCTCGACCGCAAGGCGTTCAAGGTGGTTCAGGACATGACCGGCCGGATCCAGATATACGCCTCCAAAGATGTCCAGAAAGACACCAGGCACTGGGACCTGGGTGATATCGTGGGCGTGCGCGGCACCCTGGCGAAGTCCGGAAAGGGCGACCTGTACGTGACCATGGACGAATACGTGCTGCTGACCAAGTCCCTGCGTCCGCTGCCGGAAAAGCATAAAGGTCTGACCGATACCGAAGCCCGCTACCGCCACCGTTATGTGGACCTGATGGTCAATGACGACAGCCGGAGGGTCTTCCACATCCGTTCCAGGCTGATCAGCGCCATGCGTCAGTACTTTACCGAGCGGGACTTCATCGAAGTGGAAACGCCGATGCTGCAGGTGATCCCCGGCGGTGCCACGGCGCGTCCGTTTGTGACTCATCACAACGCCCTGGGTATCGACATGTACCTGCGGATTGCCCCCGAGCTGTTCCTCAAGCGCCTGGTGGTTGGAGGCTTTGAGCGGGTGTTCGAGATTAACCGTAACTTCCGTAACGAGGGGCTGTCGACACGGCACAACCCCGAGTTCACCATGGTTGAGTTTTATCAGGCGTATGCCGATTACAACGACCTGATGGACCTGACCGAAGACATGCTCCGTACCATCACCCAGAGCGTTCTGGGCACTTCGGTGGTGACCAACACCCGGGTACTGAAAGACGGGACCGAAGAGCGTGTTGAGTATGATTTTGGCAAGCCCTTTGAACGCCTGACCGTGGTGGACGCCATCCTGCGTTACAACCCCGGAGTGACCCGTGAGCAACTGGCGGATGAAGAACAGGCCCGCGCTCTGGCCGCCCGCCTCGGCATCCAGACCAGGGCCGGCTGGGGCCTGGGCCGGGTGCAGATCGAGATTTTCGAGGCGACAGCCGAGCACCGTTTGATCCAGCCCACGTTTATCACGGAGTACCCGAAAGAGGTTTCACCGCTGGCGCGTAGCAAAGACAGTGATCCGTTCGTAACCGAGCGCTTTGAGTTCTTTGTGGGTGGTCGTGAAATTGCCAATGGTTTTTCCGAGCTTAACGATGCCGAAGACCAGGCCGAGCGTTTCCGGGCCCAGGTGGCGGAGAAGGACGCGGGTGATGACGAAGCCATGTTCTACGACGAAGACTACGTCATGGCACTGGAATACGGCATGCCGCCGACCGCCGGAGAAGGCATCGGTATTGACCGTCTGGCGATGCTGCTGACCGACTCTCCGTCGATCCGCGATGTGATCCTGTTCCCGGCCATGCGCCCTGAGCACAAGGCCGCCCAGAAGACCGGCGAAGAGTAAGCGATGCACCCGGCAGAGGCGCTGGCGCAGCAACTCAGGCCTGACCGGGGCTGGGACCGGTGGCTGGCGGACGAGTTCCGCCAGCCCTACCTGCGTAAACTGGCCGAGTTTCTGGCGGCCCGGGAGCAGGCGGGTGCGGTGATCTTTCCCGAACAGAAGCTGTGCTTCAATGCCCTGAACAGCACCCCACTGGATCAGGTAAACGTCGTGATCCTCGGTCAGGACCCTTATCATGGTCCGGGACAGGCGCACGGGCTGTGCTTCTCGGTAAGGCCTGAGGTGGCCACTCCGCCGTCACTGGTCAACATGTTCAAGGAGCTCCAGTCAGACCTGGACATTGCGCCGCCGGATCACGGGTGTCTTCAGCCATGGGCTGATCAGGGTGTACTGCTGCTTAACGCCGTGTTGACGGTAGAGCAGGCGAGTGCTGGCGCGCACCAGGGGAAGGGTTGGGAAACCTTTACTGACAAAGTGATCGAAACGGTTAACCGGGAGCGTGACGATGTGGTGTTTCTGCTTTGGGGCAGCTACGCCCGCAAAAAGGGGCAACACATCGATCGCACCCGGCACCTGGTGCTGGAAGGGCCGCACCCTTCGCCCCTGAGTGCTTATCGTGGCTTTTTTGGTTGCCGGCATTTCTCCCGGGCCAACGAGTGGTTGCTCAGCCGCGGCAGGCCCGCGGTCAACTGGAGCCTGCCGGATAAGGCCGGGCTGCTGCAGCGATATCGCCCACGCTGATCAGCCCTGGGCGGCGCTGGCCTCCCGTTCCGGCACCGGGTAGGGCAGAGGCAGCAGGCCCAGGCGAACGTCCGCGTTTTCGGCCAGGCGCAATGTCGCCATGTCGGCATCATGCCGGAGCACGGCCAGCATTTCACCGGCGTTTTCAGCCGTCATCGCGGCATTGACCACCTCACCGGCTTTTGCTTCTCCAGCCCGCACAATGGTGCCCGGTGCCGGTGCTGTGTGGCACCCGCTGAAGGACAACCGATACAGGCTTTTCTTGAGCTGTCCGAGAAAATGCATCCGGGCAATGACTTCCTGTCCGGTGTAGCAGCCTTTCTTGAAGTGGACGCCTTGCAGGTGCTGCAGGTTGAGCATCTGGGGCACATAAGCCTCAACAGTTTGCGGCGTCAACCAGGGTACGCCGGCTGCGATACTGGCCGCCTCCCACTGCCTTGTGCTGAGTTCGGGCACCCCATCGGGGCGCAGGCTGCCACCTTCCGGAAGCCACCATTCGTAACGGGCCACGCCGTCAGGGGTATCTTCTATGCGGATCAGGTAACCCGGGTTGGTGGCCAGCACGTCGCCGTTATCATCGAGCCGGCCGGCCTGCTCGCCCACCGTCGCCAGCGCGCTGTGTGTGCCGATCAGCCCGACAAATTCTGCGCCCTCTACAATTTCCATGGTGGTGCCGCGAAACAGCATCAGGTATTTCCTGAGCTGGCTCAGTGTGGCGTCTGCCAGTTCACGGTCCAGATCCATCAGCAGATCGTCCCCGTCCCGCACCAGCCGCGTCAGGGCATAGGCCCGCCCCTTAGGGGTGTTCACCGTCGCCCGGCGGGATTGCCGGGGCGTGATGTCGTCGACCTGCTGGGAGAACTGGCCCTGTACGAATTTGTCGGTGCCCGGGCCGCTGATCCTGACCATTATTCGATTGCCCAGAACGGCATACCCCTGATACTCACTGGCGACACGATTGTTCATAACATTCTCCACGATAAGCACGGTGAATTCAGTGCGCAATCTCGGGTTGTCCTGCCCTGAGCCACATCCGCAGCCGACGAAACTCAGTTTCGGCTGCGTTGGCCGTGAACAGGGAACAGGGACCGAGGATAAGGACGAAGATACGCTCTGATCTGGCGTCGACCGGGTGCAGATTCAAGAGCACGAAAACGGCCCCGAGACTGCTGGATCGGCCGATTCTGGCGGTGCGTAGCCGGCCGTCGACAAACTCGCAGACCAGTTGATTGCCGGCATTGACGCCCAGCGCCACGACGGCTTTGCTGCCCAGCAGCAACCCGTAACGGCGAAACTGGCACACGGCGATCCCGGCGACAGGCAACAGGAACAGGAGCAGCCAGAGGCTGCTTTCCGGAGCGGCAATCAGAATAAACCCGGCCAGCGCCAGCCAGGGCATGGCCGCCAGCGAGCCGGCCGCCAGCGAAGGAAACAGTCTCAGTTCAATCGGGCTGGACACGATTCAGGATCATCTCCACGATCCGGCGCAGGTCGGGATCTTCGGGTTTGCTGCGTTGCATAAACCACGCAAACATATCCGTATCTTCGCAGCTTAACAGCTTGCGGTAGCGGGCCTGGTCTTCCGGGTCCAGATCCCGATAGGCTTCTTCCAGGAAAGGAATCAGCAGAACATCCAGTTCAAGCATTCCCCGACGGCTGTGCCACCACAGGCGGTGGAAGTCGGTGTGATCGTTGGAAGGGGTGTTCTCAGACATAGTTGCTTGCCTTGAATACAAAGTGGAGCCTCCCGGTCAGGGAGACGGGGTGCGATAGGTAGGGGGTACCAGAACTGTATCCCGGGGATCGTTGAGCAGGCCGGGGTAATCCAGCGTGTAATGCAAACCTCTGCTTTCCTTACGCTGCAATGCCGAGCAGATGATCAGATCGGCGACCGTCACCAGGTTGCGCAGTTCGATCAGGTCGTTGGTTACCCGGTAATTGCTGTAAAACTCGCTGATTTCCTGAGACAGCAGGTCCACCCGGTGTTTGGCCCGGTGAAGGCGCTTGGTCGTGCGTACAATACCGACATAATCCCACATAAAGTGGCGTAATTCATCCCAGTTATGGGAGATGACTACGTCTTCGTCTGAGTCCCGCACCTGGCTTTCGTCCCAGGCCGCGACCTGGGGCGGTGCCGGAATGTCGGCTTCCCGGCGGGTGATGTCGGCGGCGGCCGCACGGCCGTAGACCAGGCACTCCAGCAGCGAGTTGCTGGCCATGCGGTTGGCACCGTGAAGGCCGGTGAAGGCGGCTTCACCCACCACGTAGAGCTGATTGATATCGGTACGTGCCCGTTCGTCGCTGACGACCCCGCCGCAGGTATAGTGGGCGGCAGGTACCACCGGTATCGGTTCTTTGGTGATATCGATGCCAAAACCCAGGCACTTCTCATAAATGGTGGGGAAGTGCTCCCGGATAAAATCCGCCGGCTTGTGGCTGATGTCCAGATACAGGTGGTCGGCACCCAGGCGTTTCATCTCATGGTCAATGGCCCGCGCCACAATGTCCCGGGGTGCCAGTTCGGCCCGCTTGTCAAACCTGTCCATAAACCGGCTGCCGTCCGGCAGTGTCAGTATGCCGCCTTCGCCCCGGACCGCTTCGGAAATGAGGAAGGACTTGGCGTGGGGATGGTACAGGCAGGTGGGATGAAACTGGTTGAACTCCATATTGGCCACCCGGCACCCGGCCCGCCACGCCATGGCAATGCCATCGCCGGAGGCACCGTCCGGGTTGGTGGTGTAACGATAGGCTTTGGAGGCCCCGCCGGTCGCGATCACGGTAAACCGGGCCCGGAACAGTTCAACGTGGTTGTCTTCAAGGTTCAGTACATAAGCGCCAACGCAGCGGTTGCCGGGGAGTGCCAGCTTGCGGTTGGTAATGAGGTCAACCGCTACCCGGCCGGCTTTCAGGTCTATATTGCCCTGCGCCATCGCCTTGCCGGCCAGCGTGGTAGACACTGCGTGGCCGGTGGCATCGGCTGCATGAATGATGCGCCGGTGGCTGTGCCCGCCTTCCTGGGTCAGATGGTAGTCGTGGCTGCCGTTCTGCCGGGTAAATTCCACGCCGGTGTCGATCAGCCACTGAATGCTGGCCTTGCTGTTCTCGACGGTAAAACGCACGGTGTCTTCGTGACACAGCCCGCCCCCGGCCACCAGGGTATCCTGAATGTGGTTTTCAGCCGAGTCAGCGTCATCAAGCACTGCGGCGATTCCGCCCTGGGCCCACAGGGTGGCGCCCGAGCTTATGTCGGCTTTGCTGATGACGCACACGCGCAGGTGCGGTGGTAAATTAAGCGCTACGGTCAGGCCGGCAGCGCCGCTGCCAATAATAAGAACATCATATTCGTAGGACTGTGGCATTGGGTCGATATCGCGGGCCATAATGTGGACGTGTATTGAACTAAACTTTGCGCTTGCTGTCTATTTGGCCTGAACGAACGCCGGAAAATACCGAATGACACAAGCCGATCAAGCCAGGGTCAGGTCGCTGGCCAGCCATAAGGGACACACTGCTGTTTCGTCGATGACATCCGATAAAGACTGGAGACCCGGTGAGCCGTCCGATAGCCAGACGGACCTGCAGCTAGTGCGCAAGGTCCGCCACGGCGATCGCGCTGCTTTTGACCTGTTGGTGGTGAAGTACCAGTCCAGGGTGGCTTCGATTATCAGCCGCTATGTGTACGACAGCCAGGAGGTCATGGATCTGGCGCAGGAAACCTTCGTCAAGGCGTATCGGGCCATTGATCGCTTTCGGGGTGACAGTGCATTTTACACCTGGCTGTACCGGATTGCCGTCAACACCGCAAAAAACCATCTTGATGCCAGAAGCCGCCGGCCTCAGGGTTCGTCGGATGTGGCGGATGCCGAGAATTTTGATGACGGAGGGCGCCTGCGGGATGTGGCGTCGCCTGAGCGGTTGTTACAGCGGGAGCAGTTGCAACGGGCGTTGAACGATGCCATCGCCAGGTTACCGGAGGAACTTCGGTCGGCGTTTCTGCTCAGAGAATATGATGGTCTGAGCTATGAGGATATTGCCCGGATTCTCGAATGTCCGATTGGAACGGTTCGTTCACGGATATTCAGGGCACGGGATGCAGTGGACCGCCATCTGGGGCCGCTGCTGAACCATTCAGAGACTTGAGCGAGGTTGCGTCTGATGGATGATCGTCTCAGAGAGACCCTGTCGGCGATGATGGATGATGAGGCCGATGAGCTGTCGGTTCGTCGCCTGTTGTCCCACTCTGATCAGAGTGACGTCTGTGAGCAGTGGCAGCGCTGGCAGCAGGTCCGGGACCTGATGCACGAAAATCATGGGCCGGTCAATGCCAGCCATATTGCCGCCGCTGTGCGGGACCAGCTCGACGGTCGGGCGGGCCCGGAGGCAGAGGAAGTGCCGGTACTGGCAGCGGTGGGTCGCCGGTGGCACATGCCGGTGGCGGCATTGATGGTACTGGCGCTGGTGGTGGGTTTTGGCGCCGGAGCGGGCTGGGAGGCCGGGTCGGCTGAGTCTCCGGCGCTGCTGGCCAGCCCGGCCGCCGGCAATGCCTTGCCGGGGGCCGTGGAAGAAGTGGCTCTGCAGCGTCTGGACGAGGAGCAACTGCAGCTCATGCGTCAGTATCTGCTTGAGCATGCGCAGAATAACAGTGTCGGCGCCGGCGGTGGTTCGGTCGGCTATGCCAGACTGGTCAGTGCCAGTGCTGGATACTAGATCTGGAGCAGGGCGAATGATGGCGCAGGCAGGCAACAGAGTCAGAATGGCCGGAGCAGCATTGATGCTGCTGGGGTTGTCGTTGCTGATGCCCGTGCAGGCGCAGGAGACTCAGCACCCGGCGACCGCCCTGGACTGGCTCGAGCGCATGGGGCCGGCACTGAATATGACGACCTACCGGGGGGTGTTTATTTATGCCCGGGGCGATCAGGTGCACTCCATGCGGATCGCTCATCGCTACCGGGATGGACAGGTAGAAGAGCGCCTGGTAATACAGGACGGCGGCAGTGGTGAGTTTGTCCGCAAAGGCGTCAATGTCGTGTGCGTATTGCCCGATCGCGGTCGTTTCAATCTGAATGAAGTTATTCCTTCCGGACCCTTTGCTGAAGCCTTTACCAGCCAGCTGATGCCGTTTGGTCAGTGGTATCAGCCCGAGGTGACCGGAGAGGACAGGGTGGCCGGGTACGATGTAATGACCATCACGCTGATGGCCCGGGATAGGCACCGGTACAGCCACCGCTTGTGGCTGGAGAAAGAGACCGGACTGCTGGTTAAAAGCCATGTCCGGGATGCTGAAGGCGAGGTGCTGGAGCATTTCCAGTTCACCCACCTTGAAATCACCAGCGATATCCCCGATACCGAATTTGAGGTACAGAGCCGGGGCCGGGAGATTGTCCGGACTCTGGAAACACCAGGTAATCCTAAACCGTCCATGCTTGCACGGATGAATGGCTGGACTCTCAACTGGCGGCCGGAAGGGTTTGAGCCCGCCGCGGCACCCCGTGCCAGACAGGGCAAGGCCATTGCCTTTTCTGATGGCCTGGCGGTATTTTCCGTGTTTGTTGAGCCGGTGGAACAGCTGAAAATGCCCACCGGTGCTTCGAGGATAGGTGCGACGACCGTTTATATGCGGGAGGTCTCTGTCCGCGATCAGGCGTTTTTGGTGGCGGTGGTGGGTGAGATACCTCCGGCCACAGCCCGGCAGGTAGCGGATGCGGTTGAGATCAGCGAAAACGCAGCCCTGGCGATGAAACCATGATCACCGAAACCGGCAAGGTAGTTGCCGTACAGGGGGGGCAGGCCTGGGTCCAGACAATCCGGCTCAGCGCCTGTCAAAGCTGCTCGGCCAGGGCCGGCTGTGGTCAGCGGGCCCTGGCGTCGGTGTCCGGGGGCCGGGCCAACCAGATTCTGGTCGCCAACCCGGTGGATGCCCGGGTGGGCGATGAAGTTGTTCTCGCCCTTGATGAGCAGTCCGTGCTGGCGGCGTCGCTGGCAGTCTACGGTGTTCCCTTGCTGTTGATGGTGCTGGGAAGCATCGGCGCCTGGCACTGGCTGGCGGCCACCGATCTTGCCGCCGTTACCGGTGCCCTGGCCGGGCTGGCTTCGGGTTTTCTTCTGGTGCGTCGCTGGCAGGCCCGGGCGGGTGACCGCTTTGAGCCGCGTCTTATCCGGATCAACCGTATCGCAACGGTCGATTGCCTGTAATCCTACCTGTTTTTAAGTTGAAAACGGGATTGCCGGCCACAAACTAAGCGACGGATCACTGTCAACACAGGGGGAATAGAATGTTGAGAATACACACAGACGCCGCCCGGCTTCCGGCTGTAGCGGCCGGGCCTGTGATGGGCGTGCTGCTGATGCTGTCGGCGCTGGTCTCGGTTTTCTGGAGCCAGGGTCTGGCGGCCCGGGATTTGCCGGATTTTACGAAACTGGTTGAGGAAAACTCCCGTGCGGTGGTCAACATCAGCACGGTCACCGAGCCGGAGAGTACGGGGTCGCGTTTTCACGGTACGCCTTTTGATGAGCGCCAGTTTGGACAGTTGCCCCCGTTTCTGCAGGAGTTTTTCCGCGGTCCCCAGTCTCCGTTCGGAGGCAGTCCTCATTCCCAGCAACCCCGCCGTTCCATGGGCTCCGGGTTTATTGTCTCCAAAGACGGTTATGTCCTGACCAATAACCACGTGGTTGAGGGCGCGGATGAGGTCATCGTTCGCCTTAACGATCGACGCGAATTCAAGGCCACCATTGTCGGGACAGACCCCCGGTCTGATATGGCGGTGCTGAAGATCGAAAATGGTGGCAGCCTGCCGGTGGTCAGCGTTGGCCGCTCCCGGGACCTGAAAGTCGGTGAGTGGGTGTTTGCCATCGGGTCGCCGTTTGGTTTCGACTACACCGTGACCGCTGGTATTGTCAGCGCCCTGGGCCGCTCTCTGCCGTCTGAGAACTACGTGCCTTTTATCCAGACCGATGTCGCCATTAACCCCGGTAACTCCGGTGGTCCTCTCTTTAATCTCGAAGGAGAAGTGGTCGGGATCAACTCCCAGATTTACACGCGTTCCGGTGGCTTTATGGGCGTATCGTTTGCCATTCCCATTGACGATGCCATGAATGTATTCCATCAGATCCGTGAAGACGGTGCCGTGTCCCGGGGCTGGCTGGGTGTGCTGATCCAGGAGGTTAACCGGGATCTGGCTGAGAGCTTTGGTCTTAAACGGCCGCGTGGCGCCCTGATTGCCGAAGTGATGGACGGCTCGCCGGCCCAGCAAGGCGGGTTGCGGTCGGGTGATATTGTGCTTGAGTACGACGGCGAAGAGATTCATCGCTCGTCGGATCTTCCGCCCATGGTGGGACGCACACCGGTGGGTGAGTCGGCTGAGCTGACCGTACTGCGCGAAGGCAGGGAAATCAGCCTGAGCCTCGAAATCGGACGGCTGCCCGAGGATGGCGAGGTTGCCCAGGCCCCGGCGTCGGGGGATAAGGGCGATGCCAATGCCAATCCGCTGGGGCTGGTGGTGGAGCCGCTCAGCGACGACATCGCCCGATCAGCTGGCGTTGAAGGGGGCGTTCTGGTGGCCGGCGTCAGTCGCGGTGCGGCCTATGAAGCAGGGATACGGCCGAGGGACATCATTACTGAAATCAACCGCAAGCAGGTGCGCTCGCCGGAGGAATTCCGCAAAGTGGTGGCGGGCCTGCCGGAAGACCGGGCGGTTGCGGTAAGAATTGTGCGACAGGGCCGGGCGATCTATCTGGTGATGAAACCCTGAGACTGAACGCCAGCTAATCCGGTATAAAAGCCCCCGACGCGATTTGCGACACTTTCGGGGGCTTTTTGCTATACTGCCCTGATCAAAAATAAATATGATGATGGCAGGGATTGCCGGCGATGATGAGCAAGAAGGAACTACCTATCCGCAAGCTTTTACAATTCCGGACCGCGTGGCTGGCCTGGGTTGTTCTCCTTGTTACTATTGCGATTACCCTTGCGCTCTGGCAACTCTCCATCCGGCTTGTGGAAGATCGCACCGAAGCCCGGTTTCGCACCCAGTCTTTGCAGCTGAAGACCGCCATTGAAGAACGGCTGTTGAACTACGAACAGGTGCTGGCAGGGAGTGCCGGACTGTTTGCCGTGAGCGGTGAGGTGACGCGTGAGCAGTGGCGGGAGTATGTGCGCCGGGTGGATATTAATCGTTATTATCCGGGCATAGAAGGGATCGGGTTTATTCAGCGCATCGGCGTCACCAGGATGGCGGATCATATTGCCTCGGTACGGGCCGAGGGCCTGAGTGACTATGGTGTCCGGCCTCTGGGTCAGGATCGTCATTATTATCCGGTGGTGTACCTCGAACCAGACACGGTTCGTAACCATCGCGCCCTGGGCTATAACGCCTGGACTGACCCTGTCCACCAGCTTGCGATGGAGCGGGCGCGGGACTCTGCCGCGCCCCGGGTCACCGGCAAAGTCGTTCTGGTACAGGAGTCGGTGGCAGACGATCAGGCCGGGTTCCTGATGTATTACCCTGTCTACCATGGCGGTGAGATTCCGGCGACTCAGTCAGAACGGCAGCTGATGTTATCGGGCTATGTGTTCAGCGCCTTCCGCACCAACAGCCTGCTTGACGGCATTGTCGGGTTGATTTCTCCCTTTCTGGATGTCCGCATCTACGATAACGGCACCGAAGCCCGCGACACCCTGATGTACGGATCCAATCTGGGGTCTCTGGAGAATGACTACAGTTTTGAGATGAGCCAGCGGGTGGTGCTGGGGGGCCGCGACTGGCTCCTTAAAACCCGGTCTACCCCCGCTTTTGATTATCTGGCCGCCGATCCGCGGCCGCCGATTGTACTGGGGGCGGGGCTGGCGATCAGCGGGTTGTTGTGGTTGTTCGTGCTGGCCCTGCTGCGCTCGCGCTGGATGGCCCAGACCAATGCCGGTCGTCATCGTGCGATCACTGAAGGTGCAGCAAACGTCACCCTGGTGTTGAGCGAAGACGGCGAGGCTTTGTATGCGAGCCCGTCGAGCAAGGATATTCTCGGCTTTGACCCGGATCAGGTGAGGGGTATGGAGCTGGAGCCGCTGGTTCATACCGACGACCTGCCGGCCCTGAAGCGAGGGTTTAAAGAGGCAGTCTTGGCACCGGGCAAACAGATGCCCGTGGTGCGGGCGAGGGTGCGGGATGCCGAGGGCAGCTGGCGGGATATGGAAGGTACGTTCACGGCCATGCTGGCGGTGCCGGGGGTCGAGGGCATTGTGCTCAGCCTGCGCGATCTTACCCAGTTGAAAGCGGCCCAGTCTGAATTGCATCGGCTGGCATTCTACGATCCTCTGACCGGCCTGGCTAACCGCCAGCTGTTTCGGGACCGGCTGGAGCATGTCGTACGTCGCTGCCGTCGTAACGGTGAGCCGGCGGCGCTGATGTTTCTGGACCTCGACGGCTTCAAGCGGATCAATGACACCCTGGGCCACGATGCCGGCGATGAGCTTCTGTGTCACGTGGCGCAGTGGCTCAGGGGGTGCATCCGGGAAGATGACTCCGTGGCCCGTCTGGGGGGTGATGAGTTTGTGGTGTTGTTATCGAGAATCAGCAGTGCCGACGCCGCCGGCCGGGTAGCGGAAACCATCCTCAGGCGGTTGTGCCAGCGGGTACGCCTTAGCGAACACGAAGTCGGCATTACGGTGAGCATGGGTATTACCCTGATTCCCGATGACAGCGAGGATGCCGGAACCCTGATGAAGTACGCTGATCTGGCGATGTACCGGGCGAAGGAGCTTGGGCGTAATAACTATCAGTTTTTTACGCCGGCCATGAACATCAAGGCGGCCAGACGGCTGATGCAGCAGGAAGAACTGGCTGCGGCGCTTAACGGCGATCGGTTTGTACTGCATTATCAGCCCAAAGTGGACCTGATCAGCCAGCGGGTTATCGGCGTGGAAGCGTTCCTGCGCTGGCATCACCCGGACAAAGGGCTGGTATCGGCTCAGCAGTTTATTACCCTGGCAGAAGAAACCGGGCTGATTATCCGCCTGGGTGAGCTGGCGTTACGGCAGGCCTGTATCCAGATACAGGCGTTGGCCCGGGCCGGGTTTGAGTCCCTCAAAATGGCGGTCAATTTTTCGGTACGACAAGTGATGGACCCGGGGTTTACCGATCTGATGCGCCGGGTCATCACAGAAACCGGCGTGTCGCCGGAACAGCTGGAGCTGGAAATGCCGGCGGAGCTGCTGAATGAAGACTCCCGGCAGGTCCACGAGGTGCTGACCGCTCTGAGCGATATGGGGATGTGCCTGATCCTTGACGATTTTGGAACGGGCTCCTGCTCACTGGCCACGTTACAGCAACTGCCGCTGGATGTGATTAAAATTGATCACCGATTCATTCGCGATATCCCCTATAATGTGAGCGCCACCGATGTGGCTGCGGCTGTGATCGCGCTGGCCCACAAGCTGCACCTGACTGTGGTTGCCGAGGGAATTGAAACCCTGCAGCAGCTCAGCTTCCTGAAATCGGCCGGCTGCGCCCAGGGGCAGGGCAATCTTTTCAGCTATCCGCTGGATGAAGATAGCCTGATAGGCTTCCTGATTCGCCAGTATGAGAAGCCGCTTATTTCCTGAACATGGAAATAACGGCCGGTAACCGGTAAAATCACGCCGTTCCCGGACCCCGCTACCGGCCTCTCCGGGCTCAATCCTACGTCTTATATGAGTAATCATTGTCTGTGACTGACCTGAGCCGAATTCGTAACTTTTCCATCATCGCCCATATTGACCACGGCAAATCCACGCTGGCCGATCGTTTCATTCAGAGCTGCGGGGGCCTGAGCGAGCGCGAAATGGCTGAGCAGGTGCTGGACTCCATGGATCTGGAGCGGGAGCGGGGCATCACCATCAAGGCCCAGAGTGTCACGCTCAGTTACACCGCCCGTGATGGTGAAACCTACCGGCTGAACTTTATCGATACGCCGGGCCACGTTGATTTTTCCTACGAGGTCTCGCGCTCGCTGTCTGCGTGTGAAGGCGCCTTGCTGGTGGTGGATGCCGGTCAGGGTGTTGAAGCCCAGTCGGTCGCCAACTGTTACACGGCCATTGAACAGGGGCTTGAAGTGGTCCCGGTTCTGAACAAGATGGATCTGCCTCAGGCCGAGCCGGAGCGGGTCGCGGCCGAGATCGAGGATATCATTGGTATCGAGGCCCAGGACGCTGTGCGCTGCAGTGCCAAGAGCGGGCTCGGTGTTGAAGACGTGATTGAGGATCTGATCCGCCGCATTCCGCCGCCCGAGGGCGATCGTTCGGCACCCTTGCAGGCACTGATCATCGACTCCTGGTTTGATAACTATCTGGGCGTTGTGTCGCTGGTGCGGGTCAAGCACGGGGTGTTACGCAAGGGCGACAGGATTGTCATCAAGTCGACCGGTAAAGCCTGGAATGCGGACAAGGTGGGTATCTTCAGACCCAAACCCACCGACACCGATATCCTTGAGGCAGGCGATGTCGGTTTTGTCGTGGCCGGGATCAAGGACATCCACGGTGCCCCGGTAGGCGATACCATCGTGCACCAGAAATTTGCTACGGAAACCCCCATGCTGCCGGGTTTCCAGAAGATCAAACCCCAGGTATACGCCGGTATGTTCCCGGTCAGTGCCGACGATTATGACGATTTCCGGGATGCCCTGGAAAAGCTGACTCTGAACGACGCGTCGTTGTTCTTCGAGCCGGAAAACTCCGATGCGCTGGGTTTTGGTTTCCGCTGCGGTTTTCTGGGAATGCTCCATATGGAGATTATTCAGGAGCGCCTGGAGCGGGAGTATGACCTCGACCTGATCACCACAGCGCCTACGGTCATCTACGAAGTGGTCACCAGAAAGGGTGAGACACTGTCGGTGGACAACCCGTCACGCTTGCCGGATATTGGTTCGATTGAGGAAATGCGCGAACCCATCGTAGAGGCCAGCATCCTGGTACCTCAGGAGCATCTGGGGAACGTGATCGCCCTGTGTGAAGAAAAACGCGGTGTGCAGAAGAGCATGAACTTCATGTCGACGCAGGTCCAGGTCATCTACGAGCTGCCCATGGCAGAAGTGGTGATGGATTTCTTTGACCGGGTCAAGTCGGCCAGTCGCGGGTTTGCATCGCTGGATTACCAGTTCGTGCGCTTTCAGCCGGCCAACCTGGTCCGTCTGGACGTGCTGATCAACGGTGAGCGGGTGGATGCACTTGCACTGATCGTGCATAAGGATCAGTCCCACCGCAAAGGCCGTCAGCTGATCGAGAAGATGAAAGAGCTGATCCCCAGGCAGATGTTTGATATCGCTATCCAGGCGGTTATCGGGGCTCAGGTTGTTTCCCGGGTAACGGTCAAGGCGTTGCGTAAGAACGTAACGGCCAAGTGTTACGGTGGCGACGTCAGCCGTAAGAAAAAGCTGCTTCAGAAGCAGAAGGAAGGCAAAAAACGTATGAAGCAGCTGGGCAATGTTGAAGTGCCTCAGGAAGCGTTTCTTGCCGTATTGAAAGTCGACAATTAACCACTAAGGCGCCCGGATGGACATTGATTTTCCGCTGGTACTGGTAATTCTGACGTTGGTAACCGGTGTGATCTGGCTTGCCGACAAGCTGGTTCTGAGAAAACGGCGCCTGGCGGCTGCCGGAGCAGAAGGCTCCCCGGACGAGACCACCCGGGACGCCGAAACGGCAGAGCCCTGGCTGGTGGACCTGAGCCGGTCGTTCTTCCCCGTGCTGGCGGTGGTGCTGGTGTTGCGTTCGTTCCTGATCGAGCCGTTCCAGATTCCCTCCGGTTCGATGCTGCCGACCCTGGAGGTGGGCGACTTTATCCTGGTGAACAAATACGCCTATGGTCTGCGCCTGCCGGTTGCGGGTACCAAAGTCGTGGATATCGGTGATCCGGAGCGCGGAGATGTCATGGTGTTCCGTTACCCCGAGGATGGCACCACCAACTACATCAAGCGGGTGGTCGGACTGCCGGGCGACCACGTGCGGTATCGTGACAAGCAGCTGTTTATCAACGATCAGGCCGTCGCCCGCAACTTTGTTGCCCGGCTGCCCCCGATGGAACGCTGGCGTGAGCAGCTGGGCTCTGCAGAACATGATGTCTACCTGACCATGGGGCGCGTGAGCGGCACCGGTGAGGGCGAGTGGGTGATCCCGGAGGGGCATTACTTTGTCATGGGCGATAACCGTGATAACAGTAACGACAGCCGTTTCTGGGGTACCGTGCCCGACGAGCTGGTGGTGGGCAAGGCGTTTGCGATCTGGATGCACTGGGAATCCCTGACCAGCCTGCCATCCTTTGATCGGGTAGGTGGTATTGAGTAGTTCCCTGTTCCGGAGATAAAAAAGAATGACTAACGAGATTTCTGCCAACCTGCACCACCAGCGGGGCGGGGCGCTGGTGATGATGATTGTCGCGCTGTTCTTTGGCGGGTTGCTGATGCTTGCCATCAAGATCGGCCCGGCCTATATCGACGATCTGACCATCCAGGAAGCTCTGGAAGGGCTGGACGGAACCGAGGGTCTGGCCCAGATGGCACCGGCACAGGTTCGTACACTGATTAACAAACGCTTGAGCGTCAATAATGTCCGCGGCTTTGATGCCAGAAATATTACCGTTGAGAAAAACGGTGAGTTGGTGGTGATCAAGGTGGACTATGAGGTTCGCAACAACATCATGGGAAATGTGGACGCTGTGGTTCACTTCCAGCACGAGTATGAGTTAGAGGGCAAGTGAATTCACAACCAGATCTTGATCAGTTACAGCGCCGGATCGGCTATCAGTTCAGAGAACCTGAGCGGTTACTGCTGGCCCTTACCCACCGTAGCTTCGGCAACCAGAATAACGAGCGGCTGGAGTTTCTGGGTGATTCCATCGTTAACATGGTGATCGCCGAATACCTGTATATCCATTTCAAGAAGGCCCGTGAAGGCCAGCTGAGCCGGTTACGGGCGCGCCTGGTAAAAGGGGTGACGCTGGCTGAGATCGGTCGCGAGTTCGAACTGGGCAAGTACCTTCGCCTGGGTTCCGGCGAGCTGAAAAGTGGTGGTTACCGCCGGGAATCCATTCTTGCCGACGCGGTCGAGTCCATCATTGGTGCGATCTACCTGGACAGCGATTTCGATACCTGTCGTGAACAGGTGCTACGCTGGTTCAGGGAGCGGCTGGCCAATCTGGATATTCAGGATACCCAGAAAGACCCGAAAACCCGTTTGCAGGAATACCTTCAGTCACGGCAGTTTCCGCTGCCCCGGTACGAAGTGATTTCGGTAGACGGGGAAGCCCACAACCAGACCTTCCATGTATCCTGTGCCCTGCAGTCTCTGGACCGCAAAACCACAGGTACCGGCAGCAGCCGTCGTATTGCTGAGCAACAAGCCGCCCGTAATGCTCTTAAACAGCTGGGCGTGGAGAATAACTGATGAGTGAACTGATGCGCCCGACCAACCCCGACAGCCGGTGTGGCTTTGTGGCGATCGTGGGACGACCGAACGTTGGCAAGTCCACCCTGCTCAACCACATTCTGGGCCAGAAGCTGAGCATTACCTCGCGCAAGCCCCAGACCACCCGTCACCAGGTGCTTGGCATCAAGACAGAGGGCCCGGTACAGGCCGTGTACGTGGACACCCCGGGAATGCACGAGGAGGAGCCCCGTGCCTTGAACCGGTACATGAACA
This sequence comes from Marinobacter sp., assembly GCA_035306945.1. Lineage (GTDB taxonomy): Bacteria > Pseudomonadota > Gammaproteobacteria > Pseudomonadales > Oleiphilaceae > Marinobacter. The sequence goes on from DATGNB010000081.1 coordinate 25,166, forward strand.
AAGCCGCGGCTTCGGCGCTCATCGGAGTGGATGTTGTGGTCTTTGTGGTGGACCAGCTGACCTGGACCAGCGCCGATGAGCTGGTACTGGAAAAACTCCGGCGGGTTAAGTGCCCGGTCATTCTCGCCGTTAACAAGGTGGACAAGCTCCCCGACCGGGATCGTCTGCTGCCTCATCTCGAAACCCTGGCGGGTAAACGCGAGTTTGCCGAGATCATTCCACTGTCTGCCCTGAAAGAAACCAATCTGCAGCCCCTGGAAGACGCCGTCAGCCGCTATCTGCCGGAGAGTGTGCACTTTTATCCGGATGATCAGATTACCGATCGTACCGAGCGTTTTCTGGCGTCTGAGATCGTGCGCGAGAAGATCACCCGCCAGTTGGGGGCCGAATTACCCTATTCCGTGGCCGTCGAGATCGAAGAGTTCAAGCACCAGGGGAAAACCCTGCACATCTCCGCACTGATCCTGACCGAACGGGAAGGCCAGAAGAAGATCATCATCGGCGACAAGGGTGATCGCCTGCGCCAGATCGGCCAGGAAGCACGGCTTGATATGGAGCGGATGTTCGACTCCAAGGTGATGCTCCGGTTATGGGTCAAGGTCAAGCGCGGCTGGGCTGACAGTGACCGCGCGCTCAAAAGCCTGGGCATGGGCGACTTTTGAGCCGCCATCGTGGCCTCGGGTAAGCAAGGAGTTCAGCAAGAGCCCGCCTATGTGATACACCGGCGTCCCTGGCGGGAGACCGCGCTGATGGTGGAGCTGTTTACCCTCAATCACGGCCGGATGACCCTCGTGGCCCGGGGGGCGGCCGGCATCCGGAGCCCGCTCAAGGCACAGCTGCAACCGTTTCAGCCACTGCTGGTGGATTGGGCCGGTCGCAGCGACATGAAAACCCTGGTGCAGCTTGAAGTCCGCTCGGCACCGGTGCTCAAGCATACCCTGGCGCTCTACAGCGGGTTGTACATCAACGAGCTGCTGCAGCGCATTTTGCCCGCCGCCGATCCCTATCCGACACTTTTTGCCAGTTATATCGAGGCCTTGCAGGCACTCAGCGGACTTACAGAGCGAGACCAGCTGGAACCCGTTCTGCGGCGCTTTGAGCAGGCGTTCTGTTCCGCCCTCGGCTATCAGTTCGCCTGGGATCAGGCCACCGACAGCGGGCTGCCGGTGGTGCCAGGCGGCTTGTATGGATACGACCCGGTACAGGGAATTGTTTCTGACAGCAGTGACAGTGCCCGTGTTACCCGGCTTCCCGGCCACGTTCTGCAGGCACTCGCCGCCGGTGATTATACCGGTGCGGACAGCCGCCGGGTCGCAAAACGGGTAATGCGGGTACTGATAGACTATCTGTTGCAGGGCAAACCTCTGCACAGCCGTAACCTTTTCAGTCAGAGTGTTTCATCATCAGGGAGAAATCCATGAACCCCAGAGTGTTGCTTGGAGTCAATATCGATCATGTGGCCACCCTCCGGCAGGCCCGGGGCACGCGCTATCCGGATCCGGTGCAGGCCGCACTGATGGCGGAAGAAGCCGGCGCTGACGGTATTACGATTCATCCGCGGGAAGACCGCAGGCATATCCAGGATCGGGATGTGCTGTTATTGAAAGAGACGCTGCAAACCCGGATGAACCTTGAGATGGCCGTTACCGATGCCATGCTGGCGTTTGCCCGCCAGGTGCGGCCGGAGTGTGTTTGTCTGGTCCCGGAAAAACGGGAAGAGCTGACCACCGAGGGTGGTCTGGATGTGAAGGGACAGGAAGCGAGAGTGGCCAGGGCCTGTGAGCAGCTGGCAGACCTGGGCTCGGAAGTGTCATTGTTCATCGATCCGGATCCGGTTCAGATTGATGCTGCCGTGCGCTGCGGGGCTCCGGTCATTGAATTGCACACGGGTGAGTACGCCGAAGCCGGAACACCGGAACAGGTTGAGGCGTCGTTCCGCCAGGTTGCAGATGCGGTTGCCTATGCCCGCAGCAAGGGGCTGATTGTGAACGCCGGCCATGGCCTGCACTACCACAACACCGAGCGCATTGCGGCGATCCCGGGGATCAATGAGCTGAATATCGGGCACGCCATTATTGCCCGGGCGGTATTCACGGGGCTGAAAGAGGCGGTCCAGGCCATGCGGGCGATTCTGGATAATGCCCGGCGCTAGCTTCGCGGTACCGAGGCTGGCACCAGCCGCTCCCGGAACAGCTGCTGCCAGTCAGTCTGCTCGCTCCAGGCCTGAAGGCGCTGCATGGCCGCCAGCAACTGATCTTTCTGTATCTCAAGATCGTCAGCCTCGCGCTTGAGAGCGGTTTCAAAGCGGTTGGTAACCGTGCGCAGGTCCGGTACGCCACAATAACGGGTCGCACCGTGCAGTTTGTGTACCCGCTCCAGCAACAGCGCCAGTTGCTGGTTTTCCCACAGTTCCGGAATGATCTTCAGGTCTGCCTGCATCTGTTCCAGCAGCATGCTGAACAGTTCTTCTGCCAGGTCTGCCTTGCCGGCCGCCAGTTCCACGCTCTCATCAATGCTTACACAGTCTTGCTGGGTCCGCCGGTTGGACGGCCGGAGGCTGCGGCGGGTATCCCGCACCTCGGAGATCTTGTATCTGGGGGCTGAGCCGGCACATTCGTAGCCGGTGAACTCCCGCACCAGTTCGACCAGCTGGGCGCTGTTGATGGGCTTTGGCATGTAACCGTCGAAACCTTGCCTGGCCAGCTTTTCCTGCTCATCGGCCAGCGCGTGTGCGGTCAACGCAATGATCGCGGTCTGGTGGGAACCCGAGTTCAGTGATCGAATGCGGGCGGTGGTTTCGACGCCATCCATGCCGGGCATCTGCAGATCCATGAAAATCAGGTCAAAGGGTTCCTGGCGGGCCTTGGTCAGTGCTTCAAAACCGCTGGCCGCGCCTTCCGCGTCCAGCTGATAGTCCTTGAGCAGGGTCATCACCAGCTTCAGGTTGGCTTCGTTATCATCCACGGCAAGAATGCGGGGAATGCGGCCGGGCCCGGCCGGCGCAAACACCGGTGTACTCTGGTGCAGGGCGCTGCGGGCAGAGTGTATGCCATGGATCAGCAGCAGGAGTTCATCGTAAAGCGGTTCCCGGCAGACAGGCTTGGTCAGGTGCCCGCTGGCCAGCCCGGACAAGGGCAGTTCGTGGGTTTCCAGGGTTGGTGTCAGCAACAGCGTGCGACAGTCCCGCTCGACTTCCAGGCTGCGCACCAGGCTGGTGTACTGGCTGGAGTTGAGCAGATGCCGGGTGACGCCGATCAGGGCAACGCCATAGCCCTGCTGCAGGCGCTGCGATTCTTCAACCTGCTCCAGAAGCGCACCCGCAGAGGCGACCCGGTCAACCACCACGCCCCATTCCCGAAGCAGGTGCTCTACCGCCAGGCCGGTTGTCTTCTGGTGCTCCAGATAGATCACGCGTTCACCCTTGAGCGCATCCCGGGGGAAGGCACCGGTCGTGGCCACCGACAGCTCGGTAGTGAGGGTAAACCAGAAGGTCGAACCCTGGCCCAGCTCGCTTTCCAGCCCGATGTTGCCCCCCATTTCTTCAACCAGACGCTTGGAGATCGCCAGGCCCAGGCCGGTGCCGCCATACTGTCGGGCGGTGGAGGCATCGGCCTGGCTGAAGGCGTTGAATAACGACTGCTGCTGGGCCCGGGAAAGACCAACCCCGGAGTCGCTGACGCTCAGGCGCAGGGTGATCCTGTTGTTTTCCTTGTCTTCGTCTTCAAGGCTGGCGCGCAGGACCACTTCGCCGGTTTGAGTGAACTTGATGGCGTTGTTCACCAGATTGGTGATCACCTGTTTGACCCTCAGCGGGTCGCCCATAATGCTATCGGGCACATCGTTGTACACCAGGGGTACCAGGTCCAGGCTTTTGGCATGGGCCGCCGGGGCCAGCATCACCATCACTTCTTCCACGATGTCCCGGAGCCGGAAAGGGACACGGTCGAGAATCAGCTTGCCGGCCTCGATTTTCGAGAAGTCGAGAATGTCGTTGATGATGGTGAGCAGAATCTCGGATGACCGGCGGATAGTGTTCAGGTGGTCGCGCTGCTGTCGGGGCAGGGGGCTCTTCAGCAGCAGCTCGGTAAAGCCGATGATCCCGTTCAGCGGCGTGCGGATCTCGTGGGACATATTGGCCAGGAACTCGGACTTGGTCCGGCTGGCTTCGAGCGCTTCCTTGCGGGCAAAGTCCAGCTCGATGTTCTGGATCTCAATGGTTTCCAGTGTTTCCCGCAGGTCACTGGTGGCCTGGTCAATGTTCTGCTGCATCTCGGCCTGGGCCTGGCTCAGCTCTGCCGCCATTTCATTCAGGCCGGATTCCAGCAGTTCGAATTCGGGACCGGCCCGGGTATAGACACGGGTTTCAAGTTTGCCTTCCTTCAGCCGGGCCACCGCTTCGTTGAGCTGGAACACCGGGTCGATAAAGGCCCGGCTCAAACGCAGAGAGACCACCAGGCTGAGCGCACAACCACCAAGCACCAGCAGCAGGGAGATGAGCAGTGCCTGATACGTTTCTTTCTGGGTACGGATATGGGACATTTCCACCGCCACCCAGCCCAGCGGTTCGGCGGGGCCGGCTGATGCCCCCGAAGCGTCCGGGTCAAGGAAGGTTTCGAGCCCCAGGTCCTGCAGATAGACGGGGGTGACATACCGGGTACTGTGAGGCGACTCCAGTCTGGCGGCCCGGGCCTGCATCAGGGCCTCGGAGGGTATTGGGCCGGTACCGCCGGGCCCGCTGTGCAGCAGGCGTTCGCCGTCGCTGCCAAAGAAGGTGATGGAGCGGACATCCTGTTCTTCGAGCAAGGCATTCGAAAGGCTGTTGAGCAGGCTCCGGTTGGCGGTAAACAAGCCGTATTCTGAGGCCGCTGAGAGCTGGCGGGACAAGGATTCGCCCCGGTCACTCAACAGGTAATCTATGTTCTGTACCCACCGGTAAGTAAAAAACAGGCCAAGCAACAGGGCAGTCAGAAGGGTAGGGACGAGGGTCACTACCAGCACTTTTCTTCTTATACCCCAACGCCGCATACTGTGTCCCCGTCAGTTCTAGGATTCCGGTGTTGTCCTGCCAGCCTCTTGCCGGGCGTTTGTCAGCCAGCATAGATGATCCGGATCGGAATGACTGCAGCGGCCATCCCGCGTATCATTCAAAACCGAAATTGTATCACAGGGTTTGAGTATGATTTTCCCCACCATTGAAGATTATGTCGGCCATACGCCACTGGTGCGTTTACAGCGGTTACCTGGCAATACGTCCAATGTGATTCTGGCCAAACTGGAAGGGAACAACCCCGCGGGTTCCGTGAAAGACCGGCCGGCCATCAGCATGATCCAGGAAGCAGAGCGCCGGGGTGAGATCCAGCCCGGGGACACCCTGATCGAAGCCACCTCCGGTAACACCGGAATTGCACTGGCCATGGCCGCTGCGATCAAAGGCTATCGCCTGGTGCTGATCATGCCGGACAACCTCAGCGAGGAGCGCCGGGCGTCCATGCGTGCCTACGGTGCAGAGGTGGTTAACGTCACCCGTGAAGAGGGCATGGAGGGGGCCCGGGACCTGGCCATAAAAATGGAAGCAGAGGGCAAGGGCAAGGTGCTGGACCAGTTCAGTAACCCGGATAACCCGCTGGCCCATTATTGTTCAACCGGTCCGGAAATCTGGGAGCAGACCCAGGGTACGGTCACGCACTTTGTCAGTTCCATGGGGACCACCGGCACCATCATGGGGGTGTCCCGTTATCTGAAAGAACGGAATCCGGATGTTCAGGTGATCGGCCTGCAACCCGAAGACGGCGCGTCAATCCCCGGCATCCGTCGCTGGCCCGAAGCCTACCTGCCAAAAATCTACGAAGCCACCCGGGTGGATAAGGTGCTGGATATCAGTCAGCAGGATGCAGAAGACACCATGCGGGCGCTGGCCCGGAAGGAAGGCATCTTCTGCGGAGTGTCCTCCGGAGGCGCTATCGCCGCAGCGCTGAAACTGTCCGCTCAGGTTGAAAACGCGGTGATCGTAGCCATTATCTGTGACCGCGGTGACCGCTATCTGTCGACCGGTGTCTTCCCGGGCGCCTGAACTGCCAATTGAAAAGAGAACAGCCATTATGAGTAAGCGCCGCCGGAAGGTTCTGCCGCAGGAGCCCGTGCGTTGTATTATTGAGTCCCTCGGCCATGATGGCCGTGGCATTGCCCGTACCGGGGGGAAAGTCCAGTTTGTGGACGGCGCCCTGCCGGGAGAGACGGTGATGGGCAAAGTCGTCGGTTCCCGCAGCAAGTTCGACGAGTTGCGTACGCTGGAAGTGCTGGAGCCTGTGCCCGAGCGCCAGCAGCCACCCTGCGATTTTGCAGACCTGTGCGGCGGCTGCAGCCTGCAGCACATGAGCCCGGATGCCCAGATCCGGTTCAAGGAAAATACCCTTCGGGAGCACTTTGCCCATTTTGGCGGCATACAGCCAGAGCAGTGGGAGGCACCCTTGCGCTCCCCCGAGACCCTGGGCTACCGGCGCAAGGCACGGCTCGGTGTGCGTTATGTGAAAGCGCGGGAGTCTGTCCTGGTGGGCTTCCGGGAAAAGCGTAACAGCTTTCTGACCGATATTGACGAGTGCATTGTGCTCGACCCCCGGATCGGGCAGCGCATCATGCCGTTGCGGAACCTGCTACACAGCCTGGCGGCCTACAGCCGGATTGCCCAGGTTGAAGTCGCCTGCGGGGATGATGCCGCCGCCATGGTGTTCCGCAACATGGATGAGCTGGTGCCGGAAGACCGGGAAAAGCTGATTGCTTTCGGCCAGGCCCACGACTTGCATATCTATCTGCAACCCAAAGGGCCGGATACGGTACACAGAATCTGGCCGGAATCGGCCGGTCGGCAGGATGAGCGTCTGCAGTACCGTTTGGATGAATTTGATCTGACCCTGCAGTTTCATCCGATGGACTTTACTCAGGTAAATGCCGGCATCAACCGCGATATGGTACACCGGGCTGTTGAATGGCTGGAGGTTCAGCCCGGTGAGCGGGTGCTGGACCTGTTCTGTGGCCTGGGTAATTTTACCCTGCCGCTGGCCCGCACCGGTGGCCGGGTTGTCGGGGTTGAAGGTGACAGTGCGATGGTGGTGCGTGGCCGGGAAAACGCCCGCCTGAACGGGCTGGATAATGTTGAGTTTTTCGGTGCCGATCTGCATGGTGATTTTACCGGTCAGAGCTGGGCCAAAGAAGGTTTTGACAAGATTCTTATCGACCCGCCGCGTTCCGGTGCTGAGGACATCTGCAAGTACCTCACCGCGTTCGGGGCCGGCCGGATCGTGTATGTTTCCTGCAACCCGGCGACTCTGGCCCGGGATGCCGCTGTGTTGGTGAGTAACGGCTACCGGCTGGTCCGTGCCGGGGTGATGGACATGTTCCCACATACCACCCATGTGGAATCCATTGCCCTGTTTGAGCGCGACCTGTCGTAACCGGTGAGCATCCCGACCCGCTCGGAACGGCCGCAGCAGGAGCGAACATTAACAGGTAACAGATTGTTATGGTCAAAGTAAGGGAAGAGTACGGCGTCACCGGTAGCGGCGACGTCGATATCGACCGGTGGGTCCGGCATATTGCCGGGCAGACTCGCCTGGATGACCCTGAGCAGTTACGCCGGGCATGTGAGAAAGCCAGGCAGATTGCGGTTCAGGCTTACCGGGAAGACCGCCTGTGGGCTCCGGGTGCCAGCAGTTTTCGTACCGGCCTGGAAATGGCACAGGTGCTGGCCGAGCTGCATATGGATCAGGCCAGTCTGGTTGCCGCTGTGCTTTACCGCGCGGTACGCGAAGAGCGGGTGACCCTGGACGAGATTCGCAGGGAATTCGGGGAAGAAGTTGCCGGGTTGATCAATGGTGTTCAGCAGATGGCCGCCATCTCTTCCATACATCATCCGCTCAAGGGTAATGTGCTGGGTCAGAGTGAAGGTCAGCTCGATAACGTGCGCAAAATGCTCGTTACCATGGTCGACGACGTCCGGGTGGCCCTGATCAAGCTGGCGGAGCGCACCTGCGCCATCCGTGCGGTCAAGGATGCGCCGGCTGAAAAGCGTATGCGTGTGGCGCGGGAGGTTTTTGATATCTATGCGCCGCTTGCCCATCGCCTGGGCATCGGGCATATCAAGTGGGAGCTGGAAGATCTGTCTTTCCGCTATCTGCATGCCTCGGCGTACAAGAAAATCGCCAGGCTGCTGGACGAAAAGCGCCTTGACCGTGAAGACTACATCCGGGGCGTACTCGATACGTTGCACACCGAGTTGCAGGCGTTTGGCATCAAGGCAGAGCTGAGCGGGCGGGCCAAGCACATCTACAGCATCTGGCGAAAAATGCGGCGTAAGGGCATTGATTTTTCCCAGGTCTACGATATCCGGGCGGTCCGGATTCTGGTGCCGGAAGTGCGGGATTGCTACGCCGCACTGGGGATCGTGCATACCCTGTGGCGCCACATCCCCAACGAATTCGACGACTACATCGCCAACCCCAAGGAAAACGGGTACCAGTCCCTGCACACAGCCGTGATCGGCTCAGAAGGCCGGGTGATGGAGGTACAGATCCGTACCCATGCCATGCACGAGGAAGCCGAACTCGGAGTCTGTTCCCACTGGCTGTACAAAGGGACAGACGTCAACAACAAGTCCAGCGGATACGAAGCCAAGATTAACTGGCTGCGACAGGTGCTGGAATGGCAGGAAGAGCTGGGTGACCTCTCTGGGCTGGCAGATCACCTGAAATCCGATGTTGCCTCAGACCGGGTGTATGTGTTCACACCCGATGGTCACGTGGTGGACCTGCCTCAGGGTGCAACGCCGGTGGATTTCGCCTATCGGGTGCATACCGAGATCGGGCATGCCTGCCGGGGTGCACGCATCAACAGCCGGATTGTACCGCTGACCTACCCGCTGAAAACCGGCGACCAGGTGTCGATCCTGACCTCCAACAACCCGGCCCCCAGCCGGGACTGGCTCAACCCGAGTCTGGGCTACATCCAGACCTCCCGGGCCCGTGCCAAGGTGACTCACTGGTTCAAGCAGCAGGACCGCGACCGAAACGTGGCCGACGGCCGTGCGATCCTCGAAGACGAGTTCAAGCGCCTGTCCCTGTACGAGGTGGACCTGCTGGAGCTTGCGAAAAAGGTCAACTATCACTCAACGGAAGATATGTTTGCGGCGGTGGGTGCGGGGGACCTGCGCCCGACCCACGTGGCAAACGTTGCCCAGCAATTGCTGGAGCCGAAAACCGAGCAGCTGGACCTTAAACTCACGGGTCATCGCAAGAAGCCCTACGATACCGAGCCGGATATTCAGATTCTCGGCGTCGGCAAGCTCAAAACCCAGGTGGCCAAATGCTGCAAACCCCTGCCCGGGGATGCGATCGGTGGCTACATCACCGTGGGCCGGGGGGTGACCGTGCATCGTCAGGATTGCATGACGTTCCTGCACCTGAAAGAGCTTGAGTCCCATCGGATCATTGAAGTGAGCTGGGGTGGTAAACCGCTGGCGGTGTACCCGGTGGATATCGAAATCGAGGCCTACGACCGGTCGGGCCTGTTGCGCGATATTACCCAGGTGCTGTCGGCGTCCCGAAGTGATGTTCTGTCCCTGAACACCCAGACCAACAAGGATGAGAACACCGCCACCATGACGGTTACGGTTGAGATCTCGAGCCTGGAACAACTGGCCCGGTTGCTGGCGCAGATCCGTAACCTGCCGAACATTATCGACGTAAAGCGAAAACGCGGATGAGTTACACCCTGGATGACCTGAGAACACTGATGGCAAGGCTCCGGGACCCGGACACCGGGTGCCCGTGGGATACCCGGCAGACGTTCGCCAGTATCGTGCCCCATACTATTGAAGAAGCCTACGAGGTGGCCGATGCCATAGAGCAGGGCGACCCCGGCCAGATCCGGGATGAGCTGGGGGATCTGCTGTTTCAGGTGATCTTCTATGCCCGCATGGGCGAGGAAGACGGCTGGTTTGACCTTGATGCCATTGTGGACAACCTGGTGTGCAAGCTGCTCCGTCGCCACCCGCATGTGTTTCCGGAGGGCACGCTGGAGAGCCGGATCGACCCCGATAACCGCCCGGATGAAGCCTGGATCAAAGAAAGCTGGGAGCGCATCAAGGCGGAAGAGCGAGCCGCCAGGCCGGGTGGTACCGACGATGGCCCGGTCAGCCGGCTCGATGGTGTGGCCCGGGCGCTGCCGGCCATCGCCCGTGCCGAAAAGCTCCAGCGCCGGGCGGCACGGCATGGCTTTGACTGGCCCGATATCGGCCCGGTGTTTGACAAGCTGCACGAAGAGATTGATGAGCTGAAAGAGGCCTGGCAGCACGCCCAAGCCGGTACCGGTGATGCCGATGCGGTTGAGGATGAGCTGGGCGACCTGTTGTTTGTCTGCGTTAACCTTGCCCGTTTTATGAAGGTAAACCCTGAACAGGCGCTGAAGCGCACCAATCGGAAGTTTGAGCTCCGGTTCCGGGCGATCGAGCGGATACTGGCCGGGGAAGGGCGGGACATGGATGAGGAAAGCCTGGAAGCCCTGGACGCCATCTGGCAACAGGTAAAGGGCGTTGAGAAGGAGTAGCGCCAGGGCCGGATAGACTTTGCGTGATAATCCTTAGTATCGTGGTTGTCTGTTGTTTACGCGTTAAATAAGGACCCTCCTGTGACTGAACTGCATCCGGATCTCAGAGAAAACGTACGTTTGATGGGGGAGCTGCTCGGGCAGAGCATTCTTCAGCAGCCGGGCCGGGCGTATTTCGATCTGATCGAGCAGATCCGCGCAGCCGCCAAGAGCGACCGCCGGCAGGAGAGCGGGTCCGGCCAGCGCCTGGAAACCCTGCTCAGACAGCTCAGTGATGACGAGCTGGTGCCGGTTACCCGGGCCTTCAATCAGTTTCTTAACCTGGCCAACCTGGCCGAGCAGTACCACGGTATTCGTCGCAAGCAGGGCCATTCCTCTGATCTCATGGTGGAGTCGCTGAGTGAGGTTTTCGAACGTCTGAAAGCCGGCGGTGTGGATCCCGGGGAGTTGCATCGCCGCGTGGCCGAGCTGCGGGTTGAGTTTGTGCTCACCGCCCACCCCACCGAAATTGCCCGTCGTACCCTGATTCTCAAGTACGACGAGATGTCTGAATGCCTGGCACGGCTGGACCACGATGATCTGCTGCCTTCTGAGCAGACCGAAATCACCGGGCGGCTGGCTCAGCTTATTGCCGAAGCCTGGCACACCGATGAGATCCGCCATGAGCGTCCGACTGCGGTGGATGAGGCCAAGTGGGGCTTTGCGGTTATTGAAAACAGCCTGTGGCTGGCGCTGCCCGGATTTCTCCGCAGCCTGGACGCCGCTCTGGAAGAGGCGACTGGCCAGGGGCTGCCGCTCGGGGCCGCGCCGGTGCAGGTGGCGTCCTGGATGGGCGGGGACCGGGACGGCAACCCCAATGTGACCCATGAGGTGACTCGTGAGGTGTTCCTGCTCGGACGCTGGATGGCGGCGGACCTTTACCTGCGCGATATCCAGTCACTGCGGGCGGAGCTGTCGATGTGGCAAGCCAGCGATGAGCTGCTGCAGGAGGTGGGCGACTCTCCGGAACCCTATCGTATTGTGCTTGCCCGCCTGAGGGAGCGCCTGGTGCGAACCCGGGACTGGGCTGAAGCCATGATCAGGGGCGAGCCCGCCGACGCCACCGGTATCCTGTTTGAGAACGAGGACCTCACCGCACCGCTGGAATTGTGTTACCGCTCGCTGGTGGCCTGCGGTCTGGAGCATCTGGCCAAAGGGCCGTTGCTGGATACGATTCGCCGGGCCCATACCTTCGGTTTGCCGCTGATTCGTCTCGACATTCGTCAGGAAGCCACCCGGCATACCGAAGCCGTGGCCGAAATGGTTTCCTATCTGGGCCTGGGGGACTACCTGTCCTGGTCTGAGCAAACGCGTCAGGAGTTCCTGCTTAAGGAGCTGCAGGGGCGCAGGCCGCTGGTGCCTCGTAACTGGCAGCCGTCTGAGCCCGTGCGTGAAGTGCTGGCAACCTGTGAGGTGGTGGCACAGCAGCCCCCGGAAGCCCTGGGCTCCTATGTGATTTCCATGGCCAGCAGTCCCTCGGACGTACTGAGCGTGATCCTGCTTTTGCGGGAATCCGGAGTGCAGTTTCCGGTGCGGGTCGTGCCGCTGTTTGAAACCCTCAGCGATCTTCAGGGAGCGCCGGACAGTATGGCGGCCCTGTACCAGCTGGACTGGTACCGGGAATATTGCCAGGGCCGTCAGGAGGTGATGATTGGTTACTCGGATTCGTCTAAAGATGCCGGCCAGCTGATGGCGGCCTGGGCGCAGTACCAGGCCCAGGAGAAACTGACCCGGGTGGCCAGCCAGCACGGCATGCACCTGACCCTGTTCCATGGCCGTGGCGGAACGGTCGGGCGGGGCGGCGGTCCGGCCAACCGGGCGATTCTGTCCCAGCCTCCGGGTTCCGTTAACGGCAGTTTCCGGATTACCGAGCAGGGCGAGATGATCCGCTTCAAGTTCGGCCTGCCCCGGCTGGCGGTACAAAGCCTCACGCTATACACCACGGCCGTTATCGAGGCGACGCTGGCGCCGCCACCTGAGCCGGAGGACAGCTGGCGCCAGACCATGGACTGGTTGGCTGACATCTCACTCAAGGGCTACCGCGATGTCGTCCGGGAGAACCCGGATTTTGTGCCCTACTTTCGTGAGGTCACGCCGGAAACGGCCCTGGGTAAACTGGCCCTGGGCAGCCGGCCTGCCCGCCGTAAACCGGCCGGCGGGGTCGAAAGCCTGCGGGCCATTCCCTGGATCTTCGCCTGGACCCAGATGCGGCTGATGCTGCCCAGCTGGCTGGGCAGTGATGTGGCCCTTGAAGAAGCCGCACGAACCGGGCGTTTGCCCGAGTTGCGGGAGATGATGCAGGGCTGGCCGTTTTTCCGTACCTACGTGGATATGCTGGAGATGGTGCTGGCCAAGGCCGATCTTCGGATTGCCAGCTATTACGAGCGCACCCTTGTGCAGGATGAGAAGCTGCGGCAGCTGGGGGCCGGCTTACGCCAGCGTCTGGCCATTTGTGTTGAGCGTTTACTTGAGCTGAAAGAACAGACGGCGTTGCTGGAAACCGATCCGGTGTTCTCGCACTCCATGCAGGTGCGCAACCCCTACACCGATCCGCTTCATTACCTGCAGGCTGAATTGCTGCGCAGGGAACGGGAAAGTGCCGACAAGGGCGAGGTTCCGGCGATGGTGGAACGCGCACTGAAGGTGACCATGGCCGGTATCGCTGCCGGTATGCGAAACACCGGCTAAGCCCCACGGAGGATTCTGTTTTGCGTGTGTCGGAGCGTCTGGAACGGTACCTGGCCCGGAAGGGGCTGACTTTTGAGCCGATGGAAATTGCCCCGGCGGCGACGCTGCCGCAGGCAGTAGCGGCGTGCGGCAACCCCGGCCGATTTGCTGAGGCCATGGTGCTTATTGATGTGGATGGCCTGGTGATGGCGGTGCACGCCGCCGATGCCCGGCCCTCGCTGGAGGTACTGCGAGAGCTGACGGGACGGCCTCTTCATCAGCTGGAACCGATCCGTGCCGCCAGTTACTTCGATGACTGTTATCCCGGCTTTATCCCTCCGGTCGGGGCGGCCTGGGAGCTGGAGGTGTTGGTAGACCACGACATCTTCAATGCGGACCGGGTCTGGTTTACGTCGGGCAGCGAGCAGGTCCTGATACAAATGGACGGAGCTGAGTTCCGCAGAGCCCTCGGGGAGTCCCGGCGAGCTGATTTCGGACGGACAGCCCGTGCTTCTGACCCCGGCGCTGTGCGCTCACCGGAGCAGGTCAGCCAGCGGCTGAAAAGCGTTACCCGCCTGCCTCCCATCCCACTGCTTGCCAGCCGAATCAGCGCGCTGGCCGCTGATCCCGAAACCCACGCCCGGGAGCTGGGTGATCTGGTCCGGATTGATCCCGGGCTGGCGGCCCAGGTTCTGCGCTATGCGCGCTCGGGTCTGTTTGGCCCGGCGGATGAGGTGAATTCGCTGGCCTCGGCCATCGGGTTGCTGGGCAGCGAGCGGCTGACTCACATTGTTCAGGGTACATTGCACGTGCCATCGTTCACCGCCTCCCGGGATGGCAGTCTGGGTATTAACCGGCTGTGGCGCCATTCGCTGTATAGCGCGTTTCTGTGCCGGGCTTTGGCAGAACACCTGGGCCTGGACCCGGAGATGGCGTATCTGTGCGGCCTGCTACACAACTTTGGCCTGTTCCTCACGGCCTGGCTTTACCCGTCAGAGTTCCGGGAGTTGCAGGCCCTGCGGGAAATCCATCCGGATATGGCTACCTTATCCCTGGAGCACGAAGTGTTCGGTGTGACCGGCCGGCCCGGGGCCTCCGGGATCGGGCATGCGCATGTCGCGGGCCAGCTGTACCGGCTCTGGCAGTTGCCGGAGCCGGTCATCAGGGCAGCCGGGCTGCATCAGCAGTCCGCGTTGGACGATATTGACGACCCCTATGCCCGGACGGTGTATCTGGCCAACGAATTGCTCAAGCAACGAGGCATTGGCGATGAAGTGTGTGCTGTCGATATCGCGCCCCTGGCCCGGCTTATGGGGCTGAGCGACCGGGTGCTGGATCAGGTGCAGCAGCAGATCGCCCACATGGCCGCCGATCTCGATGCCCTGGTGAACCCCTTCGAACACTGATTTTCGTCCGTTATCGGCGTAATGATACTGAGGTCGGCTTTCTATGAGAGGGCTGACTTCGTATAATGCTGCCTTCCTTTTTTTCCGGTTTTGCCAGTTTTGCCGGGGCCGGTCTCAGCCGGCTTTGGAGAGGTTGTCGCAAAGGCGCAGGTCTTTGCCGCAACTTTTCAAACGATAATATAAGACAACGGGAGCACAACGTTATGCGAATCATCATGTTAGGAGCGCCAGGTGCTGGCAAGGGCACCCAGGCCCAGTTTATTACCCAGCGCTTCGAAATCCCTCAGATCTCGACCGGGGATATGCTGCGGGCCGCCGTCAAGGCTGAGTCTGAGCTGGGTAAGCAGGTCAAGGAAGTCATGGCATCTGGTGGTCTGGTGTCGGACGAAATCATTATTGCCCTGATCGAAGAGCGGATTCAGCAGGCGGATTGCGCGAACGGGTTTTTGCTGGACGGCTTCCCGCGCACCATCCCTCAGGCCGAAGCCTTGAAAAATCAGGGCATTGTCATTGATTACGTGGTTGAGATTGCGGTTGCCGATGAAGAAATTGTCAGCCGTCTGTCTGGCCGGCGGGTCCACGAAAGCAGTGGCCGTATTTACCATGTGAAATACGATCCGCCCAAGACAGAAGGCAAAGATGATGAGACCGGCGAGGCGCTGGTTCAGCGTGAAGACGACAAAGAAGAAACCGTGCGTAAGCGCCTGACTATCTACCATGAGCAGACCGCGCCGCTGATCGGTTTCTACCAGGACTGGGCCGCCACCGCACCCTCGGATGCGCCGCAGTATGTTCGCGTAGAGGGCGTGGGCAGCCTGGACAGCATCCGCGACCAGATTCTTTCCCAACTCAAGTAATTATCAGGCCGGAGCGGCCCCGGAGGCATTGTTCTGTGAAGTTACTGGCACTGGATACGTCTTCCGAAGGCTGCTCTGCCGCTCTCTGGCTCGACGGCCGGCTTAATGGTCGTTTTCAGGTGGCCCCCCGGGGCCATACCCGTCTCCTGATGCCCATGGTTCGCGAACTGCTCGCGGAGGAAGGGCTCGTTCCGGCCGACCTGGACGCTCTGGCATTTGCCCGGGGTCCGGGATCGTTCACCGGGCTGCGGATTGCCACCGGTGTTATTCAGGGCCTGGCCTGGGGCCTGGATATTCCTGTGGTACCGGTGTCGTCGCTCACGGCCGTTGCCCTGCAGGCCATGGATAAATATCAGCTCACCGAAGGTGCACGGATTGTGGTGGCGTTTGACGCCCGTATGGATGAGGTCTATCTGGGCACCTACGAATGCCGTTCAGGCTGGCCCATACCACTGTCGGAAGAACGGGTATGCCCGCCTGAAGCGGTTGGGCTGGGCCGCTCCGACGGCGAAAATTGGCTGGCGGCCGGCTCCGGCTGGGCCTACGCAGCCAGGATGCCAGCGGCGGTGACCGCCGCTGTCTCGGCCACCGATGAGTCGCTGGTGCCCAGAGCGGTTGAGGTTGCCCGCCTGGCTGAATACGACTATCGGCAGGGTCGCGCGGTCCGGGCTGATCAGGCTCAACCTGTTTATGTACGGGATGAAGTCGCCTGGAAGAAGTTGCCCGGCCGTGACTGACCCTGTCGCGGCAGGCTCGCTGGCCGTCGGCTGTAGCGCCTTGGGCGATCAGTTACAGGCCAGGACACTGGCGGACCAGCTTGGACTGCCCTGGCTGGGTGTGGTCAACCCCCGGAACATTTCTGATTTTTCCATCCTGTTGTACGCCGATGATCAGGGGCTGGCTCTGCAGGTGACGGGGAAGGGTGCTCCCGGCCCGGTTCGGGCTGAGTTTGTCGCGGGTAAGATGGGCTATCGCCGTGAGCATGGGGGTGGCACTGGTCAGCTGGTGGCACGGGCAGTGGGGCTGCACAAAACCCGGGCCCGGCTGCATGTGCTTGATGCCACTGCGGGGCTCGGCCAGGACGCCTTTGTGCTGGCAGGGCTGGGGTGCCAGGTGACCATGCTGGAACGCAACCCGGTGATCCACGCCTTGCTGGAAGACGGCTTGTCCAGGGCCGCACTGAGCGTCGACTGCGCCCCGGTGGTAGATCGGATGAGGTTGTTGCCCGGCAGTTCGGTGGAGTGGCTGGCCCAGGCCGGGCCGGAGTCGCTGGATGTGGTGTATCTGGACCCGATGTTCCCACACCGGGGCAAGGCGGCTCTGGTGAAGAAAGAAATGCAGGTGTTCCGGCAAGTGGTGGGCGATGACGATGACTCGCCACAGCTGCTGCAGGCCGCCCTGACAGCCGCGCGCTACCGCGTGGTCGTCAAGCGGCCGCGCAAGGCTCCGGTGGTTGACGGCCCGGAACCCGCCACCCGCATCGAAGGCAAGAGCAGCCGGTACGATATCTATTCCCTGAGAGCGTTGCCGGCCTGATTTTTTCTATCAGCCAGGCCCGCAACCGCAGAATCATGCGTCCAGCATGGTGATCTGCTGGATCGCCTGACGTTTCTCTACACTCAGCACCAGCCGGGCATCTTCTGCCACCTCGTCCAGCCCGTCGCTGTAGCACAGCAGGCCATTTTCATCGGTTGTGAGCACGCCTTCTTTCTGCATGTTGGCAATGAAGTTGCGAAACAGGCTCTTGTCGAAAAACTCCGGCGCATTCAGGCCAAACAGAATGGACATTCTTTCTGCCAGCAGGGTGCTCTGTTCTTCCAGCTCCTCCGCCGTCAGCTTGCCGGAGCCGTATTTGCGCAGGATACCCAGGGCAATGTGGTAGCGCTCCAGAGTCTGGATGATAAAACGCGACAGGATACGGGCCCGGAGCATGGCTTCTGTGCCCTCCTCGGGACGGCTCAGGCGGTCGTCGTCCTGTACCACCAGCAAACCTTGCGCTACCAGCACATCGATCCATTCGTTAACCACCTGCTCAATGGCTTCCGGTGGATATTTCAAGAACAGTTCAGATCGCAGGTAGGGATAGGCAACACTGGCCAGGAATACAATTTTGTCCCGGCGCAGACTGGCTTTGTTCTCAAACAGGCTGACCACCAGCGCCGGCAGGGCAAACAGGTGCTGGATGTTGTTCCGGTAGTAGGTCATCAGGGTGGCGTTTGAGCCTTCGAGGGCAATGATGTCGCCCAGCTTCTGCGGCTGCCGGGTAACCAGCCCCATGGTTTCGCAATAGCTTACCCAGTCGCTGCCGCTACCTTCCGGGAGGGTGACGGTATCGGCGTAAGGCTTGGCTTTGAGCAGACTGGCGTACTGGTCCAGCAGGCGTATCAGCTGACGTTCATCCATGGCCAGACGCTCGGTCCCCAGCAGGACGGTGGCGGTCATACCAATCGGGTTAACGGCAACGGCAGAGTTGATGTTGCTGGCGACCTGCTGGGCGAGGGCATCGACGGCCCGGGGCAGCCAGCGGGGCCGGTATTCGGTGTCGTAGGCTTCCTCGCGCCAGCTGTCATGCACCCGGTCAAGGAGGCCTTCAAGTGCAATGGGATCACCAAAGTTGACTGCTACCCGACCAAAGGAGTCGGTCAGCTTGCGGGCCGTCTTCGCCAGCTGGAACACGCTCTCTTTCTGCTTTTTCTTGCCCCGTAGCTCCCCCAGGTATGACCGGCCTTCCATCACCTTCTCATAGCCGATGTAGACCGGCACAAACACGATGGGCTTGCGATGGTCACGCAGAAAGCTGCGCACGGTCATTGCCAGCATGCCGGGCCGGGGTTGCAGCATCCGGCCGGTACGCGAACGCCCGCCTTCGACAAAATATTCCACTGAGTAGCCCCGGGTGAACATGACATGCATGTATTCGTTGAAAACGGTGGCATAGAGGGGGTTGTCCCGGAAGCTCCGGCGCATGAAGAATGCGCCGCCCCGGCGCAGGATCGGCCCGACCACGGGCATGTTCAGGTTGATCCCGGCGGCAATATGGGGCGGCATGAGGCCGTTCTTGTAGAGCACGTAGGAGAGCAGCAGGTAGTCAATGTGGGAGCGGTGGCAGGGTACGTAGACCACGGCGCTGTCCTGGGCGGCTTCCTTGGCGACCTTGATATTGTTGATGGCGATGCCTTTGTAGATCCGGTTCCATAACCAGGCCAGCGCCAGCTCCAGAAAGCGGATGGTCACGATGGACATGCTGGCGGCGATTTCATCGGCATACTGGTAGGCCCTGGCGCGGACTTTTTCCGGAGGCAGATCGTCTTTGGCTGCGGTTTCCCGAATCGCTTCCTTGACCGCCTGAGTGCGTACCAGCCCTTCTACCAGGGTCCGGCGATGGGACAGGTCGGGGCCCAATACTGCCTGGCGTACCCGGCGGAAATGGGTGCGCAGTATACGGGCGAGCTTGCGGTTGGCCTTCGGTGGGTTGTCGCGGTATTCATCAATCACCTGATGCAGAGACAACGGCTGATTGAACTGCACGTAGGTACTGCGGCCATGGACCAGGATGATCAGGAACTTCTGTAAACGCCCCGCCACCGACCAGGTGTCGGACAACAGGAGCTTGACCAGGGATTTCTCCTTGTCGGGTGACCGGCCCCAGAACAGGGAGACCGGTACGATCTGTACATCCTGCTCCGGATGCTCCATCCCGAATCTGACCAGTTCATTGAAATCACGGGTGGGTACCGGTTTGTGCCGTCCGCCCTGCATGGGGCTGCCCACTCGCTTATAGAGGAAGAAGAATGAGTGGGAAGGCCCGTGTCTGACCGGCAGGTCTGGGGTGGCGCCGGGCAGGCGGGCGTTGATAACCTCCTGCTCGAGCACCAGCCGGCTGGATAGGGAGCTGTACTGCAGCACGTAGCACACCGGCTTGCTGGGATCCAGGCCGAGGAACTCAAGGCTGTTGCCGCTGACATCCGTCCTGACCCACAGGAAAAGGATTTTGCGGAAAAGAGACAGGATCAGGCTGCGAATGCCCTGATAAAGTCGCATAACGTGCTACTCCGGTACAGGAAACAGGCGCCAAGTTTAACGGGTTGGGGCAGGGGCGCAAAGTGTTACTCCGATTCTTACTGATGAATGTGATGTGATACATTGCCCGGCAGGGTGTTAAAGCAGATCTGGGACAGAACCATGGTTGAGCAAAGCGGACAATGGGTGCCGGGCTGGTCTGAAGAGCCACCGGCAGACGGTGACTTGCTGCTGGCGTTTGCCGGCAACAGTATTCTGAAACCTGGCGATAGCTGGTTTCTGCGCTGGGGTGGCCCGGAGATGGGCGACAGCCGCCCTGATGCACTGTCCCTGGGCACCTGGAATGGCCACCGGGTGTTTGTCACGACCCTGCCGGATACCGGGTTGCCGGGCGTGGTCACCGTCACGCTGCGCGATGCGATGTTGCACCTGCCAGAAGCGCCGTCCGGGCTTCTCAGTACGGCTTTTCAGGTGTGGCAATGGTGGCAGGACCACCGTTATTGCGGGCGCTGCGGGGAGCGCACCGGGCCCCACCCCAGGGAGCGTGCGCGTTGGTGCAATCGTTGCCATATGCCCTGGTACCCCAGAATTGCCCCCTGCATTATCACCGTTATCCGGCGGGACGACCGCTTCCTGCTGGCTCGCTCGTCCCGGGTGACTCGCAACTTCTTCAGCCTGATTGCCGGGTTTGTGGAGCCCGGCGAAAACCTCGAACAGGCGGTGGCCCGGGAAGTCCGGGAAGAAACCGGGCTGGAAGTCACCAACATCCGCTACCTGCGTTCCCAGCCCTGGCCGTTTCCGCACCAGTTGATGGCAGGGTTTGTTGCGGACTACCAAAGCGGTGAGCTGAAACTGCAGGAGGACGAACTCGCGGAGGCGGGCTGGTTTACACCGGATGATCACCCGCCGGTTCCTCCCGAGACCACGATTGCCGGCTGGCTCATCCGCGCGGTAAAAGCCGAGATCAGCGACGGAACCGGCGCATGATGCAACCCTTATCCCGGCCCAGGGTGCTGGTGTTCGATTCGGGTATTGGAGGCCTGAGCGTGGCGAGCTGTATCTCCCGGGCTCTGCCGGGTGCTGAGCTGATCTATCTGGCGGATAACGCCGGTTTTCCGTACGGCGATCAACCCGATCAGGTGGTCGTAGACCGCTGTTGCCGGCTGATCGCAGCCTGCCTGTCCCGGTATCCCTGCGAGGTGATCGTGATTGCCTGCAATACCGCCAGTACCGTGGCCTTGCCCAGCCTTCGTGCGATGACGGATATCCCGGTGGTGGGGGTGGTGCCTGCGGTCAAGCCCGCTGCCGCCTGCAGCAATAACCGAAGGATCGGGATTCTGGCCACCCCGGCCACCATCCGCCGGCCTTACCTGGATGAATTGGTGCATGATTTTGCGGCTGACTGTCAGGTAATTCGCGTTGGCCATCCCGGATTGGTGCTCTGGGCCGAAGCACTGGTGGCGGGAACGGCACCGCCGGAAGATCAGCTTGAGCTGGCGCTGGCGCCTCTCCGGGAAGCGGAGGTTGATACGGTTGTCCTCGGTTGCACCCACTACCCGCTGCTGCTGGGTTGGCTCAAGGCCGCTTTGCCTGGGGTTTGCTACTGGGTCGACTCGGGAGAGGCAATCGCCCGGCGGGTGGCCTACTGGCTGGGTGAGGCGGGTTGTCTGGAACAGGCAAGGCAGGGAGCCAGAGGAGCCTTGCCGGTGGTGCGCGAAGCCTGCTTTACCGGCGAGGCCGTGGCGGGTATCGAGCCGTTCATGGCCCGGGCCGGTATTCCGGTTGCCACGGTAGTGGGGCAGTGGCCCGGCGTTACAGCAGCCGGGTGAGCTTGAACATGGCGAGAAATTCCAGCGCCGGAATTGCCCGTTTATGGCAGCAGTAGGTCTTGAACGCCTCGCCCCGAAAGCGCGACTTGGTGAATTCCAGCCCTTTGAAGTTATAGAGGAAGTTTCCTCGCTCGTAGATCTGGTGGAGCAGGCTCTTGAGCAGGCGGCTTTCCTGGGCCTCGGTGGTTTTGTCCAGTGACAGCGGGATCAGGCCAAGGTCCAGGTAGGGGACGCCTTCGGCCTGGAAGGCCGCCATGGCATGAGCCATCAGGGTATAGAAGATACCCTGACGAAAATCGGCATTTGCCCGGGATATATTGGGCACGTAGCTGATGATCTCGTTATTCCGGTAAATCGGATCAAAATAGATAAAGCCCACCGCCTGACCGTCCTGGTACGCATAAAAGTGGCGTTCGTTTTCCCGGTAATCCATTTCCATCGGACGAATCAGAAACCGGATCTCGTTGCTTTTGCACTTGCGGGTGCGTAGCCAGGCCTCCGAGATTTCGCGGGTGTGGTCGTCGCTGAACCGTTCCTTAACGGTAATGCCCCTTTTTTCCGCCTGGTTCAGGGCGGTACGCAGAATCTGTTTTTTCTTGCCGGTCAGGCTCCACTTGCTCAGGTCGATGCGGGACTCGCTGCCAAACTGGGTGCCGTAAAGGCCGAACTTCTGGTGCAGTATGTCGACCACCGGCTTGGAAACCTGAACATAGGAGGCGTTGGGGAACGCCTTGTGAAAACGTTCGAGGATAGCCGGGAAATGCTCCGGTGCACTGACCGGGTCTGACAGCACGAAGGTACCGCCCCATTTGCGCATGTAGGCGATGTAGCCCAGTTCCGGCACGTCAAAATACTGCATGCCGGGCTGGAGCGTGGAAAACGACTGGGAATGAGTGCCAAAATTCTTCAGGCAGGCAATTCGTTCAGAAAACGAGAACTGGCCCGCGACCCGTTCGGTCCCGCCGGTGAGAGCGAGTGTCTGATCGGCCATGGTGGAGCTCCCTTTAGTCGGCTTGTGGCGGAGGAATCGTTTGCTCAGGTTTGCTTCTGCCCGAGAATCGACCAGTAGCAGTCCATGTTCAGAAATTTGAACTTTTTCTTATCAGTCACCTTCAGACCCAGCTTCCGCATGTGCTCCGGGTAGTTATAGATTTTGTGAAACGCGTTGTTGGCAAACAGCCAGAAGATGAAAACCGCGATGTACCAGTACATTTTCTTGAACATCCGGGCCAGCAGGTTACCGGTGGGGTAGCAGAAGTCGCCAACCACCACCCGGGCGTCGGCCTTGCCCAGCCGGATCAGGTGCTCAAGCACCCTGACCATCATCTCTTCATCAAAAACGTTCAGGAAAAAGTTGGCCACGACCATGTCGTACTGCTCAAACTCATCGACTTTCATGATGTCGCTGTGAATGCGACGAACGGTGAGATGCGGGGCTTCTTTATGCTGGGCGTCGGCAAATTTGCGGAGCATGGTTTCAGACAGGTCTACCACGGTCACCTCGGCACCGAGCTCGGCTGCGCGGATGGCATCCCGGCCATGGCCGACACCGGCAAACAGAATGCGGTCTCCGGGCTTTACCGTTTCGATATCGAGCATCGCGGTTTTGCAGCGATGGATGTTCCTGCCGCTGTAGAGGTTGCTGAGGAAGTCGTATACCGGGCCGATATACCTGTATTTGTCACGCATTGTCAGTCTGCCTTTATTCTTGTTTACGCCTGGCCGCGACGATTATTTTTGTGTGTCGGGGTGGTGCGTTGATGACCGTGAGCGGAAGTTTGTCGAATGAGCTTAGGCAAGCCACCGATTAAAAAATGTGCATTAGGCCGCAGTTTCAGATACAAAGCGTAACGTGCTGCAATACTTTGCAAACTCCATCAAGAATCGCGATCAGAGTGTCCGACAATTGGTGGCGGGCTTGCCGGAAGGGTGTTGAGCGCAATCAGGCAGTGTGTCACCACCCTGTCACCGGATGCGTGCCACAATGGTGCGCGATGGTTTCTGTGGCCCGGATTGTGCATCGGATTCGGATGTTCAGGTGTGCCGGAGCCAGGCCCGGTTGGTGATTAAACAGAGAAGGAGTTCCAGAAATGACAGAACGGCAATTGAGCACCGGTACCGCGTCATCCGGAGTACTGGCGCAATTGAAAGGCAAAAATGTGCTGATTACCGGCACCACCGGGTTCCTGGGTAAAGTAGTGCTGGAAAAACTGCTCCGGGCGGTACCGGATATCGGAGGCATCTACCTGCTGATCCGGGGTAACAAGCGTAATGCGGAAGCCCGCGATCGTTTTCTTAACGAGATCGCCGTGTCTTCGGTGTTTGACCGCCTTCGTGCAGACGACCCGGAAGCGTTTGAGGCGCTGATTGAGCAGAAACTCCATTGCATCACGGGTGAGGTGACGGAACCGGCGTTCGGCCTGAGCGAAGCGGCTTTCGGCCAGCTGGCGGGGGAACTGGATGCGGTGATCAACTCCGCAGCAAGTGTAAACTTCCGTGAAGAGCTGGATAAGGCACTGGCCATCAATACCCTGTGCCTGCACAACGTGGCGCGGCTCGCCGGCCATAACCCGACCCTGGCGGTGCTGCAGGTATCCACCTGTTATGTGAACGGCATGAACGCAGGGCAGGTGGCCGAGACGGTCATCCGGCCCGCGGGCGAAGCGATTCCCCAGGCTGCAGGCGGGTATTTTGACATCGAGGAACTGGTCCGGCTCCTGCAAGACAAGATTGAGGATGTCCGCTCACGTTATACCGGCAAGGTGCTGGAGAAGAAACTGGTCGAGCTTGGTATTCAGGAAGCAAACCGCTATGGCTGGAGCGACACTTACACCTTCACCAAATGGTTAGGTGAGCAGCTTTTGATGAAAACATTGCAGGGCCGGAGCCTGACCATCGTTCGCCCCTCCATCATCGAAAGTGCGCTGCATGAGCCGGCGCCGGGGTGGATTGAAGGGATCAAGGTAGCGGATGCCATTATCCTGGCCTATGCCCGTGAGAAGGTCAGCCTGTTCCCGGGCAAGCGCTCCGGCGTGATTGATGTGATTCCGGTTGACCTGGTGGGCAATGCCATCATTCTGGGCCTGGCCGAGGCTCTGGCGGAGCCGGCTGAACAGCGTATTTATCAGTGCTGTAGCGGCAGCAGCAACCCGATCACGCTGGGTGAGTTCATCGACCACCTGATGGCTGAGGCAAAAACCAATTACGCTGAGTATGACCACCTGTTCTACCGGCAGCCGAGCAAGCCCTTTATTGCCGTGCCCCGCGGGCTGTTTGACATGATGATCAGTGGCGCACGGCTGCCGCTGAGCCTTGCTGACCGGGTGTTCAAGGTGTTTGGCAATTCCCGGGATCTGAAGTGGCTGCGGAACCTGGAGACTACCCAGTCTCTGGCAACCATTTTTGGCTTCTATACGGCGCCCGACTATGTGTTCCGGAACGACCAGTTGCAGGCACTGGCAGAGCGCATGGGGCCTGCCGACCGGGCACTGTTCCCGGTTGACCCGGCGGTCATTGACTGGGCCCACTACCTGCGCAAGGTGCATCTGGCCGGGCTGAACCAGTACGCCCTGAAAGAGCGCAAGGTCTATCGCCTCAAGTCGTCAAGAACGGCCAGAAAAGCAGCCTGACGGTCCCCCCACGGAGCCGGATCTGTCCGGCTCCGTTTTAAGTCTTTCCTGTTCAGGTTTTGGACGTTAGTCTAATTCAATGTGTGGCGGCTGGCGTGTTGAACTACTCCCATCTGTCTTACAGAAGGATGAAAGAGTTCCACCACCCTGATTAAAAAAACCCATAACGACAAAAGACTCTTAATAGGGGGAGTGCAATGACTGACAAACAGCTTTATCCGGTTGCACCGGAAGTGGCCGAACGTGCGTTGCTCAGCCGCGAACAGTATAACCAGATGTACCAGCAATCCATCGACGATCCGGACGCCTTCTGGGGTGAGCACGGCAAGCGCATCGACTGGATCAAACCGTATACCAAGGTCAAGAACACCACCTTTGATCATGACAGCCTTTCCATCAAATGGTTTGAAGATGGTGTGCTGAATGCCTCCGTAAACTGCCTGGACCGCCACCTGAACGATCGCGGCGATCAGACCGCCATCATTTTCGAAGGCGACGATCCATCGGTCTCCCGTCACGTGACCTACCGCGAGCTGTACGAGGAAACCTGTAAATTCGCCAACGTGCTGAAAGAACAGGGCGTGAAAAAAGGCGATGTGGTGACCATCTACATGCCGATGATCGTCGAAACTGCCGTGGTGATGCTGGCGTGCGCCCGTATCGGTGCCATTCACTCCGTGGTATTTGCCGGCTTTTCACCGGAAGCCCTGGCTGCCCGGATCGTGAACGGCAAGGCCCGTTTTGTTGTCACGGCCGATGAGGGCCTGCGGGGTGGCCGTGCCATTCCGCTCAAGAAGAACGTGGATGCGGCCCTCAATCATGAGTCCGGCGCCGGGGTTGAGCGGGTTATTGTGGTACGCCGTACGGGGAACGAGCAGGTGCCCTGGACCGAAGGCCGCGACCTCTGGTACGAAGACCTGATGCAGAACGCCTCGGCTGAGTGCCCGCCGGAGCCGGTCAGCGCCGAAGATCCGCTGTTCATGTTGTATACTTCTGGTTCAACCGGCGCGCCTAAAGGTGTCCTGCACACGACCGGTGGGTACATGGTGTACGCCTCCATGACCCACGAGTATGTGTTCGATTACCATGACGGTGATGTGTACTGGTGTACTGCAGACTTCGGTTGGGTAACCGGCCACAGCTATATTCTGTACGGCCCGCTGGCCAACGGCGCCATCACGCTGTTGTTTGAGGGTGTGCCAAACTATCCGGACAGTTCCCGCATGGGGCAGGTGGTCGACAAGCACAAGGTGAACATCCTGTATACGGCCCCCACGGCAATCCGGGCGCTGATGGCTGAAGGTGAAGACTGCATGAAGGGCACCACCCGTGACAGCCTCAAACTGCTCGGGTCGGTCGGTGAACCGATCAACCCGGAAGCCTGGGAGTGGTACCACCGGGTGATCGGTAACGACAAATGCCCGATCGTAGACACCTGGTGGCAGACCGAAACCGGCGGTATCCTGATTTCACCGCTGCCCGGAGCAACTGACCTCAAGCCGGGCTCTGCCACCGTGCCGTTCTTCGGGGTGAAGCCTGCCATTGCCGATAACGACGGCAACCTGCTGGAAGGGGCCAGCGAGGGTAACCTGGTGATTCTGGACAGCTGGCCGGGCCAGATGCGTACCATTTATGGTGACCATCCCCGGTTTATCCAGACCTACTTCAGTACCTATAAAGGCATGTATTTTACCGGTGACGGTGCCCGGCGTGATGAAGACGGCTATTATTGGATAACCGGTCGGGTGGACGACGTACTGAACGTATCCGGCCACCGGATGGGTACTGCCGAAGTCGAGAGTGCTCTGGTGGCCCATGAAAAAGTGGCTGAAGCTGCCGTGGTTGGCTATCCGCATGAGATCAAGGGCCAGGGCATCTACGTTTACGTTACTCTGGTTCAGGGCGAAGAGCCGACTGACGAACTGAAAAAAGAGTTGGTGCAGTGGGTGCGTAAAGAAATCGGGCCAATTGCCTCGCCGGATGTGATTCAGTGGGCTCCGGGCCTGCCAAAAACACGATCAGGCAAGATTATGCGCCGGATTTTGCGTAAGATTGCGGCCAATGAGCATGATCAGTTGGGTGATACCTCCACGCTGGCTGATCCTGCAGTTGTGGATGAGCTGATCAGCAGTCGGGCGTTCAGATAACGCCACGGCCGGGCAGCCGTAACCTGTGAGGAATTCATTGAATGACACAAACAATTATCGTCGCTGATGATCATCCTCTGTTTCGCGCAGCACTGAAACAAGCGGTTAATCAGGCAGTGCCGGATGCGGAGACGGTAGAGGTCGACAGCATCAAGGCTTTGCAGGCGGCGGTAGAGTCCCACCCCGACGCAGATCTGATCCTTCTGGATCTGAATATGCCGGGTGCCCACGGCTTCTCGGGGCTGGTCTTTATGCGGGGCCAGTATCCGGGGTTGCCGGTGGTGATTGTGTCAGGCTCTGAAGATTTACAGGTTATGCGCCGCTCTGTGGATTACGGGGCCTCAGGTTTTATTCCCAAGAGCGCACCGCTGCCCACGATTACCGAGGCGATTCAGGCCGTTCTGGAAGGCGACGTATGGCTGCCGGAAGGTGTGGCGGACAAAATCGAGCGGATGCAGACTGAGAATACGGACTTCTCCGAACGTCTCGCATCGCTTACGCCCCAGCAGTTCCGGGTGCTCGGTATGTTGGCCGAAGGGCTTCTGAACAAGCAGATCGCCTATGATCTGGATGTCTCGGAAGCCACCATCAAGGCCCACATTACGGCAGTGTTCCGGAAACTGGGTGTCCGCAACCGGACGCAGGCGGTGATTGCCATTCAGCAGATGGAGCTTGACCCCTCTGAGCAATCGCTTTCTGGCGGCTGATCCTGGCTACGGTGGCATTCGGCAGGGCAGCAGCCTAGCTTTTCTGCCCGTAACCGAGCTTCTTGTCCACCAGATTGAACAGCTCTTCGCCCTGATGCCAGCGATCAAAATTCTCCAGAAACTGGTCGGTGAGCGCACGGTGCCAGCCAATAAAGTCGCCCGCCATATGGGCCGTGATGATCACGTTTTCCCGTTGCCACAGCGGGTGGCCTGAAGGCAGCGGCTCTTCCTCGAAGACATCCAGTGCCGCGCCCGCAATTTCTCCCTCATCCAGCGCTTTGATCAGGTCCTTCGTTTTAACGATGGGGCCGCGGCCAATATTGATCAGGCGGGCAGACTTTTTCATCACGGCGAACGCCTTATGGTCGAACAGTCCTTCGGTCTGTTGGGTCAGGGGGGCGGCGATGACCACATAGTCTGCGTGGCGTAGCTGATCATAGAGCTCATCATTACCATGCACGGCCTCGAAATCCGGATCGCTCTGGCGTGGCGTACGGGCAATGCCGTGGGGGTGCATGCCGATGGCCCGGCATAACCGGCCGATCTGCCGTCCGATAGAGCCGGCGCCTACCACCAGCACCTGTTTGCCTTCGGCGCGCTCAGTGTCCCGGTGCCGCCACTGGCGTTGATCCTGGAGCCGTATCGAGTGCGGGAAGTCCTTGGCAAACATGAGGATGGTGCAAAGCACATACTCGGCAATACTGCGGTCGAAAATGCCGCGGGCGTTGGTCAGGGGGATGTCACTGTCAACCAGTGCAGGAAACATCAGGGCGTCTACCCCGGCACTCATGGTATGCACCCATCTGAGCTGGTCTGCGGTGGGCCAGGCGGCGGCGAGGGCTTCGGTGCGAAAGTCAGTGACCACCAGCACGTCGGCACCCGGCAGGGTTTTGCGCAGGCTCTGCTCGTCACAGGCAAAGCGGACTTCGGCTCTTGCCCTGATGGCCTCGATACCCGGGGGTGGTGCGTCGTCGGGTGCAGTCAGTATGGTCACCACCGGTTTCTCTGTGTTGCTCATCTCCACTCCGGAATTCTCTGAAAGCGTGCGTTTGGTGCTTTACAGTCTGGTAGCGCAGCCGGCCCGGGTCAATATCAGGGGTGTTCCTTGTACCCCGGCGGGTTCATGACTAGGCTTGGAATTCGAGCCTTTAGTTCGTAGTGCGTTTACTCGTGATGGGTGGAGGTCAATATGTCAGAAGCAGTAGGCAAGGTAGCCGGCGAGTCAAAGCTGCGTAAGGTGAAATACCGTAAGGCCAAGGCCAGCTGGAACCCGGCTATGCAGGCGATCCCGGTTTCGGGCATTCGCCGGCTGGTGAACATGGCGGCCACCATGAAGGATGTGATTCATCTGTCCATAGGTCAGCCAGATCTGCCAACTCCCAGGCATATTATTGATGCTTATGTGGATGCCCTTAACGCCGGCCAGACCGGCTATACCATGGATGCCGGGCTGCCGGAGCTGCTGGTGGCGCTCCGGGACTATTACAGCAACCGCTACAACCGCAAGCTCACCCGTGACAATATCCTGGTAACCAGCGGTGCCACTGAGGCCATGTATCTGGCGATCTCCGCTACCTCCGCCCCCGGGCGCCAGTTTCTGGTCACCGACCCGTCGTTTCTGTTGTATGCCCCTCTCATCCGGATGACCGGGGGCGAGGTCAAGTATATTCCCACCCGTGCGGAGAACGACCACCAGCTGGACCCGGATGAAGTCATCCGGGCCATGGGGTCCCGCACCTTTGCCCTGATTCTGAATAACCCCAACAACCCCACCGGGGCGGTTTACCCCCGCAGTACGGTAGAAAGCATTCTTGAGGAGTGTGCGTACCGTGGCATACAGGTGTATGCCGATGAGGTGTACGACCACATGCTGTTTGAGGACGACGATTTTGCCAGTGTGCTTACCTGTTCTGTCGACCTGGACAACATCATGTGTATCAGCAGTTTCTCAAAGACCTACAGCATGGCGGGCCTGAGGGTTGGCTGGGTGATTTCGAGCCAGGCCGCGATCAAGTCCCTGCGCCGATACCATATGTTCACCACCTCGGTGGCGAATACCCCGGCCCAGTTTGCCGGTGTCGCGGCGCTGACCGGTGACCAGCAATGCGTGCGGGACATGGTAGAGACCTATCGGCAGCGCCGTGACCGGATCGTGGAGCTGATTGATCAGACCCCGTACCTGACCGGTTACAAGCCCGGTGGCGCCTTCTATGCGTTCCCCAACCTGCCGCCCCATGTCGATGGTTCCGATGTGGCCCTGCGGCTGCTGAAAGAGACTGGCGTCTGTGCGGTACCCGGAGATGCTTTCGGGGAGCACTGCACCAACGCCTTGCGTTTCAGCTTTGCGACGCCCATCGAGCGCCTGGAGGCCGCCTTCGACCGGATTATCCCCTGGATGGCCAAACAAAAGTTCTGATACCCGAAGTTAAGTTGTCAGCACCTTGGGGATGCCGCACTATAGTGGCATTTCCGAGGAGGCTGTTTATGAAGGATGCTATGAAATCATTTCTGCGGTTCGTTGTGCTGTGTGCGGTTGTGCTGGCCAGTGGCTGTGCAAGCTTTTCTCCCTATTCGATTTCAGAGCGGGAGATCGAAGGGCATCTCAAAAGTGCCATTGCCCAGTTTGACCGCGAGCAGCTGCAGAGCGGTTCGCCCCTGAGTCTGAGCCTGGACGACGCCAATATCGTGCTGGGCCCGGACGGACGCGATGTTGCGGTGGTCGACCTGAAGGGCCAGGTGGCTCTTACCGCATTGATGGCCCGCTTGCCGGTCGATATTGCGCTCAAGGTAGAAGGTGCGCCGGTCTATGACAGTCAGGAAAAGGCGGTGTATATCCGTCGACTCCGGTTGCTGGAAAGTTCGATTGACTCGCCGTACTTCAAAGGCGATCTGGCACCGGTGACCGATACCGTGATGCGGGTGGTCGCGCAGATGCTTGAAACGATGCCGGTCTATCGCCTGGATGAGACCAACTCCGTGCAGCGCCTGTTTGGCATGGTACCGATGGATATCCGGGTAGCGCCTGGCCGGCTGGAGTTCGTGCGGGCAGAGTAACGCAACACTCCGGCAGATCACAAAAAAACGCCAGACAAGCGACGCTTGATCCGGCGTTTTTACGTTCAGCCCGCCGCTCAGGCGGTTGCCTTCAGCGCCTCCTCGAAGATACCGCAAGCGTCATCGATCTGCTGGCTGGTGACAATCAGCGGCGGCAGCCACCGTACAATCTCCTGATAGGGGCCACAGCGCAGCATCAGCAAACCGCGCTTTTCACACTCCCTGAGGATCTGGCCGGCCCGTTCACCATCGGGGTTATCCCCCTTGCGCATTTCGACGCCGAGCATCAGGCCTTTGCCCCGTATGTCGGCGAGTTCGGGATAATCCTTCCTGAGGCCATGCAGGTTGTCCCACAGCCGTTGTCCCATCTGCTCGGCATTCTGTACCAGGCCCTCTTCCTGTATTACGTCGATGGTGGCAATGGCCGCGGCAGCGGCAACCGCGTTGCCGCCGTAGGTGCCACCCTGGGAGCCGGGCCACCCTTTGGCCATGGTCTCTTCCGAGGCCGCCAGGGCCGAAATCGGAAAGCCGCTGGCCAGGCCTTTGGCAATCATGATGGCATCCGGCGTAACGCCAAAATGCTCGTGCGCCCAGAATTTGCCGCTGCGCCCAAAGCCTGCCTGCACTTCATCAAACACCAGCATGATGCCGTGCTTGTCGCAGCGCTCCCGCAATCCCTGCATAAACCGGGCGTTGGCCGGTACATAGCCGCCTTCGCCCTGTACCGGTTCTACCAGCATGGCCGCAGTTTCCCTGGGCGAGGAGTAGGTGACAAAGATCCGGTCCAGCTCCCTGAGACAGAAGTCTGTGGCTTCGTCTTCTGTCCAGCCATAGTGAAACGCATGGGGGAAGGGAGCTACCACCACCCCGCCCATCATCGGGCTGACCCCGGCCCGCAGGCCAACGCTGGACGTGGTCATCGAGAGTGAGCCCATGGTGCGGCCGTGAAAGCCACCATGGAACACAATAATGTTGGGCCGGCCGGTGGCCTGGCGGGCCAGCCGGATGGCGCCTTCTGCCACTTCGGTGCCGGCATTGGAAAAGAAGAACGCCTTGAGCGGGTCTGGCGTGAGTTCGCCCAGCTTCCCGGCCAGCTCCGGAAGACGGGGGTTCATCACCGTGGTGGCCTGAGCGTGGATCATGGTGGCCACCTGCTCCTGCGCGGCGGCGACCACTTTGGGGTGGCAATGGCCGGTACTGGTGACGCCGATACCCGAGGTAAAGTCGAGATAGCGGTCGCCTTTAACGTCGATAATGTAGGAGCCTTCGCCCCTGGCGGCGGTAATGCCGGTTGCCTGCTTGAGCAGGGGAGACAGTCTGCCTTTATGGTCGCTCATGGGTACCTCCCGGTATGGATGGAACAGCACGTATGGGTGTTTTTTTTCAGAATCATCACTGGGTCAGCCGTTGATGGATGGCATCGCCGATTTCGCGGGTGCGACGTCGGGTACCGCCATGCTCCGCCAGGTCTGCGGCCACCGCCTCGAACAGTTCCCTGCCGGCAAGCGCCAGCTGCGGGTCCTGTCGGCCCAGCCATTCGAGCATCCGTGCCGAGGTGAACAGCATGGCGGTGGGATCGGCAAGGCCCTGACCGGCGATATCGGGGGCACTGCCGTGGGTGGGTTCGAACATCGAAGGCATGTCCGGATTGTCGGGATTGAGGTTACAGGAAGGGGCCACGCCCATGCCGCCGCACAGCACGGCGGCCAGGTCGGTAAGAATGTCGCCCTGGAGGTTACTGGCAACCACCACGTCAAAGGCCCAGGGGCTCTGGACGAACTTCATGCAGGCGGCGTCCACCAGTTCGTGGTGGGTGGCAACGTCGGGATACTCGCGGCTTACCGCCTCGAATACCTGGGTGTACATGTCGCCCCAGTAACGCAGCGCGTTGCGCTTGGTAATCAGGCAGACCTGACTTTCACACTCATTGCCGCTGTGGTGCGGGAAGCTCCGGACCCGAGCTTCCTGAACCCGCTGGATGGCCCGGTGGCGCGCCTGCTCAAAGGCATAACGGATAATGCGCTCCGTGCCGTAGCGGGTGAACACTTCCATCTGGGTAGCCACTTCGTCCGGGGAACCCTGGCGCAGCCGGCCGCCCTGGCTGACATATTCTCCTTCGCTGTTCTCCCGGATTACCAGCATGTCGACGTCCCGGGCCCGGTCATCCTTCAGGTATTGCCGGGCGCCGGGCAGCAACCGGGCGGGTCGTTCACAGACCCACTGATCAAACCCTTTGCGCATCTGCAGCAGCGGTGCGAGAGATACGCTGTCGGTTAGCAGGTAGCGGTGCGGATCATCAAGCGGGCCGGGGTCGCCCAGAGCCCCCAGCAGAATGGCGTCATAGGCTGCCAACTGCGTCATCGCATCGGGCGGCCAGCATTCGCCGTGGGCTTTGTGCCAGGTGTGGGAGGGCCAGGAAAACTCCGTCCACTCCAGTGCCAGCCCGTGTTTGGCCCGCAGGGCCTCCAGGCATCGTAGGGCCTGGGCCACCACCTCCGGCCCGATGCCATCTCCTGGAGTGACCGCAATACGAGCAACCTGGGCCATGCCTGAGCCTCCCTGTCCTTTACATCAGAATCTGAATTTGAGACACCACCGTCAGTGTAGTTGCCTTGGCCGGAGTTGCCAGTCCGCAGGTTTTACCCTGCTGGCCGCGGCGGCTATAGTGAACCTTTCACTATAACGGGATGGCCCTATGCTCTACCGGATAATCACCCTGATCGGCGGCCTTGTGTTTGTCGCAGCGCTCTTTGCCCTGGTATGGCTCCTGTGCCGGAAATTCCTGGAGCACCACGGTGTGGTGGAGCAGACCTCGGACCGCGCTACGGTACTGGCAACCTGGACCTTCGCCGGCATCGCGGTGGGGTTGGTGTTTGCGGTAGCCGGAGCCTTTGTTCTCGGCCCCTGGGCGTTCTACCGTACGCTTAGAGGCCAGAATGTCGCAGTCTCCGGCGGGGCGGCGATCTGGTGGGGGTTCGGCATCGTTGCGCTCTCGCTGGGTATCACCGCGGCAGGGTTTTTCGGCTTTCTGATGCTGGTGGGGGCTTACTGATCGCGGGCCAGGTTTCTCAGCAGGTTCCGTAACCAGACCAGCGCAGGCTCGCCCTCATAAGCCTTGTGCCAGTACAGGTGCACATCCAGGGAGGGGAAGGGGGCAGGCGGCTCGATTATTTCGATATTGGCGTGTCCGGCAATCACCCGGGCGTAGGTTTCCGGCATGGTCAACAGCAGGTCTGAGCCGGCAACTACCCGGCAGGCCGCATAGTAATGCTGGCAGCGCAGCCGGATCTGACGCTGGGCCCCCAGC
This sequence comes from Marinobacter sp., assembly GCA_035306945.1. Taxonomy (GTDB): domain Bacteria; phylum Pseudomonadota; class Gammaproteobacteria; order Pseudomonadales; family Oleiphilaceae; genus Marinobacter. The sequence goes on from DATGNB010000081.1 coordinate 59,424, forward strand.
CGCGACAGGGCAAAATCCTCGATACCGGGGCCCTCGGTGCGGGAAGAAACCAGTACATGCCGGGCGGCGAGATAGTCGGCCATGGTCAGCCCCTGCTCCAGAAGCGGGTGTTCCGTCCGGGCCAGAACCACCAATCGGTCCTGCCGCAGCAACTCATGGTTGGTGTGGTCACTCACCGGCAATAACACATCAATCGCAAAATCCAGTTTGCCGGCGGCAAGCAAGGTCTCCATCTCCCGCCGGGCCACCCGTTGGCTGCTGATTTCCAGCTCCGGGTAAGGTTCCAGCCGGTGTATCAGTGGTGGCAGAAAGGTGGCTTCCAGAACATCCCGCAGCCCGAGGGAATAGGTCTTGCGGTGAGTGGCGGGATCAAACTCATGGAACTGGCTCACAGCGCTCTGAATCTGGTTAAGGCCCGGGCGCATGGACTCCAGAAAGCGGCGGGCTAAGGGGGTGGCAATCATCTGATTGCCCTGGCGAGTGAACAGTGGATCATCAAAGTGATCCCGCAGCCGGGCCAGAGAGTGACTGATGGCCGGCTGAGTCAGGTGCAGCGCCCGGGCCGCCCGGGTGAGACTGCCTTCCCGGTAGATGGTGTCGAACACGTACAGCAGGTTCAGGTCCAGGCGGTTAACGGCCATAGGAAAGTTCTCGCGCTGAATAAGTGGTACTTATGGTAAACGATAAGAATAATTCAGTCGCGTAATAGGCTGCAGGATCCTAGACTGACTTATCACATTGCCAACCCGCCCGGCGGGCGGCCAGTGCCAGGAGCTGCACCATGGACTTCAGTATTTCCAGTAAAGGCCAGGATTATCTCAAGCGTGTTCAGCGTTTCATGAAGGAAGAGATCTATCCCATCGAAGCGCAGTACCACAAGGAGCTGGCCTCCCTCGATCACCGCTGGGTGGTGCTTCCGGTGATCCGGGAACTGAAAGAGAAGGCCCGGGCCCAGGGCCTGTGGAACATGTTCTTTCCGGATGATCACTACGGGTGTGGCCTGCTCAACTCCGATTATGCCCTGATCGCGGAAGAAACCGGGCGCAGTTTCATTGCCCCGGAGATCTTCAACTGTAATGCGCCGGACACCGGCAATATGGAAGTGCTGATCCACTACGGCTCTGCCGAACAAAAAGAGCAGTGGCTGCCCCGCCTGCTCAGCGGTGAGATCCGCTCCGCGTTCTGCATGACGGAGCCCGGGGTGGCTTCGTCTGACGCCACCAACATGGAAGCCAGCGCCATCATCGAGGGAGAGGAGGTGGTTCTTAACGGCCGTAAGTGGTGGAGCACCGGCATCGGCCACCCGGACTGCAAGGTCGGCATATTCATGGGCGTGACCGACCCCGAAGCCCCCAAACACCGCCGCCATTCCATGGTGCTGGTGCCTCTTGATACCCCCGGGGTCACGGTCGAGCGTATGTTGCCGGTGTTTGGTGCCTACGACGAGCCCTACGGCCATGGGCAGGTGCTGTTCGACAATGTGCGGTTACCGAAAAGCGCGATCATTGCGGGCCCCGGCCGAGGCTTCGAAATTGCTCAGGGTCGCCTGGGCCCCGGCCGTGTACACCACTGCATGCGCGCCATCGGCGCTGCCGAGCGTGCTCTGGAACTGCTGATCAGGCGCGCTCTGTCGCGGGAAGCCTTTGGCCGTCCCATCGCGAAACTGGGGGCTAACCCGGACATCATCGCCCGTGCCCGAATGAATATTGAGCAGGCCCGGCTGCTGACGCTCAAATGCGCCTGGGCCCTGGACACCAGGGGCATCATGGGGGCACTGCAGGAAGTCTCGATGATCAAGGCGGTGGTGCCGGCCATGCTGCAGCAGATTGTTGACGATGCGATCCAGATCCATGGTGGTGCCGGAGTGAGTGACGACGACTTCCCGTTAACCGCGTTGTTTGCCTATGCTCGTGTGCTACGGCTGGCGGACGGCCCGGATGAGGTGCACCGGGCGATGGTGGCCAGGTTGGAACTTCGGAAATATAAGTCCTGAGACCGGGCTTCAGCCCGGCTCGAACTCCAGAACCTAAAAACAATGGTGAACAGATCATGACACTAAGGGTATTCATAACCGGAGGGGGCAGCGGCCTGGGGCGGGCGATCGCATTACGGTATGCCAGAGAGGGAGCCCGGGTGTGCATTGGCGACATTAATCCGGAGCAGGGTGCCGTCACTGAGCAGGAACTGAACAGGGCCGGTGGCGAAGGCTACTATGTGGACTGTGATGTGCGTCGCCTGAGTGACCTCGAAAAAGTCCGGGACGCGCTGGTCCGCAAGTGGGGCGGTGTGGATATCGTCGTCAACAACGCGGGCGTGGCAACGGCAGGTTCCATAGAAGATACCTCCATGGCGGACTGGGACTGGATTCTTGATATCAACCTGCTGGGTGTGGTGCGGGGCTGCAAAGCCTTTACACCTCTGTTCAAGGAACAGCAATCCGGTACCTTTGTGAACGTCGCCTCCATGGCCGGGCTGATGCTGGCGCCTCTGATGGACAGTTACAACGTTTCCAAAGCCGGCGTGATCGCCCTCTCGGAAACCCTCAGCCAGGAGTTACGGGAAGCGGGAATCCGGGTGAGCTGCGTATGTCCGTCGTTCTTCCCGACCAACCTGACCAACACCATGCGTTCAAGCATTCCCGGTATCAGGGACAACGTAAAAAAGTTGATGAAGCGCTCGGCGCTGTCCGCGGACGACGTGGCGGATGAGGTATATCGAAGTGTAAAAGCCGGGGATTTCTGGATACTGCCCCATGTTAAAGAGCGCCGGTTATGGATCCTTAAACGTCATGCGCCCTGGGCGTTTGACTGGCTGATGCATCAGGAAAGCAAGCGCTGGATCAACAAAATGGCGGCCCGGGCGAAAGCCTGAGCCGGTTGCAGGAGAGACGCAATGACTCAGATCGACCAGGCTGGCGGTCTCCGGGAAGGTGAGGAGCTGGATATCCAGGCTGTGGACCGGTTTATGAAACAGGCCCTTCCGGGCCTGCAGGGGACGCCCACGATCCGCCAGTACCCCGGTGGCGCTTCCAACCTGACCTATCAGGTGGATTACGGCCATCGCAGCTATGTGTTACGGCGCCCGCCCTTCGGCAAGATCGCACGATCGGCCCACGATATGCTCCGGGAGGCCCGGGTCATGCAGGCGCTGAAGCCTGTCTATCCTTATGTGCCGGAGATCGTGGCGAGCTGCGATGATCATGGCGTGCTGGGCTGTGACTTTTTTGTGATGGAGAGACTGCACGGTATTATTCTGCGTCAGGACTTTCCCCGGGGGTTTGAACTGAGCGCGGAGGATACCCGTAAACTCTGTCTGAACGTCATCGATAAACTGGTCGAGCTGCATCGGGTGGATGCCCGGGCTGCGGGTCTGGACAGGCTGGGCAAGGGCGCAGGTTATGTTCAGCGGCAGATCGGAGGCTGGAGTGAGCGCTTCCGTAAGGCCCGTACCGCAGATGTCGGCGATTTTGAAGGTGTGATGGCCTGGCTCAACCGGAAGATGCCGGAGGACATCGCTCAGGTGGTTATCCATAATGACTACCGGTTCGACAACGTGGTGCTGAATCCGGATAACCCGTTTGAGGTGATCGGAGTGCTGGACTGGGAGATGGCAACCATCGGCGACCCGCTGATGGATCTGGGTAACAGCCTGGCGTACTGGATCGAAGCCGGTGATGCCGGCCCGTTCCAGATGCTCCGGCGCCAGCCTACCCACCGGCCCGGCATGCTGACCCGGCGTGAAGTGGTGGACTATTACATGGAAAAGTCGGGATTCCGGGCCGACAAGTTCGATTTTTACGAAATCTACGGTCTGTTCCGCCTGGCGGTGATCATTCAGCAGATCTACTACCGTTATTACCATGGGCAGACCAAAGACAGGCGCTTTGCCATGTTTGGCAGTGCCGCCAACTACCTCGAAAAGCGGTGCCAGAGCCTGATCCGTGAGAGCCGCCTGTAATGGCAACGATCTATCTGATACGCCATGGCCAGGCCAGCTTCGGCCGGGACAACTACGACCAGCTGTCAGCCAGAGGCTGGGAGCAGGGCGAGGTACTGGGGCGCTGGCTTCGGGGCAGGGTGCAACCGGCGGCCATCTTTGGTGGCGGCCTCCGGCGACATCGCGAGACAGCAGAAGCCATCGCCCGTGGTTACGGGACCCGTTTGCCCGACATTCAGGTGCTGGACGGATTGAGTGAGTTTGATCACCAGGAGTTGGTTGCCCGCCTCCATCCCGAGTGGGCGGATAAGCAGCGGATGGCTCTGGACCTGGCTGCGACGCCCACACCGGCGAAAACTTTCCACGAGGCGTTCGAAAAAGCCTTGATCCGCTGGAGCTGTGGTGATTACAACCACGAATACACTGAAACCTGGGCTGACTTTCGCCGGCGGGTAACCGATGCCTTTGAGCAGGTGGTTGCGCAGGCAGACGGAAACGATGTCCTGGTGGCTACCTCAGGAGGCCCCATCGCGATGATTATCCAGGGTCTGCTGGGCCTGAGCGACCAGAAAACGCTGCACATCAACGGTGTGATCGCCAATGCCAGCGTCTCCCGTATTCTGTATTCCGGCCCCCGGCGCAGCCTGGCAGTCTTCAACAATTACAGTCACCTGGAAGCGGAGAACCCGGCCCTGGTGACCTTCCGATAATCTGAGGGAACCCCATGAGCAACCCAAACCTGTTTGACCTGTCCGGAAAAGTCGCCCTGATCACCGGCGCCAGCCGGGGTATCGGCGAGAGCATTGCCCGTACGCTGGCGCAATATGGAGCCCATGTGATTGTCAGCAGTCGCAAGCTGGAGGGCTGTGAAGCTGTCGCCAGCAGCATCCGCGAGAAGGGCGGAAGTGCAGAAGCCGTCCCTTGCCACATTGGTGAAATGGACCAGATTGACGCCATCTGGGAGTACATCGCCAACAGGCACGGCAAGCTGGATATCCTGGTTAACAATGCCGCGACCAACCCCTATTTCGGGCCGGTTGAAGACACAGACCCCGGCGCGTTTCAGAAAACCGTGGATGTGAACATCCGTGGTTACTTTTTCATGTGTGCAGGCGCAGCGCGCCTTATGAAAAAGCAGGGTAGTGGCGCTATCGTAAACGTCGCCTCCGTCAACGGCGTGAACCCGGGGCACTTTCAGGGTATCTACTCTGTTACCAAGGCCGCGGTTATTGCCATGACCAAATCCTTTGCGATGGAGCTTGGCCAGCAGAATATCCGTGTGAATGCCCTGTTACCGGGCCTGACGGACACCAGGTTCGCCAGCGCACTCACCACCAACGAAGCCATTAAAAAGCAGGCGATGGCTCATATTCCGATGAAGCGGGTCGCCCATCCGGATGAAATGGCAGGCACGGTTCTGTATCTGGTGTCGGAGGCGTCCAGCTACACCACCGGGGCCTGTATCAATGCGGATGGTGGTTATCTGACGGTCTGACCGGCCGGTAACAACGCGGCCGCCCCCCCGGGCCGCGTACCCGCCTTACTGAACCGCTGTGTCGCTACCTGCGCCACCCCGTGACAGGGATCTGCCCGTCGGCGGGCGGTGATAGAGGGTGTAGAGTACCCGGTCGAGTACCGCCCGACCGTTCCAGGCCGGGTTGCTGTTGACCATGCCTACGACAGCCCAGGTGGTGTTGTTGGCATCCCGGGCAAACCCGGCGATTGAGCGGACATCTTCCAGCGTACCCGTTTTTATCCGCCCTTCACCCTCCATTCCGGTGTTACGCAGCCGGCTGGCCATGGTTCCGTCCATGGCGATAATGGGCAGCGAGGCCATCAGGTCGGCGGCATAGGGACTTTGCCAGGCGTACTGCAGAATACGGGCGCTCTGGCGGGCCGTGATCCGGCCATGACGGCTCAGGCCCGATCCATTGTCGATGACCATCCCGGCGGTATTGATGCCCTTCTCTTCCAGCCAGTTGTAGATGGCGCGAATGCCGGCTACCCGATCATCGTTGTCGTCTTCGCTCCGGACGGCGGCCCCGATACTCAGCAGCATCTGGCGCGCCATCACGTTGCTGCTCCACTTGTTGATATCCCGTACCATGGTCACCAGATCGGGCGAGGTCGTTCGCATCACCAGTGTAAGTTCTTCAGGGGCTGTCTCAAACCGGTTGCCCCCACTGATAATAATGCCCAGCTCGGACAGCACCGTGCGAATGGTCGAGGCCGCATATTGCTCATGGGGCAACAGCGAGAGGTAGGTGGTGGCGCGACAGCCCTGGGGCAGCTCCCCACTCACCCGCACAATGACCTGTTGATTGTCCTGGAAGACCGGTTGCCAGCTGAAGTCCCGGCGGGCAGGGCAGGGGCCTTCGGGGACAGCCGTGATCCTGTTATCCACGCTGATTTCCGGCAGATCCGGAGTCACCCAGGCCTGGGTACCGCGTTCGTCAGAGCGAACCTGCAGGTGCAACAGGTTCAGGTTGGTGAGATAGCCGGAAGGTTCCACCAGAAAAGGTGCATAGGGATTGGTCCCTTTGTCATCGAAATAGGGAAACCCGCCGTCGACCCGAAAGTAGCTGCCGTCCAGCACCAGATCACCCGCGATCCGGTTAATGCCCATGTCTTTGAGTTCCCGCAGCGTACCCCACAGGCGCTCAAGGGTGAGCTTCGGGTCGCCGCCAAAACGGACGTACAGACTGCCTTCAAGAGTGTCGCCCACCATCTGACCATCGGTCAGAAAATCGGTGCGCCAGTGATGGTTCGGGCCAAGCAGTTCCAGAGCGGCGTAGGTTGTGACCAGCTTCATGATGGAACCGGGGTTCATGGGTTTGTCAGCGTTTACATACTGTTCGATTCCCGGGCCATTGAGGGGAACCGCCACCACACTCAGTCCCTGATCGTTATTCAGGGATTTCTCCGCGTAGTCCTGGATTTCTGACGCCCACAGGCCAGAGCTGGAGTAACCCCGCGAGGCGCCCTCCTGGCCTTCGGCGAAACCGGTGAAGCTCAGCGCCCAGGCGGCTGCTACGCTGAACAGCAGGCGACCACGGCCCGCCAACCGGTGGCGGGGCAACGTATCTGCCTGTAACCCTTGCAGTGGCATGGCGGGAATCCCTTTGGTCATTACGTTTTTACCATAGCTCATCTGCCCGGATTCTACTATGCAAAAAAGTGATACATGACGTTAGAAACAGGCAGTAGGTGCGTTGTTTATATTGATGTTTTCATTTCAGTTGTTACGGGGGCTTGAAAATCAGCAGGTTACTGTGGCCTTTACCAGGGGCCCTGCAGCCAATGGCCGGTGAAAAAAATGTGGGATAATGCCGGCATGACCCAACAACACGAGGGAGCGTCGTCATGTTCCGAGCCCTGAGGCATCAGGTGAATATTCTTGAATCGGTGGTTACATCAACCTTCTCCGCCTGGCGGGGGTGTCTGCTGGTGCAGGCCGCAGCACAACCTGCCAAGACACTGATCCTTTACGATATCGAAGCCTGTCCGTTTTGCCGTAAGGTCCGGGAAGCGTTCACAGCGTTGGGTCTGGATGTGGACATTCGTCCCTGTCCCAGGGGCGGGCGTGGATTCCGCGAAGAGGCCGGGACGCTCGGTGGCAGGCAGCAGTTTCCCTTGCTGGTGGACCCGAATACCGACACCGTCATGTATGAGTCCGACGATATCGTCAGGTATCTGTTCCGCCAGTATGGTCAGCGGTCGGTTCCCGGTTATTACCGTGCCAAACCCTGGCACTGGACGCTGGGGGCGGCAGGCTCCGCCACCAGTGAGTTGCGGGGCATGAGAGCCCGGCCCTCCCGCCGGCCCGGGCAGCCGTTGACGCTATGGAGCTTTGAAGGCAGCCCGTTCTCACGACTGGTGCGGGAGCGGCTGTGTGAGCTGGAGTTGCCCTATACCCTGCATAACCTGGGCAAGGAGCACTGGACCGAAATCGGACCTGCCGTGCAGCGTATCAAGCCGGGCCCTTATCAGCCGGCCCCCGGGGGCAAGCGGGACGCATTCTTCCGGAAGCACGGTCGGGTACAGGTACCCTACCTGGAGGACCCCAATACCGGCGCAGCGCTGTTCGAGTCGGCACGGATTCTTGAATACCTTGAGCAGGAATACGCTATCTGAGGTCACGGCCGCATCAGGGGGTGGTTATTGTGCCCGAGGCGGGTATGATCGGCGCTGCAATCCGTCAGCCAGACCCGGGAGGGGCGATGTATACCGGAGCATGCCTGTGTGGCGAAATCCAGTTTGAATATGACGGCCCGCTGGGGTCGCTATCCCTGTGCCATTGCAGCCAGTGCCGCAGGGCTCACGGGAGTGCGTTCTCTGCCAGTGTACCGGTACAGAGGGTGCGCTTGCGCTATCTCGGGGGCGAGGACCGGATCTCGGAATTTGCCACTACCCCCGGCAGATACCGTGCTTTCTGCAGCCGCTGTGGCACCCAGCTGTACAGCAGGGTAGATGCGATTCCCGGTATCCTGCGGCTGCGGGCCGGTGTCATTAACGAACCGCTTGGCAGTAAAACCATTCAACATGTGTATGTGGGCTCCAAATCCGACTGGTTCGAGATTACCGATCAGCTGCCGTGCTACGACAAAACCGAGAGAACCAACGACCCCCACTGACCGGTCATTCGGCGGGTACCATTCGGTAAACTTTACCTTCCCGTGAGTCGGTCAGAAGCCAGAGGGCGCCGTCGGGTCCCATACGGACATCCCGGAAGCGCTGGTTCAGCTCGGTCAGCAGGTCCTGTTCCCCGATAATGCGCTCACCCTGGAGCGTCAGTCGCACCAGTTTGCGCAGCTTGAGCGCGCCAACAAAGAGATCTCCCTGCCATTGGGAAAAACGATCCCCGGTATAGAAAGCCATGCCGGACGGGGCAATCGACGGGTCCCAGTAGTGCAGCGGGTCGGTTACTCCGGGCATGGTGGTTTTATCGCTGATCGGCAGGCCGGAGTAATTGATGCCATAGGTAACCTCGGGCCAGCCATAGTTGTTGCCCGCCCGGATAATGTTGACCTCGTCTCCGCCCCGGGGGCCGTGCTCGTGACTCCAGATCGCACCGGTTTCGGGGTGGATGACCATGCCCTGGATATTGCGGTTGCCATAGGTATAGCGGGTGTCATTGGGGCTGGCGTGGTCGCTGAACGGGTTGCCGGGTGCCGGCGCGCCGGCCGGGGTAATCCGGTGTACGCCGCCGGCATCGTCGTCAATCTTCTTGGCCCGTTCCATTTCGCCACGGTCGCCCACGGCAATGTAGAGATGACCTTGCCGGTCGAATACCATCCGGCCGGCAAAGTGGCGGGAGGTATGGGAGCGGGGCTCTGCCTCAAAGATCACCTCAACGTCTTCAAGGGCATTGCCTTCGAGTCTTGCCCGTGCCACGCGGGTGGTCAGGCCGTCCCGGTTTTTATGGGCGTAGCTCAGGAAGAGCTGCCGGTTGTTCCTGAAGTCAGGGTGCAGGAGCAGGTCTAACAGGCCCCCCTGGCCTGAGACTTCCAGCTCGGGCAGGCCCTGGATGGGTTCTTGCTGTAGCCCGTTATCGGTAATACGGCGTAGCCGACCCGCCCGTTCTGTCACCAGCAGGGAGCCATCGGGAAGAAAAGCCAGGGCCCAGGGGTGCTGCAGGTTGTCGGCAATGACTTCCAGGCGAACCTCATAGTCGCCGGCATTGAGCACCTGGTCTGCGTGGACAGGGCTGGTGCTTGCAAGGGAGCACAGAGCCATGGCTAGTATCTGGCGCTTCATAGCGTGTCCTCAATAAAAAACGACATTTGGCCGGGAGGGTTCAGATTAACCATAGCAAAAGGTAAGGATTAGATAACGGTCGTCATACGTTCTTTGCGGTAGACACCACAAGTGCCGCAGTAGCCTTCATCGGGCAGAAGATATTTCAGGCAGCAGCCCCGGCGCTGGGGCAGGGCGCAGGGATGCTGATTGAACCGGGCGGAAATCCAGTCGATGTATTTGCCGGCTTCGCAATCAAACTGTTGTAACCAGCCACTGGCCTGGGGACACAGGTCGGAGGGTGTTACCCGGTCCCAGACCGCCGAATAGGGCGCGCCCAGAGCCAGCCCTGTGCTGCTCCAGTAGGCTCCGGGGCTGATACTGAATGACTGGCGGAAGACCGGGTACCAGGTTTGCACCTGGTGGGCGAGGGATTCAATAAAACGCCCGGGCTTCAGCCGGTCCGGGCTGCCGGCCACCTCGCGCCAGCGGCAACCACCGTCTGCCTCCGGCTGGCACAGAAATATCCGCTCCGGATCCAGAGCGGTACCGACACCGTCCCGGAACAGCCGGATCACCGCGGGGGCAATAACCTGCAGCGCCAGGCTCTGGTGCAAAACGGACATCCGTGCTCTGCGTAGGCGGGGCTCTGTACTGTCGGGGTGCTCCGAGGTCAGCTGGTGATGGAGTCGATCAGGCTGCTCCAGAATCTGTGCCAGCGACAAGAGGGCGGGCCGCTGGGGGGCTGTCTGATCCACGGCGTCAGTGAGCACCGTGGTGGGGTCGAGCCGGTGGCGGGCCAGCAGCCGGTGATAATCTGCCAGCCAGTCCCGGGCAGCTTCAGTTGCGGCCATGACGGCTTAACCCCCAGATAAAATACAGGCCGCCCGCCAGCGCCGCCAGAAGGCCGGCCGGCAGTTGATTCGGGTAGACCAGTACCCGGGCCAGGTAATCCGCCAGCGAGAGCAGAACGCCTCCGGCCAGCGCTGCCACGATCAGCTGCCGGCCTACGGTTTGTTGTCCCAGTACCCGCGCCAGATGGGGCGCAATCAGTCCGACAAAGCTCAGGGGGCCGATGACCAGGGTGGCTGCGGCGGTGAGGACCGCGGCCATTATCAGCAGGCACAGTCGGGCCCGGGACACGGAGAGCCCCAGTGCCGAGGCGGCACTGTCACCCAGTGGTAACAGGGTCAGCGGTCGCAGAGCCAGCAGAAGGGTAACGGCCAGCCCGGTTACCAGCGCCAGCAGGCCCAGAGCTTCTGGCTCCGAAATCAGCCAGGTTGAGCCATACATCCAGTTAAGCAACTGAGCGGCTGTTGAGCCTCCGGAGGCCATGACCAGGCGCAGCCCGGCATCCATAAAGACATACAGGGCCACCCCGCCAAGCAGCAGCTGGTTGCCGGCAAACCGGTGTTTACGAGCCAGAAGCAGAAGCAGGCCAAGAGCTGCAGCGGCGCCGGCGGTCGCGGCGGCGAGCTGGCCAGCCCGGCCTGTCTCGATTCCGGTCAGGGTCAGCATTACCATGACCAGAGCGGCGCCGCCGCTGATACCGAGCAGTTCGGGGCTGGCCATCGGATTACCGGTCATGCGCTGGATCAGGGTGCCGGCCAGGCCCAGCGCCATGCCGGCTACGATCGCAGCCAGTAATCGGGGCCCCCGCCATAGCCACGCATCGGCCCACTGGGATACCGGCGTCCAGCGCCAGCCCTCCAGACCGGGTGACCAGCCCATCGCAACGATGATGATGAGTAGCAGCAAAGCCGCCAGGACGCTGGCAACGAGCCGGGTATCGCCACGCCGGGGCAGGAATCCGCCCGGGCTGGTGGCCTGCCCGGGCAGATGATGGGTGTTGCGGAACCCTTGCAGTGCCAGCAGGATGACAGGCCCGCCCACCAGTGCCGTGGTGGTGCCGGTAGGGACCAGGGAGCCTCCACTGTATGAGGTGGCCCAGTGTGCCAGGGTATCGGCCAGCAGCAGCAGACCGCTGCCGGCCAGGGTACTCCACAACAGCCGCTCCGGCAGAGTTCTGGCTCCCAGCAGCCGGGCCAGAACCGGGGCAGCGAGACCGGTAAAGGCCACGACACCGACACGGCTGACCACCACGGAACTCATGAGCACCACCAGAAAGAGTGCCGCCGCCCTGAGCAGCGCCACCCGGGCGCCCAGCGCGCTGGCGGAGACAGCACCCAGCTGCAGGAGCTGAAGTGGCCGCATGAGCGCCAGCATTAACGCCCCGATGACCAGAACCCGGGGCAACAGTTCGAAGAACGGTGCCCAGCTGTTCTGAACCAGGGAGCCGGCACCCCAGATAAACAGGTTGCCCAGCCATTCCCCCTTGAGCAGAAGAAACGCCATGTTGATGGCACCGAGAAAGAAGGTAACCACAAGCCCGGAGAGAATGACGGTGACGGGTGAAAACCCCAGGCGCCAGGTCAGTGCTATGACCAGGCCGATTGCCAGCAGCCCGCCACTCACCGCCGCCAGGTCCGGACTTAACGCCAGTATTCCGGGGGTGAATACTGTCGCCAGAGTAATGCCGAACTGGCCTCCGGCTTCGACACCAAGCGTGGTGGGCGAGGCCAGGGGGTTGCCAAGCACTTGCTGGGTGACGGCACCGGCAAGCCCGAGTGCGCCGCCAATCAGGATCGCAATGGCAACCCTGGGTGCCCATGAGAAGTGAGCCAGAACCGAGTCGTAATGACTGGCCTCAAAGCTCCAGAATACGGAAACCAGCTGTGGCAGCTGAAACTGGTCGAGCCAGGGGAAAACAGCCATTACCAGTGCCGTGAGCCAGAGCATGGCAATAGTGACCGGCAGCCGGACCGGGGTTCTGGGCCGGAAGAGGCTGAGCGGGCGGGCAGGTTCAGTGGACACTGGTCTGTCCTCCACCGATCAGGGCATCGGTGAGCGCCACGGCCAGCCGTTTAACCGGGAGGATGCCGCCAAAAGGCCAGGCCGGGGGGATCTGATAGACTTCCCGGTTCCGGACCGGGGGCAGGTAGGTCCAGAACGGGCTTTGGCTGAGGGTGGCAGGCAAGCCCGGGGCCAGGGGCTCGATAACGACAAGGCGGCTTTCGGGAGTGTCTGCGATGGCGTCCAGGCTGATGGCCGAGAAGCCCCAGTAATTACCTTCCCCGGGCCAGGCATTGGCTAGCCCCAGCTGATCCAGAGCGGTCTGGAAGAGGCTGTTTGAGGTGTAGATCCGGACGTGGCGGTCGTCAAGAAAGCTCACCAGTGCGATGGGTTTTCGGGCTAGCTCTGCCTGCCTCAGCCGATGCCGCTGATGCTCAAGAGTCGTGTCGATATCGGCGAGAATGGCGTCGGCCTGCTCGCTTCGGCCGGTCATGTCCGCCAGGGTGCGCAGCATTTCCCGGGCCTTTTCAAACGGGCGTGTCCCGTCTTTATAAACACTGATGACGTAGGTGGGAGCAATGCGCTGCAGCAACTCGGCCGCAGGTGCCATTTCTGCGCTGGTTACGATCAGGTCCGGCTTCAGTTCGGCGATGGTCTCAAGGCTGGGTGCCACCCGGGTGCCCACGTTCGCCACATGGTCTGGCATTTCCGGTTCCCGGACCCAGGTGCTGTAGCCGGGCAAGTCGGCCACCCCTACCGGGGTAATGCCCAGCAGTAGCAGGCTCTCGGCGGCCGCCCAGTTAAGCGCGACGATCCGCTCCGGCGGCTGTTCCAGGACGAGGGTGCCGGCTTCGTGGGACCATGACCGGGCCAGGCTCGTGGCCGGCATCAGGCACAGCAGGAGCAGGGCCGTTGTGAGCGGTGCCCTGAGGTTAATGGACATAAGAGACCCAGTGCCCGGGAGCACGTTCCATCACACCCATCGATACGTCGTAGATGGCTTCCAGTGTGTGGCTGCTCATGATCTGCGACGGTGAGCCATCGGCGACCACCCGGCCGGCCTTCAGGGCGACCAGTCGATCACAGAATCGTGCGGCCAGGTCGACATCGTGCAGCACGACAATCACCGTCAGTTCACGCTCCAGGGCCAGTCGGCGTACCAGCCGCAGCGTTTCTACCTGATGTTTTACGTCCAGCGCCGAGATGGGCTCATCCAGCAACAGACAGCGGGTTTGCTGCACCAGCAGCATGGCGATCCAGGCGCGCTGGCGCTCGCCGCCGGACAGGGTGTCTACCGAACGTGAGGCAAAAGCGGTCAGTTCGGTATCGGCCAGGGCCTGGTCAATCAGGGCGTGGTCGTCTGCGTTATAGCGCCCGAGCGGGCCGCGCCAGGGATAGCGCCCCAGCGCCACCAGCTCACGCACGGTGAGCCCGTCGGTCGCAGGCGGATGTTGGGGCAGATAACCCACTACCCGGGCGAAAGCACGACTGCCCAGGCCGTATACCGGGCGGCTTTCCAGCAGGATCTCGCCTTCACTGCCGGCCACCTGGCGGGCAAGTGTTTTCAGGAGAGTCGACTTGCCGGAGCCGTTGTGGCCCAGGAGTGCAGTCACCTGGCCTTCGTTAAAGGTCAGGTGGATATTGTGGAGAATGGCGTTGCCACCGATACGGACGGCAAGGTTCCGGATATCGAAAAAAACAGGCATTCAGGTTCCCCTGTTGGTGTCCGGGAAGGGTAATCTAAATGCAAATGTGTATCAATCACTGCGTGTAGAAAGCAATAGCCGAAGGTGGCCTTCAGGCGCCTCCGGTCTGAACCCGCCATTGAGCCGCATAAGCACCATCACGACTGATCAGGCTGGCATGATCTCCCTGTTCGATAATCTGGCCGTTTTCCACCACCGCAATAATGTCGGCGTCTACGATGGTGGATAGCCGGTGGGCAATGATAATGACGGTGCGGCCGTGGCCGATGCGCCGGAGCGACCGCTGGATGGCGGCCTCGGTTTCATTATCCACGGCACTCGTGGCCTCATCCAGAACCAGAATGGGCGGGTCCTTCAGTAACGCCCGGGCCAGGGATAAACGCTGGCGCTGGCCGCCGGAGAGCCGGATGCCGCGCTCGCCTACCTGCGTCTCCAGCCCCTGGGGCAGGGTGCTGATAAAGCCCCAGGCCTCGGCTGTACGGGCGGCTTCGATAATCTGCTGGTCGGTGGCGTCGGGCCGGCCATAGGTCAGGTTGTCACGGATGCTGCCCTCAAACAGGTACACATCCTGACTGACCAGGCCGATGGCGTCGCGCAGCGACTTCAGGCTGACCGTATGGATGGGCTGGTCGTCGATGCGGATTTCGCCCCGGGCCGGGTCATAGAAACGCAGCAGCAGCTTGATGATTGTGGACTTGCCAGACCCTGTGGTGCCGGCCAGTGCCAGGGTGCTGCCAGCGGGCAGGGTCAGCGAGATATTCTCGATACCGGCGCCGCTGCCGGCGTAGCGGAAGCTTACCTGGCGGAAGATCACCTCGCCGCGGACCGGCTGGACCAGTCCGGTGTCGCTGCTGTTGTCGACGTGTACCGGCTCGGCCAGCAAGTCCAGAATACGCCGGGTGCTGGCCATGGCGCGCTCGAACAGATCGACGACTTCGGCCAGGCCGGTCAGGGGCCAGAGCAGGCGCTGGGTCAGGAATACCAGCACGCCATAGGCCCCAACGTTCAGGTTGCCCTGCAGGGCCATCATGCCGCCGACCGTGAAGGTGGCCAGAAATCCGGCGAGAATAGCCATGCGAATCACCGGAATGAAAGCGGAACTGATGCGGATGGCGCGCTGGTTGGCGGCCACATAGGCCTCGCTTGCCACTTTCAGGCGTTGGGCTTCCCGGTGTTCTGCGGTAAAGCTCTTGATGGTGGCGATGCCGCCCAGGTTGTTGGCCAGGCGACTGGACAGGTCACCCACCTTTTCCCGGACATCGGCATACAGCGGGCCGGCTTTACGCTGAAAATAAAAGGCGCCCCAGATGATCAGGGGGATGGGTGTAAACGCCAGCAGAGCGATCAGGGGGGAAAGGACAAAGAACACTGCACCCACCGCCACAACGGTGACCGCAACCTGAATCATGGCATTGGCACCACCGTCCAGAAACCGCTCAAGCTGGTTAACGTCATCGTTCATGGTGGCCACCAGCTGCCCCGAACTGCGGCTTTCAAAAAAGCTCATGTCCAGTCGTTGCGCGTGCTCATAGGCATCCTGACGAAGGTCAGACTGCAGGCGCTGGGCCAGGTTGCGCCACAAAATCTGGTACAGGTACTCGAACAGGGACTCGCCAGCCCAGATAAAAAAGGTCAGCACGGCAAGAATGGTGATCTGTTGCTGGGCGGTCTCAAAGCCCAGGCCCGCGACAAAGCTCTCTTCCTGATTCACCACCACGTCAATCGCCACCCCGATCAGGAGCTCCGGAGCAATGTCGAACAGTTTGTTAATGACCGAGCAGGTGGCGGCGGTGATGATCCGGCGGCGGTAGCCCCGGGCGTAGCGGAGCAGGCGGGCCAGGGCGGCAAAACTACTGGTCGGGCGGGCCTGCGCGGTCATCGTCGGCATCCTTATGACGGGTATCTGATCAAGCGGGGAGGTTAGCGGATTCTGTGGTCCATGGAAACCGGACGGTACTAGCGCCCCGGGCTGCGCAGGTTCCGTTGCAGCCAGCGGTCCAGCTGGTCGGCAAACTCTTTGCGATCGCTCTGGCTGAACGGTGCCGGCCCGCCGGTGACCTGGCCGGCATTGCGCATTTCCTCCATGAAGTTGCGCATCGCCAGCCGTTGGCGGATGTTTTCCCGGGTAAACGCCTGGCCTCTGGGGTTAAACACGTCGGCCCCTTTTTCGATAGCCTCGGCGGCCAGCGGGATGTCCTGGGTAATCACCAGATCGCCCTTGTTCATCTGGTCCATAATCTCGTTATCGGCCACATCAAACCCGTGGGCCACCTGCCGGCGGCTGATAAACGGACTGGGTGGCAAGGCAATGGCATGGTTGGCGATAAACGTGGTCTGGACTTTCCAGCGGGTAGCGGCGCGGCACAGGATGTCCCGGACAGGGACGGGGCAGGCGTCGGCATCAACCCAGATTGGCATGTAAAATTCCCCTGTAGGCTTGGCTGGTGGCCAGTTTGGCCATTCGGAGTATAATAGCGTGCCCATTCAATTAACAGGAAATGATAATGTCCCAGTTGCCTCCGTGCCCTCAGTGCAGTTCTGAATACACCTATGAAGACGGCGTTCAGCTGGTTTGTCCCGAATGCGGCCATGAGTGGTCCGAGGCGGAACAGGCGGCAGCTGAGGCAGAAAAGGTGGTGCATGATGCCAATGGTAACGAGCTTCAGGATGGCGATACCGTTACCGTGATCAAAGACCTGAAAATCAAAGGCTCCAGCCAGGTGGTAAAAGTCGGGACCAAGGTCAAGAACATCCGTCTGGTAGAGGGTGACCACGACATCGATTGCAAGATCGATGGCATCGGGCCCATGAAGCTGAAATCCGAGTTCGTCAAGAAAGCCTGACCTTCCGCCGTTTGATCTATTCCCTCCTCTCGACTAAATATTAAGCAGAGTACCCTCGGGTACTCTGCAAAATCCCGTAGCGTGTAATCCACGCCAACAACAAGACGAACCACCCCAATGCTGCCGTTGTCTGCCACAAGCGGGCTTGCTGAGCAGCAGGGCTTTTATCGCGAAGCCGGGGGACAGGAGGAAGGGATGAAAGAGATCCACGAGTTTCGGGTGGACCGCACCCGCTATCTGGACGACCGGGGAGCCCCCCTGGGCGAGCTTCCCCCCCAGGCTGGCGACGCCGGCCGGGTACTCGCCGCCTACCGTAACATGGTGCTCGCCCGCACCTTTGATGCCAAAGCTATTGCACTCCAGCGCACCGGAAAGTGCGGGACCTACCCATCCGTGCTGGGGCACGAAACCGTGGGCACGGCCATTGGCCAGAGCCTGGCCGGCACCGATATTTTCGTGCCCTACTACCGCGACCAGGCAACGCATATTCTGCGCGGCGTGACCCTGGCCGAGCTGCTCCTGTACTGGGGCGGTGATGAGCGCGGAAGTGCCTGGAAAAACTGCCCTCACGACTTACCGGTGTCGGTGCCTATTGCTACCCAGTGCTGTCATGCCGCCGGGGTCGCCTCGGCGGTGAAAATCCGGGGTGAGGCCCGGGCGGTGGTGTGCACTCTGGGCGATGGCGCTACCTCCAAGGGCGACTTTCTCGAAAGCATCAATCTGGCCGGAGCCTGGCATCTGCCGCTGGTGTTTGTGGTCATCAACAACCAATGGGCAATCTCGACGCCCCGGGCCATTCAGACCGGCGCCGAAACCATCGCCCAGAAAGCCATCAGTGCCGGTATACCGGGCCACATTGTTGACGGCAACGACTACTTTGCAGCGGTTGAGGCACTGGATGGGGCTGTGGAACGCGCCCGGGCCGGTAAAGGGGCCACCGTTATCGAGGCCGTGACTTACCGGCTGGGCGACCACACCACGGCGGATGACGCCACCCGTTACCGCACCGCAGAAGAGCTCAAGCAAGCCTGGGAGCGTGATGGCGTCAAACGCCTGCAGAACTGGCTGCATAGCAATGGCTACTGGAACCCTGAAAAAGAGCAGGTACTGCAGGCGGACTGCAAAGCGACCGTGGAGCAGGCCGTACAGGAATATCTGGCCACTGAGGCAGAGCCGCCCACGGCCATGCTGGACTATCTGTTTGACACGCTTCCTGTGGCGCTCCAGGCCCAGCGTGAACAGCTGGCGGACAAATACCGGGGAGGTGAGGCATGAATCCTGCGAACTCCTCCCCCAAAACCCATGATGTCACCCTGGTTGAAGCCGTTAACCTGGCCCTGCACCGTGCCATGGCGGATGATGAGCGAGTGGTCCTGCTGGGCGAGGATATCGCCACCAATGGCGGGGTCTTCCGTGCCACCGTGGGGCTGAAGGACAGCTTTGGCTTCAAGCGGGTGATGGATACGCCACTGGCCGAAAACCTCATTGCCGGTACCGCCATCGGGATGGCCACTCAAGGCCTGAAACCGGTGGCCGAATTTCAGTTTCTTGGTTTTATCTACGCGGGCATGGAGCAGATTGTCAGCCATGCCAGCCGGATGCGTAACCGCACCCGTGGCCGGCTGCACTGTCCGGTGGTATTTCGGGCACCCTTTGGTGGCGGTATTCATGCCCCTGAGCACCATTCCGAGAGTACCGAGGCCCTGTTTGCCCATATTCCGGGGCTGCGTGTGGTGATTCCCAGCTCACCCCGGAGGGCCTATGGCCTGTTGCTGGCGGCAATCCGGGACCCGGATCCGGTCATCTTTCTTGAGCCCAAACGAATCTACCGGGCCGTTACGCAACGGGTGGTGGATGATGGCGAGGCCTTGCCACTTGATACCTGCTTTACGCTGCGGGAAGGGGAAGACGTTACCCTGATCACCTGGGGTGCCTGTGTGCAGGAAACCCTGCAGGCAGCGGAATCCCTGTCTGGTCAGGGGGTCAGTTGCGAGGTGATTGATGTGGCGACCATCAGCCCGCTGGACCGGGAAACCCTGCTGTGCTCCGTGGCCAAAACCGGGCGCGCGGTGATCATTCACGAAGCCTGTCGAAACGGCGGGGTGGGGGCAGAGATTGCCGCCTCGATTGCCGAAGGAGCGTTTCTCGACCTGCAGGCACCTGTGGTGCGGGTAACCGGCTACGACACGGTAATGCCCTACTATCGCAACGAGCAGTATTACCTGCCGCAGACCGACGATATCGTTCGCGCGGTTGAGCAGGTGATCGCACTCTAGGAGGCGCTCTATGAAGAATTTCAGACTTCCGGATCTGGGCGAGGGGCTGCCTGAGGCGGAGATTGTGCAATGGCACGTGAAAACGGGGGACACCGTTGAGGCAGACCAGGTGCTGGTAAGTGTAGAAACCGCCAAGGCGATTGTTGAGGTGCCCTCACCCGAATCCGGTGTGATTGCCAGGCTCTACGGCGAAGCCGGTGACATTATTCACACCGGCGAACCCTTGCTGGCGTTTGAGGGTGAGGGCGAGGATACCGGCACCGTGGTGGGGCAGCTCAAATCGTCCGGTAAGGAGGAGGGGGCCGGTCAGGACGAGTTCATTATCGGGGCGGCACCTTCGAGCAAGCGCGCCCGGGCCAACCGGGCAACACCGGGCGTAAGGGCTCTGGCAGAGCGGCTGGGGGTCAGTCTTGAAACCATCTCGGGCAGTGGTCCGGGCGGGCTGATCACCACCGATGATGTTCACCATCAGGCCAGCCATCAGAAACAACTGGGGGATGCCGAAGCCTTGCGGGGTACCCGGCGCACCATGGCCAGGAATATGGCGTTGTCCCACGCCCAGGTGGTCCCCGTAACCATCTTTGAGGATGCCGACATCGGCGACTGGGGCAAAGGCACAGACACCACCATGCGCCTTGTTCAGGCCATCGGAAGCGCCTGCCAGGCCGTGCCGGAGCTTAATTGCTGGTTTGATGGCGACAATCTGAGCCGGCGATTGCTGGATGAGGTTCATGTGGGGATTGCGGTGGATACACCGGAGGGCCTGTTTGTACCGGTCTTACGGGATATCACCCACCGTAACCTGAAAGACCTGAGGCAAGGGCTGGAAAACCTGCGCGAAGCTGTTGCCACCCGAAAAATCCCGCCCAAAGAAATGCAGGGGGCAACGATCACGCTGTCCAATTTTGGCACCATGACCGGGCAATACGCCAACCCCATCGTGAGCCCGCCCCAGGTAGCCATTGTGGGAGCCGGCCGCAGCCGGGACAAAGTGGTGCCGCATAAGGGCAATGCCACTATCCGTCGTATCATGCCGTTGTCCCTGACGTTTGATCACCGCGCTGCCACCGGTGGTGAAGCCTCACGGTTTATGGGAGCGCTGATCGAGGCGTTACAGAAAACCAGCTGAGCCCCGGGGAAGCTCAACACAGGCCCGGGCTCATCCGGGCTTGCCAAATCGCCGTTCCCGGACAAGACTGGAATCCTGTTACTCTCTTTTCACAGCGATGCGAGCCCAATGAAACCACTCAAGATTCTGATTTCTGCTTTTCTGCTTGGCAGCGGTGTAGCGATGATGCCGCTGGCCACAGCCCATGATGGCCACGCCCATCATGCCCATGTGGCTGCGAAGGTTCAGGTGAACCATGCCTGGAGCCGGCCGACACCACCGGGAACGCCGATGGGCGTGGGTTATATGATGATCTCCAATCAGGGGGATCAGGCCATCACCCTGGTCGCGGCCGATAGCCCGCGTGCCGGGAAGGTGTCGATTCATGAGACTTACACCCACGAAGGCATGATGCGGATGCAGCCTGTCCCGGGTCTGGAAATTCCCGCAGGAAAAACCGTCGAGCTCAGGCCCCACAGCTACCACCTGATGCTTGAGCAGCTGGCGTCGCCGTTACAGGAGGGGGAGCAGATTCCGGTAAGGCTGGTGTTCGACGGCGCGGATGAGCTCGCTATTGAACTCACCGTGCGGCCGCTGGATGGAGAGGCAGCTGACCACTCAGAGATGGATCATTCCGCCATGGGCCATCACTGAGCCGGTCCAGCCCGTCGGAACCACCCTGTTCAGACAGACCGCCGGAGGCGCTCTGTCTGCAGTTGCTATGGTGTCAGGTTGACTGCAGAATGCTGGTAAGGTTTGATTCCGGTTTTTAACCGCCCCGAATACGGAGTTTAGTTATGTCGCCTAAGGAACTTGTGGCGCAGTTTATTTCAGACATTCAGGCTCAGCATTTTGACGATGCAAAGACGCTGTTGGCGGAAGAAGATTTTGAATATGTGGGCCCCAATATGCGCTTCCTCAGCCGGGACGACATGCTGTCCTACCAGTTTGGAATGGCCGCCATCCAGAAGGCGCTGGTGCTCCGGCAGCTCAGCGCAGACGGTGAGCATGTGTTTGCCATTCTGGATTATCAGACGCATTTTGAGCCGATCGGAGACGTGAGGCTGGCGGTATGGTTTCGGGTGGCGAACAACCGGATCCACACCGTTGAGGCCTTTTACAATGCGGCGGTTGTCGAGAACATGCTGGGCGGTAACTTGCCCACCGCCGGCTGAACCGGCGCCTGGCCCGGTTGGCCGGGTCAGGCGCGGCCGGGTGCCGGAACGGCAGCCCGGTCGATCTGGATCAGTGCCTGATGCGGCGCCTTGCCGCACCCAGCCCCAGCAGACCAAGGCCCAGAAGAGCCAGGGTGCCTGGCTCAGGAACAGGAAGCTCCGTCACGTTCAGGCGGGCCAGCAGGTTAATGCTTGTTGAGGCATTTTCTGCGGTCAGGAAGGTTTCCAGGTCACCCTCAAAACCAAGCAGGTCCAGACTGTACATGTTATTGCCGAGCTGGAAGTCAGAGCTGGTCACATACTGATTCAGGATCCAGATCTGATCGTCGACATCACCGGTATTGGTAATCTTGTCTTTCCAGTCTCCAAAAAGGCAGTGGTGAAAGATAGGGATACCTGTGCACACCGTTCCAACGACTTCGGGTGCTGTGTTTGGTGTTTCATCGTGGGCAAAGACAAACGTTCCGGTGGAGGCGCTGCTGTCTCCAAATCCACCAAAGCCCAGAATCACCGCAAGGTCAACTCCGGTAATGCCCTCGCCTGTGATGGGCTTGTTATGGTGCGTCAGGCTGCCCAGGATAAAGGCGTCGTCGTTCAGGATGGTCTGTGGCAGTGGTGAGGTGCCGTTAAAGTCATACCCGCTCTTGCCGTACCCGGTGCTGTAGCCCCAGCGGATCTGGCTGGAGCCTTCGCCGCTGACATTGCTTCCGCCGACAACATTTTCAAATGTGCCGGACACCGAGGTCAGGTCGACCGGGAATGCCAGGGCAACGCTGGCGGTCAGAGAGAGGGCGGTTCCCACCAGGGTTTTCGCTATTGTGTTCATGTGTCGATCCTTCGTTTGGAGTAAGTCCAGTCTCTACTAGCAAGAGCGATGCCATATTCGTAACGCTTTGAAATTAAATCGTTTCATGTTTGTTTTTGGAAAGGTGTGTCAATAAACCTGACAGGTAAGCCATTTAGTAGGGGTTCGGGGCCCTGTGCCGGCCTTAATATGTCAGGAAAACTTACATATCGTGTCAGCTGCCGGGACCGGCGTTGCGGGATGGTAATGGCATTCAGATGAATTCCACGGGCAGCAGTGCTATTTAACAGGATAAAATAAACCTCCCTTTCGTGAGCGGGGTAACGGCAATGTACTGGTTGGTAGACAGCCCGGGCTCCGGTGACGGCCGGCGTGACGGCGAATTCTGGCGGCAGCAGCTGGACGCCTCGGGCCTTGACGCGGTTACTCTGTGCGCACTGGGTGACTCTGATCAGTGGATTGGGCAAGTAGCAGACGGAGACTGTCTGCTGGCAGCGGGCGGAGATGGTACGGTTAACGCCGTGGCACAGCTGTGTCTGAAAACCGGGGCCACGCTCGGCGTGCTGCCGTCCGGAACGGCCAATGATTTTGCCCGCAATCTCGGACTGCCCACTGACCCCGGGGAGATTGCGGACGTGGTGGCGAAAGGCGCAATTCAACACATTGATGTGGCTGAGTTTGGCGATCGGATCTTTCTGAACGTTGCCCATATCGGACTGGGAACCTTACCGGCCCGAAGGGCGGCTTCGCCGACCAAGAAGTTGCTGGGGCGGTTCAGCTATATCGCCACCCTTTTACAGCAGATGGGCGCCAAGCGGGGCTTCCGGGCGCGGATCAGGACCGAGCGCTCGCTGCTCGACGGCCGCTGGCTGTCGGTTGCCGTTGCCACGGGGGCGTATTTTGGCGGAGGCCAGGAAATTCCGGAGGCATCCGCCAATGATGGGTTGCTGGATGTGATCGCCGTCCGGCCCCGGCCACTGCTTCAGCTGTTGCTCACATTCCTGCTGGTGCGGATAAACCGTAAGACACCGCAGCGCACCAGTACGGTTATTCAGGTCAAGGCCAAATGGTGTCAGATAGACACCATCCGGCCGAAAACCATCACGGTGGATGGTGATGTGGCAGGAAAGACGCCGCTGCGGGTTACCTGCCGGCCAGGAGCTCTGCGGGTACTCGCCCGGGAGGTGGTCAGCACAGGCGGTGAGGCAACCGGTGCCTAAGCCTCAATGCCGGCCTGCCGGGCACGGGCGGTGTGGAGTTTCTTCAGGCTCTCGATCATCTTCAGGTGGCGATCGAGCCCACGCAGATCCATCCCGGTCTCTTCCAGGCCAAAAAAGCGGACCCTGCCGTCAATAGAGCCGGTCACGGCATCCATGACGTCGTTTCCAAACATGCGCCGGAAGTTATGGAGGTAGTCCGCCAGTTCCAGCTCTTCGTCCAGTGTGGCATCCAGGGCAGCTTCCATCGCCTGGTAGAACAACCCCCGCTCGACGGTGTTGTCGTTATACTGAAGGAACATGCCCACCAGTTCCCGGGCTTCTTCCAGCTCGCCCAGCGCCAGGTAGATCAGCAGTTTGAGCTCCAGGATGGTGAGCTGGCCCCAGACCGTGTTTTCGTCAAACTCGACCCCGATCAGCGTGACAATTGTCATATAAACGTCAAGCTCACTTTCTTCAAGCCGCTCGACCAGACTGGTCAGCTCATCGTTGTTCAGGCGGTGCAGATTCAGAATGTCTTCACGGAACTGAAGCGCAACGTTGGTGTTATCCCAGATCAGATCCTCGATCAGGTAAACCTCGGAGAAACCCGGCACCAGAATCCGGCACACCGGAGCGCCCAGGGTGTCAAAGCCTGCGACGTAGCATTCCTTGCCCATGTCCTCAAGAATGCCGAACAAAGTGGCTGCTTCTTCTTCGTTGGTACCTGAGAAATCCCACTCGACAAAGTCGTAGTCCGCTTTGGCGCTGAAGAAGCGCCAGGACATCACGCCGCTGGAGTCGATAAAGTGCTCCACCGAGTTGTTGGGTTCGGTGATGGCCATGGAGTTGAAGGTGGGGGCGGGAAGGTCGTTCAACCCTTCAAAGCTGCGACCCTGCATCAGTTCGGTCAGGCTCCGCTCGAGCGCTACCTCCAGGCACGGGTGGGCTCCGAACGACGAGAAGACACCACCGGTTTTGGGATTCATCAGCGTCACGTTCATCACCGGGAACCGGCCGCCGAGGGAGGCATCCTTCACCAGTACCGGAAAACCCTGGGCTTCCAGTTCCCGGATGCCCTCAAGGATACGGGGGTATCTGGCCAGCACGTGGTCCGGTACATCCGGCAGGGCGATCTCGTTAACAATGATTTCTTTCTTGATGGCCCGTTCAAAAATTTCTGACAGACACTGTACCTGGGCTTCCTGCGGTGTATTACCGGCACTCATGCCGTTGCTCAGGTACAGGTTCTCGATAAGGTTGGTGGGGAAGTAGACTGTCTGGCCGTCCGAGTGGCGGGTATAGGGGATGCTGCAGATGCCCCGCTCAGGTGTGCCGGAGTTGGTATCAAACAGGTGGGTGCCCAGGAGTTCGCCGTCGGGGTTGTAGATGCCGAGGCAGTATTTATCCAGAATCCCGTCTGGCAGCTCGCCATCAGGGCCCGGCTGGAACCACTTCTCGCTCGGGTAATGGACAAAGGCACTGCTGGCAATTTCCTGGCCAAAGTATTGATCATTATAGAAGAAATTGCAGTTAAGGCGTTCGATAAACTCGCCAAGGGCCGAGCACAGGGCGGCTTCCTTGGTGGCGCCCTTGCCGTTGGTAAAGCACATGTGGGCCGCGGTATCCCGCATGTGCAAAGACCACACGTGCGGCACGATGTTGCGCCAGGAGGCAATCTCGATTTTCATGCCCAGATCCGCGAGGATACGGCTCATGTTGGCAATGGTCTGCTCAAGGGGCAGATCCTTGCCTTCTATGTACGTGCTCGTGTCGCTGTCAGGGCTGACGGTCAGCAGTGCCTGCGCATCTTCGTCCAGATTCTCAACTACCTCGATCTGGAAGTCAGGTCCTGTCTGAACAACCTTTTTCACGGTACAGCGGTCGATCGAGCGGATGATGCCCTGGCGATCCTTGTCGGAAATGTCTTCCGGCAGCTCTACCTGAATTTTGAAGATCTGCTTGTAGCGGTTCTCCGGGTCTACAATGTTGTTCTGGGACAGCCGGATATTGTCGGTCGGAATGTTGCGGGCGTTGCAATACACCTTGACGAAATAGGCTGCACACATGGCCGATGATGCCAGAAAGTAATCAAACGGGCCTGGTGCCGAGCCATCGCCCTTGTAGCGTACGGGCTGGTCAGAGATGACGGTGAAATCGTCAAACCTGGCCTCTAGCCTCAGGTTGTCGAGATAATTGACTTTGATTTCCATGGCAGCTTACCGGATTCAGAGATGAGCAGATTAAGCGGAATAGATGAGGTGATTCCTGATGCGCGGGATGGTCTCACAAAAACGGAGCGGACGATACTTTACGTGCTTGCTGAAACCCAAAAGGAGCTGGGTGATCGCTACGTGCCGACGGTGATGTTATACGGCCGGGTGCTGGAATACGTGAACCTCAGCGAGCAGGAGTTTCACCTGTATCTGGACCGGCTGGGTGTCCGGGGCGGTGGTTCAGGCGCCTGACACGCCGGGGTGATACGGGGTCATGTGTTCCGGGTCCAGGCGGTAGAAGCGACGCAGTGCCTCGTATACTTCCGGCTGCGCCTGGCGCAGTTGAGCGGGTTGCTGGTAGAAGGCCTCCGTCAGGACCGCAAAGAACTCGGCGGGCTCGGTCGCACCGTATGGGTCCAGCCAGGGTGTATGGTCCTGCTCAAGCCGGTCCTGAAGGTGCGTCCAGGCTTTGCTCATGGTGTGTTGCCAGTGTACCGCATCGTCACCTCTCAGGGGCGGCGCACCGTCGGCGGTGCCGTCCAGGTAGTCCAGCTGGTGCGCAAACTCATGGAGGATGACGTTATGGGGGCCGTCAGGGTGGGTGACCGCAAGTTCACACTGGCTCCAGGCGAGGATAACCCGACCCTGTTCCCAGGCTTCGCCGGCACGGGCTTCATCCGTACGGCTCACCACCAGGCCGTCATGGTCGATATCCCGGACACGGTAGATATCGGGATAGACCAGGATGCTTCTGACCTCGTCGAAATCTGAGTAGTCCCGTTCCAGAAGGAGGGTGCAGGCGTGTCCGGCGATGGTGACCCGTACCCGGTCATCAACCTCGAAACCGGCACAGCCGTAAAAGCTTTTCTCAGACAGGAACAGTTGTACCAGATTTTCGAGTCGCGCTTTATGGGATTCAGAAAGCCTGCTGTAAAAGGGTACAGAGATCTGGAGATGGCGCCGCCAGCGCGCGGGAAAGGGGTTTCTCAGGGCCCGCTGCCGGCGCCAGCTGCGGTAGAAGAAAAGATAGAACAGGGAGCCGGCAACCAGTAGCACGGCCACGATGGCAAACACGAGCGGAGCAAACATCGGCGATACCTTTAACCGGAGGACGGGTGATGAAATACATTTTTGAGGTAACCATAAACGAAGGCCATACCGCTGAGGAGTATGCCGATGCCTGGGTAAAAGCCAGCAAGCTGATCCAGCAGGCCCCGGGGGCACGCGGTACGCAGTTGCACCGCAAGATCGGAGAGCCGAACAAGTTGATTGCCATTGCCAGCTGGGATACCAAGGCCGACAGGGACGCGATGGATGCACGGAAAGACGCCCGTATTCGCGGGATTATCCAGAGTGCCGCTCCGTTTGTGGAAATCCGCGCTCTCGGGGAGTTTGAAGAGCCGGAGTGGGTGGTCATGCCGCCGGACAGCCCCACGGAATAATCGCCCTGGGGTGACGGGCGCTGTGCCAATTCCATCAGGCCCGGTTTCGCGGTAAGGTGCCTGCTGATACCACAAGATCATGCACTTATCCTGGATGATATGGAACCCATCATGCCTGAACCTGCACAATACGAAAGCTTTCGCGTTGATGTAAATAATTATGTCGCCCACGTTCAGTTCAGCCGGCCTGAGGCGCTGAACACCATGAATAAGGCATTCTGGCTGGAGCTGCCCCGCTGTATGCAGGACATTGAGGCCAATACCGATGCCCGGGTAATTGTTATCTCGTCTACCGGCCGGCATTTTTCAGCGGGCATGGATCTGGGCGTGTTCTCCGATCCGAAATCCGTGCCGATGACCGGGGACCCCGGCCGCATGGCCGAGAACCTGCGCCGGGTAGTGTTGCAGCTCCAGGATACCCTCTCGTCCCTGGAGAAGGTGCGTATGCCTGTACTCGCAGCGGTGCACGGTGGCTGTATCGGCGGAGCGCTGGACCTGGTGTGTGCGGCGGATAGCCGCTATTGCACCTCAGACGCCTACTTCACGATCAAGGAAACCGAGCTGGGCATGACCGCAGACGTTGGTACCTTACAGCGTATGCCCAAACTGATACCGGAAGGTGTTGTCCGGGAACTGGCTTACACCGGGCGTAAGTTTGGCGCGGAAGAGGCCTTGAGGCTGGGCTTCGTAAATACGGTTTATGATACTCAGGAAGCCCTGCTCGACGGGGTAATGGCGATCGCCAGTCAGATTGCGGCCAACTCACCGCTGGCGGTGGCCGGATGCAAGGAAATGATTAATTACAGCCGTGACCACAGTGTCGAAGACAGCCTGAGATACATGGCCACCTGGCAGGCCGGCATGTTCCGCCCCGGCGACATGATGAAGACCTTTCAGGCCAAAGCTCAGAAACAGCCTCTTGTCTACGATGACCTGTTTCCGGTAAAAGGTCTGTTCGACAACTGATCCATGGCCGGGAAAACACCACCCGCCCTGTCCATTGCCGCCGCCCTGCTGTTTCAGGGGGGCATCGGTGTGGTGGGGCTGATAGGGGTCTGGTTATTAGCCATTCCGCTGAAGACTGCCGGCCTGCCGGTGCTGCAGGCGATTGGGTGGGGCATGCTGGGCGCAGGTGCCACCTATCTGACGCTGCTAGGGTTTTCCTCGATACCGGGGCTGGTGCCGGATGACCTGAAACGCCAGATGCAGGGGCTTTATCGCTTTGCCAGGCGCTACCCGGGATGGGTGCTTGTGCTCCTGTCTGTACTGGCGGGGGTGGGCGAGGAACTGCTGTTTCGTGGCGCAATCCAGGGGGGACTGGAGCGGTACACCGGCCCCTGGCTGGCCATTGTGATCGCTTCGATGCTGTTTGGCCTGGCGCACTGCATTTCCATCACTTACTTTCTGATCGCGACCGGCCTCGGCGTGCTGTTGGGTGTCGTCTATGTGATCAGCGACAGCCTTGCCCTGGTGATGGTGTGGCATGCGGTGTACGACATGCTTGCCCTGTATTGTTTGCTGCGTTATCCCCACTGGTTTGGGCTGGAGCCCCGTTAACCCCTCAGGAGCCCCCTGTATGTTCGAAAGTTATTTCACAGGCCTGATCGTCTGTGGCGGTATTATCGTGGCCATTGGTGCCCAGAATGCTTACCTGCTGAGCCAGGCTATCCGCCGGGAGCACCACTGGTGGGTGGCCGGGATATGTTCGGTGTCAGATATCCTGCTGTTCAGCCTGGGAATGTTCGGGGTTAACGCGGCACTGACGGCAGCCCCCCAGGCCCTGGAGGTACTGCGCTGGCTCGGCGTGGCATTTCTGGCATGGCTGGCGGTTCAGGCCGGTGTCCGGGCCGCCCGTGGCCGTGCCGCCCTAACCGCCTCGGGTGTGGTTGAGCACAGCCTGAGGCGGGTGGTGCTGACGACCCTTGCGGTGACGCTGCTGAATCCTCAGGTGTACCTTGATACGCTGCTGCTGATTCCCGCCATTGGGGCCCAGCAGTCCAGTATTTATGGCTTTTTGGCCGGGGCGTGCAGCGCCTCTTTGCTTTGGTTTGGCAGTCTCGCCTGGTTCGGCTCCAGACTGGCACCGGTATTATCCCGGCCATTGGCCTGGCGCATCATCGACGGTGTGATCGGCCTGATGATGGCTGTGATTGCTTTACAGCTTGCGCTGGGCGGCTTGTGAAAAGCAGCCCTGTTCCACATTCTCAAGAAACACCTTGATGTCGTCGAACGCTGCGTCTGCCTCTGGCAGCAGGGGCGCAAAGATATGCCAGACATGCACCATGTTCTGCCAGCTGTGCAGTTCGACCACAGAGCCTTCAGCCCGCGCTTTGGCCGCATACCGGGTGGCGTTGTCGAGCAGCATCTCGCTGGAGCTGACCTGAATCAGCGTTGGGGGCAGATTGTTCAGGTTGCCCCGGAGGGGCGAAGCCACCGGATTGGTCGGCGATATCCGGAAGGCGGCAAGGGTGCCCCACCAGAGCACCGGTAAAGGCACCCGGGACAAGCTGCCGAAGACGGGCCCGAGCAGCGGGTCGGTACCGATATTGCCGCGGTTACTCGGCGCGGTGAGTGTCAGGTCGGTGGACGGCGACAGGGCTATGGCCGCATCCGGTGCGCGAAGGTCGCTGTCCCGGGCCCACGCGAGCAGGGACAGGGTGTGGCTGCCGCCGGCCGAATCGCCTGCTACTACGATAAAACCGGCTTTCCCGGGCCCATCCGGGCCGTGCTCCAGCAGCCATTGGTAAGCTTCCCGGGTATCCCGAACGCCGTCCATAAACCGGTGCTCCGGCATCAGTCGATAATCGACCGCGAATACGGCGGCGTTGGCGATGCGGGACAGGCGATCGGTAATGGCCCGGTGGCTGCGGGGGCTACCCGCCGCCCAGGCACCTCCGTGAATATACAGTACCCGCCTGTGGCTACTCACCCCCGGGGCGGTCACCCATTCCCCCCGCGGCGAGTCATGGGGCTGGACAGTGGATTCGATCTCGGCCTGTTCTCCGATGGTATCCAGATGGTTCCTCAGGGCCAGGAGCCGGGCCTTGCCTTTCAGGCCCTTCGAAACCCGGCCCATTTCCCGGATTCGGGCGAGCACTTCCTCATGGGATTGATGAGGGGTTACCTCCCGGAGTGTCCACTGGTGGCCATCAAACTCGGACAGGTCTTTCACACGAAACAGCAGAAAGGTAACAACAACAACCAGAACCACGAAGGTTAGAAAAATCCAGAGCATGAAGTTTCCTTGTCAGGGAGCAGTGGCTTGTAGGGGTGACACTAAAATCCTAGCACAGCCACTATGACTTCCGGGTGTCGTGTTGCCATTGGCCGACCGGCCAGTAGGAGAAAGGCGGTGGTAAAGCGGGGGAGGGGATGAAAAAGGGCCTGCCGAAGCAGGCCCGGAGGGGTTAATGGCCGTAGATACGCATGGTGGTGTCTTGAACCACCAGGTTGTCCAGCATCACAGAACCGATGTTGGCACCGCCTACCAGGATTTCGCCGATGGCCATATCAGCCGCGAAAGTCTGCAGATCGATTGCCAGAGCATCGCCGGTACCACTCAGACGGGTGTC
>DATGNB010000082.1:0-12204 GCA_035306945.1 Marinobacter sp.
TGATAAGCGGGCAGACCTGATTCCGGCAGAAAGCTTTATTTCCGGGGACCAGTACACGTTTGTGCGCAATGCCTTCCTGCAGCGTCGTGAATTCCTGATTAACGATGGTAAGATCACGGAAGATCCCTTCGCGGACGACGATGATTTCATGCTCGAGGATTTCTGAGCAGTAAAGCCGGGAGGCAACAGGTGATCAAGGACCCCAGAATTTCCCGTTTTCGCAAAGCCCTGGCCGGCGCTACGACCTATGAGCAGTGGATGGAAGCCGGGCTGGAGCTGGATTTTCTGGAAGGTAATGCCGAGTGGAAGGAAGAGTTCGTTTCTGACCTTTACCACTACGAGCTGATCTACGATCGCCTGAGCAACCTCAAACAGTATCGCCAGCAGAACGACTTCGAGCGCCTCAAGCGGGCGCTGCGTGAAGGCCTGCACCACGATCTGGGCAATATGGGGAACCCGGCGCTGTACACCCGCTCCCGGGTGGGCACCAAGCACCTGATCGAAGAATACATCAGCCAGGTGTGTGAAGCCCTGGATTACCTGTGCGATCACCCGGTGCCGGGCTTTCCGGTTTACGACAAGCTGCAGTTTTTCCGCGATACCCTGACCAGCTTTGGCCGGCCCACCCTGTTGCTCAGCGGCGGGGCTACCCTGGGCATCTTTCACTTTGGCGTGATTAAGGCCCTGTGGGAAAAAGGCTTGCTGCCTCAGGTTGTCGCCGGTTCCAGTATCGGCGCTATTATCGCGGGGATTCTTGGCGTTCACACCGATGCGGAAATTCCCGAAATGCTGGTGCCGGAGAATCATAACCTCAAGGCCTGGAAGTGGCGGGGGCTGGCCAGTGCGATGCGCGGCGAAGGCCTGATGGACCAGAAAACCCTGCAACAGTGCCTGCGGGAAAACATTGGTGAGTACACCTTCGAAGAAGCCTACCAGCGCAGCGGGCGCAGCATCAATATCAGCGTGTCGCCGGTTCAGGCCAACCAGAAAGG
Source organism: Marinobacter sp. (assembly GCA_035306945.1). Taxonomy (GTDB): domain Bacteria; phylum Pseudomonadota; class Gammaproteobacteria; order Pseudomonadales; family Oleiphilaceae; genus Marinobacter. The sequence continues at coordinate 993 of DATGNB010000082.1, forward strand.
CCGGTTGTTATGCGGTTACACGTCGCCCTATCTGTTGGTCTGGAGTGCGGCGCTGGCCAGCGCTGCGGTACCCGGTATATTCCCCCCGGTAACCCTGATGAAAAAAGACCTCTACGGTAACGCCTTGCCGTACATGCCCCGGGTGCAGTTTGTTGACGGGTCTGTGGTCAGTGACTTGCCCATTGACCGGCTCCTGCATCTGTACGATGCCAACTTCACTATTGTGAGCCAGACTAACCCCCATGTGGTGCCGTTTCTGGCGGCCCTGCCAGAAGACGAGAAGCTCTCACTGGCCCGGCTGCCTTTGCATTTTCTGCGGCAGGAATTGCAGTTCCATGGCCGGGGCGTGTTCGATTACCTCCGTAAACGGGTTCAGCCAGCCTTGTTGCGCCAGGCATCGGGGCAGATGTACACCATCATGGCCCAGCGCTACTATGGTGACGTCACCATTGCCCCGACTTACGGCTTACGGCACTATCGCAGCATGCTGTCCAATCCGAGCCCCGAATTTGTCCGCGAAATGGTGCTGGCGGGGGAGCGGGCAACCTGGCCCAGGATATCCATGATCCGAACTCACGCCCGGATTTCCAAAACTCTGGAGCGGTGCGTTCGCCGCCTGAAACACCAGAACCGGCGGGCCGTGGAATTAAAACTGGTCAGTGGTTCTGCTTCGGCCAGGCCCTGAGGAATTATGTACTACGATTTTTTTGGCTTTCGGGAACCGCCTTTTTCCATTGCACCGGACCCGCGCTATCTGTATCTGAGCGACCGCCACAAAGAAGCGTTGGCGCACCTCATGTATGGCGTGCAGGGGCAGGGTGGGTTTATCGTGATCACCGGTGAGGTGGGCACCGGTAAGACCACCGTATGCCGTTGTTTTATCGAGAATGCGCCGGAGCATGTCGACATCGCGCTGATTCTCAACCCCCGCCTGTCGGCCCGGGAGTTGCTGTCGGCCATCTGCGATGAGCTGGCGATCCCCCATGCCGTTGATGCCACCATCAAGGTGATGGTTGATCTGATTAACCAGGATCTGCTCAGGGCCCACGCGGCAGGGCGCCACAAGGTGCTCATTATTGATGAGGCCCAGAACCTGTCGGCAGACGTGCTTGAACAACTTCGGCTGCTGACCAATCTTGAAACCGCCGAAAAAAAGCTGCTTCAGATCGTGTTATTGGGGCAACCCGAACTCCAGGAAATCCTCGCACTGCCTGAACTGCGCCAGCTTAACCAGCGGGTGACCGCGCGCTATCATCTGGATGCGATCGATCAGCAGGAGGTCCCTGCGTACCTGCAGTACCGGCTGGGAGTCGCAGGCCTAAGGGGCGACCTGTTCAGCGCCGGCGCGGTAAAGGCGCTCTACCGTGCCAGCAAGGGCGTACCCCGGCTGATCAACCTGATCAGCGACCGTGCGCTTCTGGGCGCCTATGCGGAAGGTGAGCACCAGATTACCCGTACCCACATCAACCGGGCCGCCAGGGAAGTACTGGGTAACAAGCACAGGCGCAGCAGGGAGCGCCCGGACTCCAGCACGAGAAGTCAGCTGGCACTTGTTCTGGCATCGGTGCTGATTGCGGTTATTGGCACCCTTTGGTTACTGGACCGCGCGGAACCGTTGGGCCGGGCCCTGGCCGAGGAGGATTCGGTTCAGACCAACGGTGTGATTCAGCGCGATGAGCTGAACAACGGGCTGTCAACAGCCGAATCTGGCCAGACGTTTTCGCCGGAGCAGCATGCACTGGCTTTGCCTCAGGCTTTTGTCGAGCTGTTTGCTATCTGGGGCCAGAATTATAACCCGGCGGCCTATCCGAATGCCTGTGATCACGCACGCAGCGCAGGGCTGCGCTGCCTCGGGCGTCAGGGCAGTCGTCGTAGTCTGGAGTTTATCGACCGGCCGGCACTCCTGTTGCTCAAGCCCGACGGGGGCTCACCACGATATGTGGTGCTGCACCACCTGGAGGGCGACATCGCGGCCGTCGCCGTGCCCGGCGGTATTGAGCGCTTTCCGTTCCGGGAGCTGGAGCGCCACTGGTTTGGCGAGTTCCAGGTGCTCTGGCGGGTACCGGAATTCATGACCGGGGACGGGGTGTATAGCGAGGGGACGGGGCAGGAGTTGTGGCTGGGCGCTCGTATGATGGAGCTTGCCGACCGTTTGGCGGCCGATAACGTTGAGAGTACCCGGATCAAGCGCCTGGGGACGGAACAGCAGGTGCGCTGGTATCAGGAGCAGAAAGGGCTGACGGTCGACGGCATCGCCGGTGCCATGACGGTAATCCAGATCAATAACGATCTGAACGTACAGGTTCCGCGCCTGGTGTCCACTCAGGCAGGGAATGGCAGGTAATTATGTCGTACATTCTTGATGCCCTCAGAAAGTCCGATGCAGAGCGCCGTCAGGGTAAGGCTCCAGACCTCGGCCATCAGGTGCAGATGATCTACCGCCCCAGAAAAAAACGGGTTCCGGTGACGGTCTGGATCCTGGCCCTGGCTTTGCTGGTCAATGCCGTTGTGCTGGTCTACCTGTTCTGGCCGGAAGCGCCGGTGGCCCAGGCGGCGCCTGAGGTCCCTGAGCCCGTTACCGAGCCGGCGCCGGCTGCTGTGCCGAAGCCGGTTGCTGTGCCGGAACCTGTCGAAGCTGTGGTGCCGGCGGTGCCGGAGTCACCCCTGGCTGAGCCGGCGTTCGAGGAGGCTGGTGGCCAGCCTGTGATCATCGTACCCAGCCCATCCCGGAATGAATCGGGGGTGACCCGAACCCAACCGGAGGGCAGGGTGCCACATCTGGTAGAATTGCCCCTTTCGTTTCAGAAGAGTGTGCCCGATTTGACCTTTAACAGCCATATCTACTCATCAGACGCGTCTGCCAGCCGGGTGATGATCAACAACCAGTATCTGCGTGTTGGCGACCGGTTTTCCGGGATTACCGTGGAGCGTATCACCGAAGACGGAGTCATCCTGAGCAGGAACGGCCAGCGGTTTCGGGTGGGCACGGTCAGGGATTGGGTGAGCCCGCGCTGATGGCCCTGACAGACAGCGTAAAGCAGGATATTCAGCAGGCGTACCGGGATCTGCTGGCAGGCAAGGAGATCCGGGCCCGGTATGGGCAGCGGCTGATGATTGCCGAGATTGCCCGCTACATGGGCGGAATCACCGAGAACGATGGCCAGCGCACGTCACCTCCGGCCACCTGTGTTGTAGAAGCCGGTACCGGTACCGGTAAAACCCTGGCGTATCTTATTGCCGCCATACCGGTTGCGAAGGCGCTGGGCAAAACCCTGGTCATCTCGACCGCAACGGTGGCGCTGCAAGACCAGATTGTGTTGAAGGACCTGCCGGATCTTCGCAAATACAGCAAGCTCGATTTCAGCTGGACCCTCGCCAAGGGGCGGGGCCGGTATCTGTGCATGTCGAGGCTGGAAGCGCGCCTGCATGATGAAGGCCATGGCGACAGCGATACCATGCCACTGTTTCTGCTGGACCAGCCCCCGGATGATGACACCACCAGCCGGGTGATGTTCGAGCGGATGCTGGCCACCTATGGTTCCCGGGAGTGGGATGGCGACCGGGACCACTGGCCCGAGCAGATACCGGATGATATCTGGCGCCAGGTCACGACCGATCACCGGCAGTGCACTAACCGGCACTGTGCCTATTTTGACAGCTGTGCGTTCTTCGATGCCCGCAAGGACCTGGATGATGCCGATATTGTGGTTGCCAATCACGATCTGGTCCTTGCCGATCTTGCCCTTGGGGGCGGAGCGATATTACCCGAGCCTGAAAACGTGCTGTTCATTTTTGATGAAGCCCATCACCTGCCGGATAAAGCGCTCAATCACTTTGCCGCTTCGGTACCGCTGAATTCTACGCGCCAGTGGCTGAAGCAGTTGTCCCAGGCGTTGACCAAGATGCAGCCCTGGCTGCCGGGAGGGTCGCAGGCGACGAAAGCTCTGGAAAAGATCAGCTTGTCGTCCCGGGACCTCGATCTGGCGTTGGCCAGGGTGTACGAACAGATCGAACAGAATACGCCGTGGGAATTCAACGATGAGCGCCGGAGTGCCCAGTGGCGCTATCCGGAAGGAGAGCTGCCAGAGGCGCTGGCCGGGCTGGCGGCAGAGACCAGAATAGTCACCGCCGGGCTGTGTCGCCAGCTGGGTACGCTGGTAGAAGAGCTCCAGAACGCTTTTGATGAGCGCAAAGACCCGGAACTTGACCGGGACACTGCCGATTCCTGGTATCCGGTGATTGGCGCGTTTCATAGCCGGGCAGAAGAGCAGCTCCGGTTATGGGCCGCGTGGAGTGAGGGTGCTGCGGTCGCACCTGAGCCCGACGCTGAGCCTGCCCCGCGTAAAGGTCCGCCTCTGGCCCGCTGGAGTGTTCGCCAGCGTTGGGACAGTGGTGAAGATATCACCCTGTACAGCTCGCCGGTACTGGCGGATAACCTGCTGTATTCGCGCTTGTGGTCCCGGGCCTATGGTGCCGTACTGACCAGTGCCACGTTAACCGCCCTGGGTAAATTCGACCGCCTGCGTTCCCGGGCCGGCCTGCCGGAGGCCAGTGGCTACCTTGTGGTGCCCAGCTCATTCCGCTATGGCGAAATGGCCACCGTCGAAGTGCCTGCCATGCCCGCCATGCCCACGGATGACCATTTTGCTGACGCCCTGATTGCCCGCCTGCCTGAGCTGTGGGCCGGTGAGACCGCGACGCTGGTGCTGTTTACCTCCCGCCGTCAGATGCAGCAGGTACGGGACGCCCTGGCTCCGGACTATCCGGAGCTGATCCGGACCCAGGATGACATGGCGAAAAACGAAGTGCTCAAACAGCACTGTGTCCGCATTGATGAGGGTAAGCCAAGTGTTCTGTTCGGGGTTGCCAGTTTCGCCGAAGGTATCGACCTGCCGGGTAAATATCTGCATCACGTGGTGATCACACGGTTGCCGTTTTCGGTACCGGATGACCCGATCGATGCCAGTCTGGCGGAGTGGGTAACCGGGCGCGGCGGTAACCCGTTTATGGAAATTACCGTGCCGGATGCCTCGGTAAAGCTTGTGCAGGCTGTGGGGCGGCTGTTGCGTACGGAAGAAGATACCGGTCGGGTCACCATTCTGGATCGCCGGATCGTGGCCCGGCGCTACGGCCAGTTATTACTGGATGCACTCCCGCCGTTCCGTCGTGTGATTGAATACTGAACCATAAAAAAAGAGCCAGCCCACTAGGGGTGGCTCTCATCAAAGGGGTCCTTGTGAACCCGTGCGTCGAAAAAACGCGGACAACGAAATCTGAAGGCCTGAAGTTCAGAACTCGTGGTAAGGCATGGGCCTTACGTTGGATTGATCATAAGGGCTAACAGGGCGTAACCGGATCGTCCAAAGGGCGTAGTAGCAGGGCTTAATTCTGCGATAGTGTGCGGCCGTTCACATTTCCTGTTACTCGTGGAGCAGCCCGAGCTCCCGGGCCCGGGCCAGAGCCTCCGTCCGGCGGCCTACGCCAAGCTTGCCGTACAGGTTGCGGATATGGGCTTTGACGGTGGCAGGCGCTACGGACATCCGGGTAGCGATATCCTTGTTGGCCAGCCCCTGATTGATCAGGCCGAGTACCTCTTGCTCGCGCTGGCTCAGGGGTTCGGGCAGGCCGCGGTCCGGTGTCTGAGCCGGGCTCCTGCTGGCGTTTGTCTGGGGGCGCACGGTGAGTTCCAGCAGCGCGCGCAGGGCCTCGTTCCATGCCCCCGGAGCCTGCAGGCGAGGCAGTTGTGCCAGGGCTTGCTGCAGGTCGGGGCTTTCCTCGGCGAACAACCGGAGAAAGCCCGCCGGCTCGGCACGTTCCAGAGCCCGCTCCAGCATGTCCCCGGCCTGTTCAGCGTGCCCCTGCTGAAGCAGGGCCTGGGCATACACCAGGAGTACCTCAACCAGATGGCGGGTATGGGCATTACGTTCGGTGACCGGAATCAGGGCCGAGAGTACTTCCTGTGCCTGCCGGCAGTCGCCGCCGGCAAGCAGGACCCTGGCCTGGGCAATCTGGTTCTGTTCCCGGTTCAGCGGGTTGCTTGCCGGGCTGGCCAGCGCCGGCGCAAGGGTCTGCCTGGCAAGGTCCGTCTGCCCGGCCGTCAGGTAACAGCGGGCAAGCAGGGCCTCCGCTGCCGGTGGCTCAAACAGGATATGATCCCGGCGCCGGCCGGCCACGGCCACCGCATCGTTGAGGGCATCAATGGCGTCGTCCAGCCGGCCCTCACTGAAGGCGAGGTGGCCCCGCACAAACTGAATGACAACGTGCTGGCCCGGTTCGGTGCCTTGCTCCACATGGTCCAGCAGGGGCGACAGGTAGCCGGCTGCGGTCGCGGTCTGATCGAGTTCCCGGTAGATTTCCACCAGGGCACTGTTTTGCCAGCAGGAGATCAGGCGGGGATGGCTTGGGTCTGCGTAGTGCTCGTCTACCCAGCCCCGGATTCTGTCGGTGGTCTCCAGCGCCAGACCGGTATCGCCGCGATTGTAGTGAATCCACGCCAGCAATCCGCCCGACGACAGAACGGTACTTGGCTTGCGTTCGATCCGGCCATAATAGATGGCAGACTCCAGGGCTTCTTCTGCCTGGCTCAGATCGCCCTTGCCAAAGTAATCCATGCCAAGCCCATAGTAGGTGACAGACTTGAGGGGGATCTTGATCTGGTCGATATCTTTCAGAACCTGGCGGGTGAGGTCTGAGGCGTGCTCGTTGTCGTTGCGGCTGCGGGCCAGGTAAGACCGTATCAGGGAGATTTCACTCTGGAGCGCCAGCGCATCCTCGGCCTCGGGGTGAGAATCCGCGACCTGCCGATCCAGCAGATCCTCAATCCGGGTAAGTAACCGTTCAAGGCCGTCAACACGGTTGGCAAAAAACAGCGCCCATACGTTCAGCATCTGAAGTTTTGCACTGGCTGCCACCTGTTCTGCTGGAAGGTATTCGAGCCAGTCCAGTACCGGCAGGTGAAACCCGCTGTGGATCAGGTTGTTGCCGTGTTCGGCCAGTACTCTGGCCAACCGGGCCGTGTCTTTACGTTGTACGATCAGGCCAATGGCCTCCTGCACCTGGCCATGGCTGAGCTGCCAGTCGATGGCCCGCAGGAGATTGTGGTCGGCCCGCCGGGGATCAAGGCTCCGGACATGCTGAAGCAGCGCCTCCCGGAACAGGTCGTGGTAGCGGAACCATTCGTTGCGGGTATCCAGCGGTATTAAAAAGAGGTTCTGCGCCAGCAGTGCGGCGAGTTGTTCCTGGCTGTCCGGGCGCTGGCGGATATAGTCCGCCAGGGAGGCACATAACCGCGGGCAGACGGCCGTGTCCAGCAAAAAGTCCATCTGCCCGCCGGGCAGTTGCCGGAGCACCTCCGAGAGTACGTAGTCGCTGATCAGTCGGGAATCCGGGGGCAGGTCCGGGGCGGCCGGTGGCGTCTGCAGAGTCAGTTTGCCGGCGCGGGCGGACAGGGCGGATAACTGCAGGGCCGCCACCCAGCCCTCAGTACGCCGGCAGATAGAGCGAATGTCCTGTTCGCTCAGGTCCATCGCCATGGTGTGGCTGAAGAATGCCTGACACTCCTCCTCAGAAAAAGCCAGCAAGCCCGGGTGGATGTCCCGCACGTGTCGCCGCACCCGCCAACGGGGCAGGGGCAAAGGCGGCTCTGTACGGGATGCGATGGTTACCAGTGTTTCCGGCGGCAGATAGTCAATAAACCAGGCCAGTTGCCGGTGAATGCCGGCATGGGTGATTTCGTGGTAATCGTCCAGTACCAGAAACCAGGTGGAGTGGTCCTGGTTCAGGGTGTTCACCAGGCTGGTTATCACCGCGGTGAGATCGTCACCGGACGTGCGGGCCAGGTGGTTTTTGGCGGTGTCCAGGCCAATGAGCCCGGCGTGCTCGAATGCGCCCAGAACATACTGCCAGAACTGTCGCGGATGGTTGTCCTGCTCATCCAGGGACAGCCATGCCGTAGGGCGGCTGTGCAGCGCACACCACTGGCTGACCAGTGTGGTTTTACCATACCCGGCCGGGGCCACCACGAGATTCAGGCGTTTACCGCTCTCTGGCTCCAGCAGTGAGTTGAGCCGTTGGCGGCGCACTGCGCGGGGGTCTGGTGTTTGCCGGAGAAACTTTGTGGTCAGCAGCATGGGGTCTGATCAGTTGGGGTATAGATACCGGATTGTCTGCGCTCGCGCTGCCAAGTCAAGGGCTGTGCTGACGCAACTGGCTGTCGGGCCTGCGAAAGCAGGAAATTGGTCTACACTGAATACAGTTGACTTATGTATACCCAAAAAGAATGAAAATAACTTTTCTTATGCGTACTATCTTGGACGTTGAGTCATCCAGGGGGTCACAGGTTCCATGAAATTACAGCAATTGCGGTATATATGGGAAGTAGCACATCATGATCTGAATGTGTCTGCTACCGCTCAGGCTCTGTTTACATCCCAGCCCGGGATCTCCAAGCAGGTCCGCCTGCTTGAGGACGAGCTGGGGCTGGAGGTATTTGCCCGCAACGGCAAGCATCTGACCCGCATCACCCCCGGGGGCGAAATCATTATCCGTGAGGCGGGAGAGATCCTGCGCCGGGTGGAAGGTATCAAGAAAATTGCCCAGGAATTCAGCAACCAGCGCAAGGGCGACCTCAGCATTGCCACTACCCACACTCAGGCCCGGTATGCCTTGCCCTCGGTGATCAGTGGGTTTATTGAGGAGTACCCGGATGTGTCTCTGCACATGCACCAGGGTACGCCCATGCAGATCTCGGAAATGGCCGCCAACGGGGCCGTCGATTTTGCGATTGCCACCGAGGGAATGGAGTTGTTCAACAACCTGATCATGATGCCCTGTTATCTCTGGAACCGTTGTGTGGTGGTGCCCAGGGATCACCCTCTGGCCAAAGGGCAGGAGCTTACGCTTGATGAGCTGGCAGAGTATCAGCTGGTGACCTATGTATTTGGTTTTACCGGCCGGTCCAGGCTGGATGAAGCGTTTCAGCAGCGCGGGCTGACGCCCAAAGTGGTGTTTACCGCGGCCGATGCGGATGTCATCAAGACGTATGTCCGGCTTGGGCTGGGGGTAGGGATTATCGCAAGTATGGCGTACGACCCCAAAACCGATACCGACCTGGTGGCGCTGGAGGCGGATAAACTCTTCAGCCCTTCGGTCACGCGGATTGGTTTCCGGAAGGGGACCTTCCTGCGGGGCTATATGTATGACTTTATGGAGCGCTTTGCCCCGCATCTGACCAAGGAGATGGTCGACCGGGTGGTGGCACATCAGGGAAGCCGTACCGAGATCGAGGCGCTCTTTAAAAGTATCGAGCTTCCCACCTACTGAGGTACTCTGCTCAGCCCGACCGGGTGATCAGGTTGCCGGCGTGGAGGCCACACTCTTTGTGGGTGGCTTCCTCCCACCACCAGCGGCCTTCGCGCTCGTGCTGGCCCGGCAGTACCGGGCGCGTGCAGGGCTGGCAACCAATGCTGATAAAGCCTTTCTCGTGCAGGGCGTTATAAGGTGCCTCCGTCATGCGGATGTAGTCCCACACCTCTTTGGAAGTCCAGTTTGCCAGCGGGTTGAACTTGATCAACGGCTTGTCAGCGGTTGAGAACGCAGTATCCAGCTGAACCAGTGGCACCTCGTTACGGGTACCGGGGCTCTGGTCCCGGCGCTGGCCGGTGATCCAGGCATCGACCGTGGCCAGCTTCTTGCGCAGCGGATTGACCTTGCGGATGCCGCAGCACTCCGAATGTCCGTCGGTATAGAAGCTGAACAGCCCTTTCTTACCGACCAGATCCTGAACTTCCTGAGCATCAGGAAACAGCACTTCGATGCGGATGCCGTAATGCTGTCTTACCCGCTCGATAAAATCATAGGTTTCGGCATGGAGACGGCCGGTATCGAGGGTGAAGACCTGAAGGTTATCGGTCAGTTTATGGGCCATTTCAATCAGAGCGACATCCTCGGCGCCGCTGAAGGAGATGGCAATGTTGTTGTACCGCCCCAGGGCTTCTTTCAGGATTGCACGGGGACTCTGGCCCTCAAGGCCGGCTCGCAGGGTATCGATATCAGTCATGGTTACTCGGCAGTCAGTGATCGCTATGGCGGTAGGCTACCATCAATGCGGTCATAACCTGAAGTAATCAGAATCTATATGTTTAGATTGAAAGGGTAGCCTGATTTTCAGGATTGCGGTGCATTTATAGCCGGATTTGAATATTATACGCGGCAAACCAGGCAGGTCTGCGTGGCCGGCCCATTCATTATCTGAGCAGGAGACCGTTGTGGAACTCGCATGTCTTGACCTAGAGGGCGTACTGATTCCGGAAATCTGGATCGCGTTTGCAGAAAAAACCGGTATTGAAGAGCTCAAGGCAACCACCCGGGATATTCCTGACTACGACGTTCTGATGAAGCAGCGCCTGGGTATTCTTGACCAGCATGGTTACGGCCTGCCAGAGATCCAGGAGGTGATTGGCACCCTGGACCCGCTGCCCGGTGCCCGGGAGTTTCTGGACTGGCTGAGAGAGCGTTTCCAGGTGGTGATCCTGTCTGACACTTTCTATGAATTTGCCATGCCGCTGATGAAAAAGCTCGGTTATCCTGCGCTTCTGTGCCATAAGCTGGAAGTGGCCGAGAGTGGCCGGATCACCAACTATCTGCTACGCCAGCGCGACCCCAAGCGCCAGTCTGTCCGTGCTTTCCAGCTGCTGAACTATCGTGTGATTGCGGCCGGTGATTCCTACAACGACACCACCATGCTGGGCCAGGCCGAAGCCGGGATTCTGTTCCACGCGCCACAGAATGTGATTGACGAGTTTCCGCAGTTCCCTGCGGTCCACACGTTTGATGATCTCAGACAGGAGTTCCTGAAGGCCAGCGCCATTCACAGCGCCTGAGCCCTGGATCGTCCGGCCCTGCCGCTGCACCCCCGCAGAGGCAGGGGTTACAGCTTGAGTTGCTCCAGGAAGTCCATCAGCGGCTTTACCTTGGTCAGCGTTTCCTGATATTCCGCCTCAGGGTCTGAATCCGCCACGATGCCGCCACCACCCCAGCACCGCAGGGTGCCGTTGGCTTCGCACAGCAGAGTACGGATTGCGATGCTGCTGTCCAGACGACCATCCAGCCCGTAATAGAAGACAGAGCCGCAGTAAGGGCCCCGCCAGTGAGGTTCCAGCTCATGGATAATCTGCATGGCCCGGATCTTCGGGGCGCCGGTGATGGACCCGCC
>DATGNB010000083.1:0-3220 GCA_035306945.1 Marinobacter sp.
AAGAAATGCTGAACGATAGGCTGGGTCATGGTATTCACCTTTGATGTCGCCGATATCTATGATTTGATCTAAGGATATACTGAAACGATATATAAGGTGAAATTCTGTTTTCTTATATAGGCGATAAGCTCGATGCATCACGCCGGGCACCGGAACACGTTCCGGCCCCCGGCAGGGTGTTTGCTCAGCGTTGCCCGAGAAGCTGTGTGGCCTCGCGGCGGCGACCGTCATCTGCCAGCTCACGACCCGGCCTGCCTGGCGCCGACAGTACTTTTTCCAGGTACACCCGCGCCCGCTCCGGCTCATCCTGATCCAGCAGAAAATCCCCGAAAAAATAATTGGCATCAATGCCATCAGGGTTGATCGCCAGGGCTTTTTGCAGGTAACTCCGGGCCTTGCTGTCATCCCCGAACCCCAGCGGCCAACCCGGGACCTGGTAGTATAGACTACCCAGAGACGTATAGGCCGAGCCATCCAGTGCCTCTGGATCGATGTCCAGTGCCGCTTCCAGTGAAGCCCTGGCCTCTTTTACCAGCCCCAGGGCGCCCAGACCGCCTTTGGCGCCAGCGTAGGTGCTGAGCACAATACCCTGCCAGATCAGCGGTTCGGCCCGGCCCGGGTAATCGGCGACAAAGGTCTCAGCGTCCCTGGCCAGTGCTTCAAACGCCTTTTCCCTGTCGTCCTCGGGCAACTGATACTGGATCTCGGCCCAGCGTTGCTGAATGTGCACCAGCTCAGCCTGTATGTCCTGAGCCCACAGAGGCATGGCCAGGACACTGGCCAACATCATTGCTATCCACTTCATGACATTGCTCCTGAATCCAGAAAGCGCCGGATGACCGGCAGTTGTTTCAACATGGCTTTATCCACCATCTTCGGCAGGATGCCGTTGATCACCACAAACAGTTTTTCCGGCCAGCCCAGGAAGCGCCGGCGCTCATCCTTTTCCATGGCCTGAAGAATCTGGGCCGCCACGGTTTCCGGTGCGTCCATGGCATTGCCCAGCGCCCGGTTCAACTCGTTCACCGGCTCCGGGTTCATGGCTGTGGCGGTCGCCCTGGGGGCCACGTACACCACCTGCACCGGGGTATCCGCCAGCTCCCGGCGCAGGGCTTCGGTAAAGCCGCGCAGGCCGAATTTGCTGGCACAGTAAGCGGTGTAGCCCGGGAACCCGATACTGCCGAAGGTGGAACCCACAAACACCAGGCCGCCCATCCCCGCTTTACGGAACCGCGGGACAAAATGCCGGGCCACCAGCATGGCGGAACGCAGGTTGACCATGAGCTGGGCGTCCAGGTCGCTGACCGCCATGCCCTCCAGCGCCGCAAAGCGGTTCTGGCCGGCGCAGTGGATCACGCCATCAATATCCGGATACACCTCGGTCAGCTGTTGCAGTTGCCGGTCCAGTTCCGGACTGGCCAGTTCCAGGTGCACCGGGGAAACGCCTGCGCGCTTTTCCAGCCGCTCGGGGTGGCGGGTCGCCACAATCACCCGGGCACCACTTTCCACCAGGGGGCTGATCAGGGCCTGGCCAATGCCGCCAGTGCCGCCCAGCAGCAGAAAGGTTCGGTCATGCAGCCTCATGGCGCTGCTCCTTGTTGCGTGCCGGCAGCGGAATGCTGTGCAGCATGTCGCCGTATAGTCGATACACCATGCGGGCCGACTCGACGATGGCCTGCTGGTCGTCCGGATCTGTAATGCTGTCCATCAGGTTGCGGAAGAACTCGAAGTGCTCCTGGTCCAGCGCGCCGTGAGAATACAGATAGCTGAAGGCCTGGTCAGGCAGGCCTAACTGCTTCTGGATGGCTTCGCCCAGGGGTGTAGCCAGTTCGATGGAGGTGCCTTCCAGTACCTGAACCATGCCGAAAAAGGCGGCCGGGTGACCGCGCTGAATGCGGTCGTACAGGTAAGCCACCATCAACTCGATGGAGGTATCCGGCTGGCCATGGCGGATGGCTTCCTTGTCTTCACCACAGGCTTCCAGATCGTTCAGGATCCACTCGTGGTGGCCGTATTCTTCCTCGATGTATTCCACCAGCGCCTTGCGCACAAACTCCAGCCGCTCCGGCAGCCGGCCACCGCAAGCCATCATCAGTGGTACCGTGTGTTTCACGTGGTGGTAGGCCTGGGTCAGAAACCAGGTGTAGCCTTCAAGGTCAAAGCGACCCTCCTGGATGGCTTGAATCACCGGGGCTCCGGTGACATGGGCCCGGGCCTGTTCGGTTTCGGATTGCAGTCGGTCAAAAAATGCCATGTTGGAGACTCCTGGCGTTGTCTGTTGGGGAGAAGTGCCCGCAGGCACAGAAAGATTCATAAAAAGGGGAAAGGCTTCGGCCATGAGCATGGGCAGGTCAGCCTGAATCTGATGCCGCACCGGGCGGCCGTTGGCGGTGATATGGCCTTCGGCCTGGGTCAGGGGTTGCCGGCGGATGTACACGGCTTGCAAGCGGGCGTAGTCGGGCAAACCGGCATTGAGTGCCGTCAGGGCGGCCCGCAACGTGTCCGGGCCACGACCATCCCGAACCACCAGCAAGGCGCTGGGCTGTGGTTCGCCATCACCAAACACCACGGCCTGGGTGGCACCCACGGCCTGTACCAGCTCGCTCTCCAGCCATTCCGGGCTGATGTTGCGGCCAAAACTGGTGATGATCAGGTTCTTGGCGCGGCCGTTAACAGCCAGGAAACCCTCCGGGCTGATCGCCCCAAGGTCTCCGGTGTCCAGCCAGCCATCATCCTCGGGCTCGTCGCCCAGATAACCCAGATGGGTGTTGCCACGCACCAGAATCCGCCGATTGCCATCCACCTGAACCTGTACATGCGAAAGCGGCCGGCCCACTGTGCCCTCCCGCTCCGCGCCCGGTACGTTCAAGGCCACCACCGAGCCGCACTCGGACAAGCCGTAACCTTCGTACAGCGGCAAATTCATCGCCCGGCCACGGGCCAGCAAATCTGGTGAAACCCGGCCACCACCAACGGCCAGGAAACGAAACGAATCCGTAGCCAGCGAACCCTGCTCGGCGGCATTGACCAGCGCCATGGCCAGCTCCGGCACCAGAATCACCGAATGGGGCTGGTGCTGATTCAGGCCGGCCACCAGCTGGCCCAGTTCCAGGCCGCTGCTGCCAGTCATGCCCAGGGTTTGCAGCGGGGCAACCGTCACCGTGGCACCCATCAGCAGGGGCAGGTATACCCCGGCAATGTTCTCCAGCAGGGTCGCCAG
>DATGNB010000084.1:0-76387 GCA_035306945.1 Marinobacter sp.
TCGCCAGGTGGGTGTGATCCAGACCGGTGAACTCAGACAGCGCTGCCCAGGCCTTGACCGCCACCTGGCCGTTGGTTTCCGGCGCCAGGGTGAGAATCACTTCCGCAGCATCGATGGCGGTTTCGATCTTCGGACGGCCCGCGTTGGCTCCCTCCAGATGGGTGTAGTTCAGGTCTTTGAGGAAACTGATTTCCTTGTCGGTGTTCCACTTGATGCCCTTGCCACCGTTGCCCAGCTTGTCCAGCAGGGGCCCCAGGGAGGTAAAGCGGGCATAGGTGTTGGGGTAATCCCGCTCAACGGTAATGAAGTTGGGCGCGGTCTTGCCGGGAATCAGGTCGCACTCGCCTTTTTTCCAGTCCTTCACATCGAACGGCTGACCCAGCTCCGCCGGCTCATCGTGCAGCAGCGGCAGGGTGACCACGTCTTTCTCCACGCCCAGATGGCCGACGGCCGCGGCGGAGAACGCCTTCGCAATGCCCTTGTAGATTTCCCAGTCGCTGCGGGCTTCCCAGGCCGGGTCGGTGGCCGCGGTCAGGGGGTGGATGAACGGGTGCATGTCGGACGTGTTCAGGTCGTTCTTCTCGTACCAGGTGGCCGTGGGCAGAACAATGTCCGAGTAGAGACAGGTGGTGGACATGCGGAAATCCAGGGTCACCAGCAGGTCGAGCTTGCCCTCCGGTGCCTCGTCACGCCAGTTGACCTCCTGGGGCTTGGCACCGCCCTCATGCCCCAGATCCTTGCCCTGGAGACCGTTTTTGGTACCCAGCAGGTACTTGAGCATGTACTCGTGGCCCTTGCCGGAGGAACCCAGCAGGTTGGAGCGCCAGATAAACAGGTTGCGCGGGCAGTTCTCCGGTGCCTCCGGGTCCTCGCTGGCAAACGCCAGGGAGCCGTCTTTCAGTGACCGGGCAACGTAATCGGACACATCCAGGCCGGCTTTTTCTGCCTCGGCGGCAAGGGTCAGCGGGTTACGGTTAAGCTGGGGCGCCGATGGCAGCCAGCCCATACGCTCGGCACGTACGTTGTAGTCGATCAGGCTGCCGCCGAACCGGGATTTGTCGGCCAGCGGCGACAGGATCTCGTCAACCGCCAGTTTCTCGTAACGCCACTGCCCGGAATGGGCGTAGAAAAACGAGGTGGAGTTCATGTGGCGTGGCGGGCGCTGCCAGTCCAGGCCGAAGGCCAGGGGTTGCCAGCCGGTCTGCGGGCGCAGCTTTTCCTGGCCGACGTAGTGGGCCCAGCCGCCACCGCTCTGGCCGATACAGCCGCACATGATCAGCATGTTGATCAGGCCGCGGTAGTTCATGTCCATGTGGTACCAGTGGTTCATGCCAGCACCAACGATGACCATGGAGCGGCCCCTGGTTTTGTCGGCGTTATCCGCAAACTCACGGGCAATCCGGATCACTTTCTCGGCGGGTACGCCGGTGATCTTTTCCTGCCAGGCCGGGGTGTAGGGCTTAACTTCATCGTAGGAAGTGGCGCCGTCATCGTCGCCCAAACCACGGCTGATGCCGTAGTTGGCCACCATCAGGTCGTATACAGTGACTACCCGGCCCTCGGTGCCATCCGCCAGCTGTACCTTACGGGTGCCCAGCTTGTGCTTGAGGATATCCTTGATTTCCACGTGCTGGAAATGATCGTGCTCGATGCCCCCGAAGTACGGGAAGGCAACATCCACAACGTCATCGTGCTTCTCGACCAGGGACAGCTGAAGATTGACATCGGAGCCCCTGGCGGTCTGCTTCAGGTTCCACTTGCCCTTCTCGCCCCAGCGGTAACCGATGGAACCATTCGGGGCCGTCAGGTCGCCCGTGCTTTCGTCAATGGCGATGGTTTTCCATTCCGGGTTGTTCTCTTCGCCCAGACCATCCACCAGATCGCTGGCCCGCAGGAAGCGGCCCGGCACGAAACTGCCATCGTCTCTTTCATCCAGCATGACCAGGTACGGCATGTCGGTATAACGACGCACGTAGTCAGTAAAGTATTCGCTGGGCTTGTCGACGTGGAACTCTTTCAGAATCACATGGCCCATGGCCATACCCAGCGCAGCGTCGGTGCCCTGCTTGGGATTCAGCCATTCGTCCGACAGCTTGGAGACTTCGGCGTAGTCCGGGGTGATGGCAACGGTCTTGGTGCCCTTGTAGCGCACTTCGGTAAAGAAGTGGGCGTCCGGGGTACGGGTCTGGGGTACGTTCGAGCCCCAGGCGATGATGTAGCCGGAGTTGTACCAGTCGGCAGACTCGGGCACGTCGGTCTGTTCGCCCCAGGTCTGCGGGGAAGCCGGTGGCAGATCGCAGTACCAGTCGTAGAAGCTCATGCAGACACCGCCGATCATCGACAGATAGCGGCTACCGGCGGCATAGGAAACCATGGACATGGCCGGGATGGGAGAGAAACCGATGATGCGGTCGGGGCCAAACTTCCGGGCAGTATAGACGTTGGAGGCCGCAATCAGTTCGTTAACTTCGTCCCAGCTGGATCGTACAAAGCCACCCAGGCCGCGGCGGGGTTTGTATTGGGCAGTCTTGGCCGGATCTTCAACAATCGACGCCCAGGCTTCTACCGGGTCCTGGAACTGGATGCGCGCCACACGCCAGAGCTTCATCAGGCTCTTGCGCATCAGCGGGTACTTCAGGCGGTTGGCGCTGTACATGTACCAGGAATAACTGGCACCCCGGGGGCAGCCACGGGGTTCGTGGTTGGGCAGATCCGGGCGGGTACGGGGGTAATCCGTCTGCTGGGTTTCCCAGGTCACCAGGCCGTTCTTGACATAGATTTTCCAACTGCAGGAACCGGTACAGTTTACGCCGTGAGTGGAACGCACGATCTTGTCGTGCTGCCAGCGCTGGCGATAGCTGTTTTCCCAGTCACGGTTAACCTGATGGGTTTCACCATGGCCATCGGCGAACGGCTCACGCTTTTTCCTGAAGTAACTCAGTTTGTCGATTAGGTGGCTCATACTCTCTCTCCATCAATCCGGACACCGGATCGTCGTTCGGTATAGAGAGCATTGTGTGGGATAGAACCCCTGAAATCTGCGTGGTTACTACCACATAACCCGGGCCTACCTCCCTGTAGGTAGACGCGTTATATCCCGGGGTGGAGAAGCACTTTACGCTCTTCCCGGCGGGCAAGACGGGAGAAGTACAGCAGGCTGCCACTGAGCAGCAAAAAGAGAATCATGAAGACCGCAGTGCGCACGCCCAGCCAGTGGTTTACCCCGCCAAACATCATCGGCAGGATAAACGCCACCAGACACGCACATACCAGCAACGCCCCGGCAAACAGCGACGCCTCTTGCCGGTTGGCGACGATAACAATGCGCTGCAACGCCCCCATCGCAGCTCCCATCGCCACACCCAGCACCACCAGCAACGAGCTCTGCACCGGCACCGGAACAAAAAACTCAATCACCAGTGGCCCTTCAACTCCACGGACAAACAGGGTCATCGGCGGGTAGGACAATACCAGCAGGGCAACCAGACAAATGGCCAGCGCCCAGGCTGCAACCCTGGCCGAGCCGAAGCGATCAGACAGTCCGCCCCCGCCTATCTGGGCAATCGCGCCGGGCACCACAAACCACAGTGCCAGCTGTGCGCCGGCATCGAGCGGCAACCCGTACTGGCCGGAGAAGAAATCCGGCAGCCAGAGTGCAAGGGCGAAAAAGCTGCCCGCTACCACGCCAAAATACACACACAGGGACAGGTTGCGACCATTCCGGATCTCCCGGAGGATCTCGGACGCGGTACGCTCGGGGCCCGCTTCGTCCAGCTGCTCGGGATCCGTGAGCATCAACAGCAAGGCAATGACCAGCAGCAAGGTAATCAGGTAGGCCAAAGGCACACCCTGCCAGGCAAACGCCTCATGAAACAAGGGTACCAGGTAGTAGTTGAAGCCTGCCCCGGTCGCCCCGGCGCCGAAGATTCCGAGGACCAGCCCCAGCCGCCGGGTATCACAGTGGCGGGTAACGAACTGCAGCCCGGCGCCGTAGAATCCACCTGCAAGCCCCAGCCCGGTGGCCGCCACCAGGTACCCGGCAAAAGAATCGATAATCAGCAGCAGCGCCATAAAGAACGCCAGTCCACCCAGACACAGGAGCATGACACGCCGGGCCCCATAACGCTGGGCGGCCAGTCCGGCGGGAATCGCCAGCAGGGCGCTTGCCGCCATGGGTGTCGCCAGCAGCGCGCCAAACTCCAGGCTGCTCAGTCCCAGATCAGAGCGCAGGTGGACACCGGCCACCGCAAACAAGGTCCAGCACCCGGCAGCCACAACAAAGCCGGCCAGTGCCAGAGGCAACACGACCGCCAACGCAGCCAGCTTTTCGTCGTCCCGTTCAGATCCCATCCGACATTTCTCCCAGCATCCCTTCCAGTGTCGACTTTTGCCCGGGCGGAGGTCAAAGGTTATGATGGGATACTAACAGTTTGGGTAATTGACTATCCTCAAGGAGGTATGCAAAGGCCGCTATTTAAATGATAATTCCGTACGCATCCTCCATTCTCCTCAGGCACGAAAACCGCCCATGACCTCCAGAAGCTCCCTGGTAAACCGCTTGGCAGTAGTGATTGGCGCTGTGGTATTGACCGGTATTGTCAGCATGGCGACCACTCTGGCGGTTTCCAGCAACATCGAGGGTAATGCCACCGCCATCAACCAGGCCGGCGCTCTGCGGATGGGTGCATTCCAGCTCGCAGCACGGGCCGCCACCGATGACTTCCGCCATGGCCAGGCGGCCATCGATGCACGCATCCGGGATTACGAGAGCCGTCTGGGGGCCACTGCCATCACCCAGTCCGTTCCCAGCACCCGTGAACATCCGCTGAGCGTCCAGTATCAGGCCACGGAGGCGGCCTGGCGGGACCAGCTCAAGCCGGCCCTGCAGCGCCACGAAGCCGGAACACCCCTTACCCGTGAGATTGTCACGGCGGTCGAAACCTACACCCGCGAAGTCGATCAGCTGGTCAGCATGCTTGAGCGACGCACCGAAGCCAGAATTGAGTTACTGCACCTGATCCAGGTTATCAGCATCGTGTTCTCGGTGCTGATCGTGGTGGCGCTGTTTCTGGATATCAAGACTCGTATCCTGCGGCCGTTACGCAAACTCATCCGCATTGCCAATGCCATCGCTGAACATGACTTTACCCGCAAAGCCCAATTACCGGGTTCTGACGAGCTGTCACAACTGGGACAGGCGTTTGACCAGATGACCAGCGACCTGGCACTGAGCTACCAGGAACTGGAACAGCGGGCCCGGCAGAAAACTGAAGAGCTTGAAACCAGCCACGCCGCACTGCAGCTCATGCACTCCGCCAGCCGCGACCTGTTTGCCAGCCACGATCTGTGCACCGGTGCTGTACCGATGCTGCAGGAGCTCGAGCGGCTGTTGGGAATCGGCCCGATCCGCTTGTTTCTCCACGACAAGGAGTCGGCCGAGCCGGTTGAAGCGATAGTCACCGCCACGCCAAAGCGGCCGTTCTATTGCCGCGATCATCACTGCAACGCCTGCCTGGTCAGCCCTCAGCAATATGATGAAATGCCGCTGGAAGACAACGATGGCCGGCGATTGTTGCTGCCCATCCGGACCCCCGGCCATCTGCTCGGCACGCTGGAAGTCTGGTATCCGACGGCCGTCGGGCTGTCCGACACCACCCGCCGGCTGCTCGAGACCCTGACCGATCAGCTGGCCACCGCCATCTTTCTTGCCAAACAGATCACCGAGGAGCAGCAGCTCACGCTGGTGGAGGAGCGCACGGTGATTGCCCGTGAACTGCACGACTCTCTGGCACAGTCGCTGTCCTACCTCAAAATGCAGGTTACCCGTCTGCGCCGGCTCGATATTCAGGGCGAGCAGCGGCCGTTGCATGATGAGATCCTGAATGAACTGAGCACCGGCCTGAACAGCGCCTACCGTCAGCTCAGGGAGCTGTTGGCCACGTTCCGCCTCAAGCTCGATACTCCTGATCTGCTGACCGCCTTGCACAAGACCCTCGACGAGTTTTCCGAGCGACTGGGCAAGCCGGTCGGGTTCGAGTACAACCTGCCACCGCAAATGCTGTCGGCGAATGAAGAAATCCATACCCTGCAAATCATCCGCGAGGGCCTGTCGAACGCAGTCAGGCATGCCGATGCCAGTGAGATCCTGGTGAGCGTGCTGTTCGAGTCGCCCCGGGTACGGGTGAGCATTCAGGACAATGGCAAGGGCCTGCCCGGCAGCGGGCAGCCCCCGAGCCATTATGGCCTGATCATCATGCAGGACCGTGCCCGTACCCTGGGCGGCCAGATGCTGGTAAGAAACCGGAGTGAGGGTGGCGTGGAAGTCGCCCTGACCTTTGTACCCAAAAGCCGGAACCTGATCCCGGCGGAAGCCTCACAGGCGTAAGCCAAACCAAGAGAGAAACAATGTCTGAGACCCCTGCAAGTATTCTGTTGATTGACGACCATCCCCTGCTGCGCCAGGGGATCAGGCAGCTGATCGCGATGGAAGATGACATGGAGGTGATCGGCGAAGCCAGCTGTGCTGCCGACGGTATCCGCCTGGCCATCGAACAGGAACCAGACCTGATTCTGATGGATCTGAACATGCCTGAAATGGACGGTATCGAGGCACTGAAAAAGCTTCGGGAACAAAACGTTGCGTCCCGAATCGTGATGTTCACCGTGTCCGATCAGGAAGACGATGTGGTCTCTGCCCTGCGGGCCGGTGCCGATGGCTACCTGCTCAAGGACATGGAACCGGAAGACATGATCAGCCAGTTACATCAGGCCGCCGTGGGCAAAATGGTGATCAGTGACCGTCTCACCACACTGTTGGCCGAGGCCCTGCGCTCCAACAAGCCCCAGCCCAGCAGCCGTCCGGATTTCGACAGCCTGACCCCGCGGGAGAAAGATATCCTCCGGCTGATCGCAGAAGGCCTGTCCAACAAGATGATCGGGCGCCGGCTCGACATCAGTGACGGTACCGTCAAGGTGCACGTCAAGCATCTGCTCAAAAAGCTCAACCTGCGCTCACGGGTTGAAGTGGCAGTCTGGGCGGTGGAAGAGGGCCTGCACAAGTCCTGAGCCGCACCGGATCGGCGTTCTCTCTGAGTTAAGTCAAAGCCACAAGCGCCAGCTTCCGCTAGGCTTTCCTGATTGTCGTTCCCAATCAGGAGAGTCCGCCATGCTGCCCCCCCTCGCCAGCCAGACTCTGGCCATCCTCAAAGAGTACGCCCCGTCGCCGGCTCCCCTTCTGGAGGCGATTGATACCCGCATTCCTCTGCCCTTTAAACAGCTGGCCGCCGAGGCGCCCCTGAACCGGCTGTTTGCCAAGGCCATTGCCGAGGGCGAGTTTGATGATTTTGACGGCCGCCGCATCCGGCTGGAACTCAACAGCGGCCAGCCAGGCATTACCCTGGGCTTCTGGGCCGGCCGGTTGCGGGTGCTGACCGGCCCCGGTGAAGCCGTCATCCGGGGCTCCCTGAGCGCGTTCCGAACCCTTGCCGATCAGTCACAGGACCCGGATCAGCTGTTCTTCCAGCGCCGACTGGTGATCGAGGGTGATACCGAACTGGGACTGGCGCTGAAAAACCTGCTCGACAGCCTGGAGTGGCGCCTGCAGCTGAGGGATCTGCTGCCGCCCCCGTTACTGTTTCAGCGCTTCATGTAGCATCGCCGGCGTACGCTCAGCTTCCACCACACCGGTACGCACCAGGAAATCGCCGAAGTGCTCGCCACTCCGCCGCTGCTCCCGGTACGCCCTGAACAGGGGTCGCAACTCTGCCAGCACCGTTGCTACGTCGATGTTCTCCCGGTACAGACGATTCATTCTCTGGCCCGAGAAATCAGCCCCCAGATACAGGTTGTATCTGCCGATCGCCTTGCCGGTGAGAGCAATCTCTCCCAGATAGGGACGGGCACAACCATTGGGGCAACCGGTCACCCGGATATTGATGGCGTCCGGCTCCAGGTTTTCCTCCGCCAGCAGGCGTTCTATCTGGTCAATAAATCCAGGCAAAAAGCGCTCCGACTCCGCCATGGCCAGCCCGCAGGTAGGCAATGCCACACACGCCATGGAATGCTGGCGCAGCGGCGAGCTGCGGTCGCCGGCATCAAGTCCATACTCCCTTACCAGGGCATCAATCGCCCCCCGCTGATCGGCGGGTACCCCGGCGATCACCAGATTCTGGTTACAGGTAATGCGAAAATCGCCGTGATGAATCTCGGCAATCCGGCGCAACGCTGTGCGGATCTGTCCGCCCTCGGGCGTATCGGCCACCCGCCCGGTGGGGATCAGTAAGGTCAGATGGTGCAGGCCATCTTCACCTTCCACCCAGCCAAAGCGGTCGCCGTTACTGGTGAGGCTGAAACTGCGCGGGCGCTCGAACCCGTGCCCGTGGTACTCCTGAAACCGGTCACGAAACCAGTCCATCCCGTAGTCATCAATTGTGTACTTGAACCGCGCGTGACCGCGATTGGTGCGGTCCCCGTAGTCCCGCTGGATGGCACAGATGGCCTCGCAGGCATCCTCAATCCGTTCCCTGGGCACGTAACCTGCCATGGTCGCCAGCCTGGGGTAGGTGGCCGGGTCGCCATAGGTCAGGCCCATGCCGCCGCCCACCACCACGTTAAAGCCCTGAATGCGATTATCCTCAACAATAGCGATCAGCCCGATGTCGTTGGCAAACACATCGCAGTCGTTTTCCGGAGGTATCGCCAGTGCAATCTTGAATTTGCGCGGCAGGTACTTGTAACCGTAAAAGGGCTCCTCTTCCTCACCCAGCGACGCGACCCGTTCTTCGCCCAGCCATACCTCACCATAGGCGCCGGAGCGCCAGCGCAAACGGTCACTTATGGCCAGGGACAGCTGATGGATTTCGCGATGAAGATGCGATAGCTGAGGATTCACGTTGCTGATCACGTTCCGGTTAACGTCACCGCAGGCCCCCCGGGTATCCAGCCCGAGGGCATTCACCATCTGCATGAAGGTCTGCATCTTCTCCTTGAACACGCCGTGAAACTGAAACGTCTGGCGGGTCGTCAGCCGCAGGGTGGCGTTGGCGCACTCATCCGCGATCTGGTCCAGCCCCAGCCATTGCTGGCTGGACAGCACCCCGCCGGGCAGGCGCAACCGAACCATGAACTGGTACAGGGGCTCCAGCTTCTGACGCCGGCGCTCATCCCGCACATCCCGGTCATCCTGCTGATAGCTGCCATGGAATTTGGTGAGTTTGGTGTCGTCTTCGGGTAATGCCCCGGTAGCCCTGTCCCGGAGGCCCTCCAGAATCGTCCCCCGCAGATAGTCACTTTCCCGTTTGATCACTTCAGCTTCTGGTAATTTCTGGCTCATCAGTACACATCCCGCTGGTAACGTTTATCCCGGTTGAGCTGGCGCAGGTAATCCTCGGCCTGCTCTTCGGTTCTGCCGCTGTGCTGGCAGATAATGGCCTGCAGGGCCCGGTGCACATCCGGCGCCATGCGTTCGGCATCGCCACACACATACAGGCAGGCACCGCGCTCCAGCCAGTCCCAGAGCTGGGCACCGTTCTCCTGCAGGCAATGCTGGACATAGCGTTTTTCGGCCTGATCCCGGGAAAAGGCAACATCCAGGCGCGTGAGCAAACCGTCGCGGCGCCACCTCAGCCATTCACTCTGATACAGAAAATCGCTGCGGAAATGCCGGTCGCCGAAGACCAGCCAGTTATCTCCTTCCGCGCCCCGCTCTTCCCGCTCCTGCAGAAAGGCCCGGAACGGGGCCACACCGGTACCCGGCCCAATCATGATCAGCGGCCTGCTGTCATCGTCCGGCAGTGCGAAGTTCTTGTTGGTATCGATATACACCGGCACCTGCTGACCTTCGGCGAGCCGGTCCGCAAGCCAGACCGAGGCAACGCCCTCCCGGTCCCGGCCATGGCTGTGGTAGCGCACCGCCGCCACTGTGATGTGAACTTCGTCTTCCTCCGCCGCCTGGCTGGAGCTGATGGAATACAGGCGGGGCGGAAGCTTGCGCAGCATGGTGATCAGCTGCTGGGGCGCCAGGGAGGGTACGGGCCAGCGCCGGACCAGATCCAGTAAATCACGCCCTCCCATCCAGCTGCGCAGTTCGGCGTTGTTGTCGGCAAGCGCGCTGAGCTCTTCGTGATTCGCCAGTTCTGCCCACTGCCTGACCAGCGGCGGCGTCAGCAAGGTAATCTCCCGGTGCCGGGCCAGCGCATCGCCCAACGCAACCGGCTCATGGTCGATGTCCACGGTGGTGCCTGCGTCAAACCCCAGCGCGCTCAAAAGTTCGGCCACCAGACCGGGGGGGTTCTCGGGACACACCGCCAGGGCGTCGCCGGGCTTGTACTCCAGGCCCGAGTCTTCGAGCGACAACTCAATATGCCGAACTTCTTTGTCAGATCCGCGCCCGTTCAGAACCTGATTGGTCAGGATCGTGGCAAGGTACGGGTTTTTCCGATGGTAGGTGACCTCAGCCGGCGCCTGTGGGGTTGTCGCGCTCTGTGCCGGGGCAGAGACGCCGGCGGCCGCGGTCATCGCCTCCAGAACCCGCTCGATCCACTGCTCCGCCGGGTCTTCGTAATCGACGTCGCAGTCAACCCGCCCGGCCAGAGTGGAAGCGCCCAGCTGCCCGAGCCGCTCGTCGAAATCCCGGGCGGTCTGGCAAAAATGTTCGTAGCTGGAATCCCCCAGGCCCAGCACGCTATAGCGCAGCTGCGTGACTTTGGGGGCTTTCTTGCCCATCAGAAATTCATGGAAGTCCAGCGCATTATCAGGCGGTTCGCCCTCGCCCTGGGTCGAGGTCACCAGCGCCAGGAACTGTTCCTGCCTGAGCTGCTTGGGCTTGTAGTCCGCCAGATCCACCATCCGGGTCGCAACACCTTTGGCCGCAGCCCGCGCCGCCAGCTGCCCGGCCACGCCCTCGGCGTTGCCGGTCTGGGAGCCAAACAGGATGGTCAACTCCGCGCTGCCCTGGCGGTCGCTGATGCTTGCCCCGGCTCCTGGGCTGCCGGCCTGTCCCGGCACTGCGCAGTAACCCGCCAGGTAACCCGCAAGCCAGTACAACTGATCGTTTGCCAGCCCGGCCAGTAACCGGTCGAGCTGTTGCTGTTGCTCCCCGGTAAGCGGGGAGGAAATGAGTTTGTTGGTCATATGGGTGCCACCACCTTACAGGGTGAATCGCCGCTCCCGCAGGAGCAGAACGTGGTTACCACTGTAGGAATCCGGCACAACCCCGATAAATCAGATAATTCCCATGTTACTTATCTGAAAAACCGATAAAAATATTAACCCCATGATCTGGCTAAGGTTTATCTATATAAACAAAAAGTCTGGCAAACATGACCTTGATCATCTCAACACAAAGGCAACCCGAGAAGTACATCGGCCCATCGGGACTACTGCAAGCTTATTGGTTTCTGCTAGATTCCCGGGATATGGCATCTGCCGCCCTGCTGGTCAGGAACGCGGTTTAATCGAACGAGCAGGAATCGAGCAATGTCCCTGACACAAAAGCTCTGCCTGAGCGCAGCAGCGTTGTTTTTTCTGACTGGCCTGCTCACGGGCATCTGGAAATACCGGTGCATGGCCACCAGCCCCAGGGCAGTAGCGCCGCGGTATGTCGATGTTGCCCATCAAAGCTCGCTGATGTACAGCTTTGCCGCCATGCTGCTGGGCTGGCTGGCCGCCTACAGTATCTACCCGCAATGGCTGAACCTGCTGGGCGCCGCAGCGGCCCTGAGTTTTTTTGCTCTGGCCATTGGTACCTATGTCATTCACGGCGCCCTCAGAGACACCGGCAACCAGCTCCGCAAGCCTCATAAACTGGGCTCGGCAGCACTGCCCGGGTGGCTTATCCACGGTTTTATGGTGGCGTTGATCGTGGCCGAAGTCGGTGGCTTTCTGGTGCTGGCGTCCGGAGCACTGATGGGGGTCTGGCGCGCCTGACCCGGCCTGCCAGCCGCGCTTTACCTCTATCAGGTCGCTACCAGATCCATCCCTGGCCGGCCATACCAGTAGCCATTGCAGGGCGGTGCTTCGACCAGCCGGAGCGGGTCAGCGTCCGGCAGTTCGCCCCGGCGCACCTGGTCAAAACGCCGGACGACCTCCGCCATACCCTGATGTTCCGGGCTCAGGCGAACGGTACTCACGCCCATCCGCGCCATATCCGGCAGCTCTCGCATCAGGTCGTAGCGCGCCCCGGACAAGGTCGAGATACCGTTGATCCGAAACAGCTCCTGGTTCTCCCGTGAACGAAGTTCCATGCCATCCGGGTGCTGCAGGCAACGAAACTCGCAGTTGTCCTTGGGCAGGTTGTAATGCCGGGCGGTAAAGCAGCGGGACGACCACGCCAGCGGCAGAAAGCCCCAGGAAAACACTTCAGCGGGCAGGTCCAGACCTTCGTCATTCAGCTCCCGGATCAGCCGGGCCAGGGTTTCCTTACCGAGTTCCACGGGCAGGTTCCAGCCCTGCAGGCCTTGTCGGGCCAGAATCTTCAAGGTTGCGACGTTGTAGATGTTCATCGAGGGCCCGGTGATAAACCGAAGGCCGTTACGCACGGCCACCTGCACCGCACTCTGGTCATTGGCCTCCACCAGAAACTCGTCCTGTTCACAGAACCGGCGCAAACGCCGCAGATCCGCCTCGGATTCGATCAGGGTAAGGGTGGAAAGCACGACGTTCTTGCCACAGGCTTTCAGATCGCGGGCCAGGTCAAGCCAGTCATCCGGTTTCAGTTCCCGGCGACGGGAACAGACCACCTCGCCAAGATAGATGGTTTCTACCGGCCATTCCGCGGCACTGGCGTAAAAATCAAACACACTTTGTTTGGACCAGAACCAGAGTATGGGGCCCAGAGAAAGTTTCATCATGACAACAACCCTATTTCCACTTGCGATGGTAGGCACCGATGGTGGTCAGGCCACCCTCGGAGAGGCCTGAAAGCCTGGCCTGCCAGGCCGGCTCTACCTCAAACCCTTCCGGCTGTTTTTGCAGGCGATCCAGGGCCTGGCGCCAGGTACCAGCCACATCGGCGATGTAGGCCGGACTGCGCTGACGGCCTTCGATCTTGACCGCACGGATGCCCAGGCTCTGCAACTCCGGCAGGATATCCATGGTGTTGAGGCTGACCGGCTCCTCAATGGCGTGGTACACACTGCCCCCGACCTCAAACCGGCCCTTGCAGAGGGTCGGATAACCGGCAGATTCGCCGGGGCCGTAACGGTCGATCAACACGTCGTTGAGCCGGGATTCGAGCCCCTGTGGCGTCTCCTGCCAGCGCACAGCTTTGGCCGGAGAGCAGGCCCCGCGGGTATTGGGAGATTCATCGGTAAGGTAAGAAGACAGGTAACAGCGGCCCTCCGCCATGATACAAAGGCTGCCAAAGGCAAACACTTCGAGTTCGACCGGGCTGTGCCTGGCCACCGCCCGCACCTGATCCAGTGACAGTACCCGGGGCAGCACGGCACGACGGATATCGAAATTATCCTTGTAGAAAGACAACGCTTCATGGCTGGTGGCGGAGCCTTGCACCGAGAGATGGCGGGCCGTATCCGGATAGCGGGTGGCGGCGTAATCAAGCAGGCCCATATCGGCCAGAATAATGGCATCCACACCGATGGCGGCCGCGCGGTCGACGGCACCCTTCCAGTGTTCCCAGCCATCGGGTTGGGGGTAGGTGTTAATGGCACAAAAGACACGGGCGCCAGCGGCGTGAGCATACTCGATGCCTTCGGCGGCTCGTGTTTCATTGAAGTTCAGGCCGGCAAACTGGCGGGCATTGGTGCTGTCGCGAAAACCGAAGTAGACCGCGTCAGCACCATGGTCAACAGCGGCCCTGAGGGCCGGCAGGCTGCCAGCGGGACAGACAAGTTCCATGACACTCCTCCATAATATGAAGGAGTTAAACTACTGCCCGCGACCTGCCAGCGCATTGACCATTATCAGCTTGACCTCAGATCAGGGCATCTCCGTTCGCACGGGCCCGGCGCATGTCCTTAAAGACGGCACCGCAGATCATGGCCAGTACGCCCAGAGTCAGGGCCGGCCACATCAGGATATAGGCACCGTATAGCAGTTCAGTTGTCATTACGCTCCCTCCGGAATTATGTTAACTGAAGTTTCGTCATCCGCTTTGTCATAGTTACCAACCCGTCGCTGTATCAGGTCAAAGTCAAAGCGTTCCTGCTTGCTGAGCAGGGTCATTACCGTACATACCACGGCACTCGTGCCGTAGGCGGTCAGCGAAGCCACCAGCACCTGGTAATCCCGCAGGAAACCGATGGCGTAAACCAGCATTAAAACCAGAGTGATGGCACCGGCCAGCAGGCCCACCCTGCGGCCCAGGAAACCGAAGGCCATAAGCCCGATGACAACGGCGCCGCCCACACAGGCGAGTACCTCAAAGGCCAGAACCGTCAGGCCGGTCATTTCGAGCAGCTCAAAACGGGCCACACAGAACACCACCATTGCCACCGCCACAGACCAGGTGAATGCCGAGTTGGTCACCCGGTCCCAGTAACAGCTGGCGATGACCGGGAACACAATGGCTCCCCAGAGCGCGCCTACAAACACCAGCATCACCAGAATATCCAGGGAGAAACTGGCGAAGATCACACCGGCAACGGTAGCCACAATCATCGTGATCCGGCCCACCAGCATCATCAACCGCGGGTCAGGCTTGTCCCTGGCAATATTCTTGCCGTACACGTCCGCCATCAGAATGGTAGAGAGTGCCGCCAGGTCTGAGTCTGCGGTGGAAGACAGGGAGCCGATCACCAGGATAAAGAACAGCCCCACAAAGAAAGGCGACAGGTAGGTTGAGACCATCTGCGGGATCAGGTTATTCATGTTGCCGTTGAGGGGCTCGATACCTACCGACAAGGCAATCAGGCCAATCATCCCCAAACCGATCACAATCGCCCCGTAACCCACGGTGGCGGTCAGGAAAGTGGGCTTGATGTGCTCTTCCCGCACGGCAAACAGACGCTGGGAAATTGTCTGGTTACCTATGGCATAGGCCAGGACGGCGACAAAGAAAGGGGCCCCCTGATTCATCAGCGCTTCGACCGAGAAAAAGTTTGCCTGCTCGTCAGTCAGGTTACTGAGCCCTTCAACCATCACACTCGGGCCACCAACGGCAAACAGCACGGCCGGTATGATCACAATGGCAATGGCCATCAGGGCCACCAGTTGGGCAAAGTCTGTAAACACCGAGGCCCGGAACCCTGAGGTGATGGTATAGGACAGCACACCAACCCCGGCCACAATGACCCCGGTCTGGAACGACAATGGCGAGAGCACAGACACCAGTGCCCCGGCGGCGGTAAAGTTCACCATCAGGCTGATAACACTGCCCAGAATGTTGGAGCCGGCCAGGATCAACTGGCTCGACGCCCCGTGCCGGGCATGGATCAGCTCTCCGAGGGTATGGCCATTAGGCGCAAGCTTACGGAAGCGGCGACCAAACGGATAGATGAACAGGATCATCAGGGCGCCCCAGAGGCCGTAATGAATCGGCCCGGACAGCCCATAGGTATAACCGGAGGTTGCGGCAGCATAGAATGAGGCAGCCCATATCCAGGTCGCTGTCATACTGGACGCACCCATGCCAAAGCCCACCTCGTGGCCGGCAACCATAAAACCGGAAGTGTCTTCCTTATCCTTACGGATCAGCAGGGACAGGAGATAGGTACCGCCGTAAAAGGCGGCAAGCAGCAGCAGTATCGTAATTACTGAAAATTGAGTTAATCCGCTCTCGTTCAAGTCTCAACCTCGATTTACAACGACAACAGTCCATGAGCGACCAAATAGCCTGGTATTGGTCGGCAGGAGTGGAACTTTTCGTTTCTGGAAAGTCCGTACACGCAAAGGCTATTGCAGTGACGGCAACAACAAAGGTGGGCAGGGTGCCCGGAGATGAGACTCGCTAAGGGAAGCGCAAGTGGGCCAACAGCCCTCTGAACTCTTGATAAAACTCTTTAGATGTCATGGTAATTTTGGTCCTCTACACCAGAAAAACACTAACCCGGATGAGGGAGCGCCAAACAATACGCCTTTAGCGCGCCCTCGTCCAGTCTTTAGAGGACAGAACATTAGTGTGCAATCAGATAATGCGGGAGAACCGCTGGCTGGCGCCCTGCTTCCGGTAGAAGTCGAAGATCTGACAGATTGCCCGGATCAGCAGCCGGCCGGCCGGCTGAACCTGCAGGCAGTCACCGGTATCGGCCACCAGCTGGTCCCGTACCATGGGTTTGAGCCGGATCAGCTCATCCGCAAAGTAGCGGTCGAAATCCTCATGCCACTGGTCGGCAAACTGCTTCCGGTCAAGCCGGAACTGACAGATCAGCTGACCGATGACCCAGCGACGGATGCGATCATCCCGGCTCAGGCCGACACCCCGTACAATGGCCAGCTGGCCCGCGTCGACCGACGCTTCCCAGGACGGCAGATCATGGTTGTTCTGGAAATAGGCATCGTCGGTCTGACCAATCGCCGAGACCCCCAGCGACACCAGATCACAGTCGGCGTGGGTCGTGTAGCCCTGGAAGTTCCGGTGCAGCCGCCCTTCTCTCTGTGCGATTGCCAGGCTGTCTTCAGGCTTGGCAAAGTGGTCCATGCCGATGTATTCGTAACCGGCTTCCAGCAGGCGATTAATGGTGTTGTGCAGGATCGTCAGCTTTTGTTGCGGGCTGGGCAGGGTGTCTGCCTGAATCCGGGTTTGTGGATAGAAACGGTCCGGCAGGTGGGCGTAACTGAACACCGAGAGCCGGTCCGGCGACATCCCGATCACCGCTTCCAGGGTCTCGGCAAAGCTTTCGGGGGTCTGGTAGGGCAAACCATAGATCAGGTCCAGGTTGATCGAGCGGAAGCCGATACGACGCGCCTCATGCAGAACCGCTTCGGTCATTTCCCGGGGCTGAATGCGATTAACCGCCTTCTGGACCTCTGGATTGACATCCTGAACCCCCAGACTGATACGGTTGAACCCCAGCTCCCACAGGGTCGCCAGCGTATCATCCGCCACTTCCCGGGGATCAATCTCTACGCTGTAGTCCCGCTCGTCCCCGGCCTGGAGATTGAACAGCTCGCCGTAGCCCGCCATCAGATGCTGCATCACATCCCGCGGCAGGAAGGTGGGCGTGCCGCCGCCCCAGTGCAACTGCTGCACCGGCCGGTCCGGACCAAAAAGCTTGGACTGGATAGCCGCCTCCTTCAGCACCCGCTCAACGTAGGGCATGGCTTTATCCCGCTTTTTGGTGATCACCTTGTTACAAACGCAGTAGTAACACAGGTGCGCACAGAACGGCAGGTGGGTATAAAGCGAGACCGGGCCGCCGGCTGATTTGCTCCGGCCCGCGGCTTTAACCATATCCTCGATGGAGTAACGCTGGCTGAATTCCACAGCCGTGGGATAGGAGGTGTACCGGGGTCCGCTGAGATCGTAGCGGCGAATCAGGGCCTCGTCCCAGCTGAAAGCGGGAAGAGTGTGTGCTGCAGCAGCAGTATCAGAAGCCATAGAATAACTCTAACGTCGGATGGGTTCGGGTTCGGCATGCCGGAATGAACATAGTATGCCTTACCGGCGGTTCACACGAGTTGATGCGGATCAGTTGAGTGTAGCAGCTCAGCTCCGACACTACGCTTGTGCCCTTGGCGTAGTTCGCCTACCTCCAAAGAGTTAACGCTGTTATGCTTCAGGCTACACCTTCCCCGGCACCAGAGAGGTTCTGCCGACACATGCGGATGCGGTCTCTGACAACCGGATTGTTGATGGCTCTGGCAAGTGGCCTGGCAACCGGAGATCATCAGGTCTACAACCTGTACACCTTCCACTCTCCTCCCTATCAGTACACCGACGAGACCCCGGACGGCCAGAAGCTCAGCGGCGAAACCGTCGAGACCATCCGCTGCGTGATGACCCGGGCAGGAGCCCAGGCCAGCATCCGGCTGGTTCCGCAGAACCGGGGCCTCTACGCACTGAAGCGTAACCTGATCGATGGCTATTTTGCCGTCGACCGGTCAGCGGAACTCGATCAGAACGCCTGGCCCAGCCACCCGGTGGCGCTGGAGAAATGGCACTGGTTCTATATTGGTGAAAAGCCGGCGCCCGACGCTGCCCGCATCGGAGTGGTGAGCGGCAGCAATGAAGAGCTGTGGCTACGCCGCCAGGGACTGGAACCTGTCGTCTCGGTGAGCCACGCCAGTCAGCTTCCTGCCCTGCTGGAACTCGAACGCATTGACCTGGCGCTGATGGACGAGCGGGTCATGTCCCGGATCCGCCGCGCCCAGCCCGATGATTACAGCGCCCTGGAACAGACCTTCCTGCGGTACGTACCGCTCCACCTTTATCTGAACCCGCAGTTCGTATCCGCCCATCCGGACTTTCTCAGCCGCTTTAACCTCGCACTACCCCCTTGCATGGGCATTCAGACAGAGCTGTCTGACGCAGAGCGTGCCCTCGTGCAACAGGCGGCTGATGGGCTGGTTCAGGATCTGCTCGGGACCGTGGATCTTAGCGAGGCGCTGCAGCCGGCCCCTGCTGCAGCTACTTTCACCGACATCCTTACCGAGGACGCTCTCTGGCGGGTGCTGGCACCTCAGCATATAACACCGCTGGCCCGGCATCTCTTGGATCTGCCCGCGTCGCAGGCGCTGGCACACTGGCAGGCCCTTCACGCGCCGCAGGTCACCGAGGTACTCCTGATTAACCAGCAAGGCGCGCTGGCCGCCATGAGCCAGCTAACTTCGGATTACTGGCAGGGCGATGAGCCGAAGTTTCAGGAACTGGTACAGGAGAAGCCCGGACAGGTTGTGCGCCGGCGTGCGCACTGGGTTTCTCCGATCGAATACGATGTCTCGACCAACCGCTTTCAGGTGGTTGTCAGCTATGCCTTACCGGTGACCCACGCCAGCCAGGAGGTTAACGGCGTGCTGTCCATCGGGCTGGCGATTGAAGAAGTTCTGAAGAGCCGGGCCAACTAAGGCGGCCCCATTTCACACGCCAGAACCAGCGCCCAGAATTCCGAAAAATCATTCACCACCACATCCGGCTTGTGCGGATGCTTGTGGGTGCCGGGAAAAATCCGGTCCAGCCAGGGCTGGTCCCACTGGGCACCGTTAAAGAACACGGCAGTCATGCCGGCACGTTTGGCAGCGATGATGTCGGTGGTGGAGTCCCCCACATACCAGGCACTGGGGTCTGGTGGATAGTCAAGCCGCTGTACCGCCAGCAGCAACTGGTCTGGATGGGGTTTGCGCAAGGGGGTATCATCGCCGCATACATCCACATCAAACAGATGGGTCCAGCCGGTCTCGTCCACCGCACCGAGTTCATGCTCAAAAAACTCCCGGTCCCGGTTGGTGATCACCCCTAGCCCGATGTTCAACCCACGCAGGCCCTCGAGCATTTTCCGGACCCTGGGCTCAAAGGCCTTCACGGTGCCGTAATGGTTGCGATAATGGTGGTTGAAGGCCTTGTGGGCAATCTGTTTGGCATCGTGGTCGTCTCCGAACAGCACTTCAAAAATATCCGTCCGGGAGATTTTCCGGTCGGCCTTTACCTTTGGATGTAACCGGGCGAACTCCCTGACGTAGGCCACCAGCCGGGCATCTTCCGGTGTTTTACTGTCCTCCGGTGAGACCATCCGGCCCATCAGTCCGAGTCTGTGAAAATCCGGCAGCATGTCGTCTACGGCGTGATACATGGCGTCGAGGGTGTCCACCAGCGTGGCATGCCAGTCAAACAGGATCACGGCCGGCCGGATCAGCCTGACTACCGCCGGGTGCCAGTCTGGCTCGACCCGTGGCACCGGCCGTTCAGGCAGCGGGAATGGCGCCGGGCGCACCGTATCGGGATTGACCTCAAAGGTACCCGGCACCTCGTCTTCCAGTGTCTGGAGAAGGTCCATCAACTGCTCAAAACTGTCGAGTATCGCCATGGGCGCATCCCGGGAGGCGAACCAGCCCGATATACGCTCCCTCTCCCAGCCGGCACCGTTGTAAAATACGCCCGTCACACCGGCGTTGTGAGCCGTCAGCATATCCACGTAACTGTCACCCAGGTACCAGGCCCCACTCTCCACGGTCGCTCCCGCCTTCTCCAGGGCCTTCAGCAGTACCTGAGGGTCGGGCTTGTACTCGGTCACATCATCGGCGCAGACAATCACCTCAAACAATCCCTCCCACCGGCCCTCATCCACCGTTTGCAGCTCCTTATCCAGGAACTCCCGGTTACGGTTGGTCGAGATTCCCAGCCGGATTCCCATGGCCCTGAGGGCACACAGGTAGTCATAGGCGCCGGGCTGGAACGGTTTTACCTGACCAAAGTATTTACGGTAAGCGGTGTTGTAAGCCTGGTGAGCAATCAGCTTTGCGGGCTTGTTGCTGCCGAAAATGGCGTTGAAGATATCGGTGCGGGATACCCGCCTCTCCGCCAGAATACGAGGGTGCAGGCGGCGGAAAATGCGGATGTAGCGGACCAGCCGGGCATCGTCTTCGGTACGGCATTCCTCCTCCGGTAACAGCTGCTCCACCAGCCCGAGGTCTTCCAGACGGGGCAGCATGTCCTCCATCGCACTGAACATTGCGTCGTGGGTATCCACCAGCGTCCCGTGCCAGTCAAAAATGATGATCGAGGGTGGATTCCGTTGCATGATCTCTTCCCGCGCACTTGCATCACGATGCCAACCTTTCAAATGTAGCATAATCGCCGGTATCGACCCTGGCGCGAGGCCAGAATGCCCTCAGCAACACACATCGCGATTGACGCTTGACCCTGGAGCAGCTACAAGGTTTTTAAATAGAGGCATTTACCTGACGGAGTTCTCTATGGGCTGTTCCTGTTCTGCCCCTGCACCCAGCGCTCCGCCACCGGGCTTCCGCCGTGCCCTGTGGGTGGCACTTTGGGTCAACCTGATCATGTTTCTGGTCGAGGGCGTGGCCAGTTTCCAATCCGGCTCGGTAGCGCTGATGGCAGACGCCATCGACTTCTTTGGTGACAGCGCCAACTATCTGCTGTCCCTGAGTGTGTTGGGAATGGGCCTGTTATGGCGTGGCCGCGCGGCACTGGTCAAAGGCCTCACCATGGCCACTTTCGGACTCGTTGTGTGGGGCCGGGCGATCTGGGTGATGCAAAGCGGCCAGGCACCGGAGCCGCTGACCATGGGCCTGGTCGGCCTGCTGGCACTGGCCGCCAATGTGGTGGTAGCGATCATCCTGTTTCGCTTTCGCAGCGGCGACTCGGACATGCGGTCGGTATGGCTGTGCAGTCGCAACGATGCTCTTGGTAATCTGGCGGTGATGGCCGCTGCCCTGGGTGTATTCGGCACAGGCAGCGCCTGGCCGGACCTGGTCGTGGCCGCCATCATGGGCACGCTGGCGATCAGCGCCGGGGTAAGCGTAGCGCGTCATGCCCGCCGGGATATCGCCCGGGCCCGGGCAACTCACACTCACCCGGCGGCGGCAGTCCTGCCGGATTCCTGAATCAGAGCAGCCAGGCAATCATCAACGGAATGTAAACCAGCGCGAAGAGTGTACTGAGCAGGGTGGTCCCCGCAGCCTGGCGCGGGGAGGCATCCAGCAAGGTGGCGATCACCACCGTATTGGCTGCGATCGGTGTAATGGAAATCAGGAAGATCACCTGGTGTACCGCATGCTCGTAGATACCCAGTACCCGGGCATCCAGCCACCAGAATGCCAGCGCCAGCAGCGGCCAGCTGACAAATTTCCCGAAAAACGCCAATCCGGTAAAAACCGGGTTACCCGCCAGCCCGCGGAACCCGCGGATACTCATCCCGATAATCATCATGCCCAGTACACTGTATGTGCCCCGCAGGTTATCAAACAGCGGCACAAACACTTCGTGGATACCGATACCGCCCAGGTTCAGCAACACAGCCAGCACAAACGCGTACACCGAAGGCAGCCGGACCACCCGGCGCAGGGCGTCGGGGATACTGTAGTTGCCCCGGGCCGCCAGATAAAACCCCACCGAGTTTTCAAACAGGGTGGTGCCGAGCATACAGACGATGTACAGCGCCAGCCCTTCTTCCCCAAACAGCAATAACGCAACCGGCACCCCGAAATAACCGGTGTTGCCCGTACCCACCGCTAACGGCACCACCGCCGCAGAGCCGTCCGAAAGCAGTTTTCTGGCGATGAACAGATGCCCCAGGGCCAGCACCGTGCAGAACCCGAACACCAGTACCGGCAGGAGAATCACTTCCGGGCTCAGGGGCGCGGCCATCACGCCGGAGAACACCACCGAAGGCGTAACGATATAGAGCATGATGCCGGCAATGTGGCGGCCACTGGCTTCCAGGTAGCGCCCGGCAAGCCAGCCCAGAGCAACAGTAACGTACAGCGGCAACAGTTTAATCAGAAGGGCCAGGGCGGCGGACATGACGGCTCCGGGTAGAGATCCACACTCGTACTGAAAGCCGTTCAGTCTATCACCATCCGGTCGCCAGGCAATTTTCTCACCGCCTTCAGGAATTTATTTTTTCGGGTTTGATAACCATCAAAAGTATTTTCTATACATGTTTATATCCTAGAGAGGCACTCAGGTATTCGATACAAACGAGGAGAGAAGCCAATGGCCGAACGCTTTACCAAAAGCATGGCCAGGAACATTTATCTGGGAGGAAGCGCGTTCTTCATCCTGTTGTTCCTGGCCCTGACTTTTGACACCCAGGTACGGGCAATGCCCGAAAGGGACAACCGGGACCAGCTCACCGACCAGGTGGTGCGGGGCAAACATATCTGGGAGACCAACAACTGTGTTGGCTGCCATTCCATCATGGGTGAAGGGGCGTATTTTGCCCCGGAACTGGCAAACGTGTTCGACCGCCGCGGCGCTGGCGATACCGAGGTCTTCAAGGCCTACATGCGCGCCTGGATGAATGCGATGCCCACCAACATTCCCGGACGGCGTCAGATGCCCGACTTCAGGCTGACCGATGCGCAGATTGATGATCTGAGCGCATTCCTGGAATGGACCTCGAAGATCGACGACAACAACTGGCCACCCAACATCGAAGGTTAAGGACGCAAGCATGAAATTCGAATCCCAACGGGTCTCCATGCCCTACTTCATCTTCGCCCTGATCCTGTTTGCCGGCCAGATCGTGTTCGGCCTGATTCTGGGCTTGCAGTATGTCGTCGGCGACTTTCTGTTCCCGGAAATTCCCTTTAACGTCGCCCGGATGGTGCACACCAACCTGCTGATTGTCTGGCTGTTATTCGGGTTTATGGGCGCCACCTATTACATGGTGCCCGAAGAAGCCCAAACCGAACTGCACAGCCCTCTGCTGGCGTGGATTCTGTTCTGGGTATTTGCGGTAGCGGGAACCCTGACCATTCTGGGCTATCTGCTTGTGGACTACGCGCGGCTCGCCGAGCTGACGTTCAACGAGTACTTCCCCACCATGGGCCGGGAGTTTCTTGAACAACCCACAATCACCAAAATCGGTTTGCTGGCGGTGATTGTCGGCTTCCTCTACAACATCGTGATGACGGCTCTCAAGGGCCGTAAAACCGTTGTTAACATCATTCTGATTACCGGTCTCATCGGGCTGGCCGTGCTCTGGCTGTTCGCTTTCTACAACCCCGGCAACCTGGCTACCGACAAGTACTTCTGGTGGTTTGTGGTCCACCTGTGGGTAGAAGGCGTGTGGGAGCTGATCATGGGCGCTATCCTGGCCTATGTCCTGATCAAGCTGACCGGCGTAGACCGGGAAGTGATCGAGAAATGGCTGTATGTCATTGTCGCCATGGCATTGATCACCGGTATTATCGGTACCGGGCACCACTTTTTCTGGATCGGAGCGCCGGAATACTGGCTCTGGCTGGGTTCGGTGTTCTCAGCTCTGGAGCCCCTGCCGTTCTTCATGATGGTGGTCTTTGCCTTCACCATGATCAACCGCCGTCGGCGGAATCACCCCAATCGTGCCGCCATCCTCTGGGCCAGGGGAACCACCGTCATGGCCTTTCTGGGTGCCGGAGTCTGGGGTTTCCTCCATACCCTTGCCCCGGTCAACTACTACACCCACGGCAGCCAGCTTACCGCGGCCCACGGGCACATGGCGTTCTATGGCGCCTATGTGATGATTGTCCTGACCATCATTTCCTACGCCGTACCCATTATGCGTGGCCGGCCGCACGGCAACAGCCACACCGCCCAGCTGGTGGAAATGTGGGGGTTCTGGCTGATGACCCTGGCCATGGTCTGCATCACCCTGTTCCTGACCGCGGCCGGCGTACTCCAGGTATGGCTGCAGCGCCTGCCGGAAAGCGGCCAGGCCCTGTCCTTTATGGCGGGACAGCATGAAATCAGCGCCTTTTACTGGATGCGTTTTGTGGCCGGAGCCTTCTTCATGGCCGGGCTGGTGGTGTATCTGGGCAGCTTCTTTATCGGAGGCCAGGCAAAACCGGCCGACGAACGGTCAAGCCCTGCCCGGGCATCGGCCTGAACCCACGATGAGCCGGGGCCCGAGGCCCCGGCTATGGCTCCTCTTTCCCAGCAAGCCCGGAGACAAAATGGAAGAATGGGTCGGACTCAAGTGGCACCAATACGTTACCCGGCACGCCATGGGGGAGTTCCCCGAGCACGCCGTGAACCTGAAGGACGAAGCCCGGACTCTGGGGCTCCTGTTTCGCGCCCTGGGGGGTGATCCGGCCCTGAGCCTGGTGACCGCAGAACCCCGGCACTTCCAGATCCGGCGCCGGTTTCTGCAGAAACTGGCCGGCACCCACCGAAAGTTCGAGCTGGCCTGGCGTGACGAGGAGAGCCTGAGACTGCCCGACCGGATTGCCCTGTTTCCGTCCCGGCGGGTTAACCGGGACCTCTATCTCTGGCTCGCCGCCCTGGCGTCGCTGGGAGAAATCCATCATCACAGCTGGCTGCAGGGCAACCAGGCCATGGTGCAACAGCTGCTTGGCCAGTGGCCAGGGCTTGAGCCGGTGTACCAGCGTCTGGTGCGGCATACCTTACAATGGCGTCCGCACCCGGAAACACTCAATGGCCCGGAAGCCGAGCGGGAGCGGGCGATCCGCCAGGCCCTGATTCACCCCGGCAGCGTCCCGACGCTGCCCGATGCCCTTACCGACCCCTGGCCGGTGGTGCTGTGGCTGTATCCGGTGCTGGGCCGGGGCAGGCTTGAGGGCCAGGTGATCGGCGACGACAATGCCCGGTCCGGGCCCGGAGGCCTGGCCAAAAAACGCAAGCGCCGCCAGGCCGAACGGGTGGATGCGTTCGATAAAGACCAGGGGCTCATGCTGTTCCGGCTGGAGAGCCTGTTTTCCTGGTCTGAGTTTATTCCGGTGGATCGCGCCGGGGACGATACCGATGAAGACGATGCCGAGTCGGTGGCTGATGATATGGATATGATTTCGGTGTCCATGGATCGTCGCGAGGCGTCGTCTGCCATCAAGTTCGACCTGGATCTGCCATCGGAGGAAAATGACGACCTGCGGCTGGGGCCAGGCATTCATCTGCCGGAGTGGGACTGGCGCCGGCAGGCTTACCGGGAAAAATTCTGCTGCTTGCAGCCCATGCTGAGCAAAGAGGCGGTGCCCACTCCCCTGCCCGGGCACCTGAGCCGCGCAGCCCGGATACTTCGCCGGCAGTTCAGTGCACTCAAACCGTTGCGGCAATGGGAACGCCGGCAACGGGATGGTGACGAGCTGGACCTGGATGCCTGCCTGGAACGTATTGTCCAGCACCAGCGCGGAGCCGGCGAAACCGACCACAAGCTGTTCCGTCAGTGCCGCCACAGCCAGCGCGACCTCGCCTGCCTGGTCCTGACGGATGCTTCACTCTCAACCGACACCTACATCAACAATCATCAGCGGGTGATTGATGTAGCCCGGGACGGTCTGCAGCTGCTGAGCGAAGCCTTGTCGGCCAGCCGTGACCCCTTCGCGGTGTTTGCGTTTTCCTCCCGCCACCGGGACCACATACGCTTCCATCACCTCAAAGGCTTTGATGAGCCCTACAGCGATCTGGTTCGTGGCCGCATCCAGGCTCTGGAGCCCGGTTACTACACCCGTATGGGTGCCGCCATACGCCAGGCCACACGCCTGCTGCAGGCTCGCCCGGAACAACAGAAGATCCTGTTGTTACTGACCGACGGCAAGCCCAACGACCTGGACCTGTACGAGGGCCGTTACGGGGTTGAGGATACCCGGATGGCGGTACTGGAGGCTCACAAAGCCGGCCTGGTCCCGTTTTGTATCACCATCGATGAAGAAGCGGCGGAATACCTCCCCTACGTTTTCGGCAGCAGCCATTTTGTCGTCATCCGGGACCCGGCCCAGCTGCCCGGCCAACTGCCCCGGCTGTACCTGAACCTGACGTGTTAAAGGAGACCATCTTGGCCAACAGTGCTCTTGCCCGGCCCCGGCACCTGCCCGGTGACATCGCCGTCTGGATTTTCATTTTTGCCGAGCTGGCGGTATTTGCCATCATGTTCATCGGTTACGGCGTTGCCCGATACCTGGACCCGGTCCTCTTCACTTCCGGCAAGCAGGCCCTTCACCCCGGGGCAGGCCTGATCAATACGCTCAGCCTGATCAGTGCCAGCTACCTTGTTGCTGTCGCGGTTCAGCGCCTGCGCAACCAGAGCCAAGGTGCGGCACCGCTGCTCAGGGCCGCGGTGGCCGTATCCTGCGTGTACACCCTGGGCAAGCTGTGGGAATACGCCGACCTCTACAGTGCCGGTTACAACCTCGGCACCGACACTTTTTTCATGTTCTATTTCTTTCTCACCTTCTTTCACTTCATGCACGTGGTCCTGGGCCAGATCATCCTTGTGGTACTGGCGATAAAGGTGAAGAACGGGGAGTACCACAAGGGTGAAATGAATGCGGTGGAGTCCGGTGCCTGTTATTGGCACATGGTGGACCTGGTTTGGCTGGTGCTGTTCCCGATGCTGTATGTTCTGGCCTGAGGAGGCGTGCGAATGATGACGGTTTTTCTGGCTCTGCTGGCCTGTACGGTTACGCCGGTCCTGATCATGCACACCACCGGCAGTACCACGGTTCTGCTCTGGGTGGTTTTCAGCCTGGTATTGATCAAAGCGGTATTGCTGGTGGATCACTTTATGGAGATGAAGTCAGCACCCCAGATCTGGCGCCTGGCCGCCCAGTCCTGGGCGGTCGTGGTGGTGGCCGCGCTTGCGGCCCTCCACGTGCTGTCCTGATCCGGAGCTCAGGCCCCGGCCTGACCAAATACCGCGTACACAACCTCCATCAGCGCCGTCACCACCGCCGGGTCGTCAGACAGGGGTTCGATCGCACCGGCCCGGCAGGCATCCAGCACCGGTACCCCGGCCTTGATCAGCGTGGCCGTATGAATCAGCAGCCGGGTGGAGGCAGCCTCTTCCAGATCGTGATCCTTGAGTTTGCGCAACGACACCGCCAGGCTCACCAGTTGTTGTGCCAGACGTGTGTTACAGCCCGATTCGATCTGTACGATAACCTGCTCGGCCTCCGGTTCCGGATAGTCGAAGCTCATGGACACAAAACGCTGCCGGGTGCTGGGCTTCATGCCCTTCAGAAGGCTCTGATAGCCCGGGTTATATGAAACCACCAGCATGAACCCGGGCGCCGCCCTGAGCAGCTCGCCGGTACGCTCCACCGGCAACTCGCGGCGATCATCGGCCAGAGGATGCAGGACCACCGTGGTGTCTTTACGGGCTTCTACAACCTCGTCCAGATAACAGATGCCGCCTTCCCTCACCGCCCGGGTCAACGGCCCATCCTGCCAGTAGGTACCCTCCGGGCCAATCAGATGCCGGCCCACCAGGTCGGCGGCGGTGAGGTCGTCGTGGCAGGCCACGGTATACACGGGGCGGCCCAGCTGCTCCGCCATATAACGCACAAACCGGGTTTTACCGCAACCGGTCGGGCCCTTGATCATAACCGGCAGACCATGCCCGGCCGCTGCGGTAAAGAGTTCAATTTCATTACTGACAGGTTGATAGAAGGTCATGGGAATATGTCCTGGTGGGTCGTTTGGAAACGTTACCCCATGCTGCCCCGGCCGGAGCGTGATGACATTGACATCAATTAAATCGGGCCCCGTTATCGACTCGATCAAATATCCTTAATGATATAAGTCATTTTGAATATTACTTTGGTGCTAGAATAATTGATCAACGTTAACGCAGTCGAGGTCAAAGCATGACTAGCAAGTTCAGTTCGCCGGTAGCCTCTGCGCCCTGTCTTCTGGCCAGCCCGGATAGTGATATTATTTCCTACCCGACGGCTCCGGCCGAAGCCCTGCTCCTGAACGGCCTCCGGCGGGCCTTTGGCATCTGTCTGAACGAACGGCCCGACACTCCGGAAGTCCAGCTGCTGGGTGAGCTGGCCAAACTGTTTCAGCTTCAGCGTGTAGACGCAGAAACCCCGCTGGAAAAGCATGATCGCCCATGGGGCAGTGTGTATCTGATCCAGTACGGTGTCCTGAGGCTGTTCCGTGAATCCCCGTCAGGCAAGGTGGCCATCCATCACTTCTTTACCGAGGGTGATCTGGTGTGGCCGGTGTTCGGACGCACCCGCACCGTGCGCAACACCCTCTGCCTGACCAGCGTGTTACCCGCTACTCTGTGGGTAGCGGACTTCAGTGCTTTCCGGTCTACCATTCAGAAGTACGGGGATGGCCTGTGGCACAAGTTCGCACTGGTGCTGACCGAAGAAATTGCCGAACTCACCAGCATGAGGGAGTACCGCAAGCACACCATGCTGGCAACCGAGCGCTACGATTTGCTGGTAGAAGAGTACCCGGAGCTTGTAAAGCGGGTGCCGGATAACCAGCTGGCGTCCTGGCTGGGGGTGGTGCCCGCGACCTTCTCCCGACTGAAAACCTCTGCCGCAAAAACAGCGAAAAAAGCCTGAGCGAGCGGTGGAGCCCGCTATCAGCGTACGCATGTACGCTGAAATACTTTATACTTTGCTCAGGTTAATCCTTTCCCAGAGATGAGTCCGCGCCATGGCACCCGATCACAAACTGGCTGATA
Source organism: Marinobacter sp. (assembly GCA_035306945.1). Lineage (GTDB taxonomy): Bacteria > Pseudomonadota > Gammaproteobacteria > Pseudomonadales > Oleiphilaceae > Marinobacter. Next base: position 28,995 of record DATGNB010000084.1, read on the forward strand.
CCATTCATTACCGGATTGAAGAGTGGCTCAACAGCGCCACTCATGGCCTGGGATTCGTGCTCAGCATCGTGGGCACCATCGCCCTGATCGCGGGCGCGAGCAAGATGGGCGATATCTGGAAAATCGTCAGTTTCAGCGTCTTTGGCGGCTCACTGATCCTGTTGTACCTGGCCTCGACCCTCTACCACGGCACCCGGCATCCCGGCCTCAAGACGGCCTTCAAGACTCTGGATCACTGCGCCATCTTTCTGCTGATCGCCGGTACCTACACACCCTTTCTGCTGGTGAATATGCGTGGCGTCACCGGCTGGACACTGTTCACCGTGATCTGGTCGCTGGCGCTGACCGGCGTGATTCTGAAAGTGATTTTCAAGAACCGGTTCAAGCTGGCGCGGGTAGCCATCTATATCGCCATGGGCTGGCTGATTACCTTTGCCTCAGCGGATCTGGTCGAGAACCTGAGTACAACCGCGTTGCAGCTGACCATCGCCGGCGGCGTGGTCTATACCGCCGGGGTTGCCTTCTATCTGGCCGACCGCACCCCCTACATGCATGCTATATGGCATCTGTTTGTGATCGGCGGCAGCGCCTGCCACTTCAGCGCCATCTATGTCGGCGTGCTGCCACACGTCGCCTGACGGGCCAGCCGGTCAGAAGGCCCAGACCATGGCCATGAGAATTCCCCACGCCAGCAACGAAGCGGCCATCACGGTGTAAGTTGCCGACATAGCCACCACATCGTTATCGGTGCGCTGACACAGCGACCGGACCCCCTGATAGATCAGGGCGCACGACAGAAACATCCCTAACGCCACCGCCGCCACGCTGACCGCCAGTACCGGTACCAGCAACGCCAGCGACGACAGCCACAGCGGGAGAGGGGCAATGGCCGCCAGCAGATAGGCGTCCGGGTATTCAACCCGCAACTGATGGCCATCAAGCACCGCCTTGATCAGCCAGCCCATGACAAAAAACGTCAGCAGTTCGGCCAGGAACAGGATGGTGGTAATAAAGCGCCATTCCTTGTCCGCAAACCCGCTGATAAAGCTGTCGCCATAATGGGTACCGGCGTAGTACAAAAGCACCGGCGGCAGGAAAGACATGGGTACCACGATTACCCACGCCAGAAACGGCACAGACAGGTTCATATCTTTGAGTTCACGCCAGACGCCATTCGCGGAAAATGGCAGGCTGAGAAGCTGTGTCATTGTCATGGTGTTCCTCGGAATCAGCTTTCGTTACCATCACTCTTAGTCAAACTCGGGCGGCCTGCAAGGTCACCAGATGACTTTGCGCAAGTGAATCGGTACCGGAGGCCGGAGTATGACCGTAAAAAGTGCCAGACCCTTCCACAGTTTCTGGCTGTTCTTTCCGGCAGCTTCGGTCTGGGCCGCCGTCACGGTGCCGCTCTCCATTGCCGCCGTCCTGTCCGGGAGCGGCTGGCCCGCCGGCCTGCTGGGGCCCGGCCATGGGCACGAGCTGATCTTCGGTTTCGCCCTGGCGCTGGTGGCGGGCTATACCCTGGGCCCACAACCCTGGCGGGTACTCGGCCCCCTGTTCGGGATGTGGCTGGCCGCACGGCTTTGCTGGCTGCTGGCTCCCGAAGCCCTGTTATCCCAGTTGCTGAGCCCGGCCTTTGCCCTGCTGCTGGCCTGGCATGTGGTGCCCCGGTTCCGGGCGGCAAAAAAATGGCGTAACAAGGTCGCCGGCCCGCTGATTCTGGTGCTTTGCCTTATGGCGCTGGTGTACTTCCTCATTCCTGCCGGCCTGCCCTTACCTGCCCCGCGAACGCTGCTGCAATCCGCCATTGTCGGGCTGCTGGTGTTAATGACGTTCATGGGTGGCCGACTTCTGGCCCCTGCCGTTGCCGGTACTCTGGATAAGCAGGGCATCGCTCTGGAGGCCAGGGTTCAGCCCCGACTGGAAGGCGCCTTGCTGATCATTCTCTGCCTGGCTCTGATGCTGAGCCTGGCGCGGGCGGCAGACCCGTTAACGGGCAGCTTGCTGGCCGTTGCCGGCATTCTGATTCTGGTCCGCACCGGTCGCTGGAAGCTCTGGCACTGCACCGGTCGCCCAGACCTTCTGGTACTGGCCCTGGGCTACCTCTGGCTGGCTGCCGGTGCGCTGGTTTCCGGCGTGCATCTGCTGGCAGGCTTACCGCTTGTCCCGGCCCTGCACCTGGTAGCGGTAGGCGCCCTCGGAACCCTTTCCGGGAGTGTGATGCTGAGGCTGGCGTGGCAGCGGGCACACCGGCGTCAGCCCCCGGCCTGGCAGGTGCTGTCATTGGCGGTACTGGTGGCCATCGCCAGTATCTGCCGCTACCTGGCGGGCCCGGCCCCGTTTTCCGAGCCGGCCCTGCTCTGGCTCTCCGCCGGCTCATGGGCCCTGGCTTTCACGGCGCTGTCGATCCAGCTCCTGCGCCTTTTTTTCCAGACAACTCAACCCCGAAGCCCGGCTCCTTAAGCGGGAAATCATTGGCTACCTCCACTGCGCCACGGCAGGGTGAAACTACTCCCTCTGGTGTACCACCATCCTAAGCCATTGATTATAAATCAATAAAACAAAAGCCAACCTGCCCTTCCATACCCGGCTCCGGCGAGATCAGCCCGCCCCGAACCCTCCTTGATATTACTCAAGATTCCAGACAGCACCTCATCAGCAGAATGGCCCCAGAGCAACGAGTGCTGCCCAAAGGGACAGCACCAGGCGGCGACACATGAGGAGCTTTGAAATGGCAAAAACCAATGCCGACATCGAACACTGGGATGTCGAGAACGAAGAGTTCTGGGAACGTGAGGGCAAGAGGGTTGCGTCCCGAAACCTCTGGATTTCCATTCCCAGCCTGCTGATGGGCTTTGCTATCTGGATGATGTGGGGAATGATCACGACCCAGATGAAGAACCTGGGTTTCCCGTTCACCATCGACCAGTTGTTCACCCTGACGGCCATCGCCGGTCTGGCCGGCGCCACCCTGCGGATTCCCGCCTCGTTCATGATCAAGATCGCCGGCGGCCGCAACACGATCTTCCTGACCACCGCCCTGCTGATGATCCCGGCCTGTGGGACCGGCGTGGCGCTGATGAATCCGGACACCCCGTTTATTGTGTTCCAGGCACTGGCGCTGTTATCAGGGATCGGCGGAGGTAACTTTGCCTGCTCCATGAGCAACATCAGCTCCTTCTACCCCAAGAGCAAGCAGGGGTATGGCCTGGGCATGAACGCCGGGCTGGGTAACTTTGGTGTCACAACCATGCAGATCCTGATCCCGCTGGTGATGACGGTGGGTATGTTCGGCGTGCTGGCGGGCGACGCCCTGCAACTGCAAAGCCCCAGCGGTACGCTGATCGGACGGATTGAGGCCGGCACCGACACCTGGATCCAGAACGCAGGCTTTGTGTGGATGCTGCTTTTGATTCCGCTGGCGTTCGCAGGCTGGTTTGGCATGAACAACCTGAAGGTGGTAACTCCTGACCCCGGCAGCCCGTTATCTGCCTTCAGCAAGATCCTGGGCCTCTACGGCGTGGGTATTGTTGCGACCATCGCCGGCGTATGGGCGCTCTCGGCCATGAGCATGTGGCTGGCGCTGCCGCTTACCATCGTGCTGACCGTCGTTCTGTTGCGGCTGATCCCGGGCAACATCAAACCCAGCATCAAAAACCAGTTCTCGATTTTCAGTAACAAACACACCTGGTCGATGACCGTGCTTTACATCCTGACCTTCGGCTCGTTCATTGGCTTCTCGGCAGCCCTGCCACTGTCCATCAGCATCATTTTCGGCAACATGATGGAGGTCGGCGCAGACGGCAGCGTGATCCGGGTCGTCAACCCTGAGGCTCCCAGCGCCCTCACCTGGGCCTGGATGGGGCCGTTTGTCGGCGCTCTGATTCGTCCTGTGGGTGGCTGGATCTCGGACAAGATGGGTGGCTCCATTGTTACCCAGATCATTTCCGTGATCATGGTGTTCGCTTCCATCGCAACCGGCTACGTAATGATGCTGGCGTACAACTCGACAGACCCCAACAGCTACTTTGCCCTGTTCCTGATCCTGTTCATTGTGCTGTTTGCCGCCAGCGGTATCGGTAACGGTTCAACCTTCCGCAGTATCGGGTACATCTTCAACCAACAGCAGAAAGGGCCGGTGCTGGGCTGGACCTCGGCCATCGCCGGCTACGGTGCGTTTATCGCCCCCCAGCTCATGGGCCAGCAAATCCAGGCCGGCACCCCGGAAATTGCCATGTATGGTTTTGCGGTCTTCTATACCGTATGCCTGGTGGTTAACTGGTGGTTTTATCTGCGCAAAAACGCTTACGTCAAGAATCCCTAGTCGGCACAGGAGTCATGCAGGTGAACAGTTCCGTAAAAACAGAGCAGTACCGGGCCCTGGGCCTGTCAACATTCGCTTTCACGCTGTGCTTTGCGGTATGGACCATTTTCTCCATCATTGGCATACGCATCAGTCAGGAACTGGGGTTATCAGACACCCAGCTGGGCTTGCTGATGGCCACCCCGATCCTGACCGGCTCCATCAGCCGGGTGTTCCTCGGGATCTGGACCGACCGTTACGGCGGACGCCTGGTGTTTGGCCTTCTGATGCTGACCTCAGCGGTTTGCGTGTATTTACTGACCTACGCCACCACCTACCCCATGATGCTGCTCGGTGCTCTTGGCGTGGGCCTGGCGGGCGGCTCGTTCATTGTCGGGGTTGCCTATACCGCAGCCTGGTTTGAGCCGGCCAGACAGGGCACTGCGCTCGGTATTTTCGGGGCCGGCAACGTGGGCTCAGCGTTGACCAACTTTGGTGCTCCGTTCCTTATGGTGGCGCTGGGGTGGGAAAAAACAGCCCAGATCTATGCCGGTGTGCTTGCCTTGATGGGCATCGCGTTCCTGCTGTTTGCCAAAACCGATCCGCTGGCAGAGCAGCGCCGAAGCGCTACCCAGATCTCGTTCAGGGAGCAGATGGCCCCCCTCCGGGAGCTTCGGGTCTGGCGCTTCTCCCTGTATTACTTCTTTGTGTTCGGTGCCTTTGTGGCCCTGGCGCTCTGGCTGCCGCACTACCTGATCGGGGTGTACGGGCTGGACATCACCACGGCCGGCATGATCGCCGCGCTCTATACCATCCCGGCATCCCTGTTCCGAATCCTGGGGGGCTGGATGTCTGACCGCTACGGCGCACGCAAGGTGATGTACTGGACCCTGATTGCGTCGGTGATCTGCACCTTCCTGCTCAGCTACCCGCCCACCCGGTATGTTGTGCACGGGATCGACGGCGACATCACTTTCACCCTGAGCATGAGTCTGGCCATGTTCGTGGTACTGACCTTTATCCTGGGCTTCTTCATGTCACTGGGCAAGGCAGCGGTATACAAGCACATTCCGGTCTACTACCCGATGCATGTGGGCGCGGTCGGCGGGGTGGTCGGGATGATCGGCGGCGTGGGCGGATTTATCCTGCCACTGACCTTCGGGGTACTGAACGACGTCACCGGCATCTGGCAGAGCTGCTTCATGCTGATGTTTGTGATTGTCGCCGCAGCACTGGGCTGGATGCATTACGCCATCCGTAAAGCCGAGCGGGTTGAGTGGGCGGCCCAGACCGAGCAGACCGACCTGCCGGAACTGGCCACACCCGAGCTGTTCTATCCCTTCGAGTCAGACTCAGTGGGTAAGTCTACCCGCCGGGACGCCTGACCCGCCGCACGTCGCGAACTTCATCACAATTCGTGCATTCGCCCCGCTCTGCGGGGCTTTTTTTCTGAGCTGTCCGGCTCAGAAGGGTTTTGCCATAGCCAGATGGAAAATGGCACACACCAGCACCAGCGCAGCCACGGCGGCGATAATCCGGGCCGGTTTGCCCAGGGTGGTTTTCAGCGCAAACACACCCGCCAGGATATACCCTATCAATAACACAATCTTGGCCATCAACCAGCCTGGCATGGCTGAGACATAACCACCCACGAACAACAGCGAGATCGCCGCCAGCAACAGAACCGTGTCGTTGATGTGTGGAATAAACCGGAGGGGAGTCTCCCGCCAGCCCGGCCGCCCGACCGCATCCAACAGCAGCCGAAGCGCAAATAACGTAATCGTGAGGTAGGCTGTGGTCATGTGCAGGTGCTTCAGAAGCATGTAAGACGTCATCGAAATTCCTCAGGTAAAAAGCGGTGTTGCACCATTGTACGCAAAGTACCCCCATGCAGGTATGGTGAATCCGGGCCCGAGGCTATAACATACACGCAGAATACATGTATATGGGAGATCATCATGCAGGCGAGTCCAACTTCTGCAGAACAGGCACCGGCCAGTGTCAGGCAGCTGTTCGCTTATCCGTTCCGGATATTCTTTCTGGCGATGACCATTCTGACCCTCCTCGCCATTCCCCTGTGGGTACTGGAGGTCACCGGCGCCATGCGGCTGCCCCTGGCGATGCCGGGCCTGTTCTGGCACCAGCATGAAATGCTGTTTGGCTTTCTGAGCGCCGCTATTGCCGGTTTTCTGCTGACGGCAGTGTGCGTATGGACCCAGACTCCCCGCACCCACGGCTTCGCCCTCATGATGCTCTTTGCCGTCTGGCTTGGGGGGCGCCTGTTACTGGCCCTGGGGGCCGGCCTGCCGGACTGGCTGGTGCAGGGGGTTAATCTGGCGTTTCTGCCCCTGGTCATGATCGACGCCGGATGGCGGGTCTGGAAAGCCCGCCAGAAACGACAGCTGATGATTCTGGTGGTGCTGGGGCTGCTCTGGCTGATGCAGATCGGTTTTGTTACCCGGCTGGACCCGACCTTCAGCCACGGAGCCCTGATCATGGCCCTGGCTCTGATCAGCATCATCGGCGGCCGGATCACCCCCGCCTTTACCGCCGGCTGGCTGCGTCAGCGTGGAGGCCGGGCCGATGCGGTCCGGATGGTACCGGCGCTGGACATGGCAACCGTCTTCACGATGATCCTGCTGCTGGCTACACTGGTCACCGGCTGGCATACCCTTGCCGCCGGCATCGCCGTGATTGCCGCCGCCCTGATGCTGGTACGGCTGTATCACTGGAAAGGCTGGCTCGCGCGCAGCGAACCCCTGCTGTGGGTGCTGCACCTGTCGATTCTGTGGGTACCCCTGGCTCTGATCCTGCTGGCGGGCTCGCTGGTGGCGGGCTGGCCAACCACAGCCTGGACCCATGCCGCCGGCGCGGGCGCCGTGGGTTGTCTGATTCTCGGCGTGATCGCCCGGGTCAGCCTGGGCCATACCGGCCGGCCACTGGTACTGCCCCGGGGCATGGTGCTGGCGTTTGTGGCGATCCAGCTGGCCGCCGTGGTACGGGTACTGACCGCCCTGGGCATCATTCCCTGGCACCCCGGGATCGGCACCAGCACACTGCTGTGGGTGCTGGCCTACGGTCTGTTCCTGATCCGTTACAGCGGCGTTCTGGCCCGCCCGCGCCCGGATGGCCGCGAAGGCTGAGCCGTTCAGTGCCTGATCGTAAAAGCCGGCACCGGCAGACGGGAACTTAATCGCGTTAATCATCCACTAAAGGTCAATAGCTGTTTTCGCCAGACGCGCTAAAGTAGGAGAAATTATTTTGCAACAGAGACACAGGCAATATGTACCCTGACCACTTTGACAAAGAAGACCTCATCCGCTGTGGCCACGGCGAGCTTTTCCCTGGGGCCATGCGCTTGCCGATCGACGAAATGCTCATGGTTGACCGCATCACACACGTGGGCGCGGACGATGGTCTGTATGGCAAAGGCAGCCTCGTGGCTGAGCTGGACATTAATCCGGACCTCTGGTTCTTCAAGGTTCATTTTGAAGGTGACCCGGTCATGCCCGGCTGTCTGGGACTGGATGCCATGTGGCAACTGGTTGGTTTCTTCCTGGCCTGGAGTGGTGGCGAGGGCAAGGGGCGTGCCCTGGGCGCCGGAGAAGTAAAATTCTTTGGCCAGGTGCTCCCCGAGAACAAGAAGGTAACCTATTACCTGGATATCAAACGGCTCATCCGCCGCAAGCTGACCATGGCAATCGCGGATGCCCGGATGGAAGTGGACGGCCGGGAAATATACACAGCCAAAGACCTGCGGGTTGGCCTGTTCACTTCTACAGATGAATTTTAGGAGCTAAAACGATGCGTCGTGTAGTGATTACCGGCATGGGGATCGTCTCCAGCCTAGGCAATAACCAGAAAGAAGTCGCTCAGTCCCTGCGGGAATCCCGTTCCGGCATTGCCTTGAGCGAAGAAGCCCGCGACAACGGCTTGCGCAGCCACGTGGCCGGCAAGATCGACCTTAACCTGTCAGAACTGATCGACCGCAAACTGTGGCGTTTTATGAGCCCCGCAGCCGGCTATTGCTACCTCGCTGCCAAAGAAGCCATTGAACAGGCTGGCCTGACCGACGAGCAGTTACGTGCCAATACCACCGGCGCGGTCTTTGGTACTGGTGGTGCATCTACGGTTGAACTGCTGGATGCGATCGATACGCATCGGGACCGTGGCATCCGCCGCGTTGGCCCGTACCGCGTACCCCGCACCATGGGCAGCGCCATCAATGCGTCGATCACCACAGCGTTCGGCATTACCGGCATCAACTACGGTATCACCTCGGCCTGTGCCACCAGCGCCCACTGTATCGGCCACGCGGCAGACCAGATTGCCCTGGGCCGCCAGGAAGTGATGCTGGCCGGTGGCGGTGAAGACATCCACTGGACCCTGAGCCTGATGTTTGACGCCATGGGCGCGCTGTCCACCAAGTACAACGACACACCCGAGCAGGCTTCCCGAACCTACGATGCGGACCGCGACGGCTTTGTTATTTCCGGCGGCGGCGGTGCGTTACTGCTGGAATCCCTGGAGCACGCGGAGGCCCGTGGCGCGACCATTCTTGCCGAACTGGTCGGCTTTGGCGCGACCTCCGACGGTGCCGACATGGTCGCTCCGAGCGGTGAAGGCGCCGTGCGCTGCATGAAGCAGGCGATGGCCAACATCGACGGCGAGATCAAGTACATCAACACCCACGGTACCAGCACCCCGGCCGGCGACGTCACCGAACTGAAGGCGCTGAAAGAGACCTTTGGCGACAAGATTCCGCCGCTGAGCTCCACCAAGCCCCTGTGCGGCCACGCCCTGGGTGCGGCCGGCGTCCACGAGGCGGTTTACAGCCTGATCATGCAGCGGGAAGGCTTTATTGCGCCGTCGGCCAACATCCAGACTCTGGATGAGGGTGCCGAAGGTTACCCGATCGTGCGCGAGCGGCTGGACAACCAGAACCTGGATCTGGTGATGAGCAACAGCTTCGGCTTTGGCGGCACCAACGCCACCCTGATTTTCAGGAAAGTCTGATCAGGACAGCCTGAGCGAGCGGTATTCAGCCGGCGAAGTGCCCATCCAGCGCTTGAACGCCCGGCTGAATGCGCTCAGTTCCGAAAATCCAAGTTGCTCGGCGATCTCTACCAGCGGCTTGGATTTATCCTTCATATAGGTCAGCGCCTGCTCCCGGCGCACCTGCTCCAGTAAACTCGCAAACGTAAGCCCTTCCTGGCGCAACTTCTTGTGCAGCGTATACCGGCTCATGTTCAGCTGTCCGGCAACGGTCTCAACCCCGACCTTGCCACGCTCCAGCTGCAACCGGATCAGCCTGCTGACCCTGGCACCCATCAAAGGCTTTGAATTTTCAGGCCCTAATGGCTCTGATGACATGCTGGTTCCTCCTGACTTTCATCCTGGCCCACACTGCCAATCCTATCAGCGTACACATGTTAGCTGAAATCAATCAATAAGACCTTTGAGCAAGATCAATAGATATCCCGCTCCGTTGCGGCATACTTCGCGCTTTTCTCTACCACTACCGCTCACCGAACTCACCCCGGAGCCCCCATGATCACCCCCGAACTGCTCGCTCCCGCCGGCACCCCTGATCATCTCGAAACCGCATTCGCCTACGGCGCAGATGCCGTCTATGCAGGCCAGCCACGATACTCCCTGCGGGTACGGAACAACAGTTTCAAAGACGTTGCCGCCCTGGCCGCGGGGATTGAGCGCGCCCATCATCTGGGCAAACAGTTCTATCTGGTTTCCAACATCGCGCCCCATAACGACAAGGTGCGCAGCTACCTCAGAGACCTGGCGCCGATACTGGCGCACAAACCCGATGCCCTGATCATGTCAGACCCGGGGCTGATCATGCTGGTACGCGAGCAGTGGCCAGACCAGCCCATTCACCTGTCCGTGCAGGCCAACGCCGTCAATTGGGCCACGGTCGAGTTCTGGCGCCGCCAGGGTATCAGCCGGGTCATACTGTCCCGGGAGCTGGCCCTGAACGAGATCCGCGACATCCGCGAAAAAGTCCCCGCCATGGAGCTGGAAGTATTTGTTCATGGCGCCCTGTGTATGGCCTACTCCGGGCGCTGCCTGCTCTCGGGCTACATGAACCACCGGGACGCCAACCAGGGCGCCTGCACCAACGCCTGCCGCTGGAACTACAAACCGGTGGCTCACAGCCACGACCAGAGCGGCGACCTGATCGCCACCTCCGCCACAGATATTGAGCCTGACCAACCCCGGGAAATTCTGCTCGAAGAGCCCAATCGTCCAGGTGGATTTATCCCCGCCTACGAAGACGAGCACGGCACTTACATCATGAACTCGAAAGACCTGCGCGCGGTGCAGCACGTGGCCGACCTGATTCGCATGGGCGTACATTCCCTCAAGATCGAGGGCCGCACCAAAAGCACCTATTACGTGGCCCGTACTACCCAGGTGTACCGGCGCGCCATCGACGACGCACTGGCCGGCAAGCCCTTCGACCTGAAGATGATGGATGAGCTCGAAGCCCTCTCCAACCGGGGCTACACCGAAGGCTTCCTGCGCCGCCATGTACCCGAGGACTATCAGACCTATGAGCAGGGCTCCTCTTACCTTGGCACCCAGCAAGTCGTCGGCACCATCCTCGACAGCAATGAACACTGGCTGACCATCGACGTCAAGAACCGGTTCGCACCCGGTGACCGCCTCGAGCTGATCACGCCATCCGGCAACCTCCGGTTTGTTGCCGCGGCCATGGAAAACCGCGCCGGCGCCAGCATGGCCTGCGCCCCCGGGAGCGGCCACATTGTCCGGATTCCCCGCCCCCGGGGATTGCCGGATTGCCTTCGTTTCAGCTACCTCACCCGCCTGCTTCCTGCCCGCACCTGAACAGCCTCTCGGTTGGCCCTTAGTGCCCCGGAGGCTGATTAAGGTATAATCCGTAATCGAGCAAATTAATACCTGACTAAATTACTCTGGTATTGTATAATCTCACACCAGAAACCATGGGACCAAAGGGCCGCCAGCCCTTCCCTGCCATTCAGGCATAAAGCCCAGATGAGAGAATTACGGAGCGACGATCATGGCGACCACCGACAATGAGGTGAAAGAGCTGATCAAACGGGAGTACGAGCACGGGTTCGTGACTGAAATTGAATCCGATACCTTCGAGCCCGGCCTCAACGAAGACGTAATCCGCCGCCTGTCCGAGATCAAGCAGGAACCGGAGTTCATGCTGGAGTGGCGCCTGAAAGCGTATCGTCGCTGGGTGGAAATGGACGAGCCGGAGTGGGCACATATCAATTACCCCAAGGTCGACTACAACGCGATCTCCTATTACTCCGCCCCCAAGCGCCCCGAGGACATGCCACAGAGCCTGGACGAAGTCGATCCGGAGCTGCTCCGTACCTATGAAAAGCTGGGAATTCCCCTGCACGAACGGGCCAAGCTGGCCGGCGTGGCGGTCGATGCGGTCTTTGACTCGGTCTCCGTAGCGACCACCTTCAAGGAGCCTCTTGAAAAAGCCGGGGTCATCTTCTGCCCCATCTCCGAGGCGCTGCAGAAGTATCCCGAGCTGGTCAAAAAATACCTGGGCACCGTGGTCCCTCCCGGTGACAACTACTTTGCCGCGCTCAACTCAGCGGTCTTCTCCGACGGCTCCTTTGTGTATATTCCAAAGGGTGTTCGCTGCCCCATGGAGCTGTCGACCTACTTCCGCATCAACGCAGCCAATACCGGCCAGTTCGAGCGCACCCTGATCATTGCCGAAGAAGGCAGCTACGTCAGTTACCTCGAAGGCTGTACCGCTCCCATGCGGGATGAAAACCAGCTGCACGCAGCGGTGGTCGAGCTGGTGGCTCTGGACGATGCCCAGATCAAGTACTCCACGGTACAGAACTGGTACCCGGGCGACGAAGAAGGCAAGGGTGGCATCTACAACTTTGTTACCAAGCGGGGCGCCTGCCTCGGCAAGAACTCAAAAATCTCCTGGACCCAGGTCGAGACCGGTTCCGCCATCACCTGGAAGTACCCCAGCTGCATACTGCGCGGCGACAACAGCGTTGGTGAGTTCTACTCCGTCGCCCTCACCCACAATTTCCAGCAGGCCGACACCGGTACCAAGATGATTCACCTGGGCAAGAATACCCGGAGCACCATTATCTCCAAGGGTATATCTGCCGGCCGCAGCTCCAACAGCTACCGTGGCCTGGTAAAAATCGGCCCCGGTGCCGAGGGGGCCCGTAACTTTACCCAGTGCGACTCGTTACTGATCGGCGACCGTTGCGCGGCGCACACCTTTCCGTACATCGAAAACCGGAACAAGTCCGCCATTGTGGAACACGAAGCCACCACCTCCAAGGTCAGCGACGAGCAGATGTTCCTGTGCCGTCAGCGGGGTATCGATCCGGAGCAGGCAGTGTCCATGATCGTGAACGGCTTCTGTAAAGAAGTCTTCAAGGAATTGCCGATGGAGTTTGCGGTTGAGGCCGGCAAGCTGCTCGAAGTGAGCCTTGAAGGGTCCGTTGGTTAATTTTCACTACAGAATTTCGGAATCACAGAGAGAAGCGTACAAATGCTGAGCATCAAAAACCTGCACGCATCCGTTGAGGGTAACGAGATCCTCAAGGGCATCAACCTGGAGATCAAGGCCGGGGAAGTTCACGCCATTATGGGCCCGAACGGTTCCGGTAAAAGTACCCTGTCACAGGTTCTGGCAGGCAACGAAGCATTTGAGGTAACCGAGGGCGAAGTGACCCTCAACGGTGAAGACCTGCTCGAACTGGAAACCGAAACACGGGCCCGCGAAGGCATCTTCCTGGCGTTCCAGTACCCGGTGGAAATCCCGGGCGTCAGCAACCTGCACTTCCTGCGCACCGCCGTCAACGCCATGCGCAAGCACCGGGGCGAAGAAGAAATGAACGCGGCCGAGTTCATGAAGCTGGCCCGGGAAGTTTCTCAACAGGTAGACCTTGATCCCGGCTTCCTCAAGCGCGGCGTCAACGAAGGCTTCTCCGGTGGCGAGAAAAAGCGTAACGAAATCATGCAGGCTCTGCTGCTCCAGCCCAAGCTGGCCATTCTTGATGAAACCGACTCCGGCCTGGACATCGACGCCCTTAAAGTGGTGTCTGATGGCGTGAATGCCTTGCGTGCCCCGGATCGTGCCATCCTGATGATTACTCACTACCAGCGCTTGCTGAACCACATTGTGCCCGATTACGTGCATGTTCTGGCAGACGGCAGGATCATCAAGTCCGGTGGCCGGGAACTGGCGCTGGAGCTGGAAGAAAAAGGTTATGGCTGGCTGGGTATTCAAGACGACAACGCCAGCAACTGATCAGGAGGCCGCGGAATGAAATCTGTACCCATGCTTTCCGGCGCTTTCCTGCAGCCGGCCGGACAGGCGCTGCCACAGCCACTACTGGCTCTGCGCAAGGCCCGGTCCGAGGCACTGGCCAATATGGCAATGCCAACCCGCAAAACTGAAAACTGGAAGTACTCCAGCAAGTACCTGAAGCTCACGGAGGACATGGCGGCCACCTTGCCCGCCAGCGCCGAGCCCAGCCCCCTGGATGTGCCGGGTTATCGGATTGTCCTCAACAACGGTGTGGTTAACCGGTCTGACAGCCAGTATCCGGACCACAAGGGCATCAACGTCCAGCGTTTCGGTGATCTGGACGATGAGACGGCCGGAAAACTGGCCGATCAGTTGGACTCGACTCTGGACCCGAAAGTAACCCAGTTTGCCCAGGTCAACAGTGCCCGGTTTGAAGATGGCTTGCTGATACAGCTGGCAGCCGACACCGTACTGGATAAACCGCTGTTCATCATTCACCAGGCTCAGGCCAGCCAGAACGGCTCCGCCTTCCCGCGGATTTTTGTGGAAGCCGCCAACCACAGCCAGATGACTCTGGTCGAGGTTTACGTCTCTGCGGGTTCGTCTGCGGCACTGGTGGATACCGTCACTGAATTCCAGCTGGCCGACGGCGCCAGCATTACCAGTATCCGCCTGACCATGGAGGGCGAGACCGTCCAGCACATCGGTGCCACGGGCGTACGCCAGCAGCGCAACTCCCGCTTTGAAAGCCACTGCGTTGGTTTTGGTGGCCCCCTGCGTCGCCACGACCTGCAGGTTCGCCTGGAAGGCGAAGGCGCGGAGACCAAGCTTAACGGCGTGGTCGTCACTCAGGACAAGCAGCATTACGATAACCACACGGCCATCGACCACGTGGCAGCGCACTGCAACAGCGATGAAACCTACCGTAACATCGCCGCAGACGAGTCCCACGCCGTGTTCAAAGGCCGCATTCATATTCATCAGGACGCCCAGAAGTCCAATGCCAATATGAACAACCGCAACCTGCTGCTTTCCAACGGTGCTGAAATCGACACCAAGCCCGAACTGGAAATCTACGCCGATGACGTCAAGTGTGCTCACGGTGCCACCATCGGCCAACTGGATGAGACCTCCATCTTCTATCTGGTGTCCCGCGGCATTGATCGCCGGCAGGCCAAGATCCTGCTGACCATGGCATTCATTAACGAGCTGGTCGAACAGATCCCGGTAGAGGCGGTGCGTGATGCTGCCCACGCGAGACTGAGCGGCTTTTTTGAGCAAACCTTTCAGGAGGCCTGACCGGCATGACCGATCTGTCTATGGCGAATACCACCAGGCCGCGGACGTTTGACGTAGCAAGCGTTCGCCGCGACTTTCCCATCCTGGCACAGCAAGTCAACGGGAAGCCGCTGGTGTATCTGGACAACGGTGCTTCGTCGCAGAAGCCGCTGGCCGTCCTGGATGCCATGGACCGCTATTATCGGGAAATGCACTCAAACGTGCACCGGGGCGCCCATACGCTGGGCGACCGGGCCACAGCCGCCTTTGAAGGGGCCCGGGAAGTTGTCCGCAAGTTTATCAACGCCCCGAGCACCCGTGAGATCATCTGGACCCGTGGCACCACGGAAGCCATTAACCTGGTAGCCAATGGCCTGGCTCCGCGCCTGAACACAGGCGATGAGATTATGGTCAGCCATATGGAACACCATGCCAACATCGTGCCCTGGCAGATGCTGGCCGAGCGTACCGGTGCCCGTGTGGTTCCGGTACCGGTCACCCTGGCCGGCGAACTTGACCTGGAGGCGTTTAACCGCCTGCTCACCGACCGCACCCGGGTGCTGGCCCTGAGCCACGTATCCAACGTTCTGGGCACGGTGAATCCGGTTGCGTCCCTGATCGCACAGGCCAGGGAACAAGGCGTCATCACGGTGATTGACGGTGCTCAGGCAGTCCCCCATTTCAAGCCCGATGTGCAGGCGCTCGGCTGTGACTTCTACGCGTTCTCGTCCCACAAGGTTTTCGGCCCTACCGGTATCGGAGTACTTTATGGCCGGGCAGAACTGCTGGAACACATGCCCCCGTATCAGGGTGGCGGCGAAATGATTGAACGGGTCTCGTTCGAGCGCACCACCTGGAACGTTCTGCCCTATAAGTTCGAAGCCGGCACCCCGGCCATCGCTGAAGCGGTGGGCCTCGCTGCGGCACTGAAGTATCTGGAAAGCCTCGACCGCAAAGCCATGGAGGTGGCCGAAAACCAGTTGCTGCTTCGGGCCAGCGAACTGGTTGAGACGGTTCCGGGGATGGAAATCATTGGCACGGCGCGCCAGAAAGTGCCCGTGCTGTCGTTCAAAATTGCCGGATTGCACCCAAGCGATATCGGCACCCTGCTGGATCAGCAGGGCATCGCCATCCGCACCGGCCACCATTGCGCCATGCCGCTGATGGACTTCTACGGAGTACCCGGTACAGCCCGGGCGTCCTTTGCGTTTTATAATACGCTGGAAGAGGTCGACAAACTGTTTTCAGGCCTGCAAAAAATCCAGCACCTGTTTGCCTGAGGAGGTGGAAACATGACCGCCGAAGTCTTCACCCCGAACAGCGATGTGAACGTGACCATGACCAGTACAGCGGTCAGGCATGTCCGTAAGCAGCTCGACAAAAAGCCGGAAGCCAGAGGCATTCGCCTGGCGATCCGGAAAAGCGGCTGTTCCGGTTTTAAATACGAAACCCAGTGGGTAGAAGAGCCTGCTGCCGATGACCACATCTTTCATATCGACGGTGTCGATGTGTACGTCCGGCAGGAGCACCTGCCGCTGGTCAACGGCATTGAAATAGACTTTGTCACCGAAGGGGTTAACTCCCTGTTCCGCTTCCGCAACCCCAATGCCACGGCGGAATGCGGGTGTGGCGAGAGCTTTACGGTGGCATGAACAAGGGATAAACCCAATGCGAGAACGCGAAGTCGTCCTGACAAAACGCGAAGTAGAAGCCAGGCTGGTGCCCTCCGGTACAGAAGTGATGATCCCGGCCGATACGTTCGTGACCATCACCCAGTCCCTTGGCGGTACCTTTACCGTTGCGGTCAATGGCAACCTGGCCCGGATTGAGGGCCACGATGCAGATGCCCTCGGCAAACAGCCTCTGGAAAGCAGTTTCGAAACGCCGGAAGACGGCACCATTAACGAAAACCAGGTGTGGGAAGCGCTGCGTAACTGCTACGATCCCGAGATTCCGGTCAACGTGGTGGACCTGGGGCTGATCTACGAGTGCAGGATCGAGAACGCGACCGACCAGGGCAATCATGTGTATATCCTGATGACCCTCACCGCCGCCGGCTGTGGTATGGGCCCGGTGATCACCAATGATGTGAAGATCAAGGTTGAGCATGTTCCCAATGTTGACAAGGTGACGGTTGAGCTGACGTTTGATCCGCCCTGGAACAACGATATGCTGACCGACGACGCCAAGCTCGAACTGGGAATGCTATGACCGCCAGCAAACAACTGTTTCTTTCTAACCCGCTGGGCAGCAAAACCACACTGGCCGACGTTCTGGATGCCTTTGAGTTTCTGGATGACTGGGAAGAGCGCTACGCCTATATCATTGATCTGGGCAAGCAGCTGCCGGCCTTCCCGGACGAGGCGCGTACAGAGGAAAACTACGTGCACGGCTGCCAGAGTCAGGTATGGCTGATCCATCATCAGGACGAAGACAGCGGCAAACTGTTCCTGCTGATCGACTCCGACGCCATGATTGTCCGGGGGCTGGCTGCCATCATCCTGGTGGCGCTTAACGGCCGCACCCCCCGCGACCTGCTCGCCACCGATATTGATGAGTTGTTCGAGCAGCTCGACCTGTTCCGGCACATCTCTCCGACCCGCGGGAATGGCCTTCGCTCCATGGTGGGCAAGATCCGTGACATTGCAGCTGCCGAGGCCCAGTAATCCCCGGCATTTTTCCGCCCACAACCTGCCTGTGGCCCGGGAACACAAGGAGCTCCCTCACCCATGCAAATCTATCTGGTAGGCGGAGCGGTTCGTGACCAGCTCCTGGGCCTGAAGGTCAAAGACCGGGACTGGGTGGTGGTGGGCGCCACGCCCCAGCAGATGGTGGAACAGGGATTTCGTCAGGTGGGCGCAGACTTTCCCGTATTCCTGCACCCCGACACCGGTGAAGAGTATGCTCTGGCCCGAACCGAGCGCAAACAGGGCCAGGGGTATCATGGCTTCTCAGTGTACAGCTCACCGGATGTTACTCTGGAGGACGATCTCAAGCGCCGGGATCTGACCATCAATGCCATGGCCCTGGCCGAAGACGGCCAGCTGATAGACCCGTTCAACGGCCGTCGAGACCTCGAGCAACGGCGGTTGCATCATGTTTCTGAAGCTTTTTCTGAAGATCCGCTGCGGATTTTGCGCACCTCGCGCTTTGCTGCCCGGCTCAGCCCCCTGGGGTTTCGCGTAAGTCCCGAAACCATGACCCTGATGCGGAGCATGGTGGCCAACCGCGAGCTGGAGCACCTGGCGGCCGAGCGAGTGTGGCAGGAAACCCGGCGCGCACTCCATGAAAATGATCCTGTCGTCTACTTTGAGGTGCTCCGGGAACTGGGTGCGCTGCACGTTCTGATTCCGGAACTGGCCTCCGGCCAGGCCCGGGAAGCCGGCCTGGAGGCGCTCCGCTGCATGCACCAGCGGTCCGGGGATACCGCCCAGCGACTCGCCGCACTCCTGTGCGCCCTGCCCGAAGACGACGGGCAAGCCCGAGCGGTTGCCCTGAAAAGTCCCACCGACTGTCGTGACATGGTCCGGCTGGTTTGCCGCTTCATGAGCCACCTGGGCACCGGGGGCCGCCTGACCCCCGAGCGGGTTCTGTCATTGCTGGAGTCCGCCGATCTCTGGCGTCGCCGTGAGCGCTTCGACGCCCTGGCCGCAACGCTGGCCTGCACCCTGCCTCCGGCACAGGCTCCGTTACTGGAGCTGCTCCGGGCAGCTGCCGGAGAAGCACTTCTGGTGCAGCCAAAAGCGCTTGTAGCCCAGGGTTTTCAGGGCAAGGAGCTGGGCCAGGAAATCCGCCGGCAACGTCTCCGGTGCGTGGCCCGGATACTCGATGCGAGCGCCTGAGGAAAACACCATGAACGCACCTGTTGCACTGATCACCGGCGCCGCCCACCGGCTGGGCGCCTGCATTGCCGAAACCCTGCATGGCCGGGGCTGGAATCTGGTGATCCATTATCGCAGTCGTTCGCAGCAGGCCCGTGAACTGACAGACAGGCTCAACCAGCGCCGCGCAAACTCGGCCCTGGCCGTACAGGCAGACCTTGCCAGCCTGAGCGATCTGGAGAATCTGGCCACGGCGGCCTGCAGCCATTGGCAGCGCCTGGACGCGCTCATCAACAATGCCTCAGCCTTTTACCCGACCCCTACCGCCACAGCCACAGAAACCGACTGGCATACCCTGATGGACGCCAACCTCAAAGCGCCTTTCTTCCTGCTTCAGCACTGCCTGCCTGCGCTGCAACAATCGTCTGGCACGGTGGTCAATCTCATCGACATCTACCATGAGAAACCCCTGGCCGACCATCCTCTGTATTGCGCCAGCAAGGCGGGCCTGGCAGCCCTGACCCGGTCCTGGGCCAAAGAACTCGCGCCCGGAATCCGGGTTAACGGGGTATCGCCCGGGGCCATTCTATGGCCGGAAGGTACCACAGAAACCAACCCTGAGCGCCAGCGTGCGATCCTCGACGCCACGCCCCTGGCGCGTACCGGCACCCCAGCCGATATTGCCGGTGCCGTGACGTTCCTGATCTGTGATGCCCCGTTTATCACCGGTCATATCCTGCCCGTGGATGGCGGGCGCAGCCTCGCGATCTGAAACTCCTGCGGCTAACTGCGACCATAGTTGTTTTGGCGCATCAAGTCTTTACCGCTACAATGCCTGCCATATTAATCCAACGAGGCGAGCCTTACCGAGCTTGCCCACTGAAACGGAGATTTTCCATGCGTGATGTCGTGATTGTGGCTGCCCGGCGTACCGCCGTCGGCAGTTTTTCCGGAGGCTTGTCGAGCCTGCGTGCAGACCAGCTTGGCTCAGCGGTGATTCAGGCGCTGATGGAGGAGACCGGCGTTGCCGGCGAACAGGTGAGCGAGGTTATCCTTGGCCAGGTCCTGACCGCTGGCAGCGGCCAGAACCCGGCCCGTCAGGCTGCCATTAATGCCGGCCTGCCCCACTCCGTGCCCGCCATGACCATCAACAAGGTCTGCGGCTCGGGCCTGAAGGCGGTGCACATGGCAGTCCAGGCGATCCGGAGCGGGGATGCCGAGATCATCATCGCCGGTGGTCAGGAAAGCATGAGTCAGGCGCCCCACGTACTGCCCAACAGCCGTAACGGCCAACGGATGGGTAACTGGAGCATGATCGATACCATGGTGCACGACGGCCTGTGGGACGCCTTTAACGACTACCACATGGGCATCACCGCAGAAAACATCGTTGAGAAATACGGCATCAGCCGCGAAGAACAGGATGCCTTTGCGGCAGCGTCCCAGCAGAAAGCTATTGCCGCCCAGCAGGCAGGCCACTTTGACAGCCAGATCGTTCCGGTCACCATTCCCCAGCGCAAGGGCGACCCCATCGTTGTGGCGAAGGACGAAGGTCCCCGGGACGGCACAACCAGCGACAGCCTGGCCAGACTGCGTCCGGCATTCAGGAAAGACGGTACCGTAACCGCCGGCAACGCCTCATCCCTGAACGACGGCGCAGCAGCAGTGATGGTATGCAGTGCTGACAAGGCGAAGGCGCTGGGCCTGACCCCGCTGGCCACCATCAAGGCCCACGCAAGCGCCGGTGTTGACCCCACAATCATGGGTACCGGCCCCATCCCCGCCAGCCGCCGCTGCCTGGAACGGGCCGGCTGGAGCCCAGAAGATCTGGATCTGATCGAGGCGAACGAAGCTTTTGCCGCTCAGGCCATTTCGGTTAACCGGGACATGGGCTGGGACACCAGCAAAGTGAACGTGAACGGCGGTGCCATTGCCATCGGCCATCCGATCGGTGCTTCCGGTTGCCGTATCCTGGTGACCCTGCTGCACGAAATGGTTCGCCGCGACGCCAAAAAAGGTCTGGCCACCCTGTGCATTGGCGGCGGGCTGGGTGTCGCTCTGGCTGTTGAGCGCTGATGCTGAATGTGGTTCTGTATGAGCCGGAGATACCGCCGAACACCGGCAATATCATCCGGCTCTGCGCCAACACCGGCTGCCAGCTGCACCTGATCGAACCTCTGGGGTTTTCCCTGGAAGACAAACAGATGCGGCGGGCCGGGTTGGACTACCGCGAATACGCCACCGTCAGAGTCCATTCTGATTACGCCGCTTTTCTGGCTTCCGAGCAGCCGGCACGGCTGTTCGGACTCAGCACCAAAGCGTCCCGAACCTACCATGAGGTTACCTATCAGGAGGGTGACTACCTGATGTTCGGGCCGGAAACCCGCGGGTTACCGGAAGCCGTCCGTAACAGCCTGCCGAACGGCCACAGGCTGAGGGTACCCATGCGCCCGGAAAGCCGAAGCCTTAATCTTGCCAATACGGCGGCGCTGGTGGTTTATGAAGCCTGGCGACAGCTGGGGTTCAACGGCGCCACCTGCCCGGAAGGCTTCGCCACCGGCACCACGATCGGGTAGCCTTCCGGTAACTGCATCACCCGGGCCCGGAAACCATACGCGGCCTCCAGCACCGCCGGCGTGAGTACCTCCTGCGCGACGCCATCGCACAACCGGCGGCCCGCGCGCATGACCATCAGACGATCAGCAAACTGGGCAGCAAGATTCAGATCATGAACGATGGCAAGCACAGCAATGCCATGTTCCTTTGCCCGCGTCCGGATCAGTTCCAGTACCAGCTGCTGATGGGCCGGGTCCAGCGCCGAGGTACATTCATCCAGCAACAACAAGCGCTGGCCCGGGGTGTCCAGGATCTGCCCCAGTACCCGCGCCAGCTGCAGCCGCTGTTGTTCACCACCCGACAAGCCTGGCACCAGGCGATGGCGCAGATGGCCAATATCCAGCTCTGCCATCAGCTGCTCAGGCACCGGATCGGGCTGATGCCGCAGCCCTCGCGGGCGCCCCATGGCCACCACCTCTTCCACGGTCAGGGGGAAATTGACATCGACCCGCTGAGGCATAACCGCCCGGTGCCGTGCCAGCTGCCGCGGATGCCATTCGCTGAGGCTGCGCCCCGCCAGTGTCATCACACCGGTTGCCGGCAACTCCCCCGCCAGCGCCTTGAGCAAGGTGGATTTACCGGCCCCGTTCGGGCCCAGAACCATCAGCAATTCACCCCTGGCCACCGACAGGCTCAGGTTATCGACAATCCGGGTTCCGCCCCGCGAGACACAGAGATTTCTCACAGCCAGAGCCATTACACCACCTTTCCACGCATCAACAGTCCCAGAAAAAACGGCCCGCCGATCAGCGCCATCATCAGGCCGATGGGCAATTCGGCAGGGCTGACCACCACCCGGGCCAGAGAGTCTGCGGCCACCAGCAGGGTGCCGCCCAGCACCGCGCTCAGCGGCAGCACCACGCGATGGCTGGCACCCAGCAGCTGACGTACCAGATGGGGCACCACCAGCCCCACGAATCCGATCAGCCCGCTCACCGCCACCGCCGCCCCGACCCCCAATCCGACCACAAGGATGGCCAGTTTCTTGACAGCAACCGTACGATAGCCCAGATGGCCCGCCACCGGCTCGCCGAGCAGGAACGCATCCAGGGGGCGGGTCAGCCCCGGTGCCACCAGCAGAGCCAGCAGCATGAAGGGCGCACCAAGCACAAGATCTTCCCAGTCAGCGTGCCCGAGACTGCCCATGGTCCAGAAGGTAAGTGATCGCAGCTCCTCATCCGAGGCATAGAAGGTCAGCAGCCCGGTGGCCGCCCCCGCTACCGCATTGATCGCGATTCCGACCAGCAACAGGGTGGCAATTGACCCCTGTCCGGCGCGGTTGGCAATCCACCAGGCCAGAAACACCGTACCACTGCCGCCGGCAAACGCGGCCAGGGGCAGTGCCCACTGGCCGGCGACCGCCAGCCAGCCACCGAGCCAGGTACCGCCAAGCACAATCACCGCGATGGCCGCCAGCGAGGCGCCGGCGGACACCCCGATCAGGCCGGGGTCCGCAAGCGGGTTGCGAAACAGCCCCTGCAGGATCGCACCGGACACCGCCAGGACCGCCCCGACCAGAAACCCCAGCAGAAACCGAGGTAAACGTACCTCCAGCAGAACCATGGCGGCCACCGGGTCGGCTGTCTTGCTCCGCATCAGAACCTGGCCAATCTCTGCCCAGGCCAGCGGGTAGGCGCCCTGGGTGATCGAAAGGCCGGCAGTCACCACCGCGACCACCAGGATGATCAGCAGGGAGCGCCGGTACCCGAGACGGCCCGCAGCGTCACGAACCATGAGCCAGCGCATGCGTCGCCGACGGCAGCACCCTGTTTACCGCAGCCATTGCCTGCGGCAAACGGGGGCCAAAGCCCAGCAGAAACATGCTGTCGGCCACCAGATAATGGCCCGACTGCCAGGCCCCGAGGCGGGCCAGTTCCGGCCAGGCGCCGATATCGAACTGCCCCGGTGTCGACTCTGCAATCACGATGGCATCCGGATTCAGGGCCAGCATGGCTTCCCGGTTCGCTGGCTTGTAGCCCTGGACTCCCGTTACGGCGTTGCGGGCGTTGACCGTTTCCAGCAAGGCCGCTGCTGCCGTGTCCTCGCCCGCCAGCATCACCGAATGGTTACCGGCCGCCAGAATGAACAGCACCCGGGGCCGGGTGCCACGCTTCAATGCGGCGTTTCTCACTTCGTTGGTGTGGCTTTGCAGCTGTGCCACGATGGCTTCGGCGTGCTCCGACCGGCCCAGCAACTGACCAACGGCTTCAACACGTGCCAGTGCGGTTTTGATGGTCCAGGCTGAGGGAAGCTTTTCCACCCTCACCCCGGCCCGGGCCAGCCGCTCCAGATTGTCCTGCGGTGCTGCCTGCTCGGAGGTAATCAACAGGTCCGGCCTGACCGCCAACACCCCCTCGAAGGGCAGCGCCCGCAGGTAACCCACGGTGGGTAGCGTCCGGACCGCATCGGGATAACGACTGGTGCTATCAACCGCCACCAGGTGCGACTCCATCCCCAGCAGGTAGACGGTTTCAGTAATGGCACCATCCGCGGTCACGACCCGCAGGGACTCTGCAGCCACCAGCCACGGCATCCCCCAGGCCAGCACGCACAGCAAAACCACCCGCTTCACGACAGCGCTTCCAGGGTGCTGACCTGCGCCCGCCAGTGATCGGATTCCGGGATGCCCGGTTTGCGCGCGCCAAAGACGGTAAGCACCAGTTCGCCATCGTTATTGAAGGCTTCTACGGAGGTGATCAGACCATCGGTGGAAGGGCGGCGAACCACCCACCAGCGCCGGACCTCATCCGTATTGGCATGAAGGTTAAAACCGTCATCCAGCACGTTCATCCAGGAGCCGGTCCGGCGCAGATTAACCACCTGGCCGGTATAAATCTGCACGATGCCCGGGTTGCCGACAAAGAACATCGCGGGGCACAGGTTATCCCTCAGCAACGTCAGCAGGCAGTCCAGTACCTCACCATCTGTCCGCTGCAGCTCGGTAGCCCACTCGCCCCGTACTATCTCCAGGGCGGTGAGCCGGTCCGTCCCGGCCCGTTTTAACAATGCATTGAAATGATGCACATCCTTGAGTTGCTGCCAGCCCTCCCGCAGAAGCTCAGCATTTACCTCCGCAACCGGCACGCGCGCCGGCACCTCACGCTTGCCTGCCGCCACGAAAGGCGCCAGCCGGGGCCCGCGATAGTCCGCCAGCAATCCGGCCCAGGCCCGGGCGTCGGTCTGCTCTACCCGATAGATCTTATGCACCGCCGTTCCGTAACGGTCGAAGAACTGCAGGCTTTCGCGCAGGCCCGAACGGACCTCCTCCCGCACCCAATAGCCCCAGGCCCAGTTATTGAAAAATACCCGGATGTCGATTTCACCCACTGCCAGCCCCATCGCACCAGACTTGCCGGCGGTGAAGTTACTGAAGGTACCGGTGACTTCATGCACGGCTTCGTTATTGCGGGTGAGGATCATCACCGGCCCCACAGTTTCCAGCGATTTAAGCAGCTCGGCGAAGCGGTTCTGAAGAGGAATCAGGGCATCCTCATCCCGCAGCCTGATCAGCTCCATCTCGCTGACTCCCAGCCTGTCGGCCACGCTGCGGATACGCAGGTTGGGCTCTGCTGCCAGCAGGGCCTGCCAGCGCCCGGCCAGCGTTTGGTCCGGGGTTGTCGTCGCAAGGGTAGTCGTATCCATGATTTACTCCTGAGTCTGTGTGGTTTGTACCGGTAACCAGCGCACGGATGGGTAACCGCTGTCGCCGCTGTCGTCGTAATAACCAATGATCTGCAGGGCCCATACGTCAGATTGCGGGTCGTTAACATCTGCCTTGATCAGGAAAGTCCGGAAGTTGGGCCAGATCTTGTGCTGCTGGCTCAGGTTGTAGGCATACCAGGAATGCTCCGCAAACACGCCACCGGTGGCGTCTGAGGTATAGATCTGACTGACTCCGGGGTCGCCTGCCAGGGCATCGGCCTCGGCCCAGCTCATGGCATCAGATGCTCCGCCGTTACCGCTGCCGGAAACTCCGCTGTTCGACTTGAGGTACCAGTCACGGCCGGAAAATCCGACCTGAACGTCCCAGGTGCCGGCAGTAGCGCAATCGACCACCGCGCCGGCATCAAAGTCGAAGCAGGCGTCGCCTCCGTTATAGTCTTCGGGCGGAGTGAAACTCACCGGAGTGGCAGAGAAACCGGACGCACCCGGGGCCTGAACCTCAAACTCAAAGGTGAAGTCTTCGATGCCCGCGCCGCTGCGGGTCGGGAAGCTGAAGTCCACCACTTTCATACGGGCATAGCTGTTGCCTTCGGCCGAGCGCACCAGATAGGCCACGTCCGGGAGCGCGGAGATGACACCGCCATCGCCATATACCGACCAGCTGGTGGACGCTCCGAAGGCGCTGGAAAAGGCATCTTCCTGCCAGTTCGACGGCTCATCAAACCGGCCCAGCAGATGCTCTTCTTCCGAGTTGACGGTGGCATTGATGAATACGTTGGCGTCCGGCGCTCCCCCCGCCAGGTAGAAGTCGTCCTGTGGTACCGCCAGCGCACCACCCACGCGCCCGTGTCCGGAAGCGCCGCTGTTGAGCCTGAAGCTCAGCCGGTTGGCGGCGATGTGCCAGTCATCGGTTTCACCCACCAGGGCTCCGGTTTCCAGGTTCAGGTAGGCCGTGCCGCTGACGGCGGGCAACTGCCTGACCGCAATCTCCGAATCCGCCACCCCTGCACCACCGCTGTTTCCGGACGCGGCGTCATGGTTGTCCACCAGATCCTTGTCACTGCCACCGCCACAAGCCGTCAGCATCGCTGCCAGCAGAGCGATGGCCGGGGGGCGGCTGTCAAAAAATGTCATGGGTGTCTCCTTCCGTTGGTTTTGTTGGTGGGGGTTATTTGCCAAGGGCGACCGTCAACCCCGTGTACACAAAGCGGCCGGCGATCGGCCGCAGGTCTTCTTCGGTCCGGGTAAAGTCACGCTGTTCATTAGTGACATTATCGGCACCGGCAAACAGCCGGATGGCTCCGGAAATCTGATAGTTAAGCTTCAGGTCTGCGGTGGTGTAGGCTGGCGAGCGAAGGTCGGCCGCGGCGGTGACAAATTCGCTGCTCTGGTAGCGAATCCGGGCACTCCAGGACAACCCCGGCAGGAACAGGGGGCCGTCGATACCGAGATTGCCCTGGTGACGGGGGCGGCGGTTAAGCTCGTCACCGGTTTCCCGGTCTTCCGTTCGGGTGTAGGTGTAGCCTGCGGTCAGGCGCCAGTCCGCCCCGGGCTCCCAGCCAACTGTGGATTCCACGCCCCAGGTACGGGCCCGGGCAATATTTTCGTAGCGATACTCGGCCACACCATCGGTGACCACGCCCGTGCCCGAGGTCTGTATCAGCTCCTTGATATCGTTGTAAAAAGCATTCACTTCAAACCAGGCTTGCCGGTCCCAGCCAAGCCCGCCACCAAACTGGTAACTCAGGGACTCTTCCGGCCGAAGTTGGTCAGTTCCTGTGACGACATAACCCAGGGAGCTGTGGTCGAATACATAATGCCGTTCTTTGAGATTGGGCACCCGATACCCCGTGCCGACACCGCCCCGGAGGAAGCCGTTAAGAGTGTCGGTCCGGATCAGGTCATAGCGGGCATTGATCTTGGGGGCCGTGTGGGTGCCAAAATCGGAGTCGTGCTGCACCCGTACCCCGGGCACCAGCTCCAGATTTGCGGTTGGCATCCAGGTGTCCTGCAACCAGAGCTCCTGCCCGTCCCGGGTCTTGCGACCGGTCAGCTCAGAACGCCCGTCGAGCGTCTGATCGAGCCGTTCCCGGGTAACATCCACCCCACCCTGAAGGTGATGACTGGCACCCAGGGGACCACCCAGGTGAGCGGAGATTCGCGACAGCTCAGACTCAGCCTGACGGGCGTCGAAGACACGGCTGGCAGAGTATTTGACGGTGTCGTCGTGGAGGGTTTCGTGAACAGCTGACCAGCCACCGCGGAACTGGCCGGCGCGGCCGTGGTCGCCGGCCAGCGTCAGACGGGTACGCTCAACCACTTCATCTTTACCCTGGTTGGCGTTAACCGGCGGGCCCAGCCGATAGCGGGATTCCGAGTCTTCCTCAAAGCGGGCAACCGAACCGCTCAGGCGGTGATCTTCATCAGGCGTCCAGTCAGCGCGGAACGTGAGGTCGGTGCGGTCATACTCATCACCAGGCTGGGCCCAGGTCTCCGGCTCCGGATCGAGGCCGTCTGAATGCTGATGGGATGCCGATAGCCGCAGCGCAAGCCGGTCAGTACCGCCCTGAACCGTGGCACGGGTGCTGTAGCGGGCGGCATCGGCATCGTCTCCGGACGGGTTCTGCCTCCCGTAACTGCCGGCATCGGCCGTAAGCTCAGCGGCGAAGCCGGAGTGGGCCGGGCGGGTGATGACGTTGATCACTCCGCCAATCCCCGAGCTACCGTACTGGGCCGAAACAGCGCCCTTAACCACTTCAATCCGCTCGATATCCAGCGCCGCCAACTGACTGACATCAACAGCCGAGCCGGTGGTGGCCGTCATCGGCATGCCATCAATCAGAATAAGTACGCGGTCAGCCGCAATCCCCTGTAACCACACCTCATAGCCGGGTTTACCATGGATTTCCCGGAGCTGGAGGCCTGGTACATGTTGCAGAGCGTCTTTCAGACTGCGGGCGTGAGTCCGCTTCAGTTCTTCGGCACTGACCACCTCGGTACGTACCGGCGTGTCTGTTAACAGACGTTCCGTCCGGGTTCCCGTTACTACCAGTTCGTCAAGATAGCGGGGCGCAGCCTGTGCGGTCAGGGCATTGCTCAGGAGTATCGCAGCGATCGGCCATCCAAGGCCGGGGTGTCTAGGATCCATAATAAACCAACGTCGTTATCGTTAATGAAAACGATTATCGTTTAGTTTATTTTTTGCGTCAACTACTTATTGATAAAAATCAAACAGGCATAAAAAAACCGGCCGAAGCCGGTTCTTTCTATCCACAGAAGCCTGTCAGTGGGTCTGCTCTTCCCTGACCTCACCGGCCGCTTCTTCCTGCTTGCGCTTGAGCGCCTGGGCATAGATGGCATCGAAGTTCACCGGAGCCAGCATCAGCGCCGGGAAGCTGCCGCGGTTTACCGTCGCATCGATGGCCTCACGGGCGTAGGGGAAAAGAATGTTCGGGCAATAGGCACCCAGCATCTGGCCCAGTTGTGCCCCTTCGATACCGGCAAGCAGGAAGACACCGGCCTGCTGGATTTCAACAATATAGGCCACTTTTTCGCCCAGCTTGGCAGTCACGGTGAGCGACAGCACAACTTCGTACTGGTTGTCGCTGACTTTGTTGTGGGCCGTGTTCAGGTCCAGGTTGACCTGGGGCTTCCATTGTTCCTGAAAGACCAGAGGTGAGTTCGGCGACTCGAAAGACAGGTCCTTCACATAAATGCGCTGGAGGGCGAACTGGGGTTGGTTCTGGTTTTCGTTGCCTGCGGCTTGCTGGTTCTCAGCCATGATCAGTCCTTTCGTTCTCGTAGATCGGGCGCGCCTTTGCTCAGGCAGCCCGCGGTTATAGTCACGCGTACCGGAGCAGTCTAAACACAGGGCCCGGCGAGTAATGTGAAACAGTGCGTCAGATCCGCAAACAGATCAAGCCCTGTTATTTTTTCACCAGCGGCAGATTGCTCGCTTTCCAGTCCGCAATACCTCCGTTCAGGCGGGTCACGTCAGCAAAGCCTTTTTCCTTCAGATGCTTTACCGCCAGAGAGGCGTGCTGTCCCATCTTGTCGACCACAATGATCTGCTTGTCTTTATGCTTGTCCAGCTCGTTGGCCCGATCCTTGATGCTGCTCAGCGGAATATTGAGCGAGCCCGTGATACGGCCTTCACCAAACTCTTTTCGATCCCGGATATCCACCACCACAGCTTCATCCCTGTTGATCAGGGACACCGCAACCTGCGCGGAAATCCTGGCTCCGCCCCGACGGGACTCCAGTACCAGAAGCGCCAGCAGCAACGCCACAAAAGCCGATACCAGTATGTAGTGGTTAACAACGAATTCAAACAAGCGGTCCATGAAACTACCCTGAAAATTTGGTTTGGCGAGATTATACACACCCCTCCCCGGTCAAAGAAGGCGACGCTGACTGCCCGTCATCGACACCCATAGTCTCAGCCTGTCAACCCGATACACCGCTGTGGCCCCGGGTGCGTGGCCTGCGCAAATGAAAACAGTTACAATCTGACCCACTTTGAGCACATTCATGCTTAAGCTGTTTTCGCAACCAACCGGACAAAACGATGACCGAATCGCGCAAACCCACTGCATTGATTATTCTTGATGGCTGGGGGCACCGTGACCCGGCTGATGACAACGCCATTTCCAACGCCAGAACACCCTTCTGGGACAAACTGTGGCAGCAGCAGCCGAAGACTCTCATCAATACCTCTGGTATGTTCGTGGGCCTGCCCCAGGGCCAGATGGGCAACTCGGAAGTCGGCCATATGAATCTCGGCGCCGGCCGGGTTGTATACCAGAGCCTGACCCGTATCGACAAAGACCTCGAAACTGGCCGGTTTCAGAAAAACGGCGCCCTGTGCAGCGCCATCGACAAGGCCGTTGCCAGCGGCAAGGCCGTCCATATCCTGGGGCTTCTGTCGCCCGGTGGCGTTCACAGCCACGAAGATCACATGCTGGCAGCGGCCGAACTGGCGGCAGCCCGCGGCGCCACCCAGGTCTTTATCCATGCCTTCCTGGATGGCCGGGACATGCCCCCCCGCAGCGCCCGTCCTTCCCTGGAAAAAGCCGCAGCCCGAATGAAGGCTCTGGGCATTGGCCGGGTTGCCACCATCGTAGGCCGCTACTTTGCCATGGACCGGGACAACCGCTGGGATCGTGTCGAAGCCGCTTACAATGTTATGACTCTGGGCGAGGCCGAATTCCATTCTGAGGATCCCCTGACGGCGCTTGACCAGGCCTATGAGCGCGGCGAGAACGACGAGTTTGTAAAAGCCACCCGCATCCGGGCGGAAGGGCAGCCTGAGGGCACCATCAACGATGGCGACTCGGTACTGTTCATGAATTTCCGGGCAGACCGCGCGCGGGAAATGACCCGCACCTTTGTCGATACCGGCTTTGAGGGCTTTGAGCGGCGCAAGCATCCCCAACTGGCAGACTTTGTGATGCTCACCGAGTATGCCGCCGACATCCCCGCGTCCTGCGCCTACCCTCCCGAACAACTGGCCAACGGTCTGGGCGAATACGTAGCCCGGCTCGGCAAGACCCAGCTGCGTATCGCCGAAACCGAGAAATACGCGCACGTTACCTTTTTCTTTAATGGCGGCCTGGAAACGCCTTTTGACGGCGAGGACCGGATACTGGTGCCGTCTCCAAAGGTTGCCACTTACGACCTGCAACCGGAGATGAGCGCCCCTGAAGTGACCGACAAGCTGGTAGAAGCCATCAGGAGTGGCAAGTACGACCTGATCGTGTGCAACTATGCCAATGGTGATATGGTCGGCCATACCGGCAAGCTTGATGCGGCCATCAAGGCTGCGGAATGTCTGGATACCTGCGTACAACGGGTGGTTGAAGCCCTGGACGAAGTCGGCGGCGAGGCCCTGATCACGGCCGATCACGGCAACCTCGAACAGATGACCGACCCCAATTCCGGTCAGGTACATACCTCCCATACCATCGGCCCGGTGCCTTTGGTGTATACCGGAAACCGCAACCTGGGCCTGAAGGACGACGGCAGTCTGTGCGACATCGCACCCACCCTGCTGACCCTGATGGGTCTGGAGCAGCCTCAGGAGATGTCTGGCCGCAGCCTGGCCGAGATCAACTGAAACGGCCCGGAGCAGTTAGCTTGACGTTCCTCGCAGCACTGGCGCTCGCCCTGGTTCTGGGCGCGGCACCGGTGTATGCGCAGGATAATGTCACCCCCGAACAGGTGAAAGCGCTCAAAGACCGCATTGCCGGTATCGATCGCTGGCTCCGGGATGCGGAAAACGATCGCTCCAGCCTGGAAAAACAGCTGGCAGCGACCGAGCGCCGTATCAGCGACCTGACACGGGAACGCCGTGGATTACGCCAGCAGTCCGAGCGTCAGCAACAACGGCTGAACGAGTTGCGCCGGCAGGAGAGCGAACTGGCAGTTACCCTCGAAAGCCAGCGCGAGAGCCTGAAAAACCAGATCCGGGCGGCCTGGATGGAGGGCGAATCGCCGGCACTGAAAATCCTGCTCAACGAAGTTGAACCCGACCGGGTTACCCGCACGCTTACCTATTACGAGTATCTCAGCAAGGATACCGTTGAACGCCTGCAGGCATTCCAGAACAGCCTGCGCGAATTGCAGCAGGCCCGCGCGGCGGTACAGGCCTCCCGGGTGGAACTCGCCCGGACCCAGGCCGATCTGGAACAACGCCAGGAACAGCTGGCAGCCACCCACAGCCAGCGCGAACAGACCCTGGCGGCTCTGAAAGCCGACATCCGTACCCGGCGCAGCGAACGGGACGATCTGGACGCCGACCGCAAGCGCCTGGAGCAGTTGCTGGAAGAAGTCCAGCAGGCCATCGCCAGCATCCCTTCCCCCAACGAATCACAACCGTTCCAGTCGCTTCGCAACAAACTGCCCTGGCCGGCAAAAGGCCGGGTCATCAGCAGCTACGGGGCGGCATACGCCGAGGGCAAGTTGCGCCGCAGCGGCCTGATCATGAATACCAGCGAAAACGCCGAAGTCACCGCCGTGCATTACGGCCGCGTGGTGTTCGCCAACTGGTTACGCGGGTTCGGGCTGATGACCATCATCGATCATGGCGACGGGTATATGACCCTTTACGGCCACAGCAGCAGCCTGTTCACCGAGCCGGGTGACTGGGTGGCTGCCGGTGAAACCATCGCAGTGGCCGGCCGCACCGGCGGAACCGAAGACCCGGCGGTGTATTTCGAGATCCGCCAGAATGGCAAGCCGGTTAACCCGGGAAGCTGGCTGGCCCGGCCCTGAACGGCGCTGCCACCTTAAAGGGCTGACAAAAGACGCCGGCAACGCCATACTGTCGGAATCAGGAACCCAGCCCAACTATTGGAAACAAAACAGGATATATGGATGAAACGGGTCACCAGAAAACTCCAGGTCTCTCAATTTCCCGGCGTGTTGCTCGCCTCCTGTTTGTTGACCCTGGCCAGCCCCGCCCTGTCACAGGAGCCTCAGGCCCCGGCCACCATTGAGGGTGTTCAGAATGGTGAACGGATCGAGATTGAACTGCCCGATCCCGAAACCCAGCTTCCCCTGGACGATCTGCGCAAATTCACCGAGGTCTTCGCCCGCATCAAAGACGCCTATGTTGAGGAAGTCTCTGACCGCCAGCTGCTCGAAAGCGCCATCAAAGGCATGCTCTCAGACCTCGACCCGCACTCCACCTACCTTGCGCCCAAAGACTACGAGGAGCTGGAAGAAAGCACCTCCGGCGAGTTTGGCGGGCTGGGCATCGAGGTGGGCATGGAAAACGGCTTTGTCAAAGTCATTTCCCCCATTGATGATACGCCGGCCCAGAAAGCCGGGGTGAAGGCCGGGGACGTGATCATCAAACTCGACGAAAAGCCGGTTAAAGGCATGTCGCTCGAAGAAGCCGTTAACCTGATGCGGGGCAAACCGGGCACGGTGCTTAACCTGACGATCATGCGCGAAGGCGAAAGCGGCCCGATCGAAATCGGTGTAAAGCGGGACGTGATCCGCGTTACCAGCGTAAAATCCCGGATGCTGGACGCAGGCTATGGCTACGTGCGCATTACCCAGTTCCAGGCCGAGACCGGGCGTCAGTTCGTGAAGGCGTTGAATGACCTGAAGAAACAACACGGCGACAATCTGGACGGCCTGATTATCGACCTGCGCAACAACCCCGGCGGGGTACTCCAGGCAGCGGTTGAAACCGCCGACGCCCTGCTCGACGAGGGTCTGGTTGTCTATACCGAGGGGCGTATCCAGAGCTCCCGCCTGCGATTCAGCGCCCGGCCGGGCGACGAGATTGCCGGCACGCCCATTGTGGTACTGATCAACGGCGGCTCTGCCTCCGCCTCAGAGATTCTGGCCGGTGCACTTCAGGACCACGAACGTGCCGTGGTCATGGGAACCCAGTCCTTCGGCAAGGGCAGCGTACAGACGGTGATCCCACTGGACGAAACTCACGCCATCAAAATGACCACTGCCCGGTACTTCACACCGGAAGGCCGCTCCATTCAGGCCAAAGGCATCAAGCCCGATATCGAGGTGCGCCCCGCAGAGCTCACGGAACTTGATGGCCGGCCATTCTTTACGGAAGCTGACCTGAGCGGCCACCTGGTCGGCGAGAATGAAGACGACGCCGGTACAGTGCCGGAACAGGACGCCAATGCCCAGGCCTCACCGGCCGATCAGGATTACCAGCTCCGCTCGGCGCTGAACCTGCTCAAGGGCATGCATATCCTTAACCGCAAACACGACAGCCGCAGGCAGGACAACCCGTTGTGACCCTGGGTAATGCCCTGGCGTTCGCGATCGCACTGGCGCTGGCCCCGGTGGCCAGCCATGCTGCGCCCCGGAGCGAGTCACCTCCGCCAACCATTGCCATTATCATTGATGATATGGGCCATAACCTGCACGAAGGCGAGCGCCTGGTCCGGATGGAACAGCCCCTGACCCTGGCGTTTCTGCCTTACCGGCGCCATACCGTGCCACTGGCAAAGCTGGCGCACGAGCAATCGAAGGAAGTCATGCTCCACGCTCCCATGGCCAACACCCGGAACTTTGAACTCGGGCCGGGGGGACTTACACCGGAGATGGATGACCAGGCCATTGCCGTAACGCTGCGCAAAGCGTTGCAGTCCATCCCCCATGTCAGCGGTGTCAACAACCATATGGGCAGCCTGCTCACCCAGCAACTGCGCCCCATGGATTCGGTGATGAAAGTGCTCTACAAGTACCCCGTGTACTTTGTCGACAGCCGCACCATTGCCAACTCTGTCGCCGGCAGCGTGGCCGAAGCCTACAACATCCCTACCCTCAACCGGGACGTGTTTCTGGACCACGAGCAAACCGAAGAGTTTGTCGATCGCCAGTTCAAACTGTTGATCAAAACCGCTAAAGAGAAAGGCACGGCGATCGGCATCGGCCACCCCCACAAGGTGACCGTGGACTATCTTGAGAAACACCTGCCCAGCCTGGATGAACAGGGTATCGCCATCGCCACTGTCCGCGGCATCTGGGCGATGCGCAACGACAACCGCCAGATGTTTGCCGAGGATAAGGTACCGCAGATCATCCCTGCGGTAGCGGGCAAGTCCAGGTAACACCGCCCGGCGCGTGGTCCTGGCCCCTCAGTTTGTCATGGTGACCAGCCGCTTCATCCAGTCAAGCAATACCGTCGCCAGCCGCTCGGGGTGTGCCAGCAGGCCATACTGGTGAGCACCAAAAATCCTCGGCAGATAGCTCACCGCCTGCCGGTCGATCGTCAGGCAGAACGGATAAATGCCCTGAAGGCCTGCCTCGGTAACCGCCTGGCGCATGTCCTCAACGCCGTAACGGCCCTCGTAATCGTCTTTATCATTGGGTTTGCCATCCGACAGCAACAGTAACAGCCGGTGGGCCGCCGGTTGCTGCATCAGCCCTACCGTCGCGTGTCGCAGGGCTGCACCGGCGCGGGTGTAGTGCTGGGGCTCCAGCGCACTGATCCGCAAAGCAACGTCGTTGCTGAACGGTTCGCCGAAGTCTTTCACCTGCCGCACCGTTACCGCATCCGGCCCTTCGCCGGAGAACGCCTGCACAGACCAGGGCTCCCCCAGCCCTTCGAGGGCTGAGCCTACGAGCAGTAAAGCTTCGCGCTCGACATCAATCACCCGTTTGGAGGCCGAGATCCAGCTGTCTGTCGAGCCACTGATATCGATCAGCAGGGTGATGGCCAGGTTGCGTTCGGCACTGCGCCGGCTCTGGTACAGGCCTTCGGCCATGGGCCGCCCCGCACGGAAATCCGCGTAGCTTTCGATGTAGGCTTCCAGGTCGATATCATCGCCGTCGACCTGGCGGCGACTGAGCACCCGATGCGCACTGAGCATCTCAAAACGCCGGCGAATGTCCTGCAGGACCGACTGATACTCGTGCAGGGTTGCATCCACCCAGGCCTGGGAGCCATGGCTCGACGACAGCAGCCTCACCGTCGCGCCCGGTTCACGATAGGTCTGGCTGCGGTAGTCCCACTCGGGATAGCAGAACCCCACCCCCTCTTCAATCGCAGCCTTCAGCTCCTGCCTGGCCCGGGCATCGGGCGGATCGTCCGACAGCAACACCTCCTTTGGGCGTCCGGGGGTAGACACCAGCCTGGCCTCGGAAAGCTCTGACATCAGATCGCCGTACTCATCGGCGCTGGTTTCATCATCCCGGTCTACCGGGCGCTGCAATCCCATCGGATCTTCCGCATGGGGGTGCGAGTCTTCAGGCTGGATCATCCAGATACCATCCTCGCTCTCCTCACGCTTCTCTTCCTCAGTGGGCTTTCGCTCCTCCGGACGCCGTGGCAGACGTCCGCTTCTCGGCGGCAGCTCATCCGGTGAATTCTCGTCGGTGGCGGTGGAGTCCAGGCTTTCTTTCGGGTCGGGTGGCGGCAGAAAGTCACCCGTCCACCAATCCCGATACAGAGGGCGAGGCCCCAGGTGCCCCACGGCATCGCCTTCTGCCAGCAGTCGCCAATCCCGGATCACCTGATTTACCAGACCAAACGAATGCTCCGCACCTTCGGTTAGCGGCAGCCTGGGGTGATCCGCGCCAACCGGCATCGCCAACAGCGAACGCACCATCTGCTCAAGCGGCTGCCTGATCCGGGGAAAACCGGCGATGGGGGGCCGCGACAACAGACAGTGAGCCCGCAGCGCCTGCAGCTCCGGCACTAACCCGGGCAACAACTCAGCCAGCGCCTGATCAGCCGCATAGGCTTCGAGCAGCAGGAAAACATCTGACTCCAGCGGCGACAGCTTTTGCCAGGGCTGGCCGGCGCCCTGTCGTCGGGCCCGAAGCACCTGCTGTAGTGCCATTATGCGATAGCGCGCGGTCGCCTCCTGCGGATCTGCAATGCCGAGATCTGGCGGCAACCAGACAGAAACACCGTTATTGGCGGGTACCGGCCGGCTAAGTCGCGGTTTGCGATCGTGCCGGAAGAGGATGGACAACATGGTGGCGTGGGCGGGTGGCTGGGCGGCACGCAAGGCGTAGCCTTCGCCAAATACGGCGGTGATCAGCAGATCCAGACGCGCTGCCACATCGCTCAGGGTCGTGGTTGCTGCGTCGGTGGGCTTGCTGTGCCGCCGCCAAAGGTCCCGGACGAAGATTGTCGCATGCCGGGCAACATCCGTGAGGACCTCTTCGGGCTCGGACATAAGGTCTCCTGGTGATGGCTTGTCGCGCTCAGACGAAGGTGGCGTTAACCAGGTCCTGCATGGCGCCCACCAGAGACGCGTCGTCAGACAGCGGCGAGATCAGCCCGGCGTAACAGGCATCCCGCACTGGGATACCGTTGCCGACAAGCCCTGCCGTCGCAATCAGCAATCGCGTACTGGGCACTTCCGCCAGCCCCCGGTCCCGCAGCCCCCGGATACGGACCGCTAACTCCACCAGGGCGCGGGCCGTAGGTGCATCAATGCCGCTTTCCTGGGCAACAATGCTGGCTTCCTGCTCCGGCACCGGGAAGTCCAGATCCATGGCCACAAAACGCTGACGGGTACTGGGCTTGAGGTCTTTGAGCATTCGCTGGTAACCCGGATTGTAGGAGACCACCAACTGAAACCCGGCGGCGGCCCGGACACTCTCGCCGGTCTTGTCGATCGGCAGGATACGCCGGTGGTCGGTCAGCGCGTGCAGGATCACGATGGTGTCCTGACGGGCCTCCACCACTTCATCCAGATAACAGATGGCGCCCTGCCGCACAGCCCGGGTCAATGGGCCATCCTGCCACACTGTGCCGTCGTGCCGGATCAGGTAGCGCCCCACCAGATCACTGGCGGTGAGGTCGTCGTGGCAGGGAATGGTAACGAGCGGCCGCTGCAGCCGCCACGCCATATACTCCACCAGGCGGGTCTTGCCACACCCGGTGGGCCCCTTGAGCATCACCGCCATGTTACGGGCATGGCACTGTTCAAAGATCGCCACCTCGTTACCGGAGGCCAGATAAAATGGTTCCTCCGCGCTCAGGACCGGGTCTGGCTTGCAGGGCTCATCCGCCGACATGTTCAGCCCGGACTCCCCGTTGAGCGGGTTGTGGCGGCATGGCGTTCATCCCCCTGCGCCGCCACCTCCAGCACAGGGCGATAGCGGAAGAAATCGTAGATAAAGAGCGCAACACCGCAGGTGAAAAGCGATGCGGTGGCCACCAGCATCAGGAAATGCACCTGGATCTTGAGCTGGGCATCAAGGTAGCCCATCCCCATAACCCGCTCCAGATAAACCTGGCCAATCCCTGCCGTGGCGAACGACAGGGTCATGCCAAACATGCCACCCAGCTGCATCCAGTAGGCCCAGAAGCCAAGGGTACCGCCTCGCTCGCTGCGCCCGGGGCACATCTGCGGCAGGATGTAAGTAATCATTGCCAGCACAATCATCACGTAAGCACCATAAAACGCGGCATGCCCGTGCATGGCGGTAATCAGGGTACCATGAGTCCATTTATTGATCGCCGGCCAGGTATGGGCAAGGCCCAGCAGGCCTGCGCCAAACAGCGCGAACACCGCACTGCCAACGGTCCAGTGCAAAGCCAGCGAATTAGGATGCGCCAGGCCGGAGCGGCGGATTGCAGCGTAGGCGTAAATGGCCATACCCACCAGCGCGGCAGGCTCCAGGGCGCTAAAAAAACCGCCAATGGGCAGCCAGTACTGAGGCACACCCACCCAATAGTAATGGTGAGCCGTACCCAGAATACCGGCAATAAACACGAGCCCGACAATCACATAGAGCCACTTTTCCATCACTTCCCGGTCAGCGCCCGAAAGGCGGATCAGCAGGTAGGCCAGGAACGCACCCATGATCATCATCCAGACACCCTCAACCCAGAGGTGGATGGTCCACCAGCGGTAGAAGATCGAGACGGTGTAATTCTCGTAGTACAGCAGTGCCGGCACAAACAGGACCGCCGAACTGACCAGCCCCAGTACAAGAACACCTTCCGTCGTGGTAAAGCGCCCCGACTTTTTGATGGTCATGCCGATGTTGTACAGAAAAATCAGGAAACAGATCACCATCACGATCTTGTGCGGCAGGGGTTGTTCCAGCAGCTTGTTGCCGGTGCCGTAGCGGAACAGATAACCGATAATGGCCGTCACGCCCATCACCGACCACAGGACAAGCTGGATATACGCCAGCTTTACGCTGTGCAGTTCGGTACGGGACTCGTCGGGAATCATCCAGTAGGTCGCCCCCATAAAGCCGGTGAGCACCCAGACAATCAGCAAGTTGGTATGGATAACCTTGGTAACATCGAAAGGCAGTATGTAAAGGAGTGGGTCCGGCCCCAGATACTTGGAGGCGGAAAGCAGGCCAAACACCAGTTGCAGGCCAAAAAGCACCATGGCGACCGCAAAATACCAGTAGGCAACCGATTGCGATTGATACCGCATTTGCTGTTCTCCCTGTTGTCGGAACTCCTGCCGGAACTCGGCAAGGCTCCCGGATTCTTATTTGAGTGTGGCGAGGTAATCGACCAGCTGATCCACCTGCTCGGCAGACAGCGAGTCTTCATACACGGGCATAAAGGAGGTACCGCCGGCAGAGTACATGGCACCCGGCACCAGGTGAGCATTGGGCTCCAGGATGGATTCCCGCAGGTACTCTTCTGCCGTGGTCGCACTTCCCTGATACTCAGCGGAATTGACCGTTGCCTCAGCACGGGTCAGCACGCCAGCCAGTGAGGGGCCCGCCATATCCGCGCCAGGCTGGGTAGAGTGGCAGGCGTTACAGGACGGAGTAACGGTTCGGAACAGATTCTGGCCTTTGGCCCGGGGATCGTCATCTGCATCAACCGGGGTAACCCCCTGAGGCTCATCCCCCTGGGCGGTGCCAGCCGTGACCGGCGTTACGAAGCCTCCGGTTACCAGTATCGGCCTGGGGGGCCAACCCTGGTTATCCACGTTGGCCACCCACTTCAGAAACTCGATAAGGTCGGTTATTTCCTTCTCGCTGAGATCCTGTCTTGGCATCAGGCGCCGGTGTTTCTCTTCATCGTAGAAACGGCCCGGATCTCTCATGTACGCCTGAAGATAGGGATCGCTGCGGTGATCGGTGATTTTGGTCAGGTCCGGGGCGTAGTAGGCACCCTCGCCAAAGAGGGTATGACAGTTAATACAGTTATACTTGTGCCAGACATCCTTGCCGTGGGTTACTTCCGGTGTAATGTTCTGGGAGTGGGTCAGCTCCGGAAACTGCCGGTGGCTGTCCACCGTAAGGATGAGAAAAAGCAGTGCTGCCAGAGCCGTTGAGGCTACGGCGAAGATTCGGGATTGTCGATTCGTCATAGCCGGCCCACCTATACGCCGATGCCAGCCCAATAGAGGACCGAGATGGAAAATGCGTAGATAATGGCACTTGCCATGAGGGCCAGCACGATAAAGCTGACCACCCTCACCGGCGTATACAGTTTGTTGAGCCGCATAGATCCTCCCTGTTAACGATTCAGATTAGATACTCCTTTGAATCTAGCAGCTAATTCTTCATCCGCAAGGTGCGACGGACATTCTCTCATTCACGGACTTCGATGCCCTGAGCTTTCATAAACGCCTTGGCTTCGGGAATGGTGTGCTGGCCGAAATGGAAGATGGAGGCCGCCAGTACCGCATCGGCACCCCCTTTGGTGACGCCGTCAGCCAGATGCTGAAGCTCGCCCACACCGCCGGACGCGATCACCGGAACCGTTACCGCATCACTCACCGCTCGGGTCAGGCCAAGGTCAAAACCGATCTTCGTGCCATCCCGGTCCATGCTGGTCAGCAGCAGTTCGCCGGCTCCGAGCTCGACCATTTTCCGGGCCCATTCCACCGCGTCCAGGCCCGTTGCCTTACGACCGCCATGGGTAAAGATTTCCCAGCGGGGCTCTTCACCCTCAGCACTAACCTGCTTGGCATCAATGGCAACCACAATGCACTGGCTGCCAAAACGGTCGGCAGCCTCCCGCACAAACTCCGGATTGAACACAGCCGCAGTATTGATCGAGACCTTGTCGGCGCCGGCATTGAGCAGTTTCCGGA
The DNA here is from genome assembly GCA_035306945.1 of Marinobacter sp. Taxonomy (GTDB): domain Bacteria; phylum Pseudomonadota; class Gammaproteobacteria; order Pseudomonadales; family Oleiphilaceae; genus Marinobacter. The sequence continues at coordinate 69,510 of DATGNB010000084.1, forward strand.
TGTCATCCACAGTACGTACGCCACCGCCAACCGTCAGCGGGATGAAGACTTCTGCCGCCATCCGTTCTACGGTTTCGTATGTGGTCTCGCGGCTTTCGTGGCTGGCGGTAATATCGAGAAAGGTAATCTCGTCTGCACCCTGCTCGTTGTACCGACGGGCAACCTCTACCGGATCACCGGCATCCCGGATGCCAACAAAGTTAACACCTTTGACCACCCGGCCTTTATCCACGTCCAGGCAGGGAATAATGCGTTTTGCCAATCCCATGGTCGTTATCCTCCGCTCCTGAGCGTGTCGCAATAGGCCTGCGCTTCAGCCACATCAAGCGTGCCTTCGTATATCGCCCGGCCGGTAATGGCCCCGATCACGCCCTTGTCGGCAACCTTAGCCAGACGCCTGAGGTCGTCCATGTTGGTCACGCCACCGGAGGCGATCACCGGGATACCACCTTCTTCGGCAAGCCTGGCGGTAGCCTCGACATTCACACCCTGCATCATGCCGTCACGGGCAATGTCGGTATAGACAATGGAGTCCACGCCATCATCGGCAAACCGGCGAGCCAGATCCACAGCCATCACATCAGAGACTTCGGCCCAGCCATCCGTTGCAACCCGGCCGTCTCTGGCGTCCAGCCCCACGATGATATGGCCGGGAAATTCCCGGCACATCCTGGTGACAAACTCCGGCTCCTTGACCGCCTTGGTGCCGATAATGACCCACTGCACGCCTGCGGTGAGATACGCTTCGATGGTTTCCGGAGAGCGGATACCGCCACCGATCTGTATCGGCAGCTCCGGATGTTTCTCGGCAATGGCTTTTACAATCCCGCCGTTTACCGGCTCCCCGGCAAAGGCCCCGTTCAGGTCAACCAGGTGCAGACGACGGGCGCCGGCCTCAACCCACCGGGTAGCTATCTCTACCGGGTCTTCACCAAAAATGGTGGAGTCTTCCATGCGGCCCTGGCGCAGCCTTACGCATTTTCCGTCTTTCAGATCGATTGCGGGGATGATCAACATTTTCCAGTCCAGTCCGTAAAATTTTGCAGCAGCTGCAACCCCGCCCGGGCGCTTTTCTCCGGGTGGAACTGCACTGCAAAGATATTGTCGCGAGCCACAGCCGCGGCCAGATCCACACCATAACAGGTGCGGCCAGCCATCTCGGCATTGCCTTCGGCTTCAGCGTAGTAGCTGTGTACAAAGTAGAAGCGGTCGCCATTCAGGATTCGGTGCCAGAGCGGATGGTCTGCTACCTGATAAACCTGGTTCCAGCCCATATGGGGCACTTTCAGGCGCTGACCGCCTTCGCTCAGGTGATCACCAAAGTAGCGCACGTCGGAGGGGAACAGGCCAAGGCCTTTTACTCCGCCGTTTTCTTCACTGCTGGCCATTAACGCCTGCATACCGACACAGATGCCCAGGAAGGGCCGGTCACGGGACACTTCCCTGACCAGCTCCACCACGCCCGAGCGCTCCATCTCGGCCATGCAGTCCCGAATCGCACCCACCCCCGGCAGAATAACCCGGTCGGCCTCACGGATTCTGTCGGCATTGCCGGTAACCAGCACGGTACAGTTTGGGGCAACATGCTCCACGGCTTTACGGGCAGAGTGCAGATTGCCCATACCGTAGTCGATAATGGCGACCGTCTTCATTTAGCGGTGATCCTCGGGTGGCGGGTTACAGGCTGCCTTTGGTTGACGGAGACACTCCGGCCATCCGGTCATCCAGTTCGATGGCCATACGCAGAGCCCGGCCAAACGCCTTGAACACGGTTTCGATCTGGTGATGGGTGTTCTTGCCTTTGAGATTATCGATGTGCAGCGTCACCATGGAATGGTTGACAAAACCGTGGAAGAACTCTTCAAACAGGTCGACGTCAAAGCCCCCCACGCTCGCGCGGGTAAAGGGTACGTCCATGCACAGGCCGGGACGGCCGGAAAGATCCAGCGCCACGCGGGACAAGGCCTCATCCATCGGCACATAGGAATGGCCGTAGCGACGGATGCCTTTCTTGTCGCCCACGGCCTGCCTGAATGCCTGGCCCAGGGTAATGCCAATGTCCTCCACCGAGTGGTGATCATCGATGTGGAGGTCGCCCTTGCTGGTAATATCCAGATCTATCAGGCCGTGGCGGGCAATCTGATCCATCATGTGCTCAAGGAAAGGCACACCGGTATCAAACCTGGCTTTGCCGGTACCGTCGAGATTGATCTCAACGGTGATCTGGGTTTCAAGGGTATTACGCTCTACCCGAGCCTTACGTTCGGCCATGGAGACTCCGTAGTAAAAACTGGCTTGCTGTGTTGTACATTACATCTGCGGATTATACCTGTTAACACCGCCGGAGTCGCGCTGCCTGAACGGCCAGCCAGAGAGTTCAGAGAGCGTTTTTCAGGTTGTTCATGTAAGTGTCTACAAGACCATTGAATTCATGCTTGATAACAGGGCTGATGGCGAGCTTGAGCAGGCTGGGCAGGGGCACCGTCAGCCGGGCACTGGTCTGGAAACGCACATTGGTGGCGCTGTCACTCAGCGCCCGGATCGTCCAGGCACCGCTGACTTCGGCGTTACCTTCGCCTTTTACCGGCTGCCAGGTGATGGTGCCGGCCGCCTTGTCGGCATGATAGGTGCAGGCATACACGGTCTGGATGGCATGCTTGTCGACGCCCACTTTTTCCATTTCCCAGCGGTAGGCATTACCGCCCAGGTCTACCAGCCGGTCGACTTTCGGGAAGTGGCTGACCGAACGGGGAACATCCGCCAGAAGATCGAACACTTCGTCGTATCCCGCCGGAATTTCAAGCTCCCGGCTCAGTTCAATCGATACAGTTATTGCCACAACCGACTCCTTTTCTTGTGATTATGCGCGCATGCCGGAGAAAGCCTCCGGTTTTTGACGGGGTGTATTTTGACCCAAGACTAACGCATTGTCATATTCCTGCGCTGTTAATTTGCTAACCCTGCGTTATCCTTTGGGTAATTCGCTCGTAATTCAGCAGACAACCTCCCAGCCGGGAAGAAAAGGAACTTGCCATGAAAGTTGTTCGCTATGCGCTCTATGCCGTCATCGCCCTCATCGTATTGGCAGTGGCAGCGGTTGCGATCGCGGTGGCCGTGATCAACCCGAATGACTACAAACCCCATATCGAGGCGGTGGTCGAGAAAAACACCAACCTCGACCTGCAACTGGAAGGCGACATTGGCTGGTCGTTCATCCCGCTGGGTCTGGAACTGAACCAGGTGGAAGCCACCCTGGATGGTGAGCCGTTTGTTGCGCTGGAGCAACTGGTCGCCAAGATCGACTTCTGGTCGCTGCTCCGGATGTCACCACAGGTGCGTACGTTCGCCCTGACCGGCCTGGATGCCCGGCTGGCCGTCAACGAGCAGGGCGAAGGCAACTGGACCCACATCATGCCGGAGCCCGTGGAAGGCCAGGCAGCGGATGACCCGGCAGCAGCGACCCCCGAACCCGCCCAGCCCCGGACGGATGAGCAGGCCTCCGACGAAAGCGGTGGCGGGACCCTGAACTTCAACGTCGAGAACGTGGAAATCAGCGATGCCCGCGTCCACTACAACGACCTGAGCACCGGTCAGTCCGTTACCCTGGAAGACTTCACCCTGACCGCCAGCAATATCACGCTCGGCTCTGAGTTCCCGCTGGATGTCCGCTTCCGTGTCGAAACCTCCCAGCCACAGCTTGCGGTGGATGGCCGCGTCAGCACTCAGCTCTCTGCCGACCAGGCACTCAACGAGTTTGTGATGTCCGGCCTTGAAGCCACTTTTGACATGCAGGGCGAACCCCTGGGCGGCAAATCCGTCACCGCCGAGCTGGCTGGCTCGCTGACCGCCAACCTGGAGAATGAGACCGCCTCACTGCGCGACTTCACCGCCAGCCTGGCCAACCTCGAACTGCAGGCCGAGCTTGAAGTCAGAGGCTTTGGCGATCAGCCCGCCCTGAGCGGCAGACTGGCGGTGTCTGAGTTCTCCCTCAAACAGCTGCTCAGCAACCTGGGTCAGCCAGCAATTGAAACCGAAGATCCGGACGTGCTGACCGCCATTTCACTCTCTGCCCAGCTTGGCGGAGAGCCCGGTGTGGCCGCCCTGTCGGGCCTGACCATCAAACTGGACGACACCACCTTCAACGGCAGTGGCCGGTACAACCTCGGTACCGGCGGCCTGGTATTCGACCTCAGCGGTGACCGTCTGAATGCCGACCGCTACTTGCCCCCTGCCGCCGAAGAGGACCAGGCCACGGCCCAGGCCGAAAGCCCCGACACACAGCCCGGTGCCGCTCAACCTGCAGACAGCGGGCCCGAAACCGATCTGCTGCCACTGGAAACCCTGCGCACTCTGCTGCTGGACCTTGACTTTGGCCTCGGCGAGCTGATCATCAGCAACCTGACGATCAATGACATCAACGCCAGCACCACGGCCCGCGAGGGTCTGCTTGAAATCGACGAATTCAGCGGCAGGCTTTATGAAGGCACGTTTGGCGCCAACGTGACAATTGATGCCCGCACTGACACCCCCAGATACAGCATCCGCTCGGACGTCAGCAACGTGCAGACCCTGCCATTACTGACAGACCTCGCCGAGGTGGACATGCTCTCTGGCGGTGCCAATCTGGACCTGGCCATCAACAGCAGCGGCAACCGCATCTCGGTGCTGCGCAACAACGCCAAAGGCGAGATCAACTTCAGCCTCGCTGAGGGGCAGTTCCGCCGGATGAACCTCACACACCTCGCCTGCCAGGGCATTGCGCTGGCTAATCAGGAGTCTCTGAGCACCACAGACTGGGGCGAAACCACTCCGTTCAATGACATGCACGGCTCCCTGAAAATCGACGGCAACACCCTGACCAACACGGATCTGGTGGCCGCTCTTGCCGGCCTTCGCCTGGAAGGCAACGGCACCGTAGATCTGGAACAGACCAACCTGGACTACAAACTGGGCCTGCGCATTGTTGGCGAAATTCACCGCGATCAGGCATGCCGGGTGTCTGAGTATGTCGAGAACGTGGTAATTCCGGTAGAGTGCCGGGGCAACTTCAGCGAAGACCCGGCCGGATTGTGTTCCTTTGATGGCTCCCGTTTCCGCGACACGCTGAAAGACATCGCCGCCAACGCGGCCCGGGCCAAGGCCCAGGAAGAAATAGACCGGGCCAGAGAAAAAGTGGATGAGAAAGTGGAAGAGGCAAAACAGCGAGCGGAAGAAAAAGTAAACGAGAGGCTTGAGGAAAAGCTCGGCGAAGACGGTGATAAAGTGAAAGAGGCCCTGCGAGGCCTGATCGGACGATGACCGACAGCTTCGCCCGGCGTCTTCTGCACTGGTACGACTCCCACGGCAGGCATAACCTGCCGTGGCACGATAACCGGAACGCGTATCGGGTATGGGTCTCGGAGATCATGCTCCAGCAGACCCAGGTAACCACCGTTATCCCCTACTTCGAGGCTTTTATGGCCCGCTTTCCGGACGTCCACGCCCTGGCAGAAGCGCCGGTAGACGAGGTACTCAGCCACTGGTCCGGCCTGGGGTATTATGCCCGCGCCCGCAATCTGCACAAGGCCGCCCGGCAGCTGGTTGCGGACCATAACGGGGAGTTTCCCCGGGACCAGCAGGCCCTCGAGGGCCTCTCCGGCATTGGCCGCTCCACAGCCGCCGCCATTGTCGCCCAGGCGTTTGGTAAGCGCGCAACCATTCTGGACGGTAACGTAAAGCGGGTACTGGCCCGATACCACGCGGTACCAGGCTGGCCGGGCCAGACAGCGGTTCTCAACCGGCTCTGGGAATGCGCCGAAACCCATACCCCCCACGAGCGGGTAACCGACTATACCCAGGCCATCATGGACCTGGGCGCGCTGGTCTGCACCCGGAGCAAACCTGCCTGTGACCGGTGCCCGGTAAACACCGACTGTGCCGCCTACCGCCGGGGCGAAAGCACGCTTTACCCTGGCTCCAAACCCAAAAAAGCGAAACCCGAAAAAACCACCTGGATGCTGATCCTGGAAGACGCCGAGGGCCGCATCCTGCTGGAACGCCGCCCGCCCAGCGGCATCTGGGGCGGCCTGTGGAGCCTGCCGGAACTGGACCCTGCCTATGGCGCTGATGAACTGCAGGAAGCCTGTCACCGGGAACTGGGGCTGGCGTGTGCCGACCCCGAACTGATAGGCGGCTTTCGCCACACCTTCAGCCATTACCACCTGCATATCCAGCCCGCCCGGCTGCCGGTCACCGGCAGCACCCGAGTGGCCGATGAGGCCAACCAGCGCTGGCTGTACCGGGACCAGGTCCTCAGCCTGGGCCTACCAGCACCAATCCGGACCCTGCTCACCACCCCCGAGCAGTCAGCCTTGCTCTGAGTCGTCGCCGATCTGGTATGATTCGGCCAGCAAATCACTACAGGAGGCCCCATGAGCCGTACCGTATTCTGTCGCAAATACCAGAAAGAGCTGGAAGGCCTGGCCATGCCCCCCATGCCCGGCCCCAAAGGCCAGGACATCTACGACAATATCTCCAAAGCAGCATGGGAAGAATGGCAACACCAGCAGACCATGCTGATCAACGAAAAGCACCTGAGCCTGATGGACCCGAACACTCGCAAATACCTGCAGGCGCAGATGGACCGCTTCTTCAATAACGAACCCTTCGACAAAGCCGAAGGCTATGTGCCGCCGGAAACATGAGCTAACTGATCAAGGCCTGAACAACCGCCAAAAGATTCATGATTTTTTTGCCGGACGGCCTTGACTCCCTAATCCTAAACCGGTTTAATAGCGCCCCGTTGCAGGTCATCCAGCAACATGCCCGGATAGCTCAGTCGGTAGAGCAGAGGATTGAAAATCCTCGTGTCGGTGGTTCGATTCCGCCTCCGGGCACCA
>DATGNB010000085.1:0-68425 GCA_035306945.1 Marinobacter sp.
ACTCAATATTCTGCACCTGCTCCCGCATCTGCTCGATCAGCACCTTAAGATCAACCGCTGCACGGGTTACCGCCGCGTCAATGCTCTTGCTGCTCAGGGTATTGGCTTCCCGGTTCAGTTCCTGCATCAGAAAGTCGAGCCGACGGCCAACGGCATTGTCACCTCGCAGGGTGTCGGTTACCTCACCAATATGCGCATCCAGCCGGTCGAGTTCTTCGGCAACGTCACTCTTTTGCGCCAGCATCACCATTTCCTGGGCCAGCCGGTCCGGGTCCAGCTCCACCCTGGCCTTGGCAAAGCGCTCTTTCAGATTCTGTTCCTGCGCCGCCAGCAGTTGCGGCATCTTTTCCCGCACCTGCGCCACCAGCTGGCTCATCAGAGCAAGCCGGTCGTCAAACAGCGGCCGCAGCCGCTCCCCTTCCCGTTCCCGTGCGGCCATCAGTTCGGTTACGGTGCCGGCAAACAGCTCAACCGCCGCCTCCTGCGTTGTGCTGTAATCTTTTTCGGGCACCGACATGACCCCCGGCCAGCGCAGGACATCCAGCGCGTTGATGTGGGCGGGGTTGTCCAGGATACGGTTGATGTAATTCGCAGCCTCGTTGACGGCTCTGGCCATTTCCTCGCTGATTTCAAAGCTCTGGGTTTCGCTCTCGGCAGATTGCAGGCGCATGGAGATGTCGACCTTGCCCCGCTTGAGCCCCTGTTTACGCAGCTCTTCCCGGAACCGGCTCTCCAGCTCCCGGAAAGCATCGGGCAACCGGAAGGAGGGCTCAAGATAACGGTGATTTACGGTGCGGATCTCGCAGGTGAGCGTGCCCCAGTCTCCCCGGGTATCCTTGCGGGCAAAAGCAGTCATGCTGCGAATCATAATGGCTCCAGACTCAGTCATCAGAATTGCGAGTTTAGCAGGCAAAAGGATACCGCGGCGAACCAGGGGAGCATAGCCCGGGACACGGGCATGTTATACTCTCCGCCCTTCGATACCACCGACCGGTCCAGCCGGATATTCATCTATTGTTACAGGACACACTATGCGACCCAGCGGCAGAACGCCCGAACAACCCAGAGACGTCCGGATCACCCGCAACTATACCCGCCACGCTGAGGGTTCGGTCCTGATCGAGTTTGGTGATACCAAAGTGATCTGCACCGCGTCTGTCGAGAACAAGGTCCCGCCTTTTCTGCGCGGCGAAGGCCGGGGCTGGATTACCGCCGAGTACGGCATGCTGCCCCGCTCGACCGGCAGCCGCATGGGTCGTGAAGCGGCCCGGGGCAAGCAAGGCGGGCGTACCGTCGAAATCCAGCGTCTGATCGGCCGCAGCCTGCGGGCGGCGGTTAACCTGGAAGCCCTTGGCGAGCACACCATTACCATCGACTGCGACGTTATCCAGGCCGACGGCGGCACCCGCACTGCGGCCATTACCGGCGGTTGCGTGGCCCTGGTGGATGCGCTGAATTACCTGGTGCGCGAGAAGCGCCTGAAGGCCTCTCCGCTCCAGCAGATGGTGGCGGCGGTGTCTGTGGGTATGTACAAGGGTGTACCGGTGGCCGACCTTGATTACCCGGAAGACTCCGAGGCGGAAACCGATATGAACGTGATCATGACCGATCGCGGCGGCTTTATCGAAATCCAGGGTACGGCCGAAGGTGCTCCGTTTGAGCAGACAGAACTGGACGCCATGCTGTCACTGGCCAAGCAGGCGATCAGTCAATTGTTTGAGGTGCAGAAAGCGGCGCTGGCTGAGTCTGAGTAAGCGGTTCGCGTGTCCGGCAGGGCAACCTTCCCGGACACGCTGCGGTTCAGGGGCATGCTGAATCAGAACCCAATGTCGATATCGTAATCCATGATCACCGGCGCGTGGTCCGAGAATCGCGTTTCGCCGTCGATCCAGCCATCCCGAATGGTTTTACGAATCCCCGGTGTCAGCAGCTGGTAGTCAACACGAATGCCGGCTTTTTTGCGGGAACCCTCGGTTTGTTCGGGCCACCAGGTAAACTGGTTGCTCTGCTTGTTGATCTCACGGAACGCATCAACACAGCCCATCTCATCAAACAGACGGTCCAGCCAGGCCCGCTCGTGGGGCAGGAAGCCGGAGAAGTCGGTCTTGTGATACAGCGTGCTGGCATCAGTGACATGATGAGCTGTCTGCAGGTTGGCGCAGAAAATAAACTGGCGGCGCTTACGCAGGGTTTTCTGCATGTGGATGCCGAACGCATCCAGGAATTCGTCTTTGTGATCCAGAACCGTCAGGTCGTCGTCACCGGTCAGTTCTTCTTCACGCCCCAGAGCGCAGGGCGCCAGAACGCAGGCCACCGACACCTTGTCAAAGTCGGCCTGGATAAAGCGACCTTCACGATCGGCCTGCTCATTGGCAAAGCCGTACATGATGGCTTTCGGGAAATGCCGGGTATAGATCCCGACACCACCGTGCTCGTTCAGCTCGCCATCGATAAAGTAGGCTTCGTAGCCTTCAGGAACGAGGCCTTTGTCTTCAATTTCGTAGGCACGCATGCGGTGGTCCTGCACGCAGACGACGTCAGCGTCTTGCTCGGCAATCCAGTCAAAAAACCCTTTTTCAACTGCCTGTTCCAGGCCGTTGACGCTGATTGATACTACCCGCATACGTGTTCCCTGATTCGGTTTGTGTGTATGATACCGTTTTTACGCTTTAATTAAAGATCAAACCCCGCCAGAAGCCTTGCCATGCATGACTATCAGCTAAATTTTATTGAGTTTGCCATCCAGCGGAATGTTCTGCGTTTTGGAGAATTCACACTCAAATCCGGGCGCACGAGCCCCTATTTTTTCAACGCCGGGCTGTTCAACACCGGAGACGACCTGCTCCAGCTGAGCAAGGCTTATGCCGCCGCAGTAGAACGCAGTGGGCTGAATTATGACATTATTTTCGGGCCTGCCTATAAGGGCATTCCCTTGGCCACGGTTACGGCTATGGCCCTTGCCACACAAGGCAACAGCAAGCCTTTTGCGTTCAACCGGAAAGAGAAAAAAGACCACGGTGAAGGCGGAAGTATTGTCGGCGCGCCATTACAGGGTAAAGTACTGATTGTAGATGATGTGATCACAGCCGGAACAGCGATCCGGGAATCAATTGACATCATCCGTGCCGCTGGCGCCGAGCCGGCGGGCGTACTGGTCGCGCTGGATCGTCAGGAAAAGGGCAACGGAGAGCTCTCGGCCATTCAGCAAGTTGAACAGGAGTACGGGATTCCGGTGGTCAGTATCATTCGCCTTGAGCAGGTGCTGGACTATCTGAAGTCCAACCCCGGGTTTGCCAGCCACGCCGTGACTGTGGCCGACTACCGGGACCGATACGGAGTCTGATAAATGTTACACCGTGTGACCGCTTCTCCGATTCTTGCCGGCCTTGTTGTGGCCGGTCTGCTGGTCTCGGCCGGCGTTGATGCGGCCATGTATCGTTACACGGATGAGAACGGGCAACTGGTCATCAGCAACACCATTCCGCAGGAAGCCACCCGGCGCGGCTACGATATCCTTAGCGACAACGGCAGGGTGATCGAGCGGGTGCCCCGCGCGCCTACCGACGAAGAGATCGCCGCCCGGGAAGCGGAGAAAGAGCGCGAGCGGCAACGGGAGTTTCAGAAAGAGCAGGACCGCCAGCTGCTCAAGCGCTTCAGCCACCCTAACCAGGCCACGCGCGCCATGCACCGCAAAATTCAGGAGCTCACCAGCCTTATCCAGCTCAAGCGGGGCAATATCAGTGTGATTTCCGGCCAGCTGGATACCGAACAGAGCCGGGCAGCGGATATGGAGCGATCAGGGCGCGAAGTGCCGCAAACAACCCTGGACCGTATCCGGCGACTGGAAAGCCAGATCCGGGACGTCAAGCGGGAGATCACGGTTCAGCAGCATGAGATCGAGGCGCTGCGCAAGAGTTACGAAGAAGATATTCTGCGCCTGGAGGAGATCACCGGCGAACCGCGCACTATTCCGCTCGAGCCAGATACCCCGCCACCGTCCTCCTGAAACCCCAAAGGGCACCCTCCGGGTGCCCTCAGAGGCCTGCTTCCGCTCAATCAGTATCAGGCAGAGGCCGATTCTTTTTTCGCAGGTGTCTTGCGAGCGGGCTTACGCTCCGCCGGTTTTTTCTCGGCGGCGGTTTTTTTCGCAGAGTCGGCGCTCTCGGCGACCTGATTGGCCACATCGGCAACCGCTTCAGCGTTTTCGGCGGCTTCTTTTTCGAGCCTGGCGACCAGGTCGGCCGCAAAGTTACCGAAGCGACCGTTCAGGGAGCGCAGTTGCTCAAACAGGGTCTCGGAGTATCCGTAATAACGCTCCCGCAGACCTTTTACGCTGTACTCACGCGCTTCGGCTTCGAGCTTTTCGGCGTAGTCGAACGGCTTGGCCGCCAGCTTCTTCTGCTGTTCTTCCGCCGCATTAATGCCCTTCTCTACGATTTCCTGCAGTTGTTCCTGGTAGGTTTTGAGCTTGCCCATCGTATTTCTCCTGACTGTTTAGGTCGTCGTCAAACTTCAGCTGTCAGGTTACGGACAAAAATTAGAATATTCATACTAGAAGATGCTGGCGCCCTACCAGCGAAAGATTACCCAACTCGGTATCAGCAGATCGGATTCATGGTCCTGAACCCAGCCACCACCATCGGCGGGCACCAGGTAATACTCAGGGCCGGTTTCCGGCACCACTTTGATTTCTACCAGCTGGCCATTCACCCGGTATTCGTAAAAGATCTCGCTCTCGCCCGGCCGAATCACTATCTCGGTTCCAGTCTCTGGCGGCTGGTAGTCTGAGATCACCAGCGGCTCCTGCGGGGTCACCACCGGGGTGGTGTCCAGGGCACCGCTTTCCTGGGCAACCACAGGCCCGGCCACAAAGCCCAGCAAAAGTGCAGAACAGGCGATTCGTTTCATTTTCATGGTACCCTTTGGTTCATCTTTTTTGGCTAGCCTTACACAAGCCAATCCACGCTTCAATCAGAATCCGGACCCGTTTTGACATGACCGAGAAAAAGACTCCTCCCGTGGTTCTGGTAGACGGATCTTCCTACCTGTTCCGCGCCTACCATGCCCTGCCGCCGCTGACCACAAGCAAAAACCATCCGACCGGCGCAATCCGGGGCGTGATCAGCATGCTGCGGCGCCTTGAACAGGATTTTCCCGGCTCCAAAACCGTGGTTGTCTTCGACGCCAAGGGCAAGACCTTCCGGCATGAGATGTACGAACAGTATAAGGCCAACCGTCCCCCGATGCCGGATGAGCTTGCGGTACAGATCGACCCCATCCACGACATCGTCCGGGCCATGGGCCTGCCGCTGCTGATCGTACCCGGAGTAGAGGCCGACGACGTGATCGGCACCCTCGCCCACGAAGCCACCAGCAAGGGCATCGATGTGGTGATCTCCACCGGCGACAAGGACATGGCCCAGCTGGTCAGCGATCACGTGACGCTGATCAACACCATGACCGAGACGCTCACCGACCGTGATGGCGTGGTTGAGAAGTTCGGCGTTACCCCGGAACAGTTTATCGACTACCTGGCACTGGTGGGCGACAAGGTCGACAACATTCCCGGTGTCAACAAATGTGGCCCCAAAACCGCAGTGAAATGGTTACAGGCCTATGACAACCTGGACAACCTGATCGCCAACGCCAGCGAGATCAAGGGCAAGATCGGCGAGTACCTGCGCGAAGCCATCGACGCCCTGCCCCTGAGTAAAGAGCTGGCAACTATCCGGCTGGATCTTGATCTGGACTTCAGCCTTGAGGACCTGCAGGAGCGGGAGCAGAACAACGACGAGCTGCTCGCCCTGTTCCGCGAATATGAGTTCCGCGCCTGGGTCAGCGAGCTGGAAAGTGCGGCGACCGCCACCGAAGAAGCACCGGCCGAAGAGCCTGAACCTGCAGCCACCCCCGAGAAGCACTACACCGTGGTAACAGACCAGGCCGAGCTGGACCAATGGTTTGCGCGCCTGACCAAAGCCGGTGAATTCGCCTTCGATACCGAAACCACGAGCCTGCGCTATATGGACGCCGAAATTGTCGGTTTCTCCTTCGCGGTCGACGTCGGCGAAGCCGCCTATGTGCCTCTGGGCCATGATTATATGGGCGCTCCCGAACAACTGGACCGGGATACGGTACTGGCCCAGTTCAAGCCACTGCTTGAAGACCCGACCATCAGGAAGATTGGCCAGAACCTGAAGTACGACAAGAATGTCCTCGCCAACCACGGCATCCACCTCGAAGGCATTGCCGAAGACACCATGGTGGAGTCCTACGTGCTCAACTCGGTGGCGTCCCGCCATGATATGGACAGCCTGGCGCGACTCCACCTCGGCCTGGAAACCATCTCCTACGAGGCGATTGCCGGCAAAGGGGCGAGGCAGCTCACTTTCAACCAGATCGACCTTGAGAAAGCCGGCCCCTACGCCGCGGAAGATGCCGACATCACCCTGCGTCTTCACCAGACCCTCCGCCCTCAGCTGAAGGACGTCGGCCAGCTCGAATCGGTTTACCGGGATATCGATCTGCCCCTGGTGCCGGTACTGTCGCGCATGGAACAGCGAGGCACCCTGATCAGCGCCAGCACGCTGCGCCAGCACAGCCAGGAACTGGCTGAACGTATGGCCGGGCTGGAGAAAGAGGCTCACGAGGTTGCCGGTGAGCACTTTAACCTGGGCTCCCCCAAGCAGCTACAGAGCATCCTTTACGACAAGTTCGGCCTGCGGGTGATCAAGAAAACCCCAAAAGGGGCCCCGTCCACCGCCGAGCCGGTCCTGCAGGAACTGGCCCACGAGCACGAGCTGCCGCGCCTGATCGTCCAGCACCGCAGCCTGAGCAAACTGAAATCCACCTATACCGATACCCTGCCGGAGCTGATTCACCATCGTACCGGACGGGTTCATACCTCCTACCAGCAAGCCGTAACGGCGACGGGCCGGCTCTCATCGTCGGAACCGAACCTGCAGAACATCCCCATCCGTACCGAGGAAGGCCGGCGCATACGGCAGGCGTTTATCGCCGCCGAGGGCTGTAAGCTGCTGGCAGCAGACTACTCCCAGATCGAGCTGCGCATCATGGCGCACCTGTCGGGTGACAAGGGCCTGCTGACGGCGTTCGAGCGGGGCGAAGACATTCACAAAGCCACCGCCGCCGAAGTCTTTGGGGTCAGCCTGATCGAAGTGGATCCGGATCAGCGCCGGAGCGCCAAGGCCATCAACTTCGGCCTGATCTACGGCATGTCCGCCTTTGGCCTGGCACGGCAACTGGGGGTGGAGCGCAAGGTGGCTCAGGCATACATCGACCGCTACTTCGAACGCTACCCCGGCGTGCTCAGATACATGGACAACATCCGCAAACAGGCCCATGAGGATGGCTATGTAGAAACCCTGTTTGGCCGGCGTCTGTACCTGCCAGAGATCAACGCCCGTAACAAGCAGATGCAGCAGGCCGCTGAACGTACCGCGATCAACGCGCCCATGCAGGGCACTGCGGCCGACATCATCAAGCGCGCCATGATCGAGGTAGATCAGTGGCTGACGACGGAGTACGGCGATAAGGCCTGGATGACCATGCAGGTTCACGATGAACTGATCATCGAGGTTAAAGAAGAGCTGCTGAACGAGGTGCGGGAAGGGCTGGTCCAGCGCATGTCGGGTGCTGCGAAACTGGCCGTGCCCTTGCTGGTAGAAGCCGGTGCCGGAGATAACTGGGATCAGGCCCACTGAGAAAGCGGGCCGGGTGCTCCCGGGCGACGCCGCACGGCGTCACCCGGGATCAGCATCAGCGGGTCAGAACGCCTTGCTGATTTCGACAGCCGCGCTCCATGCACTCAGATCGTACTCGGCTTCGTAGCTGGTGCCGGTGGCAGGCACGGTCGGCTGCTGATGCGAGTACTCGCGGTCGTAAACCTTTGCGTCATCCGCAAAAATCAGCGTACCGATGGCCGCATCTACACTCCAGCCACTGGCAACGTCTTTCCACTGGGTACCCAGGGTCAGCCAGTGGCGGTCTTCTGACGGAATGCGCGCAGTCACGAAGTTATCATTGACCGGCGACTGGTCAAACGCATACCCGGCTTTGAACGCCCATTGCTCGTTCGCTTGCCAGATACCCCCCAGGTTGAACTGCCAGGTGTTTTTCCACTTCTCGGTAACGTGGGTGATCGGATCCCCGGCCGCCGGCTGAAGCACCTGAGAGATCTGGCCGGCGCCACCTTCGGCACTGTAGACATCCAGCTCGTCAAAGCGGCTCCAGCGGGAGTAGGTCGCACCCGCCAACAGGGTAAACTCGGGGTTCAGCTGGTGGCGGATCCCGAAAGTCAGGCTTTCAGGAATCGCCAGCGGCACCTGGGCTTTCTCGGTCAGGGTCAGTGGCCCGGACGCGCCGATGGCCTCACCCGGAAACTGGCTGATCTCAAGATCACCCTTCAAATCAAACTCGGTACCGGTCTGGGCCACCAGACCAAGCTGGGTGGCATCGGACAGCTCATACAGGAAACCAACCCGGAAAGTCACCGCGATGTCGTCGCCTTCAACATCCGAGTAGGTGTCCGGGTAGGTGGCTGCCAGGCCGTTGGCCTGGGCCAGGATCTGCTGCTGGGCCGCAGCCGGCAGCTGATCCAGGCTGGTTGCACCACTGCCTCGGAGCGCTGACTGCACCACCGCACCACGCACGTCCTGATACCGGCTCAGGCGTCCTTCACCGTACATGATGTTCAGGCCCAGACCCATGGACAGCCCCTGGCCATTGCTGACCGCCACAGAAGGACTGAAGGAGATGACAGTCAGTTCCGTTTTGTCAGCCAGGTAGCGTCCTGCAAAATCGTTCTCGTAATCGGCCGCCAGGCCGTAAGGCGCATGAATGGCGAACCCGACATCGATCGAGTCGTTAACTTCGTGGGTCAGGTAAAAGCTCGGCAGCACCGCCGGATCGGCGATGTCACCACCATTGCCGGTGTACGCCCCAGGCTGGCCCAGAGAGTCTGTGGCGCTGATCGTAGAGCGCTTCGCCTCAGCATCGATATCCAGAACCGCCGCACCAAAAGACATATTGGTGCCAGACAGCTGGCTCATACCCGCCGGGTTGAACAGAACCGTGCTGGCATTCAGGGGGTTGGCGGCAGAACCTGCGTTCGCCACACCCATCTGACTGGCACTTTGTTCGTTCAGGGAAAAACCACCCGCCATAACGCTCACGGGAGCCGCAACAGCGGCGAGGGTGGCAATACGAATTGCGTGTACGAGTGCATTGGTCTTCTTGTGCATGGTGTCTCCTTGTTTTGGACGCGCGGAGTATACGCAGCAGATGACCCTGGCCTCAAATGCCAAAACTATCTATTTACAAACCTAACTAAATACGACTTTGGTCGTAAACCAAAAAGCCCCACAACGGGGCTCTTTTTTCTGCGGGCGGCAACTATCAATCGTCCTGAATGGACAATTTGTCGACCGAAGACGATAGCTTGTCAGCACCCTGGGCATCGGCGCCCAGCTTGATCATCAACCGCAGGTCGTTGGCCGAATCCGCATGAGCCAACGCATCTTCGTAAGTAATGGAGCCTTCAGCATAGAGCTTGTACAGCGCCTGGTCGAAAGTCTGCATCCCGGATTCGTTGGACTTCGACATCAGTTCTTTGAGTTTGTGGACTTCGCCCTTGCGGATCAGGTCGGCCACCAGCGGCGTGTTGATCAGCACCTCGATGACCGCCTTCCGGCCCTGACCATCCGGGGTGGGCACCAGTTGCTGGGCCACGATGGCCCTCAGGTTCAGGGACAGGTCCATCCAGATCTGGTTGTGCTGCTCCGGCGGGAAAAACTGGATAATCCGGTCCAGCGCCTGGTTCGCGTTGTTGGCGTGCAGAGTGGCCAGACACAGGTGCCCGGTTTCCGCAAACTGTACCGAATACTCCATGGTCTGGCGGGTACGCACCTCACCGATCAGAATCACATCCGGCGCCTGTCGCAGGGTGTTTTTCAGTGCCACTTCAAAGCTTTCGGTATCAATCCCCACTTCGCGCTGGGTCACGATGCAACCCTGATGCTGGTGGACAAACTCGATCGGGTCTTCGATGGAAATGATGTGGCCACGGCTGTTGCGGTTGCGGTGGCCGATCATCGCCGCCAGCGAGGTGGACTTACCGGTACCGGTCGCACCCACAAACATGATCAGGCCACGCTTGGTCATGGCCAGGTCCTTGATGATTTCGGGCAGGTTGAGGTCATCAAGTTGCGGAATCTTTATCTCGATCCGGCGCAGAACCATACCGCACAGGTTGCGCTGGAAGAACGCAGACACCCGGAAACGGCCGATACCCCGGGCGCTGATGGCGAAGTTGCATTCGTGGGTCTCGTCAAATTCGGCCCGCTGTTTGTCGTTCATGGACCCATACACCAGCTCACGGGTCTGCTCCGGCGTCAGGGCGTTCTTGGTGACCGGCAAAACCTTGCCGTTCACCTTCATGCTGGGCGGCACCCCGGCGGTAATGAACAGATCCGAGCCACCCTTCTCTACCATCAGCCGCAACAGTTTTTCGAATTCCATGTTTTCTATCCAGGTTACATTTATCAGAAATTATCGGGCATCTTCGCTTTGAGCCTGGCCGCCTCGCGGGAGATCAGCCCCTTCTGCAGGAGGCGTTCCAGGCACTGGTCCAGCGTCTGCATACCCAGTGAACCACCGGTCTGGATGGCGGAGTACATCTGGGCGATCTTGTCTTCCCGGATCAGGTTACGGATAGCCGCGGTACCGATCATGATCTCGTGCGCTGCGACCCGGCCACCCCCCATTTTCTTCATCAGGGTCTGGGAAATAACCGCCTGCAGGGATTCGGACAGCATCGAACGCACCATGGACTTTTCTTCGGCGGGGAATACGTCGACCACCCGGTCAATGGTTTTTGCCGCCGAGGTGGTGTGCAGGGTTCCGAACACCAGGTGTCCGGTTTCCGCCGCGGTCAGCGCCAGCCGGATGGTTTCCAGGTCTCGCAACTCACCCACCAGAATGATGTCCGGGTCTTCCCGCAGGGCGGAGCGCAGGGCTTCGTTAAAGCCCAGGGTGTCCCGGTGCACTTCCCGCTGGTTAACCAGGCATTTCTTGGACTCGTGCACAAACTCGATCGGGTCTTCGATGGTCAGGATGTGTTCGTAGCGGGTGTCGTTGATGTAATCCACCATGGCTGCCAGGGTGGTGGACTTACCGGAACCGGTCGGGCCGGTTACCAGTACCAGGCCCCGGGGCACAGACGCTATATCCTTGAAGACCTGGCCCATGCCCAGGTCTTCCATCGTCAGAACCTTGGAGGGGATGGTCCGGAAAACCGCACCGGAACCCCGGTTCTGGTTGAACGCGTTCACCCGGAAACGGGCAACGCCCGGTACTTCGAACGAAAAGTCGGTTTCCAGAAACTCTTCGTAATCCTTACGCTGCTTGTCGTTCATGATGTCGTAGATCAGCCCGTGCACTTCTTTGTGCTCCATCGGGGGCAGGTTGATCCGGCGTACGTCGCCATCAACACGAATCATCGGCGGCAAACCCGCAGACAGGTGCAAATCCGACGCACCCTGTTTCGCCGAAAAGGCAAGCAGTTCAGTAATATCCATAGGATTCCTCGGAGGGCTTTTTCTTTTGGTCCAGAAGCGGCAAACTCACACTATGAGCAGCATAGCAGACAACATTCTGAGCGTAACCCGACGCATACAAAAAGCAACACTGAACGCAGGCCGGGAGCCCGGCAGTGTGCGCCTGTTGGCAGTCAGCAAGACCCGACCGGCAGACGATCTTCGCCTCGCCTTTGCCGCAGGCCAGAGGGCATTCGGTGAAAGCTACCTGCAGGAAGCGCTCGATAAAATCGACGCCCTGCAGGACCTTGATACCATTGAATGGCATTTTATCGGCCCGGTCCAGTCCAATAAAACCCGCCAGATCGCCGAAGCCTTTGACTGGGTACACAGTGTCGACCGGCTGAAGATCGCGCGCCGGCTGAGCGAACAGCGCCCGGCAGACCGGCCGCCCCTGGCCATCTGCCTGCAGGTAAACATCAACAACGAAGCCAGCAAATCAGGCTGCCCACTGGAACAGCTACCGGAGCTGGCGGCCGCCGTAGCCAGCCTGCCCAGGCTGGAACTGAAGGGCCTGATGGCCATTCCGGACCCCGCGCAGTCCGAGGCGGAGCTGCGCCTGAGCTTTCGCAGACTGGCCGACAGCCTGGCAGAGCTGAAACGTTCCGGCCCCGAAACCGGCTCTCTGGATACGCTTTCGATGGGCATGTCTGACGATCTGGAGCTGGCCATTGCCGAAGGCGCAACCTGGGTTCGGGTCGGAACCGCGCTGTTTGGCGCGCGGGCACCAAATCCGGCCTGAGCCGATTGGCCATGTTCCTGTTATTATCCTGTGCAATTCATTCAACCCCTCAGCCCGGAGCGAACCGTGAGTGACTCATCGACCATCTCTTTTATCGGTGCCGGCAACATGGCCAGCGCCATTATTGGCGGCATGCTTGATAACGGCTACGAAGCCGCCCATATCTGGGTAAGTGCCCCCAATGAAAGCCATCTGGAGGCTCTGGGAAAGCGCTTTGGCGTGAACACCACCACCGATAACCACCATTGCGCCCAGCAAGCGGATATCGTGGTGCTGGCCGTCAAACCCCAGGTCATGGCCGGAGTCTGCAGGGATATTGCCGACATCGTTCAGAAGACCCGCCCGGTGATGGTGTCTATCGCAGCGGGTCTCCCCTCGGCTACCCTGAACCACTGGCTCGGCGGGGGGCTTCCGCTGATAAGGGTCATGCCCAACACGCCCTCGCTGGTGGGCAAGGGTGCTGCCGGCCTGTATGCCAACGCGGCCACCACGGCCGGGCAAAAGACCTCGGTCCAGTCGGTGTTCGAGAGCATTGGCTCAGCGCTCTGGGTCGAAGACGAAGACATGCTGCACGGGGTAACCGCCCTGTCCGGCAGTGGTCCGGCCTATTTCTTCCTGATGCTCGAAGCTCTGGAGGCAGCCGCGACCAAAACCGGTATGGCGCCGGCCACCGCCCGGGCTCTGGCCATCCAGACCATGGCGGGTGCCGCCGAGATGGCGGGCCGGAGCGATCAGGACCCGGCACAGCTCAAACGCAACGTGATGTCTCCCGGAGGCACCACAGAGCGCGCAGTGAATACCTTTGAAAACGGCGGGCTCCGGGAGCTGGTCAGCGACGCCTTTACCGCTGCGTTCGACCGCTCCCGGGAAATGGCAAAAGAACTCACCGACCCACAGTAACCGATAACGGAGACACAGCTTCATGCTGGCAGACATTGTCATTACCATTCTTCTGATCGCGTCCACGTTTTACATGACCCTGGTGCTGCTGCGTTTTCTGCTGCAACTGGCGCGCGCGGATTTTTACAACCCCATCTCCCAGTTTGTGGTGAAGGTGACCAACCCTCCTCTGCGGCCGCTGCGTCGTTTTATTCCGGGCTGGGGGGGTATTGATGGCGCAGCCCTGGTGCTGGCGGTCATTATCCAGGCCATTACATTTTTCCTGATCCTGATCGCACTCAACGGCGGCATCCCGGCCGTTAATCCGATCACCCTGCTGGTCTGGGCGGTTCTCAATGTGCTCAGCCTGATCGTCAAGATCTACTTCTGGTCGGTGATTGCCGTGGTGGTGGTCAGCTGGATCGCGCCACAAAGTGGCCACCCCGCCATTCAGCTGGTCGCCCAGATTACCGAACCGGTGATGCGCCCGGTCCGTAACGTGATGCCATCCATGGGCGGACTGGACCTGTCCCCGATCATCGTGTTCCTGATCCTCAACGTGATCTCCGTGGTGATTGACCACATGAAGCTGGCCGCCGGGCTCGGCTCCATTGGTCTGGGAATGTAACAGACCTCTCAAAGATACATTTTATTACACAACCTGCTGAGCGCAGACCAACCGGGGCTGAAAGATCAACACCATGATTTTTCAGCCTTTTTTATTTTGTCATTTTGAGCCTTACGTTGCGGGCAGCGACAGGTCTGCCCCCAGGCGCCGTAATAACCGTTATGATTAGGCACATTTAATCTGAGAGCATCCGGACGTCGCGCAGAAGGACAAACCAATGAGTATGCAGGGAACTCTCTCACAGCAGGTTGAGGCCTACCATAACTGGAAGAAGGAACTGATCCGGCAGATCGGCCGTTATCGCCTGTGGCTGCAGGACAACAATCTGTTCTCCGAAGACATCAGCGCCCGCATCCGCAACGGGCTGGAACTGCTGATCGAGGATGAGCTGACCATCGCTTTTGTGGGTGAATACTCCCGCGGCAAAACCGAGCTCATCAATGCGCTCTTCTTCTCGGATTATGGCCAGCGCATGCTCCCCTCCCAGGCGGGGCGCACCACCATGTGCCCCACTGAACTGTTCTACGACCGCAGCAGCAACCAGAACTACCTGCTTCTGCTGCCGATCGAAACCCGCACCGGCGATCTTTCGCTGCATCAGCTGCGCAAACAGCCCGAGCGCTGGGTAAGGCATGAGCTGGACGACCAGAATCCCGAGGTGATGCGCGAGGTGCTCGCCGAAGTGGCCCGGGTAAAAAGTGTGACGCCGCACCACGCCAGACAGCTTGGTTTTGAGGAAGACAAGCTCGAGCAAGACCGGAAAGCGCCCGGCAACGTTCTGGTACCCGCCTGGCGCAATGCCCAGATCAGCATTCAGAACCCGCTGTTCGAGCGGGGGCTGCGCATTCTGGATACGCCGGGCCTTAACGCCCTGGGCTCCGAGCCGGAACTGACCATCAGCATGCTGCCAGGCGCTCATGCGGTCATTTTCATGCTGAGCGCAGACACCGGTGTTACCGCCAGCGACATGACCATCTGGAACGAGCACATCGACACCGAGAACGCCGATCACCGCGCTGGCCGGTTTGCCGTCCTGAACAAGATTGATGTGTTGTGGGATGACCTGCACGGTGAAATCCACACCCAGGAAGCCATTGAGCGGGTGCGCAGCTACACTGCTGAGCACCTGGGCATCCGCACCCAGGACGTCATTCCGCTGTCGGCGAAACAGGGGCTGCTTGGCCGCAGCCGGCACGACCGTCTCCTGGTCGCCCGCTCCAACATCGACCAGCTGGAACAGCTGATTGTGCAGCGCATCCTGATGCATAAGGAAGAACTGATCACTCAGAACCTGATCAGCGATCTTCTGGGTATGCTGCAAAACAGCCAGGCGGCCATGCAGTCGCGTCTGGAAGCCCTGGAGGAAGAACAAACGGCCTATCAGGGGACCACGGTCGATCGAAACTCCATTGCCCGGCTGGCCGAGCGCGCCCAGAAAGATTACGAGTTCTACTATAAAAAACTGATCACCTTGCGTTCTTCCCGTCGCCTGATGGACTCCCAGGGCAAGATGCTGTGCAAACTGGTGAGCGAGCAGCGCTTTGAGGCCCACGCCAGCAAGGTGCGACAGCGGATGTCCGAAAGCTGGACCACCGCCGGCATGAATCAGGCCATGGATCATTTCTTTGAGTTGCTCGAAACCGACCTGACCAACCTGCTGAGCGAAGGCCATCTGGCAGAGAAAATGGTGGGCGCGATCTATCGGCGTTACAACGGAGACACCCGGGCCCGGCACCTGGAGCCGATTCCTCTGCGCGCCGGGCGCCACGTTATTGCCATCCGGGAACTGCGCAAAAAGGCCCGGCGCTTCCGGATCAGCCCTAAAAACCTGCTGACCGAACAGTCGTTGCTGGTGCGCCGCTTCTTTAACGTTCTGGTGGGCGAAGCCAGAACCCTGCACGCCCGGGTCCGGGCCGATGTAGAACGCTGGCCCAATGAGGCACTGTTGCCGATCATGCAGTATTCCATGGAACAGAAGCAGCTGCTTGAGCATCAGATCCGGCGCCTGCGGGATATGGTGCGCACCAATAAAGACGTTCGCAGTGAACGGGAGCGGCTGGATAACACCACCGCCGATCTTCGCAGGCAGCTCGAACTGGCCGACGCCATGATGCGGCAGATCCGCAAACCGGCACCGACCCTGTTACAACAGAAGGTCGTCAACATCTCCGGCGTGATCTGAGTTCCCCGGGGTCACCTGCCGGGCAGCCCGGCAGGCCCCTGTTGCCGCGCACTGGTTGCAGCAACCACCCCCCGCCTTTAAACTGCTGTGTTGGCGCGACCGTTGTGCGCATCCCATGGCCTCTGGCCAGAACCTTGTGGACCGGATCAGGAACTCATCACACCCATGCCCGATTCCCTGCCCTCGGATTCCGTTGGCCTGGTCTGCCCCCAGACCATCTGCTTTGAAGAGCCCATCGAGCTGGCCTGCGGCCAGTCGCTGGAACGTTATGAACTGGTGATCGAAACCTACGGCACCCTGAACAGCGATGCCAGCAACGCTGTGCTGATCTGTCACGCCCTGAGCGGCCATCACCATGCCGCCGGCTACCACTCGCCGGAAGACCGCAAGCCTGGCTGGTGGGACAGCTGCATCGGCCCGGGCAAACCTATCGATACCAGCCGTTTTTTTGTGGTCAGCCTGAACAACCTGGGCGGCTGCCATGGCAGTACCGGCCCGAACTCGGTTAACCCGGCCACCGGTAAACTTTATGGCCCGGACTTTCCGGTAGTCACCGTTGCTGACTGGGTAAAAAGCCAGGCACGGCTGGCAGATCACCTGGGCATCCGGCAATGGGCCGCCGTCGTAGGCGGCTCACTGGGCGGCATGCAGGCCCTGCAGTGGAGCCTGGATTACCCGGACCGGGTTCGCCATGCGGTGATTATTGCCTCAACACCACGCCTCTCGGCCCAGAACATCGCCTTTAACGAAGTGGCGCGCCAGGCCATTACCTCAGATCGCGAGTTTTATCAGGGCCGCTACTACGAACACGACAGCCTGCCGCGTCGCGGCCTGATGCTGGCCCGTATGGTGGGGCATATCACCTACCTGTCTGACGCCTCCATGGGTGAAAAATTTGGCCGGGAGCTGCGGGAAGAAGCCTACAAGTTCGGCTTCGGCGCGGAGTTCCAGGTGGAAAGCTATCTGCGTTATCAGGGTGAGCGCTTCTCAGAGAGCTTCGACGCCAACACCTACCTGCTGATGACCCGGGCTCTGGACTATTTTGATCCGGCTTACGAGCATGAGGGGGATCTGGCCAAAGCCCTGGCACCCGCACAATGCGAGTACCTGGTGTTGTCCTTCAGTACCGACTGGCGGTTTGCCCCCGAACGCTCGGAAGAAATGGTGAACGCGATGATCTCTGCCCGCAAACGGGTCAGTTATGCCGAAATCGACGCCCCCTGGGGGCACGATGCGTTTCTGATTCCCACACCAAGGTACACCGATATCTTCACTGCCTACATGGGCCGGATTGCCCGGGAGGTGGGCGCATGAGGGCAGATCTCGAGATCATCCAGAGCTGGGTAAGCCCGGGTAACCACGTACTGGATCTTGGCTGTGGCGACGGCACCTTGCTGGAGTTCCTGCAGCAGGAACGCGGCGCCAGCGGCTTTGGCCTGGAGATCAATCCGGACCACATCACCACGTGCATGGGCAAGGGTGTGCGCGTCATCGAGCAAAACCTGGATACCCAGGGCCTCGATAACTTTGATGATGGCATGTTTGACGTGGTGCTGATGACACAAGCCCTGCAGGCCGTGCGTCGCCCTGACAGGGTGATCGAGGAGATGCTGAGGGTCGGCCGGGAGGGCATTGTCACCTTCCCCAACTTTGCCCACTGGCGCTTGCGCTGGGGGCTGGCACTGAGCGGCCGCATGCCGGAATCCAACGCCTTGCCCTACAAGTGGTACAACACGCCCAATATCCGGCTGTGTACTTTCAAGGATTTCGAGGCACTGTGCCGACAGAAAGGCATCCGTATCAAAAGCCGCCGGGTAGTCGACGGCCAGCATCAGAATAGCTGGCTGGCCCGTCTGTGGCCCAACCTGCTCGGCGAAATCGCGATCTATCGAATCACACGGGAGGTTTCGTAATGATCATGCGCAAGGCAGCCAGACTGCTTGTATTGACGGGTACCCTGCTGTGGGCGCTTCAGGCCCAGGCCGGGCAAAAGAATTTTGGCGACTACCAGGTGCACTGGAGCGTGTTCCCCAGCACGTTCCTGGCCCCCGAGGTGGCACAAGCCAACAACCTGCAACGCAGCAAGGGCATCGGTATCGTCAACATCTCGATCATGACCGAAGACGAGCATGGCCAGCCCGGCCCCGTCAGCGGTCAGGTGGAAGGCCAGGTGACCAACGACATCCAGCAGGTAAACTTCCTCGCCTTCCGCCGCATTCAGGAAGGCGACGCGGTTTATTTTATTGCCCAGTACCAGTACCGCTCCGGCGACCTGATGACCTTTAACATCACCGCACGCCCCAGCGGCCATCCGCAGGATTTACCGGTACGTTTTTCTCACACCCTGTTTAACGACTGAAACCATGGCCCAGAAACTCGTTATCGCCAGCAACAATCCAGGCAAGATCGCCGAACTCACCAGCCTGCTTGCCCCCCTGGGCAGGGAGCCGGTAGCTCAAGGCACACTTGGCGTTACCGAGGCCGAAGAGCCCGCCATCACGTTTGTTGAAAACGCCATTCTCAAGGCCCGGCACGCTGCCGCCAGCACCGGGCTGCCGGCCCTTGCCGACGACAGCGGGCTGGCCGTAGACGCCCTTGCCGGCTTACCCGGCGTGCGCTCGGCCCGCTATGCCGGGCCGGGTGCCAGTGACAACGACAACGTAAAGGCGCTGCTCAGGGCCCTGACGGATGTCCCCGAAGCGCAGCGCGGTGCCCGGTTCCACTGCGTGGTGGTGTATCTGCGCCACGCCGACGACCCGACACCGCTCATCTGTCACGGCCGATGGGCGGGGCGTATTCTGGACGCCCCCAGGGGCGAGGGCGGCTTTGGTTACGACCCGGTGTTCTTTGTGCCGGAGTTCGGTTGCAGCGCCGCCGAACTGTCCCGCAGCCAGAAAGCCAGCGTGAGCCATCGCGGGCGCGCCCTGACGCTGTTGCTTGAACAGCTGGCGGCGGAGGCCTGAGGTTATGGCCGCCACCTCCCCCGTGGCGGTCTGCCCGCCCCTGAGTTTGTATATTCACGTTCCCTGGTGCGTGCGCAAATGCCCCTACTGCGACTTCAACTCCCACGCCATCCGGGGCGATATCCCTGAAGCGGCCTATTTACAGGCCCTGCTCGATGATCTGGATCAGGACATCGCGTTTCTCAGGGGCCGTCCGATCGAGAGTGTGTTTATCGGTGGCGGCACGCCGTCCCTGATGAGCGGTGATTTCTACCAGAAGCTGTTCCTGGCCCTGCGTGAGCGGGCAGCGTTCAGTGACGGCGCGGAGATCACCCTGGAAGCCAACCCGGGCACCCTCGAAGCCGGTCGCTTCGAGAGCTTCCGGGACGCCGGCATCAACCGGCTGTCGATCGGCGTCCAGAGTTTTCACTCCCGACACCTGACCACGCTCGGCCGCATCCACGACGCCGACGCGGCCCACAAAGCCATCGAAGCCGCCCGCCGCGCCGGCTTTGATAACTTCAACATAGACCTGATGCACGGACTGCCCGGCCAGACCCCGGAGCAGGCGGTTGACGATCTGCGCCAGGCCCTCGGTCACAACCCCACGCACCTGTCCTGGTACCAGCTGACCATCGAGCCCAATACCGAGTTTTTCTCCCGGCCACCACCGTTGCCAGACGACGACCGGCTTTGGGCCATCTACGAGCAGGGCGGTGCCTGCCTGCGCAGTGCGGGCTTTGATGATTACGAAGTCTCGGCCTGGAGTCTGCCGGGGCGCGAAAGCCGTCACAACCAGAATTACTGGCTGTTCGGCGATTACCTGGCCCTGGGGGCTGGCGGGCATGGCAAGATCAGCCTGGCGGATGGCCGCATTATCCGTTACTGGAAAACCCGCCAGCCTGAGGCTTACCTGCAGCGTATCGGAAGCCGCACAGCGGGAACTGAGCCAATTGAGCCCGAAGACCGGGTGCTGGAATTCATGATGAACGCGCTGCGCCTCAAACAGGGCGCAAATGAATCCCTGTTCAGTGAGCGCACCGGTTTACCCCTGCCTTCAGTTAAGGTACAACTTGAAGAATTAAGAACCAAGAAGCTGTTGACCCGGCACCGGATTCAGGCCACGGAGCAGGGCCAGAGATACCTTAACAGCCTGCTGGAGCACTTCCTCTGATGGTTACCGCCCAGGGCCCGTCCCTTATTCCCGCCCGGCCCATGCGCTTGCCCATGAAGCTGTCCATGGTGCTGGCCCTTGCGCTGTTCTTTACCCTGATCGCCATTAACCAGCCGCTGAAAACACCCGCCGCGCCGCAGGGTATCTTCAGTTTCCAGCTTGCCGCCACGGCCGAGAACAGCCGGGCCATGCTGATCAGCTGGGGCCAGAGTGGCCAGTCGCTGGCCCGCTTCTCGCTCTGGCTGGGCCTGTTGTTCACGGTTGCCTGGGTGGCGTCGTTACTTCAGCTTACCCGGCACTTTACCCGGGACCGTCCCGGCATCCGGGAGCGCAAGATTGCACGCTGGGTGCGGGCACTGTTTGTTCTTGCCGCCCTCTGCGACCTGGCCGAGAACTCCGTGCTGATCAATAACCTGCCAACCCCCACGGATACTCTGAGCAGTACCGCAGCCATCCTGGTACTGGCCAAGCTGACCGGCGTCATTCTCGGTACTGCCGGGCTGGTTATCATCCGGGCGTCACGCCGACGCCCGCTGGTACCTTCCGGCTGAGGGCGTCAGTTTCAGTTGGTACGGTGGAACAGGATATCCCAGACGCCATGGCCCAGGCGCTCACCGCGCTGTTCAAACTTGGTGACCGGGCGCTCAGCTGGGCGCGGTGAGTAGCCGCCCCCGGCCTGCGTATTGGCGAAGCCTTCGGCGTCGTTCATCACCTCCAGCATGTGTTCCGCGTAATTCTCCCAGTCTGTGGCCAGGTGCAGCACGCCCCCTACTCGCAGCTTATGGCGCAGGCGCTGTACAAACTCCGGCTGGATCAGCCGGCGTTTGTGGTGCTTTTTCTTGTGCCAGGGGTCCGGGAAGAACACCATCACCCGATCCAGGGAGGCATCCGGCAAGCACAGGTCGATAACATCGTTGGCATCAATGTTGTAGGCCCGTACATTCTCAAGGCCCCGGTCCTCCACTTCCTTCAGCAGCGCACCGACACCGGGCAGGTGCACTTCCACACCGATAAAATCCTGTTCCGGCGCGGCCTCGGCCATCTCCGCCAGGGAGCGCCCCATGCCGAATCCGATTTCCAGACTGAGCATGCTGTCACGCCCGAATACCTCACGCGGGTCGATCATGCCGTCGTCCCGGCTCAGGCCATACCTGGGCCAGTTGCGTTCAAAGGCTTTCTTCTGGCCTTCGGTCATCCGGCCCTGTCGCAGCACAAAGCTGCGCACACCACGGCGGGTGGTAACGGGGTTTTCGCCGGGGCTGCTGTTCGGGTCGTTCTGGTTGGTCATCGGTTATCCTCTCGCGCCTTTGCGCACAGATGCTCGGAAAAGTGCCCCCAGTTTAACAGACTCTGCCTGCTCCGACTTATTGCCCCCTGCCGGAATCAGGCGGAAATACCGGCACTCTGTCCTTGCTGGCGGTCCAGCTGGCGATACCCCAGAGCTTCCATCAGGTGACTTCGGCTCACCGACGGCGCGGCTTCAAGATCCGCAAGTGTTCTTGCCACCCGTAAAATGCGGTGCAGGGCGCGGGCCGACAGACCCAGGCGCTCCATGGCACCGGTCAACAGCTTTTCGCTGGCGCTGTCGAGCTCGCAGGCACGGTGGAGTGCACTGCCGGCAAGTACGGCATTCAGGCACCCGCGATCGGACTGCCGCGCCCGCGCGGCCAGCACCCGGTCACGCACATTGGCACTGGGCTCGCCCGGCTCTGCCGACCCCAGCAGCACCTCGCCGGTCTGTACAGGCACTTCGACATGCAGATCAAAACGGTCAAGCAGCGGGCCTGATATCCTGGACCGATACCGCATGACCTGAGTCGGCGTACACTGGCACTCGATGGATGGGTGGCCGCTATAGCCACAGGGGCACGGATTCATGGCCGCCACCACCTGAAACCGGGCCGGGAAGGTGACCTGGCGGGCCGCCCGGCTGATGGCTATCTGGCCGGTTTCCATGGGCTCACGCAGGACTTCCAGCACCCGCCGCTGGAACTCCGGCAACTCGTCCAGAAACAGCACGCCCCGGTGCGCCAGAGAGATCTCCCCCGGCCTCGGGCTGCTCCCCCCGCCCACCAGTGCGACCGCCGACGCGGTGTGGTGTGGTGCCCGGAAAGGCGGCAGACGCCACAGCCCCGGTCTTACCGGCAGGCCCGCCACGGAATGAATACTGGCCACTTCCATGGCCGCCGTATCTTCCAGAGTGGGTAAAATGCCCGGCAAACGGCTGGCAAGCATGCTTTTACCGGTTCCGGGCGGCCCAAAAAACAGCAGGTTGTGGCCGCCCGCCGCTGCTACCTCCAGCGCCCGCCGGGGCACGGCCTGCCCCCGCACTTCCGCAAGGTCAGCCGCCAGTTGCGCCGGGACCATCTCATCCTCGCTGCCTCTGGCCACCGGCACCAGCCGTGCCCGTCCGGTCAGATGTTCACACACCGACGTCAGATGGCTGGCGGCCAGAACCTCGCCGCGGGTGGCCAGCGCCGCTTCCTCGGCGTTGTGCTGGGGCAGCAGCAACGCTCTGCCGGCGTCCCGGGCCGCCAGCACCGCCGGCAACACGCCCTTTAACGGGCGCAGGGCACCATCCAGCGACAGCTCACCGATAAATTCCAGCTCGTTCAGGCTCTCTGCCGGGATCTGGCCGGAGGCCGCCAGAATACCAAGGGCAATCGGCAGATCGAAACGACCGCCCTCTTTGGGCAGGTCGGCAGGAGCCAGGTTGATGGTGATGCGCCGGGCGGGAAATTCGAAGCCGGCATTGAGCAGCGCGCTGCGCACACGATCTTTGCTTTCTCGCACGCCGGTTTCCGGCAGGCCCACGATGGACAGGGCCGGGAGGCCTCCGGACAGGTGTACCTCTACGGTCACTTCCGGGGCAGAAACGCCAATACTGGCGCGGGAATGAACAATGGCAAGCATGACCACCTTCCTTGGTAACAACACAAACGCCTGAGATCCTCTCAGGCGGGCCGGGCGGAGAACCGGTGCCCGGCTGCACGGATTACGGCTGTTGCAACCTCTGCTCCAGCTCTGCCACCCGTTTTTCGAGGGCATCGACCTTTTCCCGGGTCCGCATCAACACGGCCTGCTGGGCATCAAACTCTTCCCGGGTTACCAGTTCCAGGCGGGACATCACGCTCGTCACCGCAGCACGGGCCTGGGTTTCGAAGTCTTCCCTGGCGGCCCGGGCCATATCAGGGACAAACTGGCCGATCTGGCCCTGCAACTGTGTAAAAAAATCCTGCGGCCCTTTCATCAGACACCTCTTCAAAGTGGTTTTTGAGCCAATTCTGAGCATTGGCGAAGGCATGAGCGGTTTGTCGGAAGTGTATCACACCGGTGGCCCTGCCATACTGTACCCGGCTCGCATTATAATGGACGCCAGGTACCGCCGGCGCTGCGCTTTCACGAGTCACGACAGCGCGCCGTGCACCAAAAAGGTGCAGCCGACTGTACCCATAAACATCACATAATCCATAACTGATTATTTATTAAGAGTTTTTTTGCGTTGGCATATCCGATGCTAAAGCCTCGTACGCAATCCGCACAATTGCTGTGCGAGGTGGCTGCATCCCGAACTCAACCAATGGCCAAGGGCCCGCTGTTGAGACGGCTACACCAAGGAGAAAGTAATGAAACTTGTGACAGCGATCATCAAGCCTTTCAAACTGGACGATGTGCGAGAGGCACTATCCGAGATTGGCGTACAAGGCGTAACCGTTACCGAAGTTAAGGGCTTTGGCCGGCAGAAGGGCCATACCGAGCTGTACCGCGGTGCAGAGTATGTGGTGGATTTCCTCCCTAAAGTGAAAGTGGAAATCGCCATCGGCGACAACCTGCTTGACCAGGTGATTGATGCCATCACCAAGGCAGCTCATACCGGAAAAATCGGCGATGGCAAAATCTTTGTCACCGAACTGCAGCAGGCAATCCGCATCCGGACCGGAGAGACCGGAGAAGAAGCGGTGTAAAGGGCTTCTGCCCCACACAGTCAACGCAAAAAAAACTCATTCCTGAACAGCCTTGTGCGGAGGGCTTCCTATGGAAACCAACCTGTTTCACCTGCAATACGCTATCGATACCTTTTATTTTGTGATGTGCGGCGCATTAGTAATGTGGATGGCCGCCGGCTTTGCCATGCTGGAATCCGGCCTGGTACGCGCCAAGAACACCACCGAAATCCTGACCAAGAACGTGGCTCTGTTTGCCATTGCCTGCACCATGTACATGGTGTGCGGCTACGCCATCATGTATGGCGGGAACGTTTTCCTCACCGGTATTGGCGAGGTTGATGTAGAGGGAGTACTGGGAGATTTCGCCAGCCGGGAAGACGGGTTCACCGGGGGCTCGATTTATTCGGGTGCTGCCGATTTCTTCTTCCAGGTGGTGTTTGTCGCCACCGCGATGTCGATCGTCTCCGGCTCCGTCGCCGAGCGGATGAAGCTCTGGGCTTTTCTGATGTTCGCCGTGGTGATGACCGGCGTTATCTATCCGCTGGAAGGTTCCTGGACCTGGGGCGGCAAAGACGTGTTCGGCCTTTATAATCTGGCGGACCTTGGCTTCAGTGACTTTGCCGGCTCAGGCATTGTCCACATGGCCGGTGCCGCTGCTGCTCTGGCAGGGGTCCTGCTGCTGGGCGCCCGTAAAGGCAAGTACGGCCCCAACGGCGAAGTCCGGGCCATTCCCGGCGCCAATATGCCCCTGGCCGCACTGGGAACCTTCATCCTCTGGCTGGGCTGGTTCGGTTTCAACGGTGGCTCAGTACTCAAACTGGGCGATATCGCCAGCGCCAACTCAGTTGCCATGGTGTTCCTGAACACCAATGCCGCTGCGGCCGGTGGCGTGATCGGCGCCCTGGTGACCGCCCGCCTGATGTTTGGCAAAGCCGACCTCACCATGTTGCTGAACGGCGCCATCGGTGGCCTGGTGGTGATCACCGCCGAACCCTCAACTCCCAGCGCGCTGACCTCAGGAATCTGGGGCCTGCTCGGCGGTATCCTGGTGGTACTGAGCATTATCACTCTCGATAAGCTGCGCATCGATGATCCGGTGGGCGCTATTTCGGCACACGGGGTGTGCGGTTTACTGGGCTTGCTGCTGGTGCCGGTCACCAATGGTGATGCCAGCTTTACCGGACAGTTGATCGGCGGGCTCACGATTTTTGTCTGGGTCTTTGTGGCGAGCTTTATCGTCTGGGGCATCATCAAGGCCGTCATCGGAATCCGGGTAACGGAAGAAGACGAGTACGAAGGGGTGGATCTGGCCGAATGCGGCATGGAAGCCTACCCGGAGTTCGTCAGCAGCAAACAGTAACTGCGACACGACTCTGTCCCGACGAGGGGGTGCCGGACCGGCACCCCCTTTTTTATGACCGTTTTCTGGTCAGCCTTCTTCCGGGCGCACGTTATCTTCCAGCGCATCCAGCATGAATTGCGGCATCGCCAGCGCCCCCCGATGGATTCCGGCGTTGTAGTAACGGGTGACAAACGGGCGGTCGGTGGCGTCTTCTTCGCGGAAGTACTTCAGCGGGTTGTCTTTGCTGCCCATGGTGCAACTCCACCAGCCGGTGGGGTACACCGGCTGCGGGAACGGGAGCGTTTGCACATGCCCGAGCCCCGCCTTGCGCATATCGGTATGAATATCCCGGATAATGCTGTCCGTATGCAGAATGGGAGACTCGCTCTGCTGGACGATAATCCCGCCGGGCCGGAGCGCCGCCATGGCGTCCCGATAGAAATCCAGGGCAAACAGCCCCTCCGCCGGGCCGACCGGGTCTGTGCTGTCGATGATCAGCACGTCGATGCTGCCCGGCTCAACATCCCGTATCCACTGGACACCGTCACCAAAGAAGAAGTTGGCCCGGGGGTCGGTGTTGGACTCACACAGCTCCGGAAAGTATTTCTCGGACAGCCGGGTAACCCGCTCATCAATTTCCACCTGCCAGGCTTCTTCCACGCCCGGGTGTTTCAGCACTTCTTTCAGTGTGCCGCAATCGCCACCACCCACGATGACGACTTTTTTCGGGTCTTTATGAGTGAACAGGACCGGGTGGGTCATCATTTCGTGGTACAGAAAGTTGTCCCGGGTGGTGAGCATCACGCAGCCATCCAGCACCATCAGGTTGCCGAAGGTCTGGGTCTCGTAGATCTCCAGCTTCTGGAACGGGGTCTGTTCCTCATGTAGCTTGCGTTTTACCTGCAGCGAAAACGCTGTGCCCTGGTCCTGGAATACCTCGGTAAACCAACCCTGGTTCAATGCTGTCATGTCTGTCTCCACTGTTTGCCGAAGCCATACGCCCGGGCACCTGAAAGATGCGTATTGTAGGTGCAGCGGTCAGCTCCTACAATGCAGCCTGACACCGCTCTGCGGGCCCCGGGTCTCCCTGACAGGATAGCAATAGAATGGCCGAAACCAGCGCCAATGCCGCTCACAAGGTTTACAACATTGCCCACTGGAGCGACGGCTATATTTCCGTTAACCCGCACGGCGAGGTGGAAATCTGCCCGGACCGGGGCCGGAGCGACGCCCGTATCAATCTGCCCGGGCTCACCAGCGCGCTGGCCGATTCCGGTATTCCCCTGCCGGTCCTGATTCGCTTTACCGACATCCTGCACGACCGGGTCAACAAGCTCTGCGGCGCCTTCAACAAGGTTATCCGGGAACACAGCTACCAGGGCCGCTATACCGCGGTTTATCCGATCAAGGTCAACCAGCAACGCCGGGTGGTGGAAGAGCTGATGGCGGCCGAACCCGCCGCGTCTGCCGGCCAGGTGGGCCTGGAAGCCGGCAGCAAGCCGGAGCTGATGGCGGTGCTGGCACTGTCGCAACAGGCCGGCTCGGTCATCGTCTGCAACGGTTACAAAGACCGGGAGTACATCCGGCTGGCGCTGATTGGTCAGAAGCTGGGGCACCGCGTGTTTATTGTCGTGGAAAAACAGTCAGAACTGCCCCTGATTCTGGAGGAAGCCAGAAATCTGAAGGTGTCGCCCCTGATCGGCGTCCGGGCACGGCTGGCCACCATCGGCAAAGGTAACTGGCAGAACACCGGTGGTGAAAAGTCCAAGTTTGGGCTGTCGGCCAGCCAGATTCTGGATGTGGTAACCACCCTCCGGCAAGCCGGTGCCCTGAACACCTTGCAGCTGCTGCATTTTCATCTGGGGTCGCAGATTGCCAACATCCGCGATATCCAGACCGGCCTGAAGGAGTGTGCCCGCTATTACAGCGAGCTGCGCCAGCTGGGGGCACCGGTCAGTACCGTGGATATCGGCGGCGGCCTGGGTGTCGACTACGAGGGCACCCGTTCCCGAAGCAGCTGCTCGATGAACTACACGATGTTTGAGTATGCCTACAACGTGGTGCACGTGCTGCAGGCCGAGTGCGACCGCCAGGGCATTCCCCACCCGGACCTGATCAGCGAGTCCGGCCGTGCCCTCACCGCCCATCACTCGGTGCTGATTGCCAATGTGATTGACCGCGAGGCCCCGGATCACCGCACCACCGAACAACCGGCTCCCGATGCGCCGCCACCGTTGCAGGACCTGTGGCGGGACCTGGAGAGCCTCCGGGACCGGGAGTCGCCCCGCTCGCTGGCAGAAATCTACCACGACGTCCTGCACGCAATGGCCGATGTACACGCTCGCTTTGCCCATGGCGTGCTGTCTCTGCAGGCCCGGGCTCAGGCCGAGACCCTCTACACCGCCTGCTGCCGGCTGTTACGGAGCCAGCTGGATAATGCCAGTCGGGCGCATCGGGAGATCATCGATGAGCTGAACGAAAAACTGGCAGAGAAACTGTTCGTCAACTTTTCCCTGTTTCAGTCCCTGCCGGATGTGTGGGGCATTGATCAGATTTTTCCGGTGATGCCCATCAACGGGCTCAACCGGCCCCTGAGCCGCCGGGCGGTGATTCAGGACATCACCTGCGACTCCGATGGCCGGATCGACCAGTACGTCGACGGCCAGGGCATCGAGACCACACTCCCGCTGCCCGAGCACGACCCTCAGGAACCCCTGTTCATGGGCTTTTTCCTGACCGGCGCCTACCAGGAAATCCTCGGCGACATGCACAACCTGTTTGGTGATACTCACTCCGTGGACGTCAGGCTGGATGAACACGGACAGTATCTGATCGGCGAGCCCATCACCGGCGACACCGTCGCCAAGGTGCTGCGCTACGTGAACTTCGAACCAAAGGCCCTGCTTGACGCCTACCAGCGCAAGTTTACCGCCAGTGCCCTCGAACCCGCCCTGCAGCACCAGCTGCTGGCGGAGCTCAGTGCCGGCCTGGAGGGCTATACCTACCTGGAAGAGTAGAACCGGCAGCCACAGGGGCCGGAATGCTCAGCCATCAACACAGCACCGGTACATCAGAGCCACCAGCTCCCCCTGTCGCCGTGTGCCGGTCTTCCGGAACAGACTGTTCAGGTGGTAGCGCACCGTTTCCCGTGAGCGCCCCGACCTCTCTGCGATCTCACCAATGCTCTGGCCGTCGAGCAGCCCAAGTGCCACGCTTGTCTCGGCACCTGTGAGTTCAAACAGGCTCTGGAGCAGGTCTGCTCTGACGGCGGGTTGCTGACTCCAGTCATACAGTGTTATCAGCGCGCCGTGGGTTGCCCCGCTGCCGCCCTTAATCCCGGCCAGCGGCGACACAACAAGCGTTATTCGCTGGCCGTCACCCTCGAGATTGCGGAGATTGAACACCTGATCGGCCAGCTCCTGGTTCGCCACCGATGCCTGGACCGCCGTCGACAGCACGATCGAAAACTGGCGGGTGCTGCCGGCGCCATAGGTTACGAGCAAGCCGTCTTCGCCCACCCGAAGTCCGACTTTCCGGGCCAGAAGCTCATCTGCCCTGGCATTCCGGAACACCACCCGGAACGCAGCGTCGCAGATAATCACGCCACGGCTCGCCCGATCCAGGATCAGCCGTTCTATAGCCGAGGCCGAGGGCTTTTGCATCAACCGGGTGTACAGGCTGACGGCGCGCCACAGATGGGGAAGAAAGCCATCAAAAACCCGCAGTTCCTGATAAGTAAACGCCGGCTGCTCCGGTGACCTCTGTATTCCGAAGAAGGTCAGGTAATCTCCGTCCATATACACCACGGCACCGGCGGCCTCACTGGCTCCATAGCTGCTCAGCCATTCTTCTGCCCGCGTCTCACTCCGCAGTTGTTGGGTATCCGGCCCCAGGTCCAGGTTGCTGGCGACAAACCGCCCCTGCCCGTTGTAGCAGACCGACATCGCCCGCTGGACCAGGACATCCCGGTGCGAGACGTGCTCGGAGTAAAAACGCAGGGCTGCGTCCGGGATATTGATGGTCCAGGCGCCAAGCAGATGGTTCTCCGCAGTGTTATAGATTGCAAAGGAACCGCTGTAACCCTGAAACACCTCTATAAACCGCTCCAGGAAAGGGAAGAATCCGCGCTCACCGTTGACCGAGTCGTAGATCAGCCCAAGCAGCTCATGGTACTGGTGTAAGAAGAAACCCTCGTCTGTGGAGAGATGCATCCTGCTGTGCCTGTGTCGCCATTTACTACGGAATATAGTTCAGGTTATGAACAATCTCCATCGCAATCTGTAACACATCCACTACAATTCTGCGCGCCGGCCTACCCGAACGGGTGGGGCCCCCTCAAACCCTGCTTGTTATACCTAGAGTCACCCTGACGATAAGGGGTCTTTTGGTGAATCAAGGAGCTGTTATGAACAATATAAGAAAGCTGGGGCTGGCAGTGGCGGTAGCATCGGCCGCAGGGATGACCGCCTGCGGAGGAAGCAGTAGCTCGGGGACTGGCGCTACACCGCCGGATTCCGTCCAGACCGGTGTGTTTGTGGACAGCCCGGTGGGCAACATCGGCTACCGGACACCCACCTACAGCGGTGTCACCAGTGCGGCCGGAGAGTATCAGTACACACCCGGAGAAAACGTGGTGTTTTTTATCGGAGACCTGGAGTTTCCACCCGTGCCCGCCGCCGGCATCGTGACACCTCTGGACATTGCCGGTACCACCGACACCTCCAACCAGATCGTGCTCAACATCGCACGGCTGCTGCAAACGCTGGATACCGATGGTGACCCGAGTAACGGGATCAGCATCAGCGAGGCCGCCAAAAACAATGCCACCCAGGTGGACTTTGATGTTCCCGAAGCCGATTTTGAGAACTCTGCGGCCGTAACCACACTGATCCAGAATGGTGGCCAGAACACTGCCGTCGCCGCGCTGGTTTCGGCGGAGCAGGCCAAATCGCATCTGGAGAACACCCTGGAAGCGAAAGAGGTGTCCTTCACCAACGAAACCTCCATCACCGGTGGCTGGCTACTCGACACGGGGCCTGATCAGATCATTTTCCTGGCTTTCGATGCCCGCAGCCAGACCTACGTCCAGGTTGAGGAAAAAGGACTCTTTGACGAGGAGCAGGAAGGCCTGGAGTTCGGGCATTTCAATCTCGATGCTGACACCAACATCCTCACCAGTACGGGCAATTTCTACGATGAGCATGACAACCTCGGGCTTTACCCCGGTTCCGACGAGGAAGTTAACGAGTTTGTGGTTAATGGTGACGCACAGCTCGTCATCAGGCTCATAGCCGATGAACCTGATGAAGAGACCCTTGCTGTCCACCGGGTAACCGCCAACGGCCTCCAGGGCACCTGGGTTTACGAAGACACCGTTATGGCGGATGGAGAGGTTCTGCTGCTGGCCTTTCTGGATAACGGCACCTACGTGCATGCCGAAGTGTTTGCTGACGCCGGCGAAGAGGATACCGGAGCAGAGACTGGCACTTATGAGTATGACTCTACGACTGGTGTGATCAGCATCACCAGCATCAGAATGGATACCAACGGTGAAGCCGGGCTCTCTGCGTTTGTGGGTACGGCAGACCTGCTGGGCTCGGTCACGGGTAACCAGCTGACCCTGACGGTGACCGAAAACGGCCAAACCGAGCATCTGACCTTCAACCGCCTCTGACCCTGCCTTCGGCGACACGGCGAAATGCGAACTTCCCGCGAAGTTCGCATTTTTGCATCACCATGGCTCCACCCGGACCGGCTGCGTTACAATCCCCATTCTCCCATACAGCCACCAGACCAGTAGCCATACCCCATGCCTGATACCTCTTTACCTGATGACTACCGTTTCCGCTTTGGCGGTATCGAGCGCCTGTACGGCCGCAGAGCCCTGATGGCTTTCCGGGCCGCACGCATCGCGGTGGTGGGCCTGGGTGGCGTCGGCTCCTGGGCGGCTGAAGCCCTCGCTCGCAGCGGGGTCGGCAGCATTGTCCTGATCGACATGGACGATATCTGTGTTTCCAACACCAACCGCCAGCTGCATGCGCTGACAGGCCAGTACGGACGCACCAAGACCGAGGTAATGGCGGAACGGCTTCGGGCGATCAATCCCGATGCGGATATCCG
Source organism: Marinobacter sp. (assembly GCA_035306945.1). GTDB lineage: Bacteria > Pseudomonadota > Gammaproteobacteria > Pseudomonadales > Oleiphilaceae > Marinobacter. Next base: position 31,569 of record DATGNB010000085.1, read on the forward strand.
GGTGCATTTCGGTTTTCTGACCCCCGGGAACGTGGCAGATCTGATCACCGACGAGATCACCGGGGTGGTAGATGCAATCGACAGTGTCAAAGCCAAGGCTGCCCTGATTGCCTACTGCCAGCGGCACAAGGTACCGGTGATCTGTGCCGGCGGCGCCGGGGGCCAGATGGACCCGTCCCAGATTCAGGTTGCAGACCTGGCAAAAACCACTCAGGACCCGTTACTGGCCAAGGTGCGTAACCTGTTACGGCGGGACTACGGTTTTTCCCGCAACCCCAGGCGACGCTTTGGTATCGAAGCGGTCTATTCCCTGGAGCAACTGACCTATCCGGCGGGTGACGGCGAGGTCTGCCTGCAGAAACCGGGCACCGCCGGGCCGGTACGTCTCGACTGCGCCTCCGGCTTTGGTGCGGCGAGCCCGGTCACCGCCAGCTTCGGTTTCTTTGCAGCCTCACGCATACTCAACCGCCTTGCCCGTAAAGCCAACCTAAACTAACCAACCGGACCTCACTTATGGGCCTAAGCACCACACTGATCCTCGCAGGTATCGGCGTTACTTCTCTGGTCTGCCAATGGGTTGCCTGGCGGGTGCGCATGCCGGCCATTCTGTTCCTGCTGGCCGGCGGCATCATCGCCGGGCCGGTGGCCGGCTTTCTGCACCCGGAAGACATCTTCGGCGACACCCTGTTTCCGATGATTTCCCTGGCCGTGGCCATTATTCTGTTCGAAGGCAGCCTGACCCTGAAGTACGAGGAAATCCGGGGCCACGGGAAAATGGTGCGCAACCTCATCCCGGTGGGCTCAGCGGTCACCTGCCTGATTGGCACCCTGGCCACCCACTGGATCCTGGGGGTGGCCTGGGAAATTGCCTTGCTGTTTGGTGCAATTGCCGTGGTGACCGGGCCAACCGTTATTGCCCCTCTGGTGCGGGCGGTCCGGCCCTCGTCCAAGCTGGCCAACATCCTGACCTGGGAAGGCATCATCATCGACCCCGTCGGTGCCCTGCTCGCGGTACTGGTGTTTGAGGGCATCGTGTCCTGGGGCCAGGGCAACGTCTTCAGCCACTCTCTGTATATCTTCGCCAAGACCGTTGTGGTGGGGGTTCTGCTGGGGGCCGCGGCCGGGTACCTGAATGGTCAGGCGCTCCGCAAGCACTGGATTCCCCAGTATCTGCACAACGCCGGCAGCCTGACGTTCATGCTCGGCATGTTTGCCATCTCCAACGAACTCGCCCACGAATCCGGTCTGCTCACCGTCACCGTGATGGGTATCTGGATGGCGAACATGAAACAGGTCCCGATAGACGGACTGCTGGAATTCAAGGAATCCCTGAGCGTTCTGCTGATCTCCGCGCTGTTCATCATTCTGGCCGCCCGTGTTGAATTTTCCGCCATTGCCGATCTGGGCTGGGGGCTGGTCGGCGTACTGGCCTGCCTGATGCTGATTGCCCGGCCCGCCAGTATCTTTCTGTCCGCCATTGGCACCTCCCTGACCTGGCGCGACAAGCTGTACCTGAGCTGGATCGCCCCGCGGGGTATCGTCGCCGCCGCGGTCTCCGCCCTGTTTGCGTTCCAGCTGGAGCGTATTGGCTACGAAGGTGCCGCGGTGCTGGTGCCCCTGGTGTTCATGCTGATTATCAGCACCGTCGTGATTCAGAGCCTGACCGCCCGGCCCGTCGCCAGGCTGTTGGGCGTGCAGGAGCCTCCTGCCTATGGCTACCTGATTCTGGGCGCCAACCCGGTGGCCCGGCTGATTGCCCAGGCGCTCAAAAAACACGGCATCCCGACCATGCTTTCCGATACCAACTGGGAGAACGTGCGCCAGGCCCGCATGGAAAACCTGCCGGTCTATTTCGGCAACCCGGCCTCGGAGCATGCGTCCAAGCATATGGACCTGACGGGCATAGGCAATCTGCTGATCCTGTCACCGTACAAGCAGATGAACAGCCTGGCGACTTATCACTTTCTGGACTGGTTTGACGAGCACTCGGTATTTGGTCTCAGCGAAAACGACCAGGACCAGCGCGCACGGCTGCAAACCTCAGATAAGGTCCAGAAAACCCGAGGGCTTTTTGATGGTGTCAGCTACGCCAAGCTGGCGAGCCTGATCAGCCAGGGTTACCTGGTAAAGACCACTCAGCTCAGTGAGGAGTTTGGCTATCAGCAGTTTCTGGAAAAGTACCAGAACGATGCGCTGGTGCTGTTTGTAAAAGACGGACGGGACCACGTCCATCCGGTGAAAGCCATGGACGAGCTGGAGCCTGGAGACAACTGGGTACTGATCAGCCTGGTACCACCCCAGCCCCAGAAAGAGCGCAAACTGCGGGATGACGGCAGCAACGGTAAAGCCGCCACCCCGGTGACGGCCGGTTAACGGCAGTCCAGCACCAGCTTGCCACGTACGTGGCCGCCCTCGAGCAGCTCATGGGCGGCCTGAACCTGGTCCAGCGTGAAGGCTTTTTCGATGTGTACCCGGATATCGCCGTCCTCAATCAGCTCGGCAATTTCCTCCAGATGGAACGCATCAGGCCGCATGGTCATGCCGTGGGCCTTCACCCCCATGGCCTCGGCCGCACTGACAATTTCATCCGCCGTGATCGTAGGCACAGTCACCAGCACCCCGGTTTCGGCCAGGGTATGCAGCGAGCGCTTACCCGTATCCCCGCCGATCAGGTCCAGCACCACATCCAGGCCATAACACTCTTCTGCCACATCGGTGGTGTGGTAGTCGATGACCTCATGCACCCCCAGCTCAGCCAGGAAGTCCCGATTGGAGGGAGAGGCTGTCGCAACCACGTGGGCACCACGCTCAAGGGCAAACTGGACCGCAAAATGCCCCACTCCGCCGGCACCGGCGTGGATGAGCACTTTCTGGCCGGATTCCAGACGGGCCACCTCAAACAGTGCCTGCCACGCCGTCAGAGCAGCGAGCGGTACAGCCCCCGCCGCCACCAGATCCAGATCATCCGGCACAATGGCCAGATCGTCCGGCCGGGCAATCGCATACTGGGCATAGCCGCCCCCGCCGCCAGGGAAACCCACGATGCCCATCACCCGGTCACCGACCGCCAGGGTGGTCACTCCCTCACCCACGGCAGCGACTTCACCGGCCATCTCAAAGCCCGGTGTCCAGGGCAACCGGCTCTCGATCTGACGCGCGGCAAACCCCAGACCTTTGCGGGTTTTCCAGTCGATCGGGTTCAGGCCTGCGCCATGTATGCGCACCACCAGTTCCCCCTCGCCAGGTTGCGGCACCGGGGACTCGGCGAGCTGGAGTACGTCGGGCCCGCCAAACTCACTGTAGATCACATGCCGCATGTGGGTTGGGTTGTTTACGTCAGACGATTCCATGGCTGCCTCCGAAATGCATGGGGTCGGGTGCCCGGCTGGGGCACCCAGAATGAGAGTAGCAGATATTGTTTGCTCTGGCTTCAGCGTGGCAGGCCTCGCCCGCCCGCAACCAGAGCCCCGGACAGAATTTCGGCAAACGCTTTGGGTGCCCGCGCCGGACGCTGGGATTTCATATCCACGCAGGCATGGGTCGACAGGCCACGCAACAGCGTTTTGTTGTCTGCCGGCCGGATCAGCTGAAACTGCCGTGCCGAGCGGAAGCGCCCGTCCCAGTCGGTCAGCCAGGTACCCAGCACAAGCTGATCGCCGGCATTGGCCGACATCAGGTAATCAACACTGGTGTGGGTGATGGCCATGGCCTTGCCGGTTTCTTCGTGCAGGGCCCAGGTCATGCCCAGGCTTTCGATATGAGCCCAGCTTACCTCTTCCAGCCAGCGGATATAGACCACATTGTTGGCGTGGCCCAGTCGGTCGGTGTCTTCCGGCCGCACGCTAATCTCCTGGGTAAACGGAGCGGGTAAATCCCAGTGCAGCACCTCGGTATCACTCACGGCGTTCTCCTTTCAGCTCAGAAAGTCCCGGCACAGCCCGGCAAACACATCGGCTTTCTCGGCATGAAGCCAATGGCCGGTGCCCTCGATCACCTTCAGTTCCACACGGGGGAAAAGCTCACGGATGCTGGCCTGGTGTTTGTCCTGAATGTAGGCAGAGTTACCCCCTTTAATGAACAATACCGGGCCCTGAAAGGGCCCCGGGCCTTCGGGGGCGGCGGTCAAGTTCGGGTAGCAGGCATCAATCACCGGCAGGTTCAGGCGCCAGCGGAATATGCGCTCGCGGTCGCTCTGTTCTGCAGCCGGTATACGCTCCAGGTTCTTGAGCAGAAACTGACGCACACCCAGCTCATCCACAAACCCCGCTAACCGCTCATCCGCCTGTTTTCGGGACCTGACCCCATACAGATCGAGGTTTTTCATGCCCTCAAGAATGGCATCGTGGCCATGCTGGTAGGTAACCGGAGCAATGTCCGCAACGATGATCGAGCTCACGCGTTCGGGGTAGTTCAAGGCAACCTGCATCGCAACCTTGCCCCCCATGGAGTGGCCCAGGATACTGGCTTGCTCAAGCCCCTGCGAATCCAGATAAGCCACAACATCGGCCGCCATGGCCGGATAGTTCATCTCATCGGTATGCGGCGAGCTGCCATGGTTACGCGCATCAAGGGCATGAATCTGCCAGCGGTCCTCCAGCCGGCGCGCAATGCCACCCAGATTTTCGAGGGATCCGAACAGCCCATGCAGCAGAACCAGCGGCTCGCCCTGCCCCGTTATGCGGTAATTCAGTTCAACACCCATACTCTGGTCACCTCCGGTTCGCTGAATAAACCGGATACACTACCATTGCCAGCTCATGGGGCAAGACTAAATTAGGCGCAACCTGCGAATGGCCGGAACAGGCATAAAAAAACCGGGCATAGCCCGGTATAAAGGTCACAGATCCTACAATCCAGAATTCAACAGTCTCAGCAATAGAACATGCTGTTGAGGTATTCTGCGAGCGCCATGACGTTCTCACGCTCACGCTGGTTATGGGGAACAAAGATTTCCTGCGTCATACAACACCTCCCGCTGGCGTTTTAGCTGCTCCAACCTGTTATCAGCCATGCTATCGTTGAAGGTGTTGATACCGGTTGACCAGTTGTCCCATTCACTTGACATTTTGTATCAGCAAAACGTGATCACGGAGCTCACAAAGCCGATGGAAACCCTAGTCGAGCCAACAGGTACGCCCCGCGTAGCGGCTTCCAGCACCCTTGCCCTGGTGCATTATTTGGAGAAGCAGAGCCTGCTCGACCGGGACCGGGTAGAGACCACGCTGGGCCTGGCGATCGCCCAGCTGGAAGACCCGGACCTGCGAATTCCCGCAGGTTGCCATTACCGGTTGTGGGAGCTGGCCGAGCAGCTGACCGGCGATCCGGCCGTGGGCCTGCACGCCGGTCAGGTGATTGATCCGGAACGGATGGGGTTAGTGGGCCACGTGTTTTTCAATTGCGACACGCTGGGTGAGGCCGTCATCCAGTATGTGCGCCTGCACCGCCTGATCAATGAATCGGTCACCCTGAGCTTTGAACAGACCGACGACCAGGCCATCCTCACCTGGCAACCCGACAGTGCCGATCACTATTGCCGGCAGGACATGGACCGAACCCTGGCCGCAGCGCTCTGTCGCACCCGTCACTTTATCAACCGCGGGATTGAGGCCAGCTGGCTCGAAATCGCTCACCCCGAGCCGGAGTATGCCGCCGACTATGGCCGCCTGTTTGGCGGCCGGGTGGTGTTCGGCTGCGGCATCACCCGCATGGCCTTCGACCGCGATTATCTCGAGCACCACATCCCGCACCGGAACCCTTATGTGTATTCGGCAATGCTCAAGCAAGTCAATGGACTGCTGGCAAGGCTGCAATCCCGGCGCTCCTTCAGCCGCAAGATACGCCGGCTGATCTCCCGGCAAATGGCAACCGACCGGATCGATGCGGACACCCTGGCCAGGCAATGCCACATGAGTCGGCAGACCCTCTACCGGCGGCTCAAGAAAGAAGGGTTGAGTTTTCATGACCTGGTGGAACAGGTGCGCAAAGACAAAGCGCTTCGCTATGTTGCCGAGGATCAGTATGCGCTCGGTGAAATTGCATTTCTGCTCGGTTTTTCCGAGCTGAGCGCCTTCAGCCGGGCGTTTAAACGCTGGACCGGCCAGGCACCCGCCCAATACCGGGCCAGCCATCAGGAACCCCGCCGATGACCGCAGACACGCTGACATGGATCGCGATCCCGCTGGCCCTGCTGTACCTGGGCGCCCTCGCCTGCATTTATCGGATCCTGCTCACCTACCGCACACCCCAGGGTGCCATTGCCTGGATTTTCGCACTGCTGGGCCTGCCCTATGTGGCGGTACCGGCGTTTCTGGTATTCGGGCGCAGCCGGTTTGGCGGCTATGTGAAGGCCAAGCGTACCGGCGATCTGGCCCTGGCAGAGTTACTTGATTACTTTGAACATCAGAGCACATCCATCACCCGGCCGGTCGATGGCCATTTCAACGACGAGTTGCTGGCGCTTAGCAAGCTCAGCCGCCAGCCATTTACCAGCGGCAACAAATGCAGCCTGCTACGGGACGGCGAGGCCACCTTTGAGGCTCTGTTCGAGGCGATGGAACAGGCCGAAAAATACATTCTGATGGAATTCTATATCGTGCGGTCCGACAAGGTGGGCAACCGCATCAAAACCATCCTCGAGCGCAAGCTGGCAGAAGGGGTCGAAGTCTGGTTTCTCTACGACGACATTGGCAGTGTTTCCCTGCCCCGACGATGGCTCAGGGAGTTGAGCGCTGCCGGGGCACGCGTGGCGTCCTTCGGCGATGGCGATATCCGCACCCGGCGTTTCCAGATCAATTTTCGCAACCACCGCAAGGTTCTTGTCTGCGATGGCCACGTGGGATTTGTTGGCGGCATTAACCTGGGGGATGAATACCTGGGGGTGGCCATGGACCAGGAACCCTGGCGCGACACCCATTGTCGCCTTGAGGGCCCGGCCGCCATCGGGCTTCAACTGGCGTGGCTGGAAGACTGGAACTGGGCCAGCAACCTGCGCCCCAGCCTGAACTGGACCCCGGCCAGCCCGCCACCCGGCGACGAAGAGGTGCTGATACTGCCCACCGGCCCCGCCGACAGCTGGGAAACCTGCACGCTGTTTTTCCTGAACTGTATCAACAACGCCCGGGAACGGCTCTGGATCGCCTCACCGTATTTCGTCCCTGACATTCAGATCATGAATGCACTGCAACTGGCGGCCCTGCGGGGCGTGGATGTACGCATCATCATCCCGGAAAAGACGGACAGCCGGCTGGTCAGCATCGCCGCGTATTCGTATCTGGTGCATGCCTGCGAATCCGGCATTGGCATTTACCGTTATCAGCCGGGCTTCATGCATCAGAAAGTCTTACTGGTTGACGACCGCTACGCCACCATCAGCACCGCCAACATGGACAACCGTTCGATGCGCCTGAACTTCGAGATCATGGCGATCAATACCCATCCCCGGTTCATCGGTGAGCTGGAGCGGATGCTGGAAGATGACCTGCAGCAGTGCCGGCTGATGACCACCGGTGATTATCAGGATCGTTCACTGATGTTCCGGCTGGGCTGCCGGGCCGTGCGCCTGCTGGCGCCACTGCTTTGAACTGGTTCCCGTTGCCGGCTTATGCGACTATATGCGCCAGAATCAGCAAGATACCGCAATCGAGCAGTTATGACCGCATTCAAACCCCGTGAAACCCTGACCGAACAGGTCGCACGACATATCGAGAATCTGATCGCCTTCGGCCAGCTGGGCTCCGGTGAGCGTATTTACGAGAGCGGGATGGCGAAAGAGATGGATGTGAGCCACGGCTCGGTGCGTGAGGCCCTGTTGTTACTGGAAAAACGCCACCTGGTGAAAAACATTGCCCGCAAGGGGGCCTTTGTTACCACCCTGGACGAGCACTTCGTCCGCAGCCTCTACGAAACGCTGGAACTGTACCTCTGCCACACCGGCCGCAAGCTCGCGCGCCTGTGGCAGCCAGAGGATATGGCACGGCTGGAGTCTCTGCATCGCCAGATGCAACGCTGCCATGCAGAGAACAACCTGACGGCATTCCTGGAGCTGGGCATCGAGTATACCCAGGCATCCCTTGCCTATGCCGACAACTACTTTATCGTCTCCGCCATCGCAGACCTGTGGCCATCCGCCCGGCGCTGCGCGTTTGTCACCTTCCGCCAGGGTGGTGCCCAGGTACTCGCGGATAACCTCCTGCATATGGAAGCGTCACTCCGCGCCATCCGGGCCCGGGATGAGGACGCCCTGACCGCATTACTGCGCAGCTATGCCCGCCAGCAAAGTGATCAGGTACTGGCGGCGCTGGCTCAGTAGAAAAGCTGGGTAAACGAAAAGCCGACGTTCAGGTACACCGTCCATTCCGTTTCGTTGTTGTAAGCCGTGGCCAGCTGGACCGGCCCCAGAAAGGTGTTCACCCCCGCAAACAGACTCCACGATCGCAACAGGCTCGACCAGTTCGCGTCGTCCATGGTGTCCCAGGCATTCCCGGTCTCAAACCCCATCCCGGCAAACCAGGGCATGAACGGGCCGCCAAATTCCTGTCTTGCGTACGCCGACAGCAGGAGCGCGTCGTTACCCGTGACCTCACCCGGCGCATAGGCCGACAGGCGCCGGAAACCGCCTAACCGGGCGGCATTTTCGATTCCGGCCTCGCCACTGGTCACCTGCCGGGTGTACATCAGCCCTGTCAGGTTAAACCGGCTCCAGGTGCCGGTACCCATCAGCATGGTCGTCACAGAATTGAATTCCCGTTCGGACCCGAGCGCCTTGCGGTCGACCCGGCCGCGGATACCGGCAAAGGCGCCTGCCTTTGGGTAAAAGATGTCGTTCAGGGAATCGTGCACCAGCTGCAGGCTGGCATAGCCCTGATGAACTTCTTCGGCAAAGCCGGTGGATTCGCCCACAGCATCGTCGATGGTGGCGTAACCCCGGACATAACTCAGGCGTACCTCGGCATTGCCGCCCAGCTCCATCCCCACGGCGAGGTCCAGCTGGCTCATTGTCAGGTCAATTTCTGCCGTTCGCTCACCCTCCTCGTAGACACTGAAGTCATCCTGCGTGTACTCCAGGCCGAGTACCGCAAACCGGTCATAGCCATAGTCCAGAGGCTGGTACCACTGGCTCCGGACCCAGGGCTGGGTACCCAGCTGAAGCGCTGTCTGCCACTCGGCCCCCAGCTGGTTGAGCTCGGTCATACGCACCCCGGTGGCCAGGTTGAACCGGGTCTCACCGTCAAAGTTGTCTTCGTAACTCAGGCCAAACGACAGATAGTTCGGCCCCCAGCTTTTCTCCCTGGCGCTGATCACCAGGACCGGCCCGGCCTCTGAGTCGCGCATGGACCAGGCCACCGTCTCATAGTATCCGAGGCCGTAGATCCGCTTGAGGTCTTCCTCCAGCTGCTTCACATCCAGTGTCTCGCCCTCTTTCTGGCGAATACGCTCACGCAGAAACTCACTGGCCAGCCGGTCCCCCTGGCGGAACTCGATCCGGGCGATAGGCGCCGGGTCCCGTTCCTCGATCTCGATTTTGCTGCGCCAGGCCCGCCACTGTTCGGGCGGGACGGTCAGCCGGTTAAGAGCCACTGCATGTTGCCGGGTTGCGGTTGCCCCCAGCTCGAACAGGACCGCGCCATCAAAAAAGTCTGCCGAGGTACGCCCCTCCAGATCCGGCCGGATCAGCACGTCGTCATCGGTCATCAGGCCGAACTGGGTTTCGGTATTGCGCCGGGTCATCATGGTGGTGAGCTGGGCAATCACCGAGAAGGCTTCGCGCATTTCATCGTTGCTCAGAAGCGGATCGGTGATATCCACCGCAATCACGATATCGGCCCCCATGTCCCGGGCCACGCTCACCGGCAGATTATTGGCCACGCCACCATCGATCAGCAGGCGGCCGCTCCATTCCACCGGTGCGTAGACTCCCGGTACGCTCATACTGGCCCGGATCGCTTCTGCCAGATCGCCCCGGGCCAGCACCACTTCGACCCCGGTTTCCAGGTCTGTGGCAACGGCCCGGAACGGGATGGGAAGCTTGTCGAAGTCGTCTTCCAGGGCGGCGTTCCGGGTCAGCTCATTGAGAATAAAGCCCAGGTTCTGGCCAGTGATCAAGCCGCCGCCCAGATGCACGCCTTTGGCACTGACCCCCAATCCCGGTATTACCGGCAGGCGCCAGTCATCCCGCTTGCGTCGCACGGGTTTGTATGCACGACCGGGATCATCGCGAAAGCTCGACAGCCAGTCGAGCTCCAGAAAGCGATCCTCGATCTCTCCCACCGACATGCCTGAGGCGTAGAGCGCCCCTACCGCCGATCCGGCGCTGGTGCCAACCACCATGTCGATCGGGATTTTCATCTCTTCGAGCACCCGCAGTACACCAACGTGGGCCATACCTTTGGCCCCGCCACCACTGAGTACCAGCCCGATCCGGGGCCGGTCCTCCGGCAGTGGCTCAGCCCAGGCCGGCACTCCCAGCAGGGTAAACGCAAGCAGAACGAGCCGGAGGGTCAGACGGGACAACCGCTCAGTCCTTATGCCCGGCGTCGTCGGCCAGAGACAGATGGGAAACGTCCGGCACCGCCTCGGGCACCGATGGCCGGCGCACGCCGAGGTCGCTGCCCGGAGGTGCCAGGGTCCAGTCTTCGATATGCTGGAACATCGGAGGCTCCACCTCTCTGGGTTCGACCAGGATGACACCCGGCGGGTCCAGCGTGAGCCCCGAGCCGGCCAGAATCTCATCCACCTTGTCGCCCGCCACCGGGAGCCGGTCACCGGGTTCCGGCGCAGGTACGCCACCGGCCGGGGCGGGGCTGTCTGTTTTCGCCACCGGCGCTGCCGGAGCCTGGCGGGCCTGGCCGGGAGTCGCAGCGGGGGCAGGCCGCGCCATCGGTTGCACGTAGACAATCATGCCGTGTTTACGCAGCACCGCCTGGTACTTGCCGGCCTGCTCCTGTTCCAGCTTGTTGCGGATCACAACCGGATGGCCGCTGAACATGCGGTCAAGCTGCTCTACGCTAGCCTTGAACAACGCTTTGGCGTTGCCCCGGGCCGTGGCAAGGTCGGTGCCCGGAACACACTCGCCTTTGAACACAAGCTGGAACATGGTACTTCCTCTTTGGTTTATCCGTTCGGTGGTTCAATGATAGTTGAAAACCCTGAGCGGCACAGGCCAGACCCAGCAATCCTGTTAACCACAATCGCATTGCAAACAATTGAAAAATCACGCGAGGCACAGGAAAATTGCCAATTACTCTGCAATAATCAAAGTTAATATTATGTTACATTACGTTACACAGATTTACGGCGCGACCTGAGGAGGTCAACCATGCGAGCCCTGCTGTCATCCTTACTTGCAGCGTCTGTCCTGGCATTCACGCCGACCGCGGCTCAGGCAGAAAACCTGGACCTTCTCATGAGCAATATTTTTACGTCTCATGACATCGCTTACATTGGCTTTGAAAGCGTCGAACGGATCGACATTCCGGAATACGCCGCCGTCGACCGCAAATACCTCATTGTGGATTTTCGCTTTACCGGTCAGCCACCTGAGCCTACGCAGGTGCAGGCGAACGTACACAAAGTCTGTATGACGCTGCTCAGGAACCGGGAGCTGATCCGCTCACTGTCCAACTCCGGCTATGACATGGTCTCGGTCGCTTTCGACCGCCAGTCCCAGTTCGACTGTCTCTGAACGCCGCCCCTCAACCCTGCCCCAGCAGGCGCGGGAAGGTTTCCAGGGCGGTATTCACCGCATCCAGATTGAACGCTTCCACATCCGCCAGCAGTTTCTCGCCGTAGCGACTCACCGATAACGAGCGATAGCGTTGCCCCCACTCAATAATCCTCAGGGCAAAATCTCTCATCTGCTCCGGATCGCCGCTCTCCCGGACTTCCTGCCATTCACCGTCAAAGTCTTCGGCCAGCCTTTCCCGCAACCAGCCCCGTTCCTGGATACTCATGGTCTGGGCCAACAGCCGTTCGGATTCCTTGGGAGTGCCTTCACTTTCCACCTGTTCCACGGTGGCCTCAACCCGGGGCAGCACCACCGAGAAAGTCGACCCCTGCCCGGATTTACTTTCCACGGTCAGCTCACCCCCCATCATTTCCACCAGTTTCCGGCTGATGGCCAGACCCAGACCGGTCCCCCCGTAACGCCGGGAGCTTTGGCCCTCCTGCTGCTCAAAGGCATCAAAAATGCGCTCCTGCTGATCCGGCGCAATACCGATACCGGTATCGATCACCGTCACCACGAGGCTGTGATAACGGGTTTCGGAATCTTCTGCGTCGGGCTCGTCCAGCTCACGGGCGACGGCACGTACGGTAACCCCGCCTTCGTGGGTAAACTTGATGGCGTTACCGACCAGATTGAACAGCACTTGCCGCAGCCGGGTTTCATCCAGCATCATCGCCGCCGGCATCCCGGCCCCCACACTGACTTCCAGGGTAATACCCTGCTCGGTCGCGCGCAGATCAAAGATATGGCGTACGTCGCTGAGCAGGCTGCGGACCGACACCGGGCCAAAATCCAGGCGCATCTTACCGGCCTCGATACGGGACAGGTCCAGGATATCGTTAATCAACATCAGAAGACTGCGGCTGCCCGCCCGGATGGCGTTGAGGTAATTGCGCTGCTGGGGGTCTGTGACGGCGTTGTACAGCAGATCGCTGTATCCGATGACCGCATTCATCGGGGTGCGGATCTCGTGTGACATGTTGGCGAGAAACTCGCTTTTCGAGCGGTTGGCGGCTTCGGCCTGGCGAGCCAGCCGTTCGGCTTCGAGCTTGGCCGCCCGCAGCTCATCTTCACTGCGGCGCAGCGCGTTTTCGGAGCGGATCCGTTCGTCCACTTCCAGCGACAGCTTACGGTTCCAGTACAGGAAGATCAGCACCACCACGATGGCAATGAGGATAATCCGCCGCACCACCGTATAGTCGGCCTCCTGTTCAATATCCAGGTGAATCCAGCGGTTGTACACGGCTTCGGCTTCCGAGGCCGGGAGGTTGCTCAGGGCCTTGTTCAATACCCGGTGTAACTCGGGTGCTGTCTTGCCCACCGCCAGACGCAAATCGTACTGATAAGGGGTAATACTGGTGATCCGGAGGTTGGTCAGCCCCAGCCGGGCCACGGTGTAACTGACCGCCGGAATGTGGGTCACCATGACATCCAGATCACCGTTGGACAGAGCCAGCAGGCCCTCTTCGATGGTCTGCTTCGGGTACAGGTTAAGCTCCGGATGGTTGATCAGCAGATAATCGTGACTGGCCTGTCGGTTGACCACACCCACCCGTTCACTGCGCAGTTCCCGAAGATCGCCGATAAAGCGACCAGTATCGCGGATAGCCAGGGCGATCGGCACGCTGACATAGGGCCGGCTGAATAAAAACTCCTGCTCGGTGCGGGGCGTCTTCGACATACCCGGCAGGATGTCCAGCTGGCCAGCCTGAAGCTGCTCTTCCGCGGGGTCGCGACTGTCTACCAGCACGTACTGGAAGCGGATGCCCAGCTCCTGCTCCAGGCGTTTGAGCAGATCCACCACCAGGCCCTCCGGCCGCCCGTCCTGCTGAAATTCAAACGGCGGCCAGTCGGTCCGGACCCCCACCTTCAGGCCCGGGTGGGCTTTCAGCCGGCTCAGCTCCGCTGCGGTCAGGGCCTTGCTCTCATCATCCACCCTCGGAATCTCGCCCTGAAGCCAGGATTGCCGGATTACCGTATGTTCCTCATGCCCCAGGGCAGTGACGGCCCGGTCCAGCACCCGGAACAGATGGTCCTGGCCCTCGGGTACCTGCAACACGACCTCAACCGGTTGCTGACTGAGCAGCATGGCAAGCCCGACGCCTTTAACCGCCGCCGAGTCGAGGTAATCCGATACCACAAGGACCGGCCCGAGAAAGGCATCGGCCTTGCCAGACACCAGCTTATCCACCGCTTCGGCATAGTTGGCGACCGGGACCGGCGTAAAGCTGGCCACCGGGTCCAGCAGCGGGAACTGATTGGGATCATCCCCGACGATCACGATGCGGCTGCCTTCCAGGTCGCTGAGCCGCCGGACCGACGATTCATCAGAGCTGATAAAAAGCCCGTAGGTAAGCCCCATCAAAGGCGTGGTGTAACGATGGCCAGGGATATCCGGGCCATCCGCAAGACGGGTTGTCAGGGTGACTTCCGGAAACGGCAGATTGCCGTCGGCTTCCAGCAACTCAGGCTCGACAGGCACCCCGAGCTTGGCTTCGAGGCCCACAAGGTAGTCAATCCAGATACCCGCGAGCGCGCCTGAGCCCGTGTCAAAAACCAACGGGACCTGACTGCGCCGGATACCGACCCGGATGCGCTCCTGCTGGTCCAGCCAGCGCAGATCCTCCAGCCCCAGCACAGGAGCGGGTAGGGGCTGGACGGGCTCAGACCGGACCGGGCTCAGGAAGGTCAGCAGAAACAGGCAGGTCAATAAATATGAAACAGACTTCACTGGATATCCTTGGCCAGACCACTACAGTTCAATAAAACATACTCTTTACCGGCGTATGTTGCATTATGATGCCAACCCGTTACGGAGCGCACTCTTATGGACACCAGCCAACATAGCCTGAGCACCCTTTTTGAACAACTCGGCCTGCCCTCCGACAAGACCAGCATTGAACAGTTCATTGCCCACCACGGCCCGATACTGCCAGAGACCCTCCTGTACCAGGCCCCGTTCTGGACCGACGCGCAGGCCAGCTTTCTGGAAAACGGCCTGAAAGATGACAGCGATTGGGCGGTGATTATAGACGAACTCGACGTGCTGCTCAGGCAGTAACGCCCGGCTCTAGCTGTCCCCGGGTTTGCTTCGCCGGCGCCGGGCCCGCGGATGACTCTGGTCGTAGACGCGGGCGAGGTGCTGGAAATCCAGATGGGTATAAATCTGGGTGGTGGCGATGTCGGCGTGGCCAAGCAGTTCCTGCACCGCCCTCAGGTCGCCGCTGGACTCCAGCATATGGCTGGCAAACGAATGCCGGAGCAAATGCGGGTGCAGACGCTGGTCGGCACCTTTGGCTACCCCCCAGCGTGCCAGGCGTGCCTGGATGCTCCGACGGCTCAACCGGCCGCCCCGCTGGCTGACAAACACCGCTGGCTGCCCGTCATCCGCCAGCGACGGGCGCAATGACAGCCAGCGCTGCAAGGCCTCTGTGGCTTTGGCTCCCACCGGCAGAATACGCTCTTTATTCCCCTTACCCAGCACCCGCACCTCGCGCCCTCTCAGGTCCAGGGCGGCCAGGTCAAGGCCGGCCAGTTCAGCCAGCCTCAGGCCGGATGAGTACATCAGTTCGAACATCGCCAGGTCGCGCACTTCCAGCGGATCGTCGGGGCGGGCCTCAAGCAGCTGGTTGAGCTGATCAACATCGGCCACCCTGGGCAACCGCCGTCCGGACCGGGGGGCACGGATATCCAGCGCGGGGTTGTCCCGGGCCTGGCCTTCACGCAGCAGAAACTGATAAAAACGCCGGATGGCGGACAGGTGGCGGGCAATGCTGCGTCCGCCCAGGCCGGACTGGCTGAGGTGCGCGACGTAGCGCCGGACATCGTGGCCCGACAGTGCGGACCAGTATTGCACGCCTGCAGACGCCAGCCAGCCGGCCAGCCGCTGCAGGTCACGCTCATAGTTACGGCAGGTTTCCGGAGAATGCCGCTTCTCGGTGCTCAGATGCCCGATAAATGCAGCCAGGGGAGCCGACAGCGACTCTGCCGGGGTACTCACGCCGCACTCTGCCAAGGTCAGACTTGCCCGCTTTCAACCGCCAGACCAGACACCGAAGCACCCGCACCCTGATGCCTGAGCATGGGTGGCAGCAGCCGGCTGAGCGTGTCACTGATGTAACTGAGAAACAACGAGCCCATGTTCTGATCAAAGTATCCTGGCTGACAGCTGCCCACCGCAAAGACCCCGACCAGCCCCTCGTGGCGCAGAGGCATCAAGGCCACGGAAGCAATCGGCTCATCCCGATCAGGAAACAGAAACTCCCGCTCGCTTTCCCGGAACTGGCCGCACACCGCCCGTTCGCCGTCCAGCAGGCTGCCCAGACGTTCTGCCGCCAGATCCGCACTCACCACATGCAGAGCACCCTGGCCCTGCCCAAGCGGGTGATCGCAACTGAACAGGAGAATAGAGGCGGCATCGAGCCCGAAGTCGCCGCGGATGCTGTCGTCAATGGCGGAGGCCATCTCCGGCAGGTTGCGGGCTTCGATCACCTGCAGCAACAGCCGTTTGCTCTTCTCGAACAGGCGGTCGTTGTGGCGGGCAATAGCCACCAACTCCACCAGTTCCCGGCGCAGGGTATCGCGTTGTTCACGGAACAGATGCACCTGGCGCTCCACCAGTGAAATGGCACGGCCACTGTCGTGGGGCAGGGTCAGGCTGCGCAGCAGTTCGTCCTGATCAAGGAAAAAATCAGGATGCTCCCGCAGGTAGTCTGCAACCTGCTCGCCGGTGAGTTGTGCGACCTTCTGGCGGGCCGTCGGTTCTGTCATCGTATTCTCCTGAGCCGTCAGGACTTTGTTTTAGTATGGCGCGGACTTTTACGCCTGCGTGGCGGGGCCTCGGCTGGCAACCGCAACTGGCCTTCAAATACTGTGGTGGCAGGGCCTGACATCATAACAGGCGCCCCTTCGCCCTGCCATTCGATCAGCAGGCGGCCACCCCGCAACTCCACCTCTACCCGGGCGTCCAGCAAGCCGCGCAGGCGGCCGGCAACCACGGCCGCACAGGCGCCGCTTCCGCAGGCCAGGGTCTCGCCGGAGCCCCGTTCAAACACCCGCAGCCGGACATGACTCCGGTCCAGCACCTGTAAAAAGCCGATATTGGCCCGGGCCGGAAACCGGGGATGCCGCTCCAGGGCCGGGCCCAGGCTTTCCACCGGCGCAGTGTCGGTACTCTCCACCAGCAACACGCCGTGGGGATTACCCATCGAAACCGCCGATAACTCGATTTGCTGGCCATCCAGCGCCACGGTATACACGGTTTTTTGCCGGTCGGCGGCAAAAGGAATGGCCGGCGGGTTGAGTTCCGGCACCCCCATGTTGACCAATACCTGGCCGTCTTTGCCCACTTTCAGTTCAATCACACCCCTGGCCGTCTGAACCCGGATCAGACGTTTGTTGGTCAGGCGCTGATCGCGCACAAACCGGGCAAAACAACGGGCACCGTTACCACACTGCTCCACCTCCGAGCCATCCGCGTTGAAAATACGATAACGAAAATCAACGTCCGGCATGCCCGGTGGCTCGACCACCAGCAGCTGATCAAAACCGACCCCACAGTGGCGGTCTGCGAGCTTCCGGATCAGATCCGGGAGCAGACGGAACGGCTGGCTGATGGCGTCTACCACCATAAAGTCGTTCCCCAGCCCGTGCATTTTGGTAAATCGCAGCAACGCGCCCTGGCTACGCCTTTGCGGTTGCGTGTTCTGGTCTCTGGTCATTCTGGCAGACAACTTTCGGGGGCCAGCTGATCTTCCAGGGTTTCACGACGGCGCACCACATGAACATCCTGACCATCAACCATCAATTCCGGCGGACGGTTACGGGTGTTGTAGTTAGACGCCATGACAAAACCATAGGCGCCGGCGGAGCGCACCGCCAGCAAATCCCCGGCGCTCAGGGCCAGACGACGATCCTTGCCCAGAAAATCACCGGTTTCACAGACCGGGCCCACCAGATCCCAGAGTTTCTCTTCGTCGTTCTGGTGTGGCTGCACCGGGACGATTGCCTGCCAGGCACTGTAGAGCGCGGGGCGGATCAGGTCATTCATGGCCGCATCAATGATCGCAAAGTTGCGATGGCTGGTGCACTTGAGAAGCTCCACCCGGGTAACCAGAATACCGGCGTTGGCGGCGATTGACCGGCCGGGCTCAAGGATCAGTTCCAGCGGCCGGTTGCCCAGCCGCTCGTGCACGGCTTTGACATACTCAGCCGGTTGCGGTGGCTGCTCCTGATCGTAGGTGACACCCAGGCCTCCGCCCATATCCAGATGGCGGATTGCGATGCCCTGCTCTGCCAGCGAATCCACCAGGGCCAGCACCCGGTCCAGCGCATCCATAAACGGTGACAGCGTGGTCAGCTGGGAGCCGATGTGGCAATCAACCCCCTGAATGTCCAGGTTTGGCAGGCCGGCTGCCCGGGCATAGACCCTGGGAGCCTCGGCAATGTCGATACCAAACTTGTTTTCTTTCAATCCGGTCGAGATATAGGGGTGAGTACCGGCATCCACGTCCGGGTTGACCCGCAGGGAAACAGGTGCTTTCACCCCCAGCTCACCGGCCACCCCGTTCAGCCGGTCGAGTTCGGCGTCGGATTCGACGTTAAAGCAGCGCACACCGACTTCCAGCGCCCGTTTCATTTCCCAGGCCTGCTTGCCGACCCCCGAAAACACTACTTTGGCGGGGTCGCCTCCCGCCTGGAGGACGCGCTCCAGCTCACCGGCGGAAACGATATCGAAACCGGCACCCAGGCGCGCCAGCACATTCAGTACCGCCAGGTTGCTGTTGGCCTTTACCGCATAGCACACCAGGAGCGGGCGCTCAGTCAGTGCCTGGTCATAGGCCCGGTAGTGACGCTCCAGAGCGGCCCGGGAATAGATATAGGCCGGGGTGCCAAAACGTTCGGCAATCTGTGCTACGGGAACATCTTCGGCGTAGAGTTCACCGTCACGATAAGTAAAATAATCCATGCTGATCCTGAATCGTAGGGGTGGATCGGGGTTGGTCAGGGCTGCTCTTCAGCCTGCCCGGAAGCCGCACCGGTTTCCGGCACCGGCACCGGCGCCTCACGGTAGAGAGGGCCTTTCTGCCCGCACCCGGCCGTCATTCCAGCCACCAGTACCAGGGCCACCAGCCCTGCCCGGCATAGAGCCTTCACCTGCATACCCGATCCCCTGTGTGAATAGTGTACGAAGTATACCCGACACCCGGGCGCTACGGCGAGGGAGCATCGCCCCGGTGCAGGATGCCACAACCCGGACCAAGCTCACTTCTTTTACCGGCGATTGCCAGTATCATGGTGATCCTTTGAGCCACCATGGCCTGCCAGGCCAATCCGGAAACCCGCAAGGGACAGCCGCTGTGAAAGAATTTCTGATTCAACGCTATCGCCAGGACCCCCTGGGCCCGGTCATCCATCCCACCCTGATCCGGATCGATGATAATGGCCACCTGTTGCGTGGCGACCGCCATACCGAGGCCATGTTCGGCTACGAGGCCACCGAGCTGGCCGGTCAGCCGGTACAGGTCATCCTGGCCTCGCGGCAGGACGACCCCTTTGCTCCGGACCACCGGCACCGGCTGAACAATGGCCAGACCGTACTGGTCACCTTCCGGCATAAGGAAGGTTTTTTCTTTACCGCCCGCCTGGGCCTGCATAACGAAACGCGAGACAGCGACCAGGCCGCCAGTGCACTCATTTTGCTGCGCGACAGTACCGACATGAACAGCGACCTGCTGAAGCTGGCCGAAGAGAACGCCAGTTTCGGGCTCTGGGAGCTCAACGTCAGCACCAACGAGTTCATCTGGTCCGAAGGCATCTATCACCTGCTCGACTTGCGCCCGGGCATTGACCTCACCCCCGAGCAGGCACTGTTCTACTGCCAGAACGGCCAGAACCGCGTGCGTGCGCTGTTTCGCCGCTGCATCCGGAGCGGGACACCGTTCCGGATCAATCTCACCCTGCTTACCGACAGGCACACGCTACAGACGGTAACCCTCACCGGTCAGGCCCTCAACGAAAGCGAAGGTCCCCGAAAACTGGGCGGCGTGGTCACCAATACCAGCGATGCCATGCGCAGCCGGGCCGAAAAGCAGAAGCTGCAAAGCCTGTTTGATGCCGTCGGGTGTGCCACCAACGATCTGATTGTGGCGGTCAGCCCGCAGCTGGAGTTGCTGCAGTTTAACGACGCGTGGGCCCGTCAGTTCCAGAAAGCGTTCGGTTGCCGCCCCCACCCGGGAGCCCCCCTGAAGGCACTGCTCAAAGACTTTCCCAACGAGCGCCGGCTCTACGAGCGGATGTGGAACCGGGCCTTCGAGCGAGGGGGATTCATTGCCGAAATGCCGCTCGATCAGGCCGGTAACGACGTACCGGTGTACGAGTTCCACTTCCAGCGCGTGCGGGGTGCAAATCATGAGCTTATCGGCGCCGTGCAGGTGGGACGGGACATTACCGACCGTCTCCGGAGGAATCTGGATGACGACAGACGAATGCGGTTTGACCCGGTCACCGGCCTGATCAATCGCCGTGCCTTTATCGAGCACCTGGAACGCGCGCTGGCCAATCCGCATCGCCGGCAGTTTGCCGACCACCTGCTGCTCCTGAACCTGGACAACTTCGGGCATTACCACGAAAGCGCCGGCGGCGGAGTCTGCGACCGTTACCTGCGTGAACTGGCCACCATTCTCGGGCTTCGGGTACGCCAGCGCGACGCCCTGGCCCGCCTGACCGGTGATACCTTTGCGCTCTATATCGAGAACTGCCCGGAACCCCGGGCGCGCAAGCTGGCCGACGAAATCCGGGAGCTGGTCGCCCGGTTCCGGTTTGAGTGGCAGGGCCAGCAGCTGCAGGTGACCGCCAGCGGCGGCTTGCTGATACTCGGCTGTGACCGGCCGCAACAGGCCGAGCAGCTGCTCAGCCAGGCCGCCGATCTGTGCCATACCGCGAAAACCTCCGGCCGTAACCGCATCCACGCCGGCGCGGCGTTACCGCCCGACCAGATCCCCGGTACCACAGACGGTTATCTGGAGCAGCTCGAAGCGGCGCTCGACAACAATCGCCTCACCCTGGAATATCAGTTCATCAAACCGGTGGCCAGCGTGACCTGGGGTGATCATATCGAGATTCTGTGCCGTATCCCCGGTACCAGCGAAGACCAGCCACCCCTGACTCCGGCCCAGTTTCTCCCGGTCGCCGAGCGCTTCGACCTGGTCAAACGCCTCGATCGCCAGGTGATCCGCCAGACGGTTGAGTGGCTCAGCCAGCACCCGTTACTGGAACCGCGCCTGAAGTACTGTAGCTTCAACCTGTCTCTGGCCAGCATCCTGGATGACGGTTTTCCGGAATTTATGGAGCAGACCCTGGACGGGCTGGCCTACGGGGCCGGATGTTTCTGCCTGGAGATCCAGGAAGCTCACGCCACCCGTTACCCGGACGACGTGGCGGTGTTGTGTGATGCCCTGCACCGGCTTGGTCTCCGGGTTGCCCTGGACGGTGCCGGTGCCTCGGTAGAGAGCTACAGCCTGGCAGCCAACCTGCCGGTGGATGTGATCAAGCTGGATAAACGGGTCATGCAGGATCTGGAGAAAGACCCGGTGCAGCAGATCATGGCCGAGGCGCTGCACCGGATTGCCGAGACGTCGGGCAAGGAAACCGTCGCCACGTTCATCGAGAACGACGAAACCCTGCGCAGGGTGCGAACGCTGGGCATTCACTTCGGGCAGGGTTACCGGCTGGCGCGCCCACAACCGCTGGAAGAGCTCAAACCTGCGGTTGTGGAGCTGAGCACCGGCCGGATCGGCGGCTGAGTTACCGGCGTGCGGCCCTGGCCCGGGCCACGGCAGCGCGTACCTGATCGGGTGCCGTGCCGCCGAAATGATCGCGAGCCTGTACCGAGCCCTCCAGGGTGAGTACGTCAAACACGTCCTCGCCGATAATGTCGGAGAACTGCTGCAGCTCCGCCAGCGTCATCTCAGACAGGTCCCGGCCTTCAGCCACGCCAAAGGCAACGGATTTGCCGACAATTTCGTGGGCATCCCGGAAAGCCACACCTTTCTTGACCAGATAGTCCGCCAGGTCGGTGGCGGTCGAAAAGCCCCGCTTGGCCGCCACCCGCATGTTGTCGGTCTTGGCCTTGATGGCAGGCACCATGTCTGCGTAGGCTTTCAGGCAGCCTTTAACCGTATCAATGGTATCAAACAGGGGTTCTTTATCTTCCTGGTTGTCCTTGTTATAGGCCAGCGGCTGGCTCTTCATCAGGGTCAGCAAACTGATCAGGTGGCCGTTGACCCGCCCGGTCTTGCCACGCACCAGCTCGGGCACGTCCGGGTTTTTCTTCTGGGGCATGATCGAGGAGCCGGTGCAGAACCGGTCCGGCAGATCGATAAAGTCAAACTGGGACGAGGTCCAGAGCACCAGTTCTTCACTGAACCGGGACAGGTGGGTCATCAGCAGAGCCGCAAAGCTGCAGAACTCGATGGCGAAATCACGATCAGAAACCGAATCCAGGGAGTTTTCACCCGCCCGGTCAAAGCCCAGCAGGCGGGCGGTCAGTTCACGGTCAATCGGGTAGGTGGTGCCGGCCAGGGCCGCCGCGCCCAGGGGCATCACGTTAACCCGCTTGCGGCAGTCCTGCAGGCGCCCGGCATCACGCACCAGCATTTCGTACCAGGCCATCAGGTGGTGGCCAAAGGTGACCGGTTGCGCCGTCTGCAGGTGGGTAAAGCCCGGCATGATGGTATCTGCCTCACGCTCGGCCAGGTCCAGCAGGCCCTGCTGCAGGCGGGCCAGTTCTTCGGCGATCACATCGATCTCGTCGCGCAGGTACAGACGGATATCCGTCGCCACCTGATCGTTCCGGCTGCGCCCGGTATGCAGCTTTTTACCGGTAATACCGATGCGGTCGGTCAGACGCGCTTCGATGTTCATGTGCACGTCTTCCAGGCTCACCGACCACTGGAAACGACCGGCTTCGATGTCGGCCCTGACGTCGTTCAGCCCCTGGATAATAAGGTCACGTTCGGCTTCGGTCAGCACGCCCACGCTGGCCAGCATGGTGGCATGGGCAATGGAGCCGGTAATATCATGGTGGTACAGGCGCTGATCAAAGCCGACCGAGGCGGTAAAACGCTCCACAAAGGCATCGGTGGGTTCGCTGAAGCGGCCGCCCCAGGGTTTTTCGGAGGATGTGGTCTGGTCAGACTTTTTAGAATCCGTCATGGTCTATCTTTCCTGCTGACAGCCCGGCACCATCATGCCGGCTTTGGATAAATGAAAAGTGGCGGCAGTATAGCATTCCGACCCCGCATAAGGAGAGGGCCCTGAATCCCGACAAAGGCATTAACCGCAAGCACGCCGGCGACTTCTACGTGCCCGACCTGTGCCGCGTGCGGGCGGTTTTCATGTTGCTGGTCACCAGCGAGCTGCTGGTTCTGGTACTGGCGATTGTGCAGGCCAGAAACAGCTGGATCGACTGGAACTATTTCGGCTTGCTGTCCCTGTTTGTGCAATGGACCACGCTCACCAGCGCAGCCCTGATCTGCCTTCTCAGGCCCAGACTGGCCCGGATGAAGACCAGTCGGGCCACTCTGAGCATTGTCGCCCTTGTTCTGGCCGATGTCCTGGCCTTCAGCCTGTTTGCCGACAGCGTGCTCCACCCTCAGCCCGGCCCCGGGTTCTGGCAGGGCGTGGCCAAGACCCTGTTGCTGGCCCTGCTGATTGTCCTGATGGTATTGCGCTACTTTTACCTGCAGCACCAGTGGCAACACCAGCAGGAAGCGGAGATGCAGGCGCGGCTGGCGTCCCTGCAGGCCCGTATTCAGCCCCACTTCCTGTTTAACAGCATGAACACCATTGCCAGCCTGATCGCCAGCAATCCCCAACAGGCCGAAGACGCCGTACTGGACCTGTCTGAACTGTTCCGCGCCAGCCTGCGTACCGACGACCAGCTGATTGCCTTGCGCCGGGAGCTGGAGCTATGCCAGCGCTACCTGGCCATCGAGTCCCTGCGGCTGGGTGAGCGCCTGCGGCTGGAATGGGACATTCAGCCCGGGCTTGAGCAGCAGGTGATTCCGCCCCTGACTCTGCAGCCGTTGGTGGAAAACGCCATCTACCATGGCATTCAACCCCGGCCGGAAGGTGGCACGGTCCGGGTGGAGGTGTCGGCCAAAGGCCAGTTCGTCTATCTTATGGTGCAAAACCCGGCACCCGACGCCACGCAGAGCCAGCACGAAGGCAACCGCGTCGCCTTGAGCAACACTCAGGCCCGAATCCGGGCGCTGTTTGGCGAGCCCGCCGTGCTCAAACAGAGCCGGCAGGATAATATCTACACCGTCACCCTGCGCCTGCCCCGGCGCAGCATCAACCCCGGGAAGACTCAGCAACCACACCAGCCATGACCAATATTCAGCGTATCCTGATTGCCGACGATGAACCTCTGGCCCGCCAGCGCCTGATGCGCCTGCTGGACGCCGTGCCGGGCTACCAGGTTTGCGGTGAGGCGATCGACGGTAACGACACCCTGCAAAAAGTGGCCCAGCTGGAACCGGATATCCTGCTGCTCGATATCCGCATGCCGGGAATGGACGGCATGGCCGCCGCGGCCCGGCTCAGCCGCCTGCACAACCCGCCCGCCGTGATCTTTTGCACCGCTTACGACGATTACGCCATTCAGGCCTTTGAGGTGTGCGCCGCGGCTTATTTACTCAAGCCGGTCCGGCGCGAAGCCCTGGCCGACGCCCTGGCCCGCGCCGGCCAGTTCAACCGGGTACAGTTGCGGGCGATGACCCACGGCGCCGGCCCGGACACCGGGCAGCTGGCGGTACGCACACACCGGGGTACCGAACTGATCGATCTTGCCGACCTCATCTACTGCGAGGCAGATCAGAAATACGTGACCCTTCACCACACCGGCGGCCAGACCCTGTGCGATTACACCCTGAAAGAGCTGGAGCAGACCTACCCGCGGCACCTGCTGCGCATCCACCGCAACACCCTGGCCGGCGTCAGATACATTCAGGGCCTGAGGCGCTCAGACGATGGCCAGCACCAGCTGGCGCTCAAAAACAGCGATGTTCTGCTGACCGTCAGCCGCCGGCATGCCAGCCACGTGCGGCAATGGCTGCAGGAACACCAGCCGACCCCCTGAGAGGGAGGGTCAGGGTGCCTTCAGCGGGACTTTTTCAGCGCCACAAGGTAATCTTGTGGGCACATTTTACCGAATGACAGTGAGTGCCATGTCCAAACGAACCCTTCGCGTAGCAACCCGCACCAGTGCATTGGCGCTGTGGCAGGCCGAATTCATCAAGTCTGAGCTGGAGCGGCTGCACGACAATGTGACCGTGGAGCTGATCAAGATCAAAACCCAGGGTGACAAGATTCTTGACGTGCCTCTGGCCAAGATCGGCGGCAAGGGCCTGTTTGTGAAAGAGCTTGAAGAGGCCATGCTGGACGGCCGCGCGGACCTGGCCGTGCATTCCATGAAGGACGTACCCATGGCGTTCCCGGAAGGCCTGGGGCTGGTGGCTATCTGCGAACGGGAAGATCCGACCGACGCTTTCGTCAGCAACCAGTACCAGAACATCGACCAGCTGCCCCAGGGGGCGGTGGTGGGTACCGCCAGCCTGCGCCGCGAGTCCCAGCTCCGGGCCAACCGCCCGGACCTTCAGATCCGGGTACTGCGCGGTAACGTCAACACCCGCCTGGCCAAGCTGGATGCCGGCGAATACGATGCCATCATTCTGGCCAGCTCCGGGCTCAGGCGCCTGGGTTTCCAGGATCGCATCCGCTACAGCATTCCCGACACTTTCTCGCTGCCCGCCGTGGGCCAGGGTGCCCTGGGCATCGAGTGTCGCCTGGATGATCATGAGCTACTGGCCATGCTCGAACCGCTGAACGATCCGGACACCGCCGACCGGGTAAAAGCCGAGCGCGCCCTCAACCGCCGCCTCGAAGGCGGTTGCCAGGTACCCATCGCGGCCTACGCCCTTCTGGAAGACGACAGCACGGTGTGGTTGCGGGGTCTGGTCGGTGCCGTGGATGGCAGCCAGATTCTCCGGGTCGAAGGCCGTGCGCCCCGCGCCGAGGGTGAACGCCTGGGCCGGGAACTCGCGGAACAGTTACTGGCCATGGGGGCGGATAAGATACTGGCTGAAATCTATGGCCACACCCCAAGCTGAGCCTTGTGCTGATACTGCCGGCCTGCAGGGCCGGCGCATTCTGGTGTGCCGGCCGGAACCAGAAGGCGCGCGGCTGGCTACAGCCTTGCGTGCCGCCGGCGCCCAGGTTCACTTGCTGCCTGCGGTAACGCGCAGCCCCCTGCCCGAAACCCCTGAACGCCGTGCCCTCCTGCAGCAACTCGACAACTTCCGGCATGTGATCGCCGTCAGCCCCTATGCGGCCCGCCTGCTGCTGGATGAGATCGACCACTGGTGGCCCCAGTTGCCGGCGGGTATACGCTGGTATGGCGTCGGTTCCGGAACCGCAGCGGTCTTTGCCGAAGCCGGAGTACAAGGTGAGAAGCCGGACCAGGGCTGGACCAGCGAGGCTCTGCTGGCGCATCCCGACCTGCAGCAGATCCGGCACGACAAGGTGTTGATTGCCAGGGGCGAGCAGGGGCGGGAGCTGACCCGCCAGACACTCGAACACCGGGGGGCCCGGGTAACAGTGCTGCCACTGTACCGGCGGGCACAACCAGACTATCCTGCTGCTAAACTTGAAGAGGTCTTCCGGGATTTTCAGCCCGAAGCCATCATTGCCTTGTCCGGCGAAACCCTGACCAATCTCAGGAACCTCGCCGGGGAGTATTTACCGGTGACCGCCCATGCCCTGGTGGTGGTACCAACAGAACGGGTAGCCGATCAGGCCCGGGCGCTCGGATTTAACCGTCCGGTGATACCGGATGGCCTGTCGGACCCGGAGTTGGTGAGGAGTCTGGCCCGGTGGCTGCAACCACCCGCTGGTGACAACGGATAACCAAGTAAGGATGCCCGTGACTGAGACAAAAAAACAACTCCCTGTGCTCTCCGACCCCGGTAAGCCAGAAAAACCCCGCCTGTGGCCGGTCTGGCTGATCGCCATCATTGCCCTTGTGGCCGTGGCCCTGCTCGCCCTGTGGAACTGGCAGCAGTGGAATACGCACCAGGCGACCCTGCAGGTCATCACCGATCTGCGCCAGAGCACCAGCCGGCTGGATAGCCAGTACGGTGAACGGGGCAGCCAGCACAGCCAGCGTATGCAGGCCATGGAACAAAAGCTCTCCGAGCAGCGCGAACTGATCGCCACCCAGCAGCGTCAGATCGATCACAACGCCCGGGAATTACTGGAAGCCGGCAACCGTACCCGCACCGACTGGCTACTGGCAGAAGCCGAGTACCTGTTGCGCATCGGCAATCAGCGACTGTTGATTGAGAAGGATATCCGGGGTGCACTGTCTGCCCTTGAGTCTGCGGATGAGGTCCTGACCGAGTCAGACGATATCGGCGTTTTCCCGGTACGCCAGCAACTGGCCAGAGAGATCCTGGCCCTGGAAAGCATCGAAGGCGTCGATCGGACCGGCCTGTACCTGAAACTTGAAGCTGCCATCGCCAGCCTGCACGAACTGACCGATCAGGCCCTGATCCACGAACGCGCCCCGGGCTTTGACATGACCGGCGACGACCAGGCCCCGGCCGATGGCAGCACCATGATCACCCGGGGCTGGAACCGCTTCCTGGACACCATGAAAGAAGTCGTGGTCATCCGCCGGCTGGATGAGCCGGTCAAGCCCCTGATGTCCCCGGACCAGAGCGCCTGGGCCCGCCTGAACCTGCAACTGATGCTCGAGGAAGCGGAAATGGCTGTGCTTCGGGGCAACCAGCCTTTGTATGAGAGAGCGCTGGGCAAGGCAATCAACACCGTCAACGAGTGGTACGACAGCACCAACCCGTCCATCCGGGGCATCAGCAACACCCTGACGGAACTGGCGGACAAAAATGTCGACCCCGAGCTTCCGGACATCAGCAGATCGCTGGATCTTCTGAAACAGCGTCTGGAAGGCCGCAGCACCGACAACCAGGGAGACAGTGACTCATGATTCGCCTGCTGCTGGTCGTTCTGGTGGCCCTGCTGGTGGGCACCGGGCTGTCGCTGGGCCTGGCCTACGACCTGGGTTACATCCGGATCAGTCTTGGTAATTACCTGATCGAGACCAACTTCTGGGTAGGCCTGGGGCTGTTCCTGCTACTGCTGGTGCTGTGCGTGCTCGCGCTGGGCCTGTTCAAACGTTTCCGCCACGGTGCCGGGCTGATGGCCAGCTGGGTCAGCCGTGGCCACGAGCGCCGGGCCCGGCGCCGCACCACCCGGGGCTTGCTGGCCCTGGCTGAAGGCAACTGGCCCCGGGCCAGGAAACTGCTGGTCAGCTCTGCCGGACATGCCGATACGCCGCTGATCAACTACCTTGCAGCGGCCCAGGCAGCCTTTGAGTGCAACGACCACGAGGCGGTGGACGAACTGCTGCGCAAAGCCTATGAAAGCACGCCGGGTTCCAGCCTCGCTGTTGGCCTGACCCAGGCGCAGCTGCAACTGGCCGGCAACCGTCTTGAGCAGGCACTGGCCACGCTGCTCCGCCTGCGCAAGGAAGCCCCGCACCACCCTTTCGTCCTCAAACTTCTGAAAAACACCTATCTTCGGCTCGAAGACTGGCGGGAGCTGTCACGGCTGATCCCGGAGCTGCGAAAACGTGCGGTCGTCCCCGTGCCGGAGCTGGATGAGCTCGAACGCCTGGTCTGGCACAACCTGCTGGAGCGGGCCGCTGCGGACTGCGAGCGCCGGCGCCAGGACAACCCTGACGCTTCGCTGGAACCCCTGACCCGCCTGTGGGACGAACTGCCGGGGTTTGTCCGTCGCGATGAATACACCATTCGTGACTACGCACGGCTGCTGGCCAGGCTTGGGGATGAGGCACAGGCAGAAACCCTGCTGCGAAAAGTGTTGCGCAATCACTGGAGTGACGGACTGGTTAACCTGTATGGCCGCCTGCAGGGCAGCCAGCCGGATGAACAGCTGATCATCGCTGAACAGTGGCTGCAGGACCGCCCCAACAGCCCGGAGCTGTTGCTGGCCCTGGGCCGTCTGAGCCTACGCAATGAGCTCTGGGGGAAAGCCAAGGAGTATTTCGAAGCCAGCCTGCGCCTCAGACGCAGCCGGGAAACCCTGGCTGAGCTGAGCCGGCTGAATGCCCACATGGGCCATGAAACCGCCAGTATCAAGCTGATGATGCAGGGGCTGGAGGTCGATAACGGGCTTCCGGAACTGCCAATGCCGCGGGCCTGATCATCAGGCCCTGGGTGCGTACTCCAGCACGTCAGAGAAAAACGCGGATTCGGGCAACCCCTGCTCAAGCAGGGCATCCATCAGGGTGTACACCATGACGGGCGAGCCACTGGCGTGAACCTCAACATTCTGCCAGTCGGCCCCGGTGGCCAGTACGGCCCGTACCAGCTGTTCGTGGTGGCCACCCCAGTCGTTGTCCTCGTCATTCCCAACCACCGGCACAAAGGTGAAGGTGTCGCTGTTCTCCTGCCACTGCTGTGCCAGTGAGCGCAGATACATGTCCTCGTGCTTGCGCGCTCCCCAGAACAGGGTCAGCGGCTGGTGGTAGGGCGTTTCCTGAAGAAACTCCACCAGGCTCTTCATCTGGGCAAAACCGGTACCCGCGGCCACCAGCAGTAACGGCCGCTCGGGTGCGGCGGTCAGACACGCCCTGCCGTTCGGCAACTGCACCGTCACGTCCTGCCCCGACGTCAGGGCATCAATGACTTTACCGGCCGAGACCCAATCGGGCGAAGCCTGAATGTGCAGCTCAATATGCTCAGCCGACGGGCTGCTGGCAATGGAGAAATAGCACGGGTCGTGATCCGGCAAGTTAACCGACAGATACTGGCCGGCGTAAAAACTTACCTCCCGGCGCCTCGGCAGTTTCAGCTCCACCCGGAAAACATCGTGACTGATCGAGCGCACGTCAACGACTTTGGCCAGGTACTGACGGGGCGGATGGTTTACGGTGGCCATAAGGGCGGAGGTCTCCAGTTTCATATCAGTTTGCATCGGGGCGATGATCACGATTTTCAATGCCCAGACTATCCCAGAGGTCATCCACCCGCTGTTTGACCTCATCGGTCATGGTAATGGGAACTCCCCACTCGCGATCGGTCTCGCCGGGCCACTTGCTGGTGGCGTCCATCCCCATTTTGGAGCCCAGGCCAGAGACCGGTGAGGCAAAGTCCAGATAATCAATCGGCGTGTTTTCCACCAGCGTGGTATCCCGGGCCGGGTCCATGCGGGTAGTGATGGCCCAGATCACATCCTCCCAGCTACGGGCATTGACGTCATCGTCGGTCACAATCACAAACTTGGTGTACATGAACTGGCGCAGGAATGACCAGACCCCCATCATCACCCGCTTGGCGTGGCCCGGGTACTGTTTTTTCATGGTCACCACCGCCAGCCGGTAGGAGCAGCCTTCCGGGGGCAGGTAAAAATCGACAATTTCCGGAAACTGCTTCTGCAGGATCGGAATAAATACTTCGTTCAGCGCCAGCCCCAGGACCGCCGGCTCATCGGGCGGGCGCCCGGTATAGGTGCTGTGATAAATGGGATTTTTGCGGTGGGTGATGCGCTCCACCGTAAATACCGGGAACTCATCCACCTCGTTGTAGTAGCCGGTGTGGTCCCCGAAAGGGCCTTCCGGGGCGGTATCGTCGGGGTAGATAAACCCTTCCAGCACGATCTCGGCGCTGGCGGGCACCTGCAGATCGCTGAGGCCTGCCTGAACCAGTTCGGTACGACTGCCCCTCAGCAGTCCGGCAAACGCATACTCTGACAGGGTATCCGGCACCGGAGTCACTGCGCCCAGAATGGTGGCCGGGTCGGCCCCCAGCGCAACCGCTACCGGATAGGGCTGGTCAGGATTGGCCTTGCGGAACTCCTGATAGTCCAGTGCGCCACCACGATGGCTCAGCCAGCGCATGATCAGTCGGTTCCGGCCGATCAGCTGCTGCCGGTAAATGCCCAGGTTCTGCCGTTCCTTGTGGGGGCCACGCGTGATCACCAGCGGCCAGGTGACCAGAGGCCCGGC
This sequence comes from Marinobacter sp., assembly GCA_035306945.1. GTDB lineage: Bacteria > Pseudomonadota > Gammaproteobacteria > Pseudomonadales > Oleiphilaceae > Marinobacter. Next base: position 62,399 of record DATGNB010000085.1, read on the forward strand.
ATCCCCGGGCCAGCAGTGCTGGATGGGGATCTGGTACAGATCTACCTGATCCTTGTCGATCACCACTTCCTGACACGGGGCGGAGCGCAGCACTTTGGGGCTCATGCGCATCACCTGCCGGAACAGGGGCAGCTTCTCGAGGGCATCCTTGAAGCCCTTGGGGGGATCCGGCTCTTTCAGGAACGCCAGCAGTTTGCCAATCTCCCGCAAAGCACTGACGTCTTCCTGACCCATGCCCATGGCCACCCGTCTGGGGGTGCCAAACAGGTTGGCCAGCACCGGCATCGTATGCCCCTTGGGATTCTCGAACAGCAAGGCCGGCCCGCCTGCGCGCAAGGTGCGGTCGCAGATTTCCGTCATTTCCAGATAGGGATCGACTTCCACCGAGATGCGCCTGAGTTCACCCTGGCTTTCGAGTTGGGCAAGAAAATCACGCAGGTCGTTGTATTTCATGGAACGTTCCGTTCTTGGTCAGCGTATGGGACGGAGAGGCTGCACACTGGCTGGCAGGCGAACGCGGAGTGCGGTATTCAGACACAGACCGGGGCCGGCTGACAATCAGACGACCCCGGTGGCAGTGCTTAGCGGCGCTTCATGGACTGGAAGAACTCGTCGTTGGTCTTGGTGTCCCGCAACTTGTCGAGCAGGAACTCCAGCGACGCGGTGTCGTCATCCATGGAGTGGAGCAGTTTGCGCAGGATCCAGACGCGCTGGATCTCGGCCTCGCTCATCAGCAGATCCTCACGGCGGGTGCCGGAGCGGCGGATGTTGATGGCCGGATAAACCCGCTTCTCGGCAATCTTGCGATCCAGATGCACTTCCATGTTACCGGTGCCCTTGAACTCCTCGTAAATGACCTCGTCCATTTTGGAGCCGGTATCGACCAGAGCGGTGGCCAGAATGGTCAGGCTGCCGCCCTCTTCCACATTCCGGGCCGCACCGAAGAAGCGCTTGGGTTTTTCCAGGGCATGGGCATCGACACCACCGGTCAGAACTTTACCGGAGGACGGAATAACCGTGTTATAGGCCCTGGCCAGACGGGTGATGGAGTCAAGCAGAATGATGACGTCTTTTTTGTGCTCCACCAGACGCTTGGCTTTCTCGATCACCATCTCGGCAACCTGGACGTGACGGGCAGGCGGCTCGTCAAAGGTCGAAGCCACGACTTCGCCACGCACGGTACGCTGCATCTCGGTAACTTCTTCCGGACGCTCGTCAATCAGCAACACCATCAGATGGCATTCCGGGTTGTTGCGGGTGATGGACTGGGCAATACCCTGCATCAGAAGGGTCTTACCGGCCTTGGGCGGCGATACGATCAGGCCACGCTGGCCCTTGCCGATCGGTGCCACCAGGTCCAGAACCCGGGACGAGAGATCCTCGGTACTGCCGTTCCCCAGTTCGAGCATCAGGCGCTCCTGGGGGAACAGGGGGGTCAGGTTTTCGAACAGGATCTTGTTACGGGCGTTATCCGGACGGTCGAAGTTGATTTCATTGACTTTCAACAACGCAAAATAACGCTCACCGTCCTTCGGCGGGCGGATCTTGCCAGAGACGGTATCGCCGGTCCGCAGGTTAAACCGGCGGATCTGGCTGGGTGATACGTAGATGTCATCAGGACCGGCGAGATAGGAGGCGTCAGCGGAGCGAAGGAAGCCGAAACCATCCTGCAGAATCTCCAGTACACCGTCTCCGTAGATATCTTCACCGCTTTTCGCGTGTTTTTTCAGGATGCTGAAAATCACATCCTGTTTGCGCGAGCGGGCCAGGTTTTCGAGACCCATTTCTTGCGCAATGTCGAGCAATTCGGGCACGGACTTCTGCTTGAGTTCAGTAAGATTCATAGTTTGTTGGATTTTCAGGAATGGAAGTAGACAACTATTGATGTGACAGGAGTGCCCCTGAACGCATTGATCTGATTAAGCTGGAACAAAGTGCTGGCTCGATGGAGCTACCGGTGCAGATGAAATCCGGATATGTATGCTGAAGCCAGAGAGTGGGAACAATCGTTCGCCGGGCAAGCGGCATCATCGACCACCTCGGCAGCAAATGTCAAGCCCTGAGACGAAAATTAACCCTGAGGGGTTACCCCCTTCCCATAACAGGCCCCGATACGGATACTAGAGTTCATTTGATCATTTCCTATCCGGAGCACGCGCATGAGTAGTGATCGCAGCAGCGAACTGAAACCACTGAATATGGCCCTGCTGACCGTCTCGGACACCCGGGGCGCCGAGGAAGACACCTCAGGCCAGTATCTGGAAGACAGCATCTGCGGAGCCGGGCACCGGTTACTGGCCCGTCGTATCCTGCCTGACGACATCTACCTGATGAGGGCACTGATCGCCCAGTGGATCGCCGACCCGGAGATCCACGTGATCCTGATCACCGGCGGCACCGGATTCCACGAGCGCGACAGCACCCCCGAGGCCGTCGGCCCGCTGCTCGACAAGACCATTGATGGTTTTGGCGAGGAGTTCCGCCGGTTATCGGCCGCCGAGATCGGTACCTCCACCATCCAGTCCCGGGCGTTTGCCGGCCTGGCCAATCACACGGTAATTTTCTGCCTGCCAGGCTCCACCGGCGCTTGCCGGACGGGCTGGAACGGCATACTTGAAACCCAGCTCGACAGCCGTCATGGCCCGTGTAACTTCTCCGGACTGGTACTGCGCAAACCAGAGCGCCCCTTCCAGCGGATGCACGATGTGATTGGCAACCGAGCCACCAAATAAGCAGGAGACCCCATGGCCGGCCCGAATCTGATCAGTGTTGACGATGCCCTTAACCATATTCTTGCCCGTGCGATCCCGGTAAGCGGCTCGGAATCCATCAGTCTGGCGGACTGCCTGGGCCGCGTGCTGGCCGAGAACCATTATGTTCCCGCGGATGTGCCACCGGCGGATAACAGTGCCGTGGATGGTTACGCCGTGTGCCATTCGGAGGTCCGTGACGGCACACCGATGACCGTATCAGGCAGAATCCCCGCCGGCATGGCACCAACGCCGATGCAGCCGGGCACCGCTGTGCGTATCTTTACCGGCTCGGAAATTCCGGCCGGGGCCGATGCGGTGGTGATGCAGGAGCGTGTGCAGGCCGATGGCGACCAGATCCTGATTCAGGCCCCGGTGGAAAAGGGCCAGAACATTCGGCGCCGGGGCCAGGATCTGGCCCGGGGCGACCTGGCCCTGAGCGCAGGCACTCGCATCCGGCCGCAGGAAATGGGCCTGCTGGCCTCGATGGGTGCCGACCGGGTTCCGGTACTGAAACGTTTGCGGGTGGCCATTCTGTCCACCGGCGATGAACTGGTGGAACCGGGTGAACCGCTGGCGCCCGGGCAGATCTACAACACCAACCGGTTTACCCTGCTGGGCCTGCTGGCCGAGGCCGGCTGCGACGTCGTGCTGTGTGAAACCCTTGAAGACACCCGGCACACCACCCAACAGACTCTCGAACGCGCCGCCGCCAGCGCCGACCTGATCATTACCAGCGGTGGTGTGTCCGTAGGCGAAGAGGACCACGTACGGGCGGTGCTCGAAGCCTCCGGCCGTTTGTCGCTGTGGCGCATGGCCATCAAACCCGGCAAGCCGCTGGCGTTTGGCGAGGTGGCCGGAACACCGGTACTGGGCCTGCCAGGCAATCCGGCGGCGGTGCTGGTGACATTTCTGGTGGTGGCCATGCCGTACATCCGTAAACGCCAGGGCCGCAGTGCCTGGCTGCCCATTGGCGAACGCCTGCCAGCGGCTTTCCCGGTCGCCAGGCCGTCTTTTCGCCGGGAATTTGTCCGGGCCCGTAAAGACGTCACTGGCGGACAGATGGTGGTATCGGCCTTCCCGAATCAGAGTTCCGGCGTACTCAGTTCAGCCTGCTGGGGCTCCGGGCTGGCGGTGGTACCGGAAAACACCGAGCTGCAACCGGGCGACCTGATCACCTACTACTCCTTTACCGAATTACTGGGCTGACCATGAGTAACGCGACACTGACGGTTCGTTTCTTCGCCCGGCTCCGTGAGGAGCTGGGCACCGAGTTTCTGGAGCTCCCGGCCGAGCCGGGGCAGACCGTGGCCGACATTCTGCGGCTGCTGGCGGCCCGGGGCGGGAGCTGGCGCCAGCTGCAGGGCGACCAGCCGGTGATGATGGCCGTCAACCAGGCGATGGCAAAGCCCGCCACGCCGGTACAGGCCGGCGATGAGGTGGCGTTGTTTCCACCGGTAACCGGAGGCTGAGATGATTTCGATCCAGACCGATGACTTTGACGTGGGGGCCGAATATCAGGCCCTGCGGGCCAGTGGCGCCGGAACCGGTGCTATCGCGACCTTCTGCGGCCTGGTGCGGGACTCCGGTGACTTGTCCGGCGTAACCGGCCTGTTTCTTGAACACTATCCGGGCATGACCGAGACGGTAATCCAGGGGCTGATTGATGGTGCATCCCGGCGCTGGGACATCCAGAGGGCACGGGTAATCCATCGGGTCGGCGCTCTGGCGCTGGCTGATCAGATCGTGTTTGTGGGCGTGTGCAGTGCTCATCGGGCCGACGCCTTTGCCGCCTGCGCGTTTATTATGGATGCCCTGAAAACCTCGGCGCCGTTCTGGAAGAAAGAAATCAATGCCGAAGGCGAGCACTGGGTGGAACAGAAAGACTCTGACCTTGCCCGCAGCCGGGGCTGGGAATAAAAGGTTCAGATACTCTTCAGCTTTCCAGGTCCGTCAGGTTATTCCGGTTCCGGAACCCCTCCTCCCTCTCCGGACAATCGACCGCAACCGCTCCCACTGAGCCGGCAAAGCCCATCACCCTCCGATTGCCGGACACCAGCCATTGATCCAGTGCCGCCACCAGACTGACCGGGTATACCCCGTGCAACGGATGCTGGCGACCGTTGTGTTCGGCGATCACGGGGCGATCCGGATGGGCCTGCCAGGCAAGCGTCAGCAGGCGAAGGGTCTCAGGGGTGATACCGGGCGTGTCGCAGGGGCAGACGAGTACTGCTTCGGCCCCATAGGCTGCCGCCGCACGGAGCCCGGTGAGCAGACCGGCGAGGGGCCCCTGGCCCCGGAGTCCGGCAGGGTCCTGGAGGACATGGCCAGGGCTGAGTTTTTCGTACTCAGCCAGAGAACGGTTGGCGCTTATGAAAACCGTCGGAGTGACCGCCCTGAGGGCCTGCAGGACCCACAGAGCCATGGTCTCGCCGCACCAGGGCACCATACCTTTGTCCTGGCCGCCCATACGGGTACCTTTACCGCCGGCCAGCAGCAGGCCAATGATTCGATCGGGCTGGGTCATGGTATAAAAAAAACCGCCCGTGAAGCGGTGCTCAGGGGCGGTTTTTTTCAACAGCGGATCAGAGATTGCTGTCGAGAAAGGCGGCCAGCTGGGACTTGGACAGCGCCCCTACCTTGGTGGCGTCCACATTGCCGTTCTTGAACAGCATCAGGGTGGGAATACCACGGATGTTGAACTTGGGCGGAGTCTGCTCGTTTTCGTCAATATTAAGCTTACAGATCTTGAGTTTACCCGCATATTCGTCAGCGATTTCTTCCAGAACCGGGGCGATCATCTTGCAGGGGCCACACCATTCTGCCCAGTAATCCACCAGTACCGGAACGTCGGATTTCAGTACATCCTGTTCAAAGGAAGCGTCGGTGACATTAACGATATTTCCGCTCATTACCTTTTCCTGATTCAGGCGCTTCGGGGCCAGCGGAGCCGGCCCGGACGAAGTCGCTGTTGACTATAGCAGGCGGCGTCTACTGCCAGAAATAACCCACCCGCCCGGATTTCGTTAGACCAATACTTTACGCGATTGGCCGCCTGAATGTGAAGCGGGATGTATCCGTGAATACCTTGATACGGATCAGTATTGACCTTACTCTGCTGCTGACATGCCCTTCCCCTTCACTTATAGTACGGCGAAGTTCAGCCCATACAGGATTCCATCACCGTGACGGCCGACCCCACCGCCGATAACCCGACACCAGAGCCCGAAATGCTGGCAGCCATTGATATGGGCTCCAACAGTTTCCACATGGTGAT
>DATGNB010000086.1:0-18827 GCA_035306945.1 Marinobacter sp.
AAGTTCCTGGACCAGTCGTGATACTTACCCGTGGGTGATGTCGAGAATAGCTGTTTATGCCTTCCTTTTTTTCTCGCCTGCACATAATCAAGAAAACCGAGTTCAAGGATGGTATTCGGCAAGGGCAGATTTCGCTTCGAAGAGGGTGTCTTGAGATGCTGGTGAGGTCCCTCGTCGGTAATTACCAGGAACCAGATGTCTTTGCTCTTATCATGCACAACGTCGTCACAGCGCAGCTGGCAAGCCTCACTGGGCCTCAAACCCATTTTTAGCTGCAACGATGCAATGAGACGGTTCTCCACGCCCGTCGGCCCCAGAAATGGCTTAGCTTTGAAAAGTTCGCCCAGCTGAGTAGCGGTCCAGATTACACGCAGATCAATATCTTTCCGCCCGTCAGTCACTTTAAGTCTGAGGCGGGCAAACGGATTACGTTTTATATACTCCATCGATTCGCACCAGCCGGTAAACTGACGGGCAACACTAATGTGTTCATTTACCGTTTTCGGTGCCCAGTTAGTGCGGGCCAGCAGATCATCCCGATAGCCAATCGCCTGTTTCGGTCCAAGGTTTTTCAGACCAACATCGTCAAGGTAAGATCCAAACGGCTTTAAACGGGTGTTGAGCTGTGCCAGGTATCGTTCCGAACAACTTCTCTCTGCTCGCTTGTGCTTAATAAATTCCTGAATCAGAACAGCTGAAGAGGCTTTACGCTTTCTAACACTGCCATTCCGGTCAGTTTTTCGTGAGGGACTGGCGGCAGATGCTGCTGGTGCTGAGGAAGGCAATTCCGGAGGTGCTAAGCGGACAGCATCAATAGCTTGATTAAACGCATCGATCGATTTAAAGGTGGCGTCATTCTCAAACAGGTCAAGTACCGCATGAGTGACACGTGCATTAAGCTTGAGCGCTTCCGGACGGAGTTTGGTTCGAAGGGAGATTCGTATCGCGTGGGGAAAACCGGCTCGATGCCACTTTCGTGGTACCGGAATTCGGCTGTAATAGACCGCATGAGAAGATCGTTGTAGGTACATTGTTCCACCAGGTTGTTCCACCCAGTAAAACGCATCGGACTAGCCGAAAAAACCCTTATTCTTCAAGCAGTTACGCCAAAAAATTGGCGGAGAGGGAGGGATTCGAACCCTCGATACGCTATTAACGTATACACACTTTCCAGGCGTGCTCCTTCAGCCACTCGGACACCTCTCCAGGAAACTCTTTCAAATCAGCGATGTTCTCGCTCATTTGAGGGCGCAAACTTTAATAGTTTTATTCCTGTTTGGCAACCGCCAAAGCGGGAATAAGACAAAAAAACACAGAAATATCCGATTCGCCGGCGACCGCAGAAGCAAATTGGCTATGCTGGTAGGCGATGTCAGACAAATCCGGAGCCCGCCATGTTGATGAAAGCCGAACAGGCAACCCTTCTGCTCATTGATGTGCAGGAAAAACTGATGCCCGCCATCAGCCGGGGCGCGGAGGTGGCCGATCGTTGCACCCTTCTTGCGACGGTTGCCGGCCTGCTGGGTGTACCGGTAATAGGTACTGAACAGGTGCCCGAAAAGCTGGGGCCTAACCTGCAAAGTGTGCGGGAGTTGTGTCTGCATACTGTCGCAAAGCACCATTTCGATGCCTGCCCGCACGGGTTGATTGATGCACTTCCTGAGGGCCGGCAGCAGATCGTGATTGCCGGCTGTGAGGCCCACGTGTGCGTACTGCAGACTGCCCTGAGCCTTCTGGATGCGGGGTATAAGGTATGGGTGGTGGCCGATGCCACCGGATCGCGTAACGAGTTTGATCAGGACCTTGCCCTGGACCGGCTGTACCAGAGCGGAGCCCGGATCGTGACGACCGAGATGGTTGCCTTTGAATGGGTGGGCGATTCCCGCCACCCGGCGTTCCGCGATATACAGGCGTTGATCAAATAAGCACCGAAACCAACGGTTGCGATGCGTTCGGGGTGCGCTAGCGCCCAACGATACGGATAAACGAGTCTTCGTGGAAGCTCAGGTTGTACATGTGGAAATCGCCCAAAGGTGGTGTGCTCCTGCCGCCCACCTGAACATTCCTGAGGCTGACGCGGTCCACGGTCTCGGGAAAGCGCACATGGATTGCACCCCGGGCATCGAGCGTTACCACCTGCTCATCGGGGCGATACCGTATGCCGGCAATGTCGAAATCCATATCAAACAGATTCGGCAGTGGTTCAAGCAGCTCGTGCAGCACCTGTGCAACCTGGGCCGCAGCAGGCCCGTCATTGCTGTCCGGCCGGATGAGCCGGACTGACCCCGGTGTCTCAAGCTGGCTGAACCGGGTGCCACCGCCTGCCAGAAGGAGATTCTGCAAGCTCAGGCTCCCGTGCGCAGCAACAGAAGCCAACCCAGGCTCCGTGACCGGTAAAAACGCCGGAGTGTAGTCCCAGTCCTTGTCGTCTGATGCTTGCGTAACCGGTGCCGCGACAACCATCGCCGCCAGCACAGTAGCTTGTGATAACAAACGGATTTTCACCGGACTTCTCCTGTCTTTAAAGGGATCACCGTACAACCCGACCCGGCAACCGTTCATTGACCATACTGTTCAAAGAATAACCGACCGTAAGGTAAAATCCACCACCACACACCGGGATTCGTAAACTATTTGTTAGAATAATGTATCTGTTTACGATTTAAGACATTATTGCAGTAATCACCCGCCATACAGAAACCGTGAGCACCCCTGAAATGATAAATACTGTAAAACGCCGTCTGAGTGTGACTCCTGTCCTGTTTACCCTGGCCCTGACAGTTTCAGCGGCAACTCAGGCCGATGAAAACACCGACCCCAGGCCGGAAATCCGCTTCAGCACCTCCCATGGTGACTTCTCTCTGGAGTTACGTCCGGATGTGGCGCCGGCGACCGTAGAAAACTTTCTTGGCTATGTAGACAGCGGCTTTTACAACGGCACGGTGTTTCACCGGGTGATTCCTGATTTCATGATTCAGGGCGGTGGCTTTACCGAAGACATGTCCCGCAAGCCCACCAACGCCCCGATCATCAACGAAGCATCCCCGGCTCTACCCAACACGCGCGGCACCATCGCCATGGCCCGCACCAGTGATCCGCACTCAGCCACTTCCCAGTTCTTTATCAATGTGGTCGACAATGCGTATCTGAACCCCGGCCCCGGCGGTGCGGGCTATGCTGTTTTTGGCCAGGTCATCGATGGCATGGACGTGGTAGACACCATTTCAGGCGTGCGCACCGGCCGCAGCCGGGGCATGGCTGATGTCCCGGTACAACCGGTGGTGATCAAAGAAGCCTCCCGGGTAACGGCACAAGACTGACGCCATGACCCGTTCTCTTCTGCCGCCGGCCATGGAGCCCGCCGACCTTGTCTGGCACGACGGTGTGCCTGCATCGACCCGTTTTGGCGATGTGTACTTCAGCCGCGAAGACGGCCTGGCCGAGACCCGCTATGTGTTTATTGGTTACAACCGGCTGAGTGAGCGGTTTGCCGCCCTCACTCCGGGCCAGCATTTTGTGGTGGCTGAAACCGGCTTTGGCACCGGGCTGAACTTTCTGGCCACCTGGGCCGAATGGCTGTCTTGCAGGCCCGGGCACGACAACACGATATTGCATTTCGTCTCGGTCGAGCGCTATCCCCTCACCCGCAAAGACCTGGAAAAAGCTCTGTCGTTCTGGCCGGAAGTTGCCGATCAGGCCCGTGAGCTGATGGCCCATTATCCACCTTTGATTCAGGGTACGCACCGGCTGGTGCTGGCCGGAGGGCGGGTGCGCCTGACGCTGTTCTTTGGCGATGTCCTGGATGCCTGGCGGGAGCTCAGCTTTGTGGCGGATGCCTGGTTTCTCGATGGCTTTGCGCCATCGCTCAATCCGGAGATGTGGCTTGAAGAGGCCATTTCCCAGATCCGCCGGCACAGCCAGGCCGGCACCACACTGGCAACCTTTACATCCGTAGGCCGTATCCGGCGGGCACTTGCCGGGGCCGGATTCAGCATGAGCAAGGTCCCGGGCTTTGGTCGCAAGCGGGACATGCTGGCCGGAGCGCTTGAGAGCGCTGAGGCCCGGGGCCAGCCGGTGCACCCTGCCCGGGTCGCCATCCTCGGCGCTGGCATCGCCGGCACCACGCTGGCGCGGAATCTGGCGGACCGGGGTGTGCCGGTCACCCTGATTGATAAAGGGGAAGCGCCGGGTGCGGGGGCCTCGGGCAACCCCCAGGGCGCGCTCTATGCCAAGCTCGGGGTGGAATACAACGCCCAGACGCAGCTTGCGGCCACAGCCCTGAGCTTCAGCCAGCGTTATTACAAGACCACGGCGGGGCGGTACTGGCACCCCTGCGGGCTGTTGCAACTGGCGGCCGACCCCCAGGAACAGGACCGCCAGCAACGGTTTCTGGCGCGTAACCATTATCCTGACGATCTGCTCCAAGCCGTCGATGCCGCTCAAGGCTCGGAGCTGGCAGGCCTGCCCGTAACCGCAGGTGGCCTGTGGTTTCCCGACTCGGGCTGGCTTGAGCCAGCCCGGGCCTGCCGGCATCTGGCCCGGCACCCACAGATTACCCCGGCCTTCGGGTTCTGCGTCACCGGCCTTGAGCAGACGGACGGCGGCTGGCTCATCCGGGGTGAGTCCGGCCGGCAAATCAAGGCCTCGGTGGTGGTCATCGCCGCCGGGCCGGAATCCGCAGCCCTGACCCCCGTGACCGGCGCGCTTCGTCTGAAGCCGATCCGTGGCCAGATCTCCTACCTGCCCGCAGAACAGTATGTTCTGCCGGATGCCGTCATCTGCGGCTCAAAGTATCTGAACCCGCCCCACCAGGGCATGGCGGTTACCGGTGCCACCTTTGACCTGAGAGATAACAATCCCGATCTCACCCCGGAAAGCCACGAGGAAAACCTGGCCCAGCTGATCGGTTTGCTGCCTGCCGTGTGTGAAAGCAACAGGCCCACAACCGGTACTCTGGATGGCCGGGTGTCTTTCCGCTGCACCACCCATGATTATCAGCCGGTGGCCGACGAGCTCAGGGATCAGGACGGAAAGGTGGTAGCGGGAGCCTTCCTGCTGACCGGGTACGGAAGCAAGGGGCTCACCTGGGCACCGCTGCTGGCGGAGTATCTGGCCGACCGGATTACCGGCCAGCCGTTGAGCCTGCCGGAGCCCCTGACCCTTCGGATTGCAAGTTCAAGACTGCATGTCAGGGCGTCAGCCTCCGGCCTTCCGGGCTGAACAGAAGGATCTGGCGCCCGGCATCGGTGTCTGCCAGCGCAACGATCTCGCTATCCCGGTAGTTGGCCAGATCAAGGAACCGGATACCTGGTTCGGCCAACGCCTTCTGCCAGCTCTGATAGGGCTCCGGGTCCTCCACGGTGGTCAGCCGCGCCAGCATGCCGTCGCCGTTTTCGAGCTTCCCGGTAACGATCACGCCGGCCTCTATTGCCACGCCCTTATGCATGGACTGCACCGCCTGGTCGTCAACAGAGGGCAAGGTAAAGGCAAGCTCGGGTGTGCCACTAGTGGTAACGCCCAGAACGAATCCGGCCTGATTCCCCGGGCTTCGGACCAGCTCCCGGACACCGTCATCGTCTTCCATGATTTCGTAGCCCCAGGGTCCGTCGCCAATCAGCCAGACACGATTGTGGGCAAAGAGCCCGTCTCTGAGTACCTCGGTTGCCTCCGCACCCAGCGCCTGAATCTGCGAGCCTTCCGTACCGGATACAAAGAACGGACCGATCCCGCCATTACCGTCCATCACCTGCGGCGCGTAGCCAAACAGCAGGGGCGCGCCACCGTCCACATGCCCGCCTGCGATCACATCATCACCGGCTGACCCCAATTGGCGCACGCTCTTGAGCTTGAGTTCCAGGGCGGTAGTCTCGACAACCGCAAGAAAGCCATCGGTGCCGCCAGCGCTGGCCTGGCCCGGCCAGCTACCGGACGATTCGCCCGCGACCACAAGCTGGCCGGAGCCCTCCTGATAGCCCAGCCAGGTCACGCTGTCTGTGCCGGAAGAGCCGGTAACAAGCCGGTTGTCCGCAGACAGCGGCAGGTAGGTCTCTGACGGCCTGTCGTAGCGATAGAGCTCAACCACCACATCTCCGTCCTCGGACCAGGCCAGAGCCAGTTCGTTGTGGGTCGCCGAGGAGCCGTTCACACGTTCGGTTCGCTGCCCCAGGGCCAGAAACAGACGGGTTTCAGGAAGCGGTGTACTGCCGTCGGTGATTTCCAGGGCCGTACCGATCAGGGTTCCGGTCTGGTCATACCTCCGGACCTGAAGCTGAACCCCGCCGCTGACCGGCGCATGGCCGGCAACGTAGAGTTCGCCCCTGATGCCCAGTTGGATGTCGGTTGCCACAAAGCCATCACTCCACGCCAGTGGCTGTGTCTGGCGATTAAACGCCAGGGTCAGCAACTCATCGCTTTCGCCCCGGGCATACCCCTCCAGCCCTGCCTGGGCAGCTTCGTCCACCACCAGAACGAGCCGGCGGTCGTGCAGGTTGTCGGCGTCGTTGGCGTAATCCCTGGCGGCGACGCTGAAGACCACTTCATCCTGGCCCGGTAAAAAGACCAGTTCGTTAGGCTCCGGCTCAGGGTCCAGCGGATCAGGCTCTGGCAGTTCGTCCGGGTCCTGAATCAGCACAAAGTCAGACACGCCGGCTGTCGAGCCGCGCGTGCGCGGAGCAAGCCTGACCCGCACCTCACCGTCGCGTTCACCGGTCAGAATGGCCGTGTAGACCCGGTCAGGATTGAACACCACACCGGTCAGGTCAGTCACGCCGGGCTCGACGTTCAGGGTATCGGTGATACCGCCATTGAGCGTGCGCAGAGCCACCACCGGCTCGTTATCCGCAATGCTGATATTGGCCGTTACCCCGGTATTTTTGGTGCCGAGCGACGCCAGGCCGGTCCGCACTTCGGACAGTTTGAGGCGGGCCAGCTCGGTGCGCTCCGCGACCCGGTCATCAATAACTTCAAATGGAATGAAGCACTCGGTCACGCCGGGCTCAAAGGTTACCAGGCCGCGGTCGATGATTCCGTCAGGGCGAGCCTGATAGCTTATGTAACTCAGCGGGTTGGCATCCTCATCCAGCGTTTCGGCAGAGTCACTGCCCTGCGCCACGATATCCACCCCGATAATAGCCTTGCCCAGATTGCTGTCTTCGGCGTGGCACTGGTGCGAAATAGCGTCAACCGGGTCGGAACAACTGAAGTCCGACTCCAGCTCAAACGCAATGGTTACGCGGGTTACCGAGGGTTTTTCGAGTTTAACGCTGGCAAATACCCGGTGCGTTGGCAGGCCGTTATGCTCGCCCTGGGGCTCCAGGTCCGGAATGGCACAGTGTTCGCCAGAGGGGGTCTTGATCTCCGGAGAGGCACCTTCGGTCAGCTCCGGTACTTCGACGGTCACCAGGTTCGGTTTGACTTCGATGGTAAACGGCTGAAAACCCGCCATGCGGCCGTCAGTGGTCACAATGTCGATGTTTTCGAATTTGCCGAGATCATCCAGCCCGCGATTACCGCCGGAGAGGCCGGGCACCCCTCGCATGATCACACCCTGGCGGGCTTTATTACTGGTATCTTCCAGGGCCAGCCAGGCCGGGGCGTTGGTCAGCGAGTAGTCAAGAATACCCTCGCCGCCGTAGGAACCCCAGTTGTAATAGTATTCTGCGCCGATGTAGGCAGTCGCAGGTGGCGCCCCGATCAGGGTGGGGTCATCCGGGTCTTTTTCGGTTTTACAGCCGGCCGCAGCCAGTGCAATTACAGCCAGGCCAGCAAGCCGGCCCGGCAGGAAAGTGCGGGAGAACAAATCGGCGCGCATGTAAAAATCCGTTTTAAAACGTTGTTGTTATGACGGTGCGCCGAGGTGGTTTTTGCTCTCGGGTTACACACCGTTACAGGTCAACGTCATGGTAGCCAATTTGTTACCCGGGGGATCTGCGCGAGTTCTCAGATTCGCGGCCCTGTCCGCCTCAGCGGGCCAGGCCATGTTCTTTTAACAGAGACAGCAGCCCCTCCTCGTCCAGCACCGGGATACCCAGCTGCTCCGCTTTGGTCAGCTTGGAGCCGGCGGCCTCGCCGGCCACCACACAGGCTGTTTTCTTCGACACACTGCCTGCCACCCTGGCGCCAAGGCGCTCCAGCTGCTCCCTGGCCTGGTCGCGGGTCATCTGTGACAAGGTGCCGGTGAGCACCCAGGTCTGGCCGCCCAGGGGCTGCTCGGCGGCCTCCACAATGGCTTCTTCCTGCCAGATCACGCCGGCCTGCTTCAGGGCCTGGAGGGTTTCCTGGTTATGGGGCTGGCTGAAGAAACTGCGAATATGACCGGCGACAATCGGGCCGACATCCGGCACCTGCTGCAGGGCATCTTCATCAGCGGCCGCAATGGCCTCCAGCGTCCCGAAATGGGACGCCAGACTCTTGGCGGTGGCCTCGCCCACTTCCCGGATGCCGATGGCATAGAGGAACCGCCAGAGCACCGGGTTGCGGGAGCGGTCGATGGCCCTGATCAGGTTATCTGCCGATTTATCCCCCATCCTCTCAAGACTGGCGAGCTGGAACCGGGTCAGCCGGTACAGGTCTGCCACCGTGGTCACCATCTCCTCTTCCACCAGCACGTCGATCAGACGGTCACCGAGACCTTCGATATCCAGAGCTTTACGGGAAGCATAATGACGAATCGCCTCCTTGCGCTGGGCCGGACAATACAGGCCGCCGGAGCAGCGGGCCACCGCCTCGCCTTCAATCTGCACAATATCCGAGCCGCACACCGGGCAGTGTTCAGGCAGCACGACCGCCTGGGCGCTGTCCGGCCGTTTCTCCGGCACCACCTTCACCACCTGGGGAATCACATCCCCTGCCCGGCGGATGAAAACCGTGTCGCCGATGTGCACATCCTGGCGGCGAATTTCATCCATGTTGTGGAGCGTGGCGTTGGAGACCGTTACCCCACCCACAAACACCGGCTTGAGCCGGGCGACGGGGGTTACCGCGCCGGTGCGGCCGACCTGGAATTCCACCCCTTCGATAATCGTGAGTTCTTCCTGCGCCGGAAACTTCTGGGCAATCGCCCAGCGCGGTGCCCGGGAGACAAAACCCAGCGCCTGCTGCAGGTCCAGACGGTTGACCTTGAACACGATCCCGTCGATTTCATAAGGCAGCTCGTCGCGCTTTTCGAGCAGTTCGTTATAGGCCTGCAGGCAGTCGTCCACGCCTTCGGCCAGGCGCATTTCCGGGTTCAGGCGGAAGCCCCAGCCACGCACCAGCGCCAGGCTTTCCCAATGGGTTGGGGGCAGGATGCTTTCGTCCGCCACGGCCATGCTGTAAGCGCAAAACTCCAGAGGCCGGGTAGCCGTTACCGTAGATTTCTTCTGCCGCAGGCTGCCTGCGGCAGCGTTGCGGGGGTTTACGAAGGTCTTTTCGTCCAGCGCCGCCAGCCGCTGGTTGAGCTGCTCAAAGCCGGCCCTGGGCATGTACACCTCGCCCCGCACCTCAAGCACCGCGGGATAATCCTTGCCCCGTAACTTCAGGGGTACCGAGGGGATGGTCCGGATATTGGGCGTGATGTCCTCGCCGGTATAGCCATCACCACGGGTCGCCGCACGGATCAGCTGGCCGTTCTCGTAATGCAGGCTGACCGCAAGACCGTCCAGCTTGGGTTCACAGACATACTGAACCTCATCTCCGGTTTTCAGGCGGTCCCGGATCCGGCGATCAAATTCCCGCAGTTCGTCCTCGCTGAAGGCGTTGTCCAGGGACAGCATCGGAATACGGTGGGTAACTTCCGCAAAGCTGGTATCCCGGGGGCTGCCAACCCGCTGAGTGGGCGAATCCTCTGAGGCCAGCTCCGGATGCTCCTGTTCCAGCCCCTGAAGTTCCCGGAACAGACGGTCATACTCGGCGTCGGGAACTCTGGGTTCATCCAGTACGTAGTAAGCGTAGTTGTGGTCATCAAGCGCAGCGCGCAACTCGGCAACGCGCTGCTGAAGGTCAGAAGCAGAATTGGTCATCAGGTTGGGAATCCTGGCTGTTAGGCCCGATGGGAACGTTGCTTGCGCTCAAACTCGCGGATCCGCTGGCGGCAGTGTTCGATGGTCTGAGGCGTCATCACGCTGCGGCGCTCGTCTTTGAGTTCACCCCCCATATTACGCACCACGCACTGGGCGGTCTCGAGCATGAACTCGAACGCCTGCAACGGGTTGGTTGGCCCCGGCAGGCTCATGAAGAAGCTGATACCCGGCGTGCTCATGCCGGCCATTTCGTCGGGTCTGAACGTGCCCGGCTCGACCGCGTTTGCCACACTGAACTGAACGGGTGTGGTGGTATCGGCCGCTTCGTGGCGATGATAGATATCCATGTCGCCCAGTTCCAGGCCACAGGCTTCGAATAACTTCTGCAGCACCGGCCCCTGAAACTCCTGATGACTGCGTGACAGCACATTGATCACCAGGACTTCCCGCGCTTCCGGGCGGTTGGCTCCGGCGGGCGGCTGCTGGCGCCCCGGGGTCGCAGTCTGTCGGCGGGCGGTGTCTTCTTCCACCTCGGTGGTCACCGGTACCGGCTCAGGTTCGGGTTCAGGCTCGGGTTCCGGCTCGCGGGCAGACAGAACAGGCTCAGCCCGGCGTGTTGCGGCGACGGAGGCGGGTTGTGGCTCCGGCTCCATGTCATCGTTGCGGTCGTCCACCGTCTCAGAGGACGTATCCCGGGTGACGTAACCACGCTCCTCGAGGGAACCCTGAGACACAATGCGGGCCCCGCCGTTGGGCAGTTCCGGATTGAAGTCGTCGTCCAGGGGCGATTCGCGCAGATCGTTGGCTCCCATGCCGGACGAGATCGCCATGGATTCTTTACGGGCACGGCGCATACGGCGGATACCGTCAACCACGATGCCGATGATAACCAGGGTACCTATGGCGATTAACCATTCCCTAAGTGACATAAGATGCTGTCCTGTTACAGTTCGGAACTGTTGCTACTCTAAAAAAAGCCCGTAATGAATACAACGCGCACCCGCAACAGATGGCGTTTTTGTCATGGTTGGCTGGTTTTTCGCCAGCGGTCAGGCCTCAGCCAGGGCGGCGGCTTCCTCGACATCCACCGACACCAGCCGCGAACAGCCCGGCTCGTGCATGGTGACACCCATCAGCTGGTCCGCCAGCTCCATAGCAATCTTGTTGTGGGTGATGTAGATAAACTGCACCTGCCGGGACATTTCCTTCACCATATTGGCATAACGGCCGACGTTGGCGTCGTCCAGCGGTGCATCAACTTCGTCCAGCATACAGAAAGGTGCCGGGTTGAGCTGGAAAATCGAGAATACCAGGGCAATGGCCGTTAACGCCTTTTCACCACCGGATAACAGATGGATGGTGCTGTTTTTCTTGCCGGGAGGCCGGGCCATGATCGCAACACCGGTCTCGAGCAGGTCTTCGCCTGTCAACTCAAGATAGGCATTGCCGCCGCCGAAGACTTTAGGAAACAGCGCCTGCAAGCCGGCATTCACCTGGTCAAAGGTTTCCTTGAACCGCTGGCGGGTTTCGCGGTCGATCTTGCGGATCGCGGTATCCAGGGTTTCCAGGGCTTCCATCAGATCGGCATTCTGCTCATCGAGATAGGTTTTGCGCTCGCTCTGAACCTGATACTCCTCAATGGCGGCCAGGTTAATGGCGCCCAGGCGCTGGATACGGGTGCTGATCTTCTCCAGTTCCCCGGCCCAGAGTGTCTCCTCGGCATCCGCCGGCAAGCCTTCAAGTACTACCTGAAGCTTTACCTCTAACTCGTTCAATTGCTCCAGATAATTTCCAGCCCGGATCTCCAGGGCCTGGGATTCCATCTTGAGTTTTTCGAGCCGGGCGCGCACCTCCTGCACCACGTGTTCGGTACGACTCCGGCCCTGTTCCCGGTCTCTTACCTGCCGGTCGATTTCCTCCAGGGCATCGCGGGCCGCGCCAAGCTTTTCTTCTTCCGCCAGCCGGCGCTCGAGCAGACCTTCGAGCTGCATCTGTAAGTCTTCCGCGGGCTCTTCGGCACTTTCCCGGGCCTCGCGCAGCACGTCCAGGCGCTCTTCAAGGCGCTCTTTCTGAAGCTGCATACGGCCAATAGTCTGCTGCAGGGCGTCGCGCTGGCTTTGCAGTGTCTGTAGCTGAAGCTGGAGTTGATGGGCATGGTCGCGGTCATGACGTGCGTCCTGGCGCAGGCGGTCAAGGTTTTCCCGCAGCTGGTCCCGTTGCTCCAGCAGGCGCTCTTTCTCGTCCTCACTGTCTTCGCTTGAGGCCAGCGCCAGATCCCACTCCTGCCGGGCTTCCATCAGGCTGGCTTGCTGATCCTCGAGGTTGGCAGCCACGTCGGCAATGTCATCATGAATCCGCAGTAAACGCGCTTCGATCTGTTCCGCCCGCGCCTTAAGGCCGCTGGCCCGCGACGTCACGGCAGACAGTTCACGCTCAGCCTCGGTTACCCGCGCCCGCGCCTCTTCCCTTTCCCCATCGGCCTGCTCGCTCTGCTCCTGTATCAGGGCCAGCTGTCCGGTGGCAGCCTCCAGTTTTTCCTCAGCCTCCGCCAGACGCCACTCCAGCTCAGTGACCATTTTCTGACGTTCAATCACCCCAACCTGACCGGCGTCGGACTCGGGCATCAACAACCAGTCCCGGCCCACCCAAACGCCTTCTTTCGTGATCACGCTGGCGCCGGGCGCCAGCTGCGCGCGGCCCGCCATGGCCTCGGCCACCGATCCAGCCACGCCGACAGCGCCCAATAAAGTGTTCAATGCCGGGACACCCGAGACCCTGGCCGCCAGGCCGGTACCGGTACCCGCATCAGCGGTCTCGGCAACCACCGCCAGTCCTTTGGGAGCCTGTGCCAAAGCGGCCGAAACCGCATCAAAGGCCGGTAAAGACAGCCCCTGGGTAAACCGGCCAATCACCTGCTCTACCGCAAATTCCCAGCCATCCTCAATCACCAGCCGTGCCGCCAGCCTGGGCGCATCCGCCAGGTTGTTGTCTGCCAGCCATTGCTGAAGATCGCCGTTCTGACTGCCCATCTGTTCATTCAGTAACGCCTGCTGGGACTCCAGCGATGCTCGCAGGTTCTGTACCTGCTGCTGATGCGTCTGCACCTGAACTTCGGCTTCCCGCAGCCGCTCCCGCACGGACTGGACGTCCTCCTGGAGCAACTCAACCCGCTCCAGGGCCTCTTCCCTCTGCATGGCGAGGGTTTCCTGTTCGGCCAGCAACTCTTCCAGCCCGGCACGGTCGAGCTGGCCTTCGAGCAGCTCGTTTTCGTCCCGTAATTTGTCCTGCCGATGTTTCAGTTGCCCGATGGCATCGTCCAGAGAACGGATCCGGGACTGGGCCAGCTCGGCCTGACGACGGGCATCAGCGGAGCGGGTGGTAAACTCATCCCAGCGCTGTTGCCAGTCGGCCATGGCATCTTCTGCCTGCAGTAGCTGTTCACCGGATTCTTCGGCCCGGATGGCCAGGGCCTCCTGCTCCGGCTCCAGCAATTCCAGCTCTTCGCGCAGCGCCACCAGTTTGTCCTGGTCCTGCTCCAGCTCTCGCATCAACTCACGCTGGCTGGCCAGCGCCTGGTCCAGCTCTGCGGCGGTTTGCCGGCTGCGTTCACGCTGGTGTTCGATACTTTGTTCGATACGGGCAATGTCGGCACCGGCCTCATAGTATCGGGCCTGGGCACGGTTGAAGTGTTCCGTGCGCTCGTGATGGGCTTCGCGCAACGATTCCAGCGATGTTTCCAGGTTAACGCGCTCGGTCAGAAGCTTTTCGAGCTCCAGCTCGGTCTCCCGGATTTTGGCACGCCAGGTCTGCAGGTCGGCGTCCAGCGCTTGCCATCGCAGTACCGTAAGCTCGGCTTTTTTCTGCCGCTCCTCCTGTTTGTACATCTTGTACTTCTCAGCCGCGGCCGCCTGTCTTTCCAGGTGCTGCAACTGGCGGCCAAGCTCATCGCGCAGGTCGCTCAGACGCTCCAGGTTTTCCTGGGTCCGCCTGATGCGGTTTTCGGTTTCCCGGCGCCGTTCCTTGTACTTGGAAATACCGGCGGCCTCTTCGATATAGACCCTCAGTTCTTCCGGCTTGGCCTCGATCAGCCGGGAAATCATTCCCTGCTCGATGATGGCGTAACTGCGTGGACCCAGCCCTGTGCCCAGGAACAGGTCCGTGATATCCCGTCGCCGACACCTGGCACCGTTCAGAAAGTACTCGGACTGCCCTTCCCGGGACACCCGGCGCCGGACCGAGATTTCGTTGAACTTCGCAAACTCGCCCGGTGCCTTGCCTTCGCCATTGTCGAAGAGCAGTTCAATCGAAGCCTGGCCAACCGGCTTTCTGGCGCTGGAACCGTTGAAGATGACGTCGGTCATGGATTCGCCGCGCAGATACTTTGCTGAGCTTTCGCCCATCACCCAGCGCACCGCATCGATGATGTTGGACTTGCCGCATCCGTTAGGCCCCACCACGGCGGTCATGTTTGTCGGGAAGGGTACCGTGGTCGGGTCCACGAAGGATTTGAAACCGGCCAGCTTGATGGACTTGAGCCGCATGTCAGGCTTTCTCCTCCGAGAGAATACTCAGTACCTGCTGGCGCTGATGTTCACCAAAATTCCGGATCACCGCCTCCAGGCGCGGGGAATCCCCGGCAACCGCAGCATCGGCCAGATCCCGGAAAAAGGCACCGGTGCCGGCGATTTCACTGCGAAAATGGTCCAGCGCCACGTAATAGGTGCGGCTGATCGCAGGGCGGAAGTTTTCCAGTGTTTCTTCCAGGAAGGGGTTTTCAACCAGGCTGTAAGCGTAACGCATCACCCCAAAGCCGGCCTCGATTACCCGCTCGGCGGCATCCGGGGCATCAGAATTGAGCGCACTGATCACCGCCTGTACTTCCCGGACCTGCCCCATGACGCCGCTCAGGCTATCGCCGGACCAGCGTTCCAGCAGCTTGCGTCCCAACATGCACAGGAGGTCGATATAGATGTCGTACAGAGCGTTGACAGAAGCAATGGTGAGGCCGGAAACCACCGCGCCCCGGCGGGGATAGATTTCCACCAGGTGGCGACGCTGAAGGATCAGCAGAGCCTCCCGGACGGAGCCACGGCTGACCCCCAGCTCTCCGGCCACTTTGAGTTCCTGGATTCGCTCACCGGGCTTGAGGTCCCGGATAACGATGCGCTGGCCGATGTGCTGCGCGATCTGCTCGGAAAGACTCTCGGGTGCCTGAAATCTCATAAACCGGACGCTCACCTTTGCCAGGAGGAATTAAGCAAAAGCAGGAGTTTATCACAGGCTCCCGGGAGCCCCACCCCTTTGTCGGACATTTTGATTGCCGACGCACAGGGTGGGTGTACAGGCGCTATTTACGGGGTTTTTGGGGTTTTCGGGGGCTACGGGCCGACGCCGGAGTGGCGTCGGCGACCTGCCAGCTACCCCGGCGGGCACGCTGCAGGGATTTTTCCGGGCTCTTGCGCTGTTTCCGTTGCTGGGCCGCCTGCTCGCCCGGTGTTTTCTGGGGAATGGCCACGGGGCTCAGGCCCACGGCCCGGCTCAGGGTATCCACGGCTTTCTGGTCAAGCTCTTCCCATTTGCCGAGGGTAAGCCGGCTGGGCAGGAACACGGGGCCGTAGCGCACCCGTTTCAGGCGACTCACCCGCACCCCCTGCGATTCCCATAACCGGCGCACTTCGCGGTTACGACCCCCGAGCAGGGTGACATGGAACCAGCGATTGATGCCACTGCCTCCGGCCGGCGTGATATCAGAGAATTTTGCCATGCCGTCTTCCAGCAGCACGCCCGCAAGCAGGCGTTCGATCATGGCGTCATCCACTTCGCCAAATACCCGCACCGCGTATTCGCGGTCAATCTGGCTGGAGGGGTGCATCAGACGGTTGGCCAGCTCGCCATCGGTGGTAAACATAACCAGTCCGGTCGTATTGATGTCCAGGCGGCCGATGGAGATCCAGCGCAGGTCTTTCAGCCTGGGCAGGCGGTCAAAGACCGTGGGCCGGCCTTCCGGATCTTTGCGGCTGCTGATTTCACCTTCCGGCTTGTTATAGATCAGTACCCGCCGCACCACTGCGCCGGCCGAGGCGACATCCAGGATCTTGCCATCCAGCTCGAAGGTGTCCTTGATCGTGGCCTTATGGCCCGGCCCGGCAATCTGGCCGTTGACGATCAGACGACCGGCCTCCATCCATCCCTCGATTTCGCGACGGGAGCCCACACCGGCCCGGGCCAGCAGTTTCTGGACTCGTTCGGGACTGTCGGAGACAGGTCCATCATTACGGGCAGACTTCCTGGCTGCGCCTGGTTTTCGGGGGCTTGATGCCGCCATGTGGTACATCCTTACTGAAGGACTGGGCCGTGGAATCCGGCCTCAGTGAAGTGTCTGGTCGGACCCATCGAATTCGATTTCGCCCTGCATATTCTGTTCAATTTCCCGGCCGATCTCTTCCAGGTCCCGAACATCTGACAACGGCGGAAGCTCATCGAGCCCGGTCAGATTGAAATAGTCGAGAAACTGCCGGGTGGTGGCATACATCGCGGGCCGGCCTGGCACATCCCGATGCCCCACAACACGCACCCACTCTCGCTCAAGCAGGGTCCGAATAATATTGCTGCTTACCGTAACACCGCGGATTTCTTCGATCTCACCACGGGTAATCGGCTGGCGATAGGCAATCAGTGCGAGGGTTTCCAGCAGTGCCCGGGAGTAGCGTTGCGGCTTTTCCTCGAACAGCCGGCCCACCCACGGGGCAAACTCTTCCCTCACCTGCAAGCGATAACCGCTGGCTACCTTTCTGAGTTCAAAGCCCCGGCCCTCACAGGCCTGCTCAAGCAAAACAAGCACGTGTTCCATGACCTGGCGTGCCGGCCTCTCAGCTTCCTCAAACAACTCCCGCAGCTGTTCGATCGACAAGGGTTTGCCGGCAGCCAGCAGTGCGGCTTCTGTTATGCAACGAATTCGGTCCAGTTGTTCTCCGGTCATGGCACCACCTTATGTCTTCAGCTAACGGCCCGGGCCCGAACGTGGATAGGCCCCAGCACTTCGGCCTGCACAATCTCGATCAGTTGTTCTTTCACCAGTTCAAGGGTGGCCAGAAACGTAACCACCACCCCCAGCCGGCCTTCCTCCATGGTGAACAGGCTCTCGAATGAGACAAACCGCTCACCCTCAAGACTCGCCAGGATATGGGACATACGCTCCCGGGTAGACAAGCGTTCACGCTCGACATGGTGGCTGGTAAACAGGTCTGCCCTCTGTATCACACCCCGCAACGCCAGCAGCAGCTCTCTCAGATCCACATCCGGATGGGGCTGGGAAGACGGCAGCGGCGGCAGCGCGGCTGAGCCTGCGTAGGTGTCCCGCTCCATACGGGGCAGCTCATCAATTTCCCCGGCCGCTTTCTTGAAGCGTTCGTACTGTTGCAGACGCCGGATAAGCTCTGCCCGGGGATCGGTTTCGTCCTCGTCGTCGGTTACCTGGCGTGGCAGCAGCATCCGGGATTTGATCTCCGCCAGGGTGGCGGCCATCACCAGATACTCCGCCGCCAGCTCAAAACGCATGGCTTCTACCGCGCCAATGTAGTCCATGTACTGCCGGGTAATTTCACTGACATCAATATCCAGAATATTCATGTTCTGGCGCCGGATCAGGTACAGCAACAAGTCCAGAGGCCCTTCGAAGGCCTCCAGAAACACGGCCAGCGCATCTGGCGGTATGTAAAGATCTTTGGGCAAGTCAACCAGAGGCCGGCCAGACACCCGCGCCAGCGGCCCGGCCTCCGTCTCCGGCGCTTCTGCCGGGGCGATGGCTACTTCCGTGCTGTCATCGGTCATCTGGTGCCCTTCTGGTCGGGTTTACCCGGACAGTCTCAGCCGTAACTGAGCCCAATGGCTGTGCGCACTTCATCGAGCGTATCACGGGCCGCAGCCCGGGCGTGTTCGCGCCCCTCTTCGAGGATGGAGCGCACCAGATCCGGGTTGCTTTCGTACTCCCGGGCCCGCTCGTGCAGCGGCTTCTGTTCTTCAATAATGGCGTCGATGAGCGGCTTTTTGCAGTCCAGGCACCCGATACCGGCGCTGCGGCAGCCTTCCTGCACCCACTGGCAGGTCTTTTCGTCGGAATACACCTTGTGCATGCCCCAAACCGGGCACTTTTCCGGCTCGCCGGGGTCGGTCCGGCGAACCCGCTGCGGGTCGGTCTGCATGGTCCGGATTTTCTGCGCAACACTCTCCGGTTCTTCCCGCAGGCCGATGTAGTTGTTGTAGGACTTGGACATCTTCTGTCCATCCAGGCCCGGCATCCTGGATTCGGGGGTTAACAGCGGCTGAGGCTCGGGCAGGATGACTTTGCCGCCACCCTCGATATAACCGTACAGCCGTTCCCGGTCACCCAACGAAATATTCTGTTGTTCTTTCAGCAGGGCGCGGGCAGTTTCCAGAGCTTCAACATCACCCTCTTCCTGGTAGCGCTTTTTGAGGTTGCGATACAGTTTGGCGCTCTTCTTGCCCATCTTGACGATGGCCGCTTCGGACAATTCTTCGAAGTTCGGTTCACGGCCATAGATATGGTTGAAGCGGCGGGCGATTTCCCGGGTGATCTCCACGTGGGACACCTGATCGGCACCCACCGGCACCTTGCCGGCCCGATACATCAGGATATCCGCCGTCTGCAGCAGCGGATAACCAAGAAATCCGTAAGTTGCCAGGTCTTTCTCCCGCAGCTTTTCCTGCTGATCCTTATAGGTAGGAATACGCTCCAGCCAGCCCAGCGGGGTGATCATCGAGAGCAACAGGTGCAGTTCCGCATGCTCCGGCACCTGAGACTGAATGAAC
>DATGNB010000087.1:0-41725 GCA_035306945.1 Marinobacter sp.
GACTACGAGTACAACGTGCGCGTCACCCAGCAGACCGTGGCCATGGCCCACGCCTGTGGCGTGTCGGTGGAAGGCGAACTGGGTTGCCTGGGCAGCCTGGAAACCGGCACTGCCGGTGAAGAAGACGGCATCGGCGCCGAAGGCATTCTTGACCACAGCCAGATGCTGACCGACCCGGGAGAGGCCGCGGACTTCGTCAAGCGCACCCAGGTCGATGCCTTGGCCATCGCCATCGGCACCAGCCACGGCGCCTACAAGTTCACCAAGCCGCCGACCGGTGACATCCTGGCCATCGACCGCATCAAGGCGATCCACGCCCGTATTCCGGACACCCATCTGGTCATGCACGGCTCCAGCTCCGTGCCCCAGGAATGGCTGAAAGTCATCAACGAATTTGGCGGGGAAATCCCCGAAACCTACGGCGTTCCGGTGGAAGAGATCGTGGAAGGCATCAAATATGGCGTGCGCAAGGTCAACATCGACACCGACCTGCGCCTGGCCTCTACCGGTGCCGTTCGTCGCTTCATGGCCCAGAACCCGGCCGAGTTCGATCCGCGTAAGTTCCTCAAGGCCACCATGGTCGCCATGACCGATATCTGCGTGGCCCGCTACGAAGCCTTCGGTTGCGCCGGCCAGGCCAGCAAGATCAAGCCGCTGAACCTCGAGCAGATGTTCGAGCGTTATGCCGCCGGCGAGCTGGACCCCAAGATCCGGTAAGTTGTGGTAACAAGCCCCCGGACCCCGGGGGCTTTTTTATGGGGCCAGCCTGGCCCGGCCATACCGGTCAGTTCAGCCCATAACGCCGCGGCCGCTCAAACCGATAGAAGCCTTCCTCCTCTTCCCGCGCAATAGTGGGGGCGGCAATCCCGAAATGTTCCTCCCGCAGTGACTCCAGTGCGTTATTCAGTTCGTCACCGGCTAAGCGTTGGGCCAACGCCTGGCGCTGGGCCATATAGCGATAGCCGTTCTGCCATTTTTCCTCGTTGGCCCGGTCCTGGTCGGCCATGCGCTCGATGGCCAGATCAGAGTAGCCCAGCTGCTGGCGCAGACCGTCGATGGCCGCCTGGCGCTCGTCCGCGGGCAACCCGGCAAGCTGAGACTGAACGCTGGTCAGGCTCAACAAGGCATGGCCAAGGGCGCCGGAGCCGGCAAACTGCTGGTTGAGGTCACTGCCGTACACCTCCCGGGCACTGGTCTGCAGTTGATGGGCGAGTTCGGGCAGGGGCAGGTGAGCAGACTGATCCAGCTCTGCCAGGTGCCGCTGGAAGGCGTCGGAGCGTTCTTCCAGATAAGAGGTTTCGTCACCCCAGATTTCACTGGCTAGGGCACCAAACAGGGCATCCCTCTGCTGCCAGATCTCTACCTCCCGCGGCATTGGCGGCAGGGCCTGAAGGCGTAATTCGTTAAGGTCCAGCCAGTCATGATAGTGGTCGAGGCTGGTCATCAGGCTGAGGATACCGTCGACGTGATCAGGGAAGGCGGTTTCAACCGCGCGCTGGAACAGGGGTTTTCCATCCCTGGGCCGCGCCTCCAGCAAGGCCTGGCGTTCAGGGTACAGACGGGCCTGAGTCGCGGCCTCATGGATGCTTTCGCCAAACCGCTCCAGCCAGAGCACCGCAAGTTCCAGTGCCGGATCTGAGGCTGAGAGTAGTGTCTGGCCGTCCGGCCTGACGCCGGGTGCCGGGTCGGCAAATACCGTCCTGGCGGCCGGCACCGAGGCTTCCGGCGCACTCCGGAGGTTAAGGTAGACTGTGCCGATGATGGCCGCGCAGAGAGTGGTTGTTGTCAGTAGAACCAGTTTTCTTTTCATGGGCTCCGTCCCGTAAAACCGGGTACCGGCGGTCGCCGGCACCCGTCGGTGCTCGTGCTTACAGCAAGGGTTGCAGTTTTGGCCAGATCAGGTCGGCAATTTTTTGGGAGCCACTATCCGCCGGGTGAATACCATCGAAAATGATATCCCGGTCGTTAATGACAGAGCGGGGGTCTACAAACGCACAGTCCAGCACCGAGTTCTTGCAGGCCCGGGCCAGGGTCGCGTTGCCGTAGTCGATGGCTTCTTTCAGGTCATCAGCCCGGATCAGGCCGTTTTTGGTGTAGTAGTAACCCAGCAACACGCCATTCCGGACACCAGAGCCTGCCACTTCGTTGAGGAAATCGACACCTTTGACGTACACATCATCAATGAAGTCCTTGCACTGCTGGCTCAGGCGGCCAAAACGATACCAGGGGGTTTTGCAGTTGTTCGAGTTGAATGCGATGGCGGGGATCAGGATATCGTTGCCACCGGCGTCGCCGACCAGGGTGGTGATGTCGGGGTTATCGGCTACGGCCTCACGGAACTGGTTGGGGATGGAAGGGGCAATCAGCTCACCGGACAGCTGGCCTCCGGAAACCGTATAGCGCCGAAAGGTCTCGCCGGCTTTGGCTTCGAGCTGATTCTGAATCTCGCCGGACAGCGCAAAGATGGAATCACCCACAAAAACAACCTGATTGTTGTCGGCATTGGTTACCTTGTCGTTGCTAAGCAGATATCCGAGGTCGCTGCAGCCGCTGAACAACACCGCTACGCTCAGGGCCAGGGCCGGTTTGAATAATCGGCCGGAGCGAGAGGGCATCAGGGATCGAAGTGTTCTGTTTATCATTGTTATAACTCCATTATGTAAGAGGTAAACGGTCCGTCTTGGTATTGCCGGTTAACTATTGTTCAAAAAAAGCCCGTTTACGAACGGTAACAGGTTGTTTTGGTTGTCAGATCCGGCCACCGCTTAGGGAACGTGACGGGCTTCACGAATCCTGGTCCGTCCTCGCGGGAACCCGCCCCTGCCTTGTAATTTTGGTATCCGCGTCAACTATAGATAGACGATCAACCTTCGCAGAGGTGTGAGTGGAGCCATGGAGTTCAGAGACTATTACGCCGTTCTGGGGGTGAATGAAGCCGCCACCCCCGAAGAGATCAAAAAGGCTTATCGCAAACTGGCCCGGCAATACCATCCGGACGTCAGTAAGGAAGACAATGCGGCTGATAAGTTCAAGGATGTGGGGGAAGCCTACGAGGTACTGAAAGACCCGGAGAAACGGGCCGAGTACGACCAGTTACGCCAATACGGGGCCGGGGCAGATGGCGCCTTCCAGCCCCCACCGGGCTGGCAGAGCGCTTCCGGATTTGGAAGGGGTGGTTACACCGAAGCCGATGCCCGTCAGTTCAGTGATTTCTTTGAAGAAGTGTTTGGTGGTGGCCGGCATCAGGGGTTCTCCGGCGCGGACTTTGGCGGAGGCTTTCAGCAGCACAAGGTGCGACTGCGGGGAGAAGACGTACATGCCCGGCTGGCGCTGCTTCTGGAAGAGGCCTTCCACGGCTGCGAGCGGCAGGTGAGCTTTACCGTTCACGAGCCCGATGACCATGGCCGCCTGCGGGCGCGTCAGAAAACCCTGAAAGTGAAAATCCCCGCCGGGATGAGCGAAGGCCGGCAGATCCGCCTGAAAGGGCAGGGTGCGCCCGGGCTCAACGGCGGTGAGCCCGGGGACCTGTTTATCGAAGTTGAGCTGGCACCACATCCGTATTTTTCTGTCGAAGGACGAGAGGTGCTGCTTACGGTGCCGATTACCCCCTGGGAAGCCGCCCTGGGAGCCACCATTACCGTGCCGACCGTGGGTGGCCGGGTGAATGTGAAGGTACCAGAAGGCAGTACCACCGGCCGCAGGCTGCGGCTGAGGGGCAAAGGCCTCCCCGGCAAGCATCCGGGCGACCAGATAGTGGTGCTGCAGGTAACGCTGCCCGAGCAGCATGAGCCACAAGCCCGGGAGCTTTATCAGAAGCTCGCGGAGCTTGAGAAAGATTTTGACCCGCGCAGCAAACTGCACGTGTAAGGGGGCGGAGATGAGTAACCCGGACCATATTCTGACCGTTGAAGTCACCGATACGGATGGCACCAGATTCACCCTGCATGAGATCTGCGAGCGGGGCGCCTGTCATGCTGAGTTTGTGATCAAGATGGTGAACTACGGTGTGATCACCCCCTTGCAGGAGGCGGCGGAGGTGCGCCAGTGGCAATTTGATACCGCCGCGCTGCACCGCCTGCAGAAAGCCCTGCGCCTGCAGCGGGACCTCAAACTCAACTTGCCGGGGCTGGCGATGTCACTGGAACTGCTGGATGAGGTCCAGGGCATGAGGCGCGAAATCGATCGGCTCAACCAGCGTATACGGCAATTAACCGGAGAGGCCGGGTGAATCACCTCGCTCATACCTTCCTCGCGCCTGACTCCCCCGAGGCCCGGGTGGGCAGCATCCTGGGGGACTTCGCCCGGGGTGTAGACTGGGCCGGACTGCCGCCTCCGGTGATGGCCGGTGTCAGGCATCACCGGGCGGTGGATGCCTTCACCGACCGCCATCCGCTGGTACTCGCCGGCAAACAGCTGTTTTCACGACAGCGGCGCCGGTTTGCGGGTGTTGCGCTGGATGTGCTCTACGATCACTTTCTGCTGCGCCACTGGTCGCGCTTTACGGACTGCGAACGACAGGTGTTTGTGCAATCGGTGTATCAGGAGCTGGCCAGCCATGAACAGGTCATGCCACCGGCCATGATCCGAACCACCCGCCATATGGTGAGGAATGACTGGTTTGGTTCCTACGAGGACCTGGACAACATTGGGTTTGCACTCGACCGGATAGCGTCGCGCATACGTTTTCCAAACCAATTCGCTGGAATAATTGACGAAATCCGGGACAATGAGCGTCAATTGGAGGCGCAGTTCCTGAGGTTCTTTCCGGAGCTTCAGACTTTCGCGCGCCGGTACCCGGATATCTGACAAGGAGCCAAACATGGGTGAAGCCAAACGACGTAAACAAACCGGCGCCCCCTCGCCTGTGCGTAAAAAGAACAGTACCACCCTGCTGGTTTCTGCTGCTGTGGCGGTGATTGTTGTGGTGGCCGTTGCGCTATACTTTCTGGCCGCGCCTCCGGCTCCGACCGCCGACGACCTGCCGGTGGCAAGCCCCGATGCGGACGCCTTCCCCTCTCTGCTTGACCGCTACGGGGTGTCAGTGGGTGCTGAAAACGCGCCGATAGTGGTGCGTGAGTTTGCGGATTATCAGTGCCCCGCCTGTGCCCGGTTTGCGGAGGCCAGCCAGCGCCTGAAGAATGAATACGTCGAGTCCGGAAAAGTCCGGTTTGTCTATTTCGAGCTGCCCTTGCGTCAGCATCAGAATGCCATGCCGGCGGCGCTGGCCGCTCGCTGCGCGGGTGATCAGGGCCAGTACTGGGCAATGCACGACAAGCTCTACGCCACCCAGGGCGAATGGAGTGGTTCCGGCAAGGCCTCCGCTATCTTTAGCCGTTATGCCCGGGACCTGGGGCTGGAAGAGCGCCGCTTCGGGCGTTGCATGGATACCGAGCTCCATAAAGAAGCCGTGGAACAAAGCCTTCAGGTGGCAATGCAGTTGCGGGTTGCCAGTACCCCCACGGTGATGGTGGATAACATCCGGCTTACCCGCCCGGGCTGGGGCCAGCTGTCTGCGGTTGTTGAGCGGGAGCTCGCCAGAGCCGGCCACTGATCCTGCGCCTATCCCTGACTTGCACCCACCGCCGGGTTGGTTAAACTCTGCCACCTCACGGCTACCGGCTGTGGCCATCGTCAAATCATGCTCCGGACTTACGCTCCGGCTCGCAGGAGAACATCATGAGCAACAACATTGTCGTCTGCGCACTGTATAAGTTCGCAGTTCTCAACGATTACAAAGAGCTGCGGCAACCGCTGCTGAACCTGATGCTGGCAAAAGAGGTGCACGGCACCTTACTGCTGGCCCGGGAAGGCATCAACGGTACCATCGCTGGCAGCCGGCAAGGTGTCGATGCGGTGAAAGCCTGGCTGGCCAGGGACAAGCGCTTTGATGGTGTCGACTACAAGGAATCTTTCGTCGAGTTCCAGCCCTTCAAGCGCACCAAGGTCAAGCTCAAGCAGGAAATCGTCACGATGGGCGTGGAGGGCATCGATCCCAGGCGGGTGGTTGGCACCTATGTCGAGCCCAAACAGTGGAACGAACTGATCTCAGACCCTGACGTCCTGCTGATCGATACCCGCAATCAGTACGAGGTGGAAATCGGCACCTTCCGGAACGCCGTCAATCCCGGCACCGACACCTTCCGGGAGTTTCCGGCATACGTGAAGCAGAATCTGGACCCGGGCCGGCATAAGAAAGTGGCCATGTTCTGTACCGGGGGTATTCGCTGCGAGAAATCCACCGCCTATCTCAAAGAGCAGGGTTTTGACGAGGTTTATCACCTTAAAGGCGGGATCCTGAAATACCTGGAAGAGGTTCCGCAGGAGCAGAGTTTATGGCAGGGTGAGTGCTTTGTTTTCGATGATCGGGTAACGGTAAACCACAACCTGGAACGGGGCGATTACGATCAGTGCCACGCCTGCCGCCGCCCCGTCACCGAGGACGACAAGCTGCGCCCGGAGTATGAGCAGGGCGTAAGCTGTCACCAGTGTATTGACACGCTGACCGAAGAGCAGAAAGCCCGTTTTAAAGAGCGGGAGCGCCAGATGCGCCTGGCAGAAGCACGGGGTGAAGCGCACGTGGGTGGAGAGGCAGCCCGCGTTATTGCTGAGAGAAAGGCCCGCAAGAAGGCCGAGAGGGAGCAACAGGCCCGGAGAAGTCTGGAAGGGGAAAACGCTCGTAAATCCGCATCGGATTGAACAATACCCAACCAAGGAGACGTTATGGAAATCAGGAAAGCACTGGCCGTTGCTTGCATTGCGCTGGCGCCTGTTGTTCAGGCAGAGGAAAGCGATAACTGGAAGGGCGAGGCTGAGCTGGGGGTGCTGGTGAGTTCCGGCAACACGGAAGAAACCCAGGTGAACGGCCGGCTGGGGCTGGTCCGCGAAACCCTGAACTGGCGCAACAGCGGCAACTTGAGTTCCAAGTACACAGAAGCGGACGACGAGACCACCGCGGAAGAGTATCAGGCGGCCTTGCAGTCAGATTACAAGTTTGACGAGCAACACTACTGGTTTGTCCGCGGGGCCTGGGAAGATGACCGCTTCTCCGGTTACGAGTTTGAATCCACATTGACCACGGGTTACGGAAACCGTATCTGGCAGCGGGGCGAGCGTTCGTTCCTGGACCTGTCAGCCGGTGCCGGTTATCGCTACAACAAACTGGACTCTGTAGATCCGGACACCGGCCGGGATGTGGAAGAAGAAGCCATCGTGCGCCTGGCTGGCCAGTTCGACTATGGGCTGTCTGAGAACTCCCTGTTCCGGCAGAAGCTGAGCACCGAAACCGGCCTGGATGATAACAACACCATTACCCAGTCTGAGACGTCTCTGCAAAGTAACATCATCAACAGCCTGTCGATGAAAGTCGCGTTCCGGGTCAAGCACGTATCCGAGGCTCCGGTCGGTGCAGACAAAACCGATACCGAAACCTCTCTGGCACTGCTCTACGCTTTCTGAGGTTGATTAATCCGCCAGCATAAACGGGGCTTATGCCCCGTTTTTTGTGGCTGTCCCGATGATGCTGTTCCCGAGCCCGGCCCGGGTGTTAGTGGCCGTAAACCATCAGGGTGGTATCGGAAATCACAAAATCGGTGAACTGCACCGAGCCGATGCTGGTCCCGCCCACCTTGAACACCGGCATATCGATATCCGCCCGGAACTCCACATCATGGATTGACAGGCCATCTTTGCCGGAGCTGGCGCTGGTACCCCGGGCCAGGTTGGCGGTGGCGTGGGCCATGCCAAAATGCCCGACCGTATCGTTGCCGCGCCGGTTGTGGATTCGCAGCCCCTCAATGCCCACCGCCGCAAAGTTAAAGATCAGGATCACGTCGGCGGCATCCCAGTTGAGGCTGCCATTGGTAATCTCAAAATGCGTATCCAGCTGCAGTTCGGAGTCAGAGACCGTGTTGCCGTTGGCCAGCGTGCGGGTGCCGGTGCCGCCATTGCGGATCACCAGGTCGGTGGGGCCAACATAGCCCTGGAGCAGAACATCGGAGAACAGGGTGGTGCTGCCCTCGGAGCCGGACGTGGTAATGCTGTCGATCTCCAGCTCGAAATCCACCGCCCGCAGATAGTCCTCGAGGCTGGTTTCGTCACCATAGTTGGCGGCGCCCAGATGGATCACCAGGTCACCACTGTTGAAGGTTTTTCCGAAGCCGCCAGAGACGGCATACCGCGCCAGCGCATCCGCCACGTCCGGATTGCTGGTGTCGATCAGTCCCGCATCCGCGCGGCGGGCGATCTCCGAGAAGCCGTGGGCAAGAGCTTCCCCTTCGCCCGCGATATCAATGGTCAGCTTGAGGTTATCCAGTACCGTCGCGTCATGGCCTGACAGGCGGAGGCCATTCACTCCCAGTGAGCCTTCGTCGGTCCAGGTGAGGCTGTCCAGGGACAGTCTGGTTTCCAGTTCGATGGAGACCCCGGCCTGGCCGGTGACTGACGCCAGGGCGGAATCGTTTAACGGCTGAAACTCAGCCAGCCCAGGGGCGGCATACAGGCCCAGAGTGATAAAAAGCGTGCTGGCAGACAGAACCGATGCACGGAACGGAGAGAGTGGCATTGTGTTGACCCCGGGGTTGCGACCAGTTTTTGTTGTTTTACAGTCCGCAGGGACAACCTGACCTAGGCTGCGGTGGTTGTTTGTTGTACAAAGCAACTTTAAGCTCCGCGGCGCCAGGTATCTGTGCGGTAATTCACAAACCTGTGGTCTTGCAGCCGGCCTTGAAATCCGCGAGGGCCGCACGCATTTATAGGGAATTACCCCTCCATCCACCGCCAGCCATGAAGGAAACCGTCATGCCCAGACATTTTGAGGAAGCGCCCGGTCTTCACGACGCTCCGGTACCTGAAACCGAAGGTTTTGTGTTTAACCAGACGATGATACGCATCAAGGCACCTGAGCGTTCACTGGACTTCTATACCCGGGTCCTGGGCATGCGCCTGATCCGCAAGCTTGATTTCCCGGAGATGAAGTTCAGCCTGTACTTCCTCGGTTATCTGGACGATCGTCAGGCCCACTCCGTACCTATGGACGACGGCCACCGGACCACCTACACCTTCGGTCGTGAAGCCATGCTGGAGCTGACCCACAACTGGGGCACCGAAGACGACCCGGACTTTGCCTACCATAATGGTAATGACCAGCCCCAGGGCTACGGTCATATCGGCATCGCGGTACCTGATGTTTACGGCGCCTGTGAACGCTTTGAGAAACTGGGCGTGGAGTTTGTGAAAAAACCGGACGACGGCAAGATGAAAGGCCTGGCGTTTATCAAAGACCCGGACGGCTACTGGATCGAAATCCTGCAGCCCAACATGCTGGAGCAACAGCGGAAAGGCAGCTAGCTCCTCGCCGGTTGCCTTTGCCCCGATATCACTGCCCGGCAGCGGTCTCGGGGGGATTGCCGTAGCGGGAGGCAACGACCACGGCAACG
Organism: Marinobacter sp.; assembly: GCA_035306945.1. GTDB lineage: Bacteria > Pseudomonadota > Gammaproteobacteria > Pseudomonadales > Oleiphilaceae > Marinobacter. The sequence continues at coordinate 9,435 of DATGNB010000087.1, forward strand.
GTCAGAATCAGCGCTCCGGCAATGCCTGTCGGTCCCAGTACCTCGGCCAGGAACAGCCAGGCCAGTAACGCCACAAACAGTGGCTCCAGCGTCACGATGATGCTCGACAGCGTCGCCGGAGTGGTCTTCATGCCGGTAAAGAAACACACGTAACCGATACAGGTAGGTACTATGCCTATGTAGGCCACCATCAGCCAGTGCTTTAATGACAGGCTGTCCAGCCCTGCAAACCCGCCGGTCACCATAACCACTGGCAAGAGCAGCAGAGCGGCTGTGCCAAAGCAGATAAACGCCGTGGTGAACACCGGTGTACCGGAAGAACTGTAACGGCTGGTAAGGGTAAAGCCGGTATAGACCGCCGCCGCCATAAACGCCGTCAGAATACCGGCCAGGCGGAGCGAGCCGGCCGTTTCGATATCGCTGACTACCAGCATGCCGGTGCCGACGATGGCCGCCAGTGCCGCCACCACCGTAAGCAGGTTGGGTTTTTCGCCTAACAGGGGTGCCGCCAGAATGGCCACCAGTACCGGCGGCAGACACAGGGAGATCAACGTGGCGATGCCGGCGCCGGTAAGATCCACGGCCAGCAGATAACTGCCCTGATAAAAAGCCTGAAACACACCAAGCGCGGCCAGCGGAATCAATGCCTTCAGTCCCAGAGAACGGAGTGAGCTCCCTGCCACGGCGCCGCCGGGGTGGCTCAGCCTGAGCTGTTTCTGCTCCCGGCGCATCAGCAGCCAGAAAAAGGGCAGGGCGACCAGCAGGCGGAGGAATCCGAGAGTAAGGGGTGCCAGCTCCGAACCGGTAAACAGAAACTTTGCAACGATACCGGTGGTGGCCCACAGCAGTGCGGCCAGAGCAATCAGAAGAGCGCCTCGAAGCATGGAAAACCGCCACAGTGACTGGAAGCTGGCCGGGAAGAGTAGCAGCGGCTTCCGGACGGTGCAAGAGCGAAAACGAGGGCAGCGCGGCTGCCCTGCAGAGGCTTATTCTACCGCGATGCGATCAGCATTGCGGGCGACTGTGCCGGCGCCAATCCCTTTCACTCTGGCAAGGTCTTCGGTGGAGGCGAAGGGGCCGTTTTCTTCACGGTCCTTCACGATGGCCTGGGCCTTGGACTCGCCAATACCGTTGAGCAGGGCCAGAGTGGCGACGTCGGCCGTATTGATATTAATGGTTTCGCCCTCGTTGGCGTGGGCAATGCCGATGGTGAGACTGAACAGCAGCACGAGGGCCGCCAGAATTGCATTGGGCTTCATGGGTAAACTCCTGAATGTCGATAAAAGGGTTATGAACAGTCAGGTACGAAAACGAGCAATTACTGGCCTGGTGGCGATAGAATCAATCGGGGAAAAGCCGGTGGCGAGGTGAGGAGCCGATGCACGGAACGGGGCTACTGTCCATGTAATCCCCGGGTTCCGTGGCTGACCCCTGCCTGATCCGTCAAGCGTGCATCATCCTGCGCACTTCACCCTTGTCGCCATCCCTGTGCCCATGTCCTTCGGGCAACTCCTGAATCCCTGGAGTTTCCATCCCTGAGCCGACGTCCGTGCTGGCTTGTCATCCCTGACACCCGCCATTCTACTGAACATGAATAAGTTGGATACCGGAGATCGGCTCCCTGACCTGTGCGAGATCTCCTACATGGGTGTGAGTTTTTCGGTGAATCCGGGTTCAGGAGTCCGGCGGAATACCAGCATGCCATTGTTGGCCGGTAGTTCGAAACGCTCACTCAGAGCCATGCGCGCGGTCTCTGCCAGTGCCGATAAGTCCTCAATATCCCGAATGCCCATATGGGGAGCCCGGGACCTCAGGTACTGGTCGAATTCCCGGTTGCTTTCACTGGTAAACTGACCGCGATGATTGAACGGGCCGTACAGGCAAAAAGCACCGTCATCCGCGAGCCGCTCACCAATGCCCCGGAACATCTGTTCCACGTGATCCCACCCCATGATATGGGCGGTATTGGCGGAGAACGCCCAGCGCACATCGGCCACCGGCCAGGGTATTTTGCCGGCATCCAGTTCCAGTATCGGCAGGATATTGGGCAGTGCGGCCTGCTTCAGCCGGGTGGACGCCAGATGGCACGCACCCGGACGTTCAGTGGGCTGCCATTGCAGGTGAGGCAGGGCGTGGGCAAAATGCACGGCGTGCTGGCCCGTGCCGGACCCGATTTCGAGCACGGTCCCGGGCGCATTGAAGACTTCGCGCAGCCGCTCCAGGATCGGGGCTTTGTTATTCTCGCAGGCTTGAGAAAAAGGCAGGTCGGCGTTCATCAAGAGTACCTCCGTTACCTGCCACGGTATCATAAATCCATGCTCCGCCCACGAGGCAGATATGATGGAACACCTATGAATGCGTCTTTCAGACTCCGGCCCTACCAGCAGGAAGCGGTGGATGCCACCCTTCGGCACTTTCGCAGGTCTGATGATTCTGCAGTGATCGTGCTCCCCACCGGGGCGGGGAAAAGCCTGGTGATTGCCGAACTCGCACGCCTTGCCCGGCGCCGGATTCTGGTGCTGGCTCACGTCAAGGAACTGGTGGAGCAGAACCATGCCAAGTACCAGAGCTATGGCTTAACCGCCGGCGTGTTCTCAGCCGGGCTCAGCCGCAGGGATAGCCAGCATCAGGTGACTTTTGGGAGTGTGCAGTCGGTAGCCGCCAATCCGGACTGCTTTGTCGGTGAATACTCGCTGCTGATCATTGATGAATGCCATCGGGTCAGTGGCGAGGATACCAGCCAGTACCAGAGGATCATCGACCGGTTGCGGCAGCAGAACCGCTCGCTCAAGGTGCTGGGGCTGACCGCCACGCCCTACCGCCTGGCATTGGGCTGGATCTACCGTTATCACTACCGGGGCTTTGTCCGTGGTACTGAGGACAAGCCGTTCCGGCACTGTATCTATGAATTGCCACTCAGTTACATGATCAGCCGGGGGTATCTGACCCCGCCACGGCTGGTGAATGCTGCGGTGGAGCAGTACGATTTTTCGGCCCTGGCCCGGAACCGCGCCGGGGAATATGCCGGGAACGACGTCAATGAACTCCTTACCAGACACCGGCGGGTAACCCGGGCGATTATCGAACAGGTCATCGAACTGGCGGCCGACCGCCAGGGTGTGATGATCTTTGCCGCGACCGTGGATCATGCCCGGGAAATAGCCGGCTACCTCCCGGCCGATCAGACGGCTCTGATTACCGGCGCAACCGACCTGAAAGACCGCGATCTGCTGATCCGGCGTTTCAAGCAGCGCCAGATCAGGTATCTGGTGAACGTATCAGTCCTCACCACCGGTTTTGATGCACCCCACGTGGACTTTATTGCGATTCTGCGGCCCACCGAGTCGGTCAGCCTATATCAGCAGATCGTTGGCCGGGGCCTGCGCCTGAGCGAAGGCAAAAGCGATTGCCTGGTGATTGATTACGCGGGTAACCGTATGAATCTGCACCACCCCGAAGTCGGTGAGAGCCGGCCGGATCCGGACAGTGAGCCGGTACAGGTGTTCTGCCCGGCCTGTGGTTTTGCCAATATTTTCTGGGGTAAAACCGACACCGGGGGCCAGGTGATCGAGCACTATGGCCGTCGCTGCCAGGGCTTGCTGCCCGCCCCGGAAGAATCCGCTGAGTACCGGCCACAGCCCCGGCAGTGCGATTATCGTTTCCGGTTCAAGGAATGCCCCCATTGTGGGGGTGAAAACGACATCGCGGCCCGCAACTGCCATCAGTGCCATCAGGCCATTATTGACCCCGACGACCAGCTCCGGGATGCCCTGAAGCTCAGGAACGCGATGGTGATCCGGTGTGCCGGCATCACGCTGAATGCCAGCAGCAGCACACTGAAGCTAACCTATCACGGCGAGGATGGCGAAGAACTCAGCGAGCGGTTTGATTTCAGCAAACCACCCCAGCGCAGCGTTTTCAACAAGCTGTTCGGGCGCCGTTTTGCCCGCAGCCAGGCCCCCCGGGAATTTCGCCAGGTCTCGGAGGTGCTGGAACTGCAGGCCCTGATGCCGGTGCCGGATTTTGTGGTGGCCCGCAAGCAAAAGCACTACTGGCAGGTGCAGGAGCGGATCTTTGATTATCAGGGCCCGTATCGAAAGGCGAATCGTTTGTAGCGGCGCCGGACTGGATCTTCACCGGTATCTTTGAGAGATTGCAAGGTAGATACTTAACGGTGAAGGGGAGATATCCCATGCATGTGTTTATTGCCGGTGCCAATGGGCAGATAGGTCGTTACCTGTTACAGGAAATGGCTGACAGCAAGCATGAGGCACGAGCGTTGGTCCGGCACCCGGATCAGGGCCCCGAGCTTCAGAACCTGGGTGCCACTGAGACCGTGCTGGGCGACCTTGAGCAGGATTGCAGCGAGGCAATGCGCGGTTGCGATGCGGTGATTTTCACCGCCGGCTCCGGCCCTCACACCGGGCCTGACAAAACCATCGACGTCGATCAGGAAGGCGCCATCCGGCTGATTGACACGGCCAGGGCCATCGGGATCAGGCGCTTTATCATGGTCAGCGCGATGCGGGCGGAGGAGCCTGAACAAGGCCCGGAAAAGATCCGGCATTATCTGCATGCCAAGCGCAAGGCTGACGAACACCTCAGACACAGCGGTCTGAACTATACCATTGTGCGACCGGGCCGGCTCACGAACGAAGACGGCAAGGGCAGGATTCAGGTGGCCCCAAGGCTGGATACGGTCGGAGAGATTGCCCGGGAGGATGTGGCCCGGGTACTGCTGGCGGTACTGGATGCCGACAATCTGGATAATTGTGTGTTTGACCTGATTTCCGGCCCCGATCCGGTAACAAAAGCACTGGCAGATTTACATTAATAAGCTCTAATCTCGCCGCTGAATTCCTATGCTAGAGTGAAGGTGACCATTGCCGTTTTGTTCCAGAAACGGCCAATGCCTGAGACGCAGTATCTGTTACTGAAAGGAGGCAAGAAATGGAACCCAAACCAGTCCAGCAACAAAACGATTACGTGCAGGTGCGTGACGATTTACGCAAGCTGCAGGATGACGTCGCAAAACTCGCCGCCAGTGTGGCCGAAGGCCAGCGTAGCAATATCGGACACCTGAAAGACGAAATTCGTAAAGAAAGCCGGGCCGTGTTCGAGCGCCTCTGTGAGAGTGGTGATGCCGCGATCACGCGCGCCCGGTCTGCCAGTGACAAGGCCATTGAAAACGTTGAGCACAAGATTGAAGAACGGCCGTTCCTGAGTGTTGTCCTGTTGTTTCTGGCGGGCTTGCTGGTAGGTCGGATGCTGGACCGTTAATGATGCCCGACGGAACCTGGTTGCAGGGCGCGCTGCGCAAGGCAGTAGCGGCAGTTCTTGGTTTAATGCTGGCGTTGGTGTTGCTGGTAGCCCTGCTTCTTACCGGTTTTTACCTGCTCGTGAATGCGGCCACCGTGGCGCTGACGCCCCTGCTGGGGCCGGCGGGGGCGATGGCCGCCACGGGCTTTTTCTGTTTTCTGCTGCTGGCGCTGTTCTTTTACCGGATGACCCGCCCGGTCAGGTCCGGTGGTGATCAGAAACCCGGCAGGTCGCTGGCTGATACCATGGCTGATGTGATCCGCAAAAATCCTCTGGAGGCCGCCTCGATTGCCTTTGTGCTGGGGATTGCGGAGCAGGGTGATCCCAAGCTGAAAATGCTGCTGTTACAGGGGGGAATGACCCTCATGCGCCAGTCGGATTCGCCATCTGGCCAGGATGGGGTGCAGCCGCCCCCTGAAACCTGAACCGCGAAGGCTTGCCATATCGTAACCGCCGGAGCCCGCCGTCCCGGTTAACATGTAACGTCGTTTGTTACGCGGTTACCCGGCACGGCAGGTGGAGGTTATGGCCAGGAAAAGGTCGTTCGTTCGTAAGTGTTTGCGCTTTCTGCTCCTGACGGTGTTGGCAGTCGTGGGCGTGGTGGTGCTTACCCTCCTGCTGTTCCGCTTTGTTAACCCGCCTTCCTCAGCCTTTATGCTGGCTTATCAATTTGGCAGCGATCCCCAGCCTTTGCGGCACCAGTGGGTGCCCTACAACGAGATTTCACCCTGGATGCCTCTGGCGGTGATTGCCAGCGAAGACCAGCGCTTTGCCCATCACCGGGGCGTCGACATGGCGGCGATCCGTAAAGCGGTCTCTGAGTACCGGGCCGGAGAAGGCTTGCGGGGTGCCAGCACCATTACCCAGCAGACGGCAAAAAACCTGTTCCTCTGGAATGGCCGCAGCTTTATACGAAAAGCCATCGAAGCGGTGCTGGCGTTAGGAATTGACGCCCTCTGGCCGAAAGAGCGCGTGCTGGAGGTGTACCTCAATGTGGCGGAGTTTGGCCCCGGGGTATACGGGGTAGAAGCGGCAAGCCAGTTCTACTTCGGTAAGCCCGCCCGGCAGCTGTCCCGGATACAGGCTGCCCGGCTGGCGGCCGTGCTGCCCAACCCGAAAGTGCTCAGTGTAAACTCCCCCTCCGCCTATGTGCAGGAACGCGTAAACTGGATCGGACGGCAGATGGCTCAGCTTTCAGGCCTGGAGTATCTTGAGCAACTCTGAGCACACCGGGCCACCCTAGCCGGAACGTTCGTGTTGAAGTTCAAAACGCTCGACCACGGTGTAAACGGAGCCGCCGCGGGTGCCTGCCGAACTTTCGAACAGGGCAAAGTGGTTGACCGCCATAACCCCAAACACCGCGTTCCGGTAGAGCTCCAGCAGGGGGCTAACCGTACCGGCGGGGGGATGGAACCGGCTGAGGGTGATGTGGGGTTTGAACGCCCGTCTCTCCAGCTCAAAGCCATAGTCCGCCAACTGGGTGGCCAGGCGGTGCTGGAGTTGCCTCAGAGTGTCCTCCGGCGTTACCCCGGCCCAGAGAATCTTCGGGTTATCTGCCGGCCCAAAGCAACCAAGCCCCTGAACCCTCAGGTCAAAACGCTGGTGTCGGAGTTGCCGGGCCAGCGTGCAGGCCAGCGGTAACCGTGGCTCCCCGACTTCTCCCAGGAACGCCAGGGTCAGATGCAGCTGCTCCCGCGCCTGCCATTGGGCACCGGCGATGGGAGCGGGTACCTGAAGCAGCTGCTCCGCAACCGGACCGGGGACTTCCAGACCAAAGAACAGTCGGTGGGCAGGCATATCAGAACAGTCCGATCTGCGGCGTGGATGTGGTGACGGGCAGCGGCCCGAGTTCCGGCAGGTGCTCCTGCAACAGCTCCGTCCACAGGCAGGCCAGTTCAATGGCGTGATTGTTGTCGGGCATGTGCATAAAGACATAGGGCCGGATGCCTGTCTCGATCCATCGGGCGACCCGTTCAACCCAGGGCGCGAGGAATGGCCGGTTGGCGTCCAGATCCGGATGCCCGATAAAACGGATCACCGGCGCGCCCTCGCTCGGTAGCAAATGGACCGGTACCCGTGGTTTCTTGCGCTGGGCGTCGATCGTGACCGGGTTGTCCGGAAAGGCAGAAAACAGCGCACGGCTATCCAGTACCACGCGGGCCAGCTTGCGCTCCATCAGGCCCCGGTTCAGGGCGCGCTCGGCTTCGCCTTTGGCGAAGAACGCCGGATGGCGGACCTCCACCGTCCAGTCCAGATCCACGGGTGCCGTATCAAGGAAACGCCAGAGCTGATCAAGGTGCCCGGGTCCAAAACCCGCGGGCAATTGCAGCAGCATGGGTCCGAGTACATCCCGCAAGGGTTCGACCAGGCGTAAAAAGGCCTGGAACTGCTGCTCAACGCCGTGGAGAAAGTGCTCATGGGTTAGGGCCTTGGGTAGTTTCAGTAGAAAGCGGAAATCATCCGGTACCTGTTGTCGCCACTGCTCAGACTGTGCCCGGCTGGGGCTGGCGTAGAATGTGGTGTTGCCCTCGACCGTATTGAACACCTTTGCATAGCGTGCCAGGGGAGGCCCTCCGGCCGGCAGCTGGCTGTGCCAGGCCGGTGCCTGCCATTGAGGGCCGCCGAGGTAGTAGGGCAGGGGTGTAGCTTTCGGGGTTTCCATGATCCCTGCCTTCAGCGCCGGAAAAACCGTGGATTACGTTCTACAAAGGCGTCGATCCAGCGCTCCAGAAACGACGCTTGCCCCGGGTTCCTGAGGTAACGCCAGCCCAGGATGGAAACAATCAACGCGCCAATAGCGTCCACGATAAGGTCCCACATGGTATCCGTCAGTCCGGAAGGATCGTTGAGCATGGGCTTTTGCATGTTCATGCCAAATAATGAATCCATCGTAAACTCGAAAATCTCCCACAAAGTGCCAACGCCGAGTGCGAACAGGAACGCAAAAAATGCGGCAAAGGCTGGATTCATGTGAACCTGCAGTTTTTCGGTCTGGTTCATGATGTGGGCCAGCAGGAAGCCGAGGATGCCCAGCAAAAAGCCCGAGGTGGTATGCAGAACCATATCCCACCACCAGAAGCGGCTGTAGTAATCCCTGATCTCTCCCAGAAACAGCGAGGCAAAGACAAAACCAATGGCGGCCAGCTGAAACTCCGGCGGGATATGAATACGGAAGCGTCGTTCAACCAGCACCGGGAAAAACGTGATCGCAATGATCATGCTGGTCAGGAAAGCAGTGAACCAGCGCTGGCCAAGCACGGCAAAAACCGCCTCGGCCAGCAGGATCAGCTGCAGAACGATGGTAATTCTCTGATGGGTAATTCGGAGGCGCATGTCAGACAGGTCCCTGTTTTTACGTGATATAGCGTATCACACACGGTTGTGAGTAAGAGGGTGCACGTACCGCCAGTCACCCCGGTCATTTTCCAGTCACATTCCGAAAAGCCGCGTGGTCAGCGGCCCGGGACGGGGTATCCTTACCCTGCTAACAAAGTTATCCACAGATTCTGTGCGTAACATTCCATGACTAACAGCTTGATTTTTAGTCCGGTTAACAAGATTCTGCTTTTCTGATTCAAGCGTAAAAGGATCGTCGTTTGGAAATTATCCTGTTGATGGTTGTGGCCGGTCTGGTGCTGCTGGCGCCTGCGGGAGCAGTCTTTGGTATTCTGGCGTTCCGCCGGAGCAGCCGCCAGGCCGCGGTGCTTGAGGAGTTGCACAGGGAGGTGGCCCGGCTTCGCCAGCAACTGGCAGACAGAGAGCCAGAGCCGTCTGCTTCGGTGGTCCCCCATGAGATTGCCCCGCAGGAGGTGGAGCCAGAGTCCGTGCCGGTTGCTGTGCCGCCGGAGCCCTCGGGCCCGGGCCGGTCACGGGCCGGTCCTTCATTGGAAACCCGCCTGATCACGGCGCTAAAAGCCAACTGGATGGTATGGCTTGGAGGTCTGAGCGTGAGCCTGGCGGGGATCTTCATGGTCTCCCATTCGATAACGGCCGGTTTGCTGGGGCCCGTGCAGCAGTTTGCTCTGGCACTGCTCAGCGGCCTTGCGCTCCATACCGGAGCTGAATATCTGCGGCGCCGCCACCGGGGTACTGCGGAGGTCTTTGCTGCGCTGGCCGGTGGCGGCAGCATCACCTTATACGCAGCACTGTTGGCGGGTCTTCACTACTACGAGCTGTACGGGGTACTGACAGCACTGATACTGCTGGCGGTATTGTCGCTGGCTACCATGGTCCTGGCGCTGTTACACGGCCCGTTACTGGCCGTCATGGGTCTGTTCGGCGCCTATGTGGTGCCGCTGTTGGTGGGTGGTGAGAGTGGTAGCCTGGCCTTTGTGCTTGCCTACAGTTTTGTGATTACTCTCAGTTCCGCCTTGCTGATGCAACACGTTTACCGGGACTGGTTTTGGTACGGTACCCTGGCCGGTGCTTTTGGCTGGTGGCTGATTGCGTTTGCCAAAGGGGCCGGGCTGCCGGTTGCCCTGTATCTGGTCGCGCTGTTTGTCGTGTTCTCGGCCATGGCCTCAACGCGCCGGCGGGCCCGGGAGCGTGGTCGCGAAGCCTTGCTGGTGGTGTTGCTGCTCTGGGCAGCGTCGATTGCCGGCCAGCCGGTTCGTGAGTTGCTACTCCAGCCCTGGCTGCTGATGCTGCCGGTTGCGATCCTCGCGCCTCAGTCCCGTGGACAGCTCTGGTACCTGCCCTGGGCGGGCGTGCTGGCAACGATGGCAGGCTGGCTTGCGTTCTCAGCGCAATTGTCGGGCGCACTCCGGGCCCCCACCTTACCGCCGGAACTCCACGAAGGATTCTATGCCTACGGGCTGATCGCCGTTGTGGTTACCCTGCTGGCAAGCCTGTGGCGCTGGCGTGAACAGCTCGAACTGCGACGCTGGGCGTCGCTGGTGATGCTGGCACCAGTGTTATGGTTGGCCACCGGCTGGCTTTTACTGGGCCCGGTGGCGGAAGCGGCAATGGCGTGGGCGGTAACGGCACTGCTGGCCGGAGGGCTCTATGGCGCACTGGCCTGGCAACTGGATCGGCCCGACGGCTGGCGTGCCGGGCTGGTGTGGGCGTTGCTGGCCGCGCATGGCTGCTACTCACTCGCCGTTATCATGGGGCTGCAGGCCGCGCCCTTTACCCTGGCGCTGTCTGCCCAGTTTGTCAGTCTGGTATGGCTGGCCCGGCGCTACCAGGCGGCAGAGCTCTACTGGCTGCTGAAACTGGTGCTTGCGGTGGTGGTTGCCCGGCTCACCTTTGCTCCCTGGCTGGACATCAGCCAGCAGGGCGTGCTCAGCACGGTTGTGTCCTACGGCGGTGCGGTCGGCTTTGCCGTACTGGCAACCTGGCTGGCGGGCCGGGCAGGGCCGGTGAGACCCTGGCTTGAAGGTGCGACCCTCCATCTGGGCGTGCTGTTTCTGGGGGTCATCTTGCGGTGCGCCCTCTACGACGGCGATATTTTTGTCGCGGACTATAGCCTGGCAGAAGCTGCCATTAATACGTTGCTGTGGGGCAGTGTCAGTATTGTGTACGTGATTCGGGCCAGAACCAGTGCCAGCCTGGCCTGGTTGTACCGGATCTTTGCCCGGCTCCTGCTGGCCATGGCCGCGGTCAGCTATCTGGTGTCGGTATGGGTGCATAATCCCTGGTGGAGCAGCCCGGGTATCGGCCAGACGCCGGTATTTAATCTGATTCTTCTGGCCTATGGCGGGCCGGTGTTACTGGCCCTGGCGCTGAGCTACTACCGGGAGTTGCTGCCCCGGCACTGGGCACAGGCAATGGCCGGCGCAGCCTTGATGCTGTTTTCTGTGCTGGAAATCCGCCACCTCTGGCGGGGTGAGGATATGCGCTGGTGGCGTGGTTTGGGTGAAGGTGAGCTCTACACCTACTCGGTGGTCGGGATGATCTACGCGACGGTCGCGATTCTGTATTCGTCCCGACGCAACAGCCTGCGCCTGCACAAGGCGGGGATGACCTTGCTGGGGCTGATGGTCGCCAAGGTCTTTCTGGTGGATATGGCGGGCCTGCAGGGGCTATGGCGGGTGGCGGCGTTTATGGGCCTGGGCCTGGCTTTGCTGGGGCTGGCCTGGGTATACCGTCGTACCGGGCCACCGACAGGCACTGCCACCAGCACAGCGCCATAACAGAACGTTGCCCACGGCCGGTGTAACCGATAAAGTTAACAAACACTCACTTAAATAAAACGCAGTTGATGAGGACCCCCCAGGTGACAGAACCCGTAACATACGAACTCGACAAGGGCATTGCCACAATTACGCTGAGCAACGGCAAAGCAAACGTGCTGGGCCATGAGGTGTTTGAGGCCCTGAACCGCGCCCTTGATCAGGCTGAACAAGACAAGGCGATCGTGATTCTGACCGGTCAGCCGGGCATGTTTTCCGGCGGCTATGATCTGAAAGAAATGCAGAAAGGCCCGAAAGAAGCCATGGAGCTGGTCAGGGTCGGCTCAACCCTGACTCGCCGGCTTGCGGCATTCCCCCGTCCGGTCATTGCGGCCTGTGGCGGGCATGCCATTGCCAAGGGCGCCTTTATCCTGTTGTCTGTCGATTACCGGATCGGTGCCCAGGGCGGATTCAAGCTTGGCCTGAACGAAGTGGCGATCGGCATGACCATGCACCGCGCCGGTATCGAAATCGCCCGTCACCGCATGCCCACACCCTATTTTTACCGCTCGGTGGTGAATGCCGAGATTTTCAGTCCTGAGGGTGCGGTGGCGGCTGGTTTCCTGGACGAAACCGTCGCGCCTGAGCAGCTCATGGCCCGGGCCCGGGAAGTGGCCGCACAGATGAAACAGCTGAACATGACCGCCCACCAGCAAACCAAGCTGAAGGTGAAGGCAGACTATCTGGAATTGCTGGACCGTTGCATTGAGCAGGATTTTGCCCATTTTGACCTGATGGGTGGTTAAGCCGCCCGCCTGCGCCCGGGGCTCTATCGCTTCCGGGCGCCAGTCGTGGTATATCAGCGTCTTCACAGATCAATTTGTTGGAACAGGTGTTATGCCAAAAGCGAGTGAAATTAAAAGAAATCAGGCCGTTGAGTACGAAGGACGGGTGTACTTCGTAAAGGACATCGAGCGTTCTGTGCCCCAGGGCCGTGCCGGTGGCAGCCTGTACCGGATGCGTATGTACGATGTGGTTACCAACCAGAAGCTGGATGAGACCTTCAAGGACACCGACATGCTGAACCTGGCCGACCTGGTCCGCCGTCCGGTGACCTTCTCCTACGCGGACGGTGACGAATTCGTGTTCATGGACGCCGAAGACTACACCCAGTACATGTTGAACAAGGCGGCAATTGAAGACGAGCTGTTGTTCATTACAGAAGAAACCGAGGGGGTGATGGCTATCCTGGTGAGCGATTCACCGGTTGCCATTGATCTGCCGCCGACGGTTGAACTGACCATCCAGGAAACGGACCCGTCGATCAAGGGTGGCTCGGCCACTGCCCGTACCAAACCCGCGCGGCTCACAACCGGCCTGGTGGTACAGGTGCCCGAGCATATCTCGTCCGGTGACCGGATCCGGGTGAATGTTGAAGATCGTAAATTCCTCAGCCGCGCCTGAGGTGCCGGGCCTGTCCCGCCAGCGGGCGGGGCTGGCCTCGCGCCGTGCCGGTGTCAGTCACCGGCCGGCGTCATTGGTTGCAGCTTGTTAAGCAGCCGGCGCCAGCCAACGGGCAGGCGTGTTTCCAGGGTGTCCAGCCGGCCCTTGTCCACCGGCAGAGGGTCAACGCCCTGCTTGTGACCGTAGATCACCCAGTTGTTGGTTTTGCTTTTGAACACCAGCAACAGCGGGAACTGGCGTTTGAGTTCCCGCATCAGGTTACCCTCCGGCTCGGGCATGCGGTGGTAATTCAGGACTAGCCAGCCTTTGGCTGACAGTGCGCGGCTGCAGGCCTTGATAAACTGCCGCTGGTTTTGCGCCGGGCTCATCTGGTCGGCGTTGTACAGGTCGGTGAGGATCATATCGGTGCCGGCGGGCGGCAGTTGATCCACCGCCACGCGGGCATCGGCAACATGGATTCTGAGCCGGTCAGATTCCGGCAGGGCGAACCAGGCCCGGGCAATCTCGGTTACCTTGCGGCGCAGTTCATAGACGTCGATGAGGGCCTCTGGCAACAGAGTAAACAGACCATGAGCCAGCACGCCGCCACCCAGTCCCAGAACGGTTACCCGGGCGGGGGTGGTGAAGGCCACGGGTAATAACATGGCGCGGTTGTATTCGTGCACCGGAACCTGTGGCGTGGCGCGCAGGATCTTGCTTTGCTCAAACACGGAGTCGAAGCTCAGTATCCGGTGTTTGCGGTCATCGATCACCAGGATGTTACCGTAGTTGTCCCGGGTCACATACACGATATCGCCCTTGATGTGCGGAATTCTGAGCCGGGTATCCATCAGTTGTGAGCGTAGCGCTGACGCAGAATGCCCACGCGCTCAACATAGGCCCTGGTCTCTGCATAAGGGGGGATGCCATCAAAACGTCCCACCGCGCCGGGGCCGGCATTATAGGCAGCGGTGGCCAGGCGGGTATCACCATTGAAGCGCTTGAGCATGCGCGCCAGGTAATTCACCCCTCCCCGGATGTTTTCCTGTACCTCGAATGGGTCGTTAACACCCAGTTCTGTGGCGGTACCCGGCATCAGCTGCATCAGCCCCTGGGCACCCACCGGCGAGACGGCGTTCGGGTTGAAGGCTGATTCGGCATGGATCACGGCCCGTACCAGCGCCGGGTCAACATCAAACTCCCTGGCCGCCGCCATAATCTCCTCTTCATATGATGAGAGAAACAGCGGGGTTTTGTGCCAGTCCACCGTTGAGCCCGGGTTGCAGGCATGGCAGTGGAAGCGGATGACTTCCACCTCGGCCGATTCCGGCCGTTGGCTGCTGTATGCCACCACGCCATGCTCGTCGGTATAACGGTAAACCGTCTGGTTGCGGGTAGAGGGGCGGGCCTGCTGGGTGCTTTTTACGTTGGTAAACTCCACCCGGCCGTCCGGATGGACGATGCGCTTGATCGAATCGGCAGACACAGTGCCGGCAGCCAGTACCAGCAGGATGGCCGGTAAGGTCAGTAAACGCAGAGTTGAGAAGGTAATGCCAGCTGTCATTGAATGCCCGGGCGACGACAAATCGAGTCCGACAATTTACCGTGAACAGCCAGGAAATTGTAGCCTGGGGGCAGGATTATTCCGGAATAGGCCCGGTGCAGGGGGCAGGGCATGGCCCCGGGTCTGTACCAGGGCCATGAAATCACTGCGGGGGGAGGCTAGACTTTAGGGCCTTTACCCCTTACGGCATTGAACAACAGCGAGATCACCAGCAATACGATGAAAATAAAGAACAGTATTTTTGCAAAGCCTGCCGCCGCTCCGGCAATGCCTCCAAACCCGAGAACGCCTGCAATAATTGCAATAACGAGACAAACAATAGCCCAGTAGAGCATCTCCTTTCCTCCGTTTCAGGGTTGCCTTTTAAAAGTGGCACAGGTGTGCGCGGAGGGCAATTGAGAACCACTTACAATGGGGTAATGATATGTTCAGTTATTACTTTTCCATAACAATGCCGGCCAGCAGACGACCGGCCAGGGCAACCAGCAGCGCGCCGAAAACACGCTCGAACCACAGCGCCCGACGCTTCAGGGCCGCCAGCCACCTGGGGTTGGAAAACAGCCAGACCACAATCAGATACCAGCCGGTATCGATCACCAGAGCGGTTGCAGCATAGCCCAGCTTGGCAATAAGCGTGGTATCCACTCCGACGACCTGGCTGAACAGAGCCAGGAAAAACACCGCAATTTTGGGGTTGAAGAACGCAATCAGAAAACCATCCCGGGCGGCACTCCGGGTGCTGGGAGGCACGGGTAGCTGCTCCTGGCCCTGGGGTCTGGCGGTCAGACCCTTGAGCCCGAGCCATGCCAGGTACAGGGCGCCAGCCCACTGCAGGGCGGTAAACGCCGTGGGGGAGGCCGTGATGACGGCCGCCAGGCCCAGGATACTGAGGAACGCATAGATACCCACGCCCATGCTGTGGGCCAGAGCGGCCACCACACCGTTGCGGCGGCCGCCGGACATGGTCTGTTTGAGCATCAGCGCCAGTGAGGGGCCAGGCGACATGGCGCCGAGAATACAGATCGTTACTACTGCGAGCCAGGTGGTGAGTGTCATGTACGCTCTCTTGAATGCGGTGATGGAAGACCGGCCCCGGCTGGCCGGAGCCAGTCTATCCTTCGCTTCGGGGCGTCAGTTGCAGATTACCTTGCCAGTCTGCCCTCAGTGCATGGGTCAGCTGGCGGTCCCGTCCGTAGATGTCGTCGCGAAACTGGTAACGACCGGCCTGATCCACCCATACCGTCCAGTACAGCAGGTGTACGGGTACGGGGGTGTCCAGCACCACGTTCACCGGGCTGGTCTGTCCGAGTGCTTCGTCGAGGGCCGACGGGCCCCAGTTGCGGTTATTCTGCAGCAGTTTCTGCGCCAGTTCGAACGGGCGCTCTACACGGATGCATCCGGAACTGAGCTGGCGGTCCGACCGTCTGAACAGGTTCTGCCCCGGTGTATCGTGCAGGTACACATCATACTGATTCGGGAACATGAATTTTACCTGACCAACGGCGTTCCGGGGACCGGGTTGTTGCACTAATTGATAAGGAAAGTTATTCCTTGAAAGCGCGTGCCAGTCGATCGTTGCCGGGTCCACTTCAATCCGGTCAGCCCCCCAGCCCTGGTATACCTTGAAGCCCATCCGGTCCAGATAGGCCGGGTCATTCTGAATCAGAGGCAGCTGATCTTCCACCATCAGTCTGCGCGGTACTGTCCAGGTAGGGTTGAACACCAGGTAGCGAATGCGGTCGCTGAACACCGGGGTCTGGCGATAGGGTCCGCCCACGATGACGCGCTGATGCAGGGTCTCACGACCGTTCTCCACCAGATGCAGTTCAAACCCCGCAATGTTGACCAGTACGTAAGTCCCGCCCAGGGAGTCCGGCAGCCAGCGCCAGCGCTCCAGATTGGCATCGATGGCCTGCAGGCGC
This sequence comes from Marinobacter sp., assembly GCA_035306945.1. Taxonomy (GTDB): domain Bacteria; phylum Pseudomonadota; class Gammaproteobacteria; order Pseudomonadales; family Oleiphilaceae; genus Marinobacter. The sequence continues at coordinate 25,796 of DATGNB010000087.1, forward strand.
TCAAGGGGGAGCCGGTTGAGCTCGGTAAGGGTTTTTGCGCCGATAACACCGTCTGGTTCCAGGCCGTGCCGGGCCTGGAACTCGGGGATGGCTTGCAGCAGCGCATCGTTGTAGTGGTCGGTGCCCGGTTCCGGCGTGCCGCCGGAGGGCTCCGGAAGGTCGCCCAGTAATTGCAGACGCCGGCGGATCTCGGGCAGGCGAGGGTCGGCGTCGCCAGGCCGGATCGCCGGGCCGGGACCGATCGGCAGCCAGAGTTCGCCGCTAAGATCGGAGATCCGTTTTCGGAGCTGTACCAGTTTGCGATACTCCGGAGCCGATGGTTTCTGGCGCTCAAGCCGGGCATGGACCTGGTTATAAAGCAGAGCGGTGTGGAGCTCGGCCAGGGTGTCGTTATGCTCATCGAAACTCTGCCAGCGTGGTGCCCGGGATTCCGGGTCGAGCTTGCCGTGACGCAGATGGCTGGCCAGTAACAGGAAGGCATCCGACAAAAGCAGGTCCACATCGGTCCGGATCTCCGGGCTTTCCGGCAGAGCCTCCCCAAGGGCGTGTTCTGACAGCGAACCATAGTGGTAATCAGCCGGGATCAGGCCGTCACTGGCCGCATCCCGGATGGCGGCCAGTAACTCTTCTCTCGCGCCGGCAGACTCCCAGGCCGGCTCGTAGTTCCGGCCTTGGTAGAACTCCACCAGCGCTTCCCGTGAGTGCAGGGGAGCGCCCAGTACCATCACCGGGTCCCCGGCGCGAAGGGCTTCGATACGTTCGATGATTCGGTCAGCACCTGAAGCTTTTTGAGTGAGTCCGAGTAATATCAGCCCGAGCAGGCTGTAGGTCCAGAACCTACGACGATCGGCGTCCTGCATCTGCCGCTCCTCCATGTCATTATGTGCACCCAGGCCCTGCCGTTTGAACCTGATTAACGGAGTCCCGTTTTCTGTATGTATGACCTGACTGTAGTTCAGTATGTCCTGATTGCACTGATCTTTGTCTGGAGTGGATTTGTCCGTTCGGGCCTGGGGTTTGGGGGCGCGGTGCTGTCGTTGCCGTTCCTGTTGCTGGTGCTGGACGAGCCTCTGGTGTTTCTGCCGCTGATCGCGGTGCACTTGCTGGTGTTCTCGTCCCTCACCATCTGGACCAATAACCGAAAAGGTGCGCGGAGCAGGGCGGAAGGCGCTTCGGGCACAGTGGACTGGCACTATCTGGGCAGGTTGCTTGCGGTCATGATCGTGCCCAAGCTGATCGGCGTATTCGGGCTGATTACTTTCCCCGGGTATGTGATGAGCACGATTATTTTCGTGATTGTGGCGCTGTATTCGGTGTCTTACATCGTTAACAAGCCGTTTCGCAGTGGCAGCAAAACGGTTGATACCCTCTTTCTGATGCTGGGAGGCTATATCAGTGGCACCTCGCTGATCGGTGCGCCTCTGATCATTGCGGTTGCGGCCCAGCATCTGCCCAAGGAAAAACTACGGGATACCTTGTTTGCCCTCTGGTTCATCCTGGTGCTGATCAAGCTTGCCGCCTTTATCTGGGCGGGGGTGGACCTGCAGCTGATTCACCACCTTTGGCTGTTACCGGCGGCAGCGGTCGGACACGTGATCGGGCTTCGTGTGCACGAACGGATACTGCAATCCGAAGGTACCGTGTTCTTCCGGGTATTGGGCATGGTGCTGCTGCTGGTGAGCACCATCGGGATGGTTTCAGTCTGGCGTTAGCGCGGTCAGCCGCCGAGCATGCCGGCATAGGCGCTGTAAAGAAAGGCACAGGAGCCGAGCAGAATGAGCCCCCAGACGGGAATGGTCATGGCCGAACGGGCGGGTTTTATCATAGCGACCTCCTTCGGATTGGCTATTTTTTGCCCTGTTTTCTAACTGTAGACCATGCAGGGTGAATGTCACCATTAATTTTTTGCCAGGGCCCGCCCCGATATCGCCAGGATAACAAAAGCAAGGAGCCGTAATAACAAAACCGCCGGCAGGGAAACCCTGGCGGCGGTTTTTATCCGGTTGCGGCGGTGCTGATTACACGCCGCGCTGAACCTGGGGCATTTCAGTCGCGGCCGTTGCCGCCTTGGCGCCGGAACGGAGCTTGCGGTGGATAAATTGTACCGCGCGTTTTGCGGCCGCACGGGTATACTGGCGCCGCAGTTCAACTCCATTCTGTAGGATGGTTGACGGCAGCGGGCGAGTGCTTGCAGTGTGGGTATGAATCATGGCGCCTGCCTCCTGTTTCGGGTCGCTTGGATCATTCATTGGTAGCTAGTATAGGGGTTCTTATTTGCAGTTACGATACGGTAAACTCCGTATCCGTGATGCAAATATGCAGTGATTATGGATTGGGATTATATTCGTTATATAAGAGCACTCGCAGCCGCTGGCACCTTCGCTAAGGCCGGCGAAATACTGGGTGTGCATCAGACTACGGTGCTCCGCCGCCTCGACCAGATGGAAGAGACACTCGGGGTCAGCTTTTTTGAACGTAACCGCGACGGGCTCAAGCTCACGCCGGTCGGAGAACTGGCGTTTCGCGAATCAGAACGCCTTGCCGCCGGCATGGAAGACCTCGAACGCAAGGTGATGGGTCAGAACGGCGCTCCGGTGGGTAAGGTCCGGGTGGCCGCCGACGATCTTATGATGAGCGAGCTGCTCGGGCCTATCCTGGCCGAGCTGGTACGTGAGTTTCCCAGCATTGAGCTGGAGGTGCTCACCGACAACGATGTGGCCAACCTGTCCCATCGTGAGGCTGACCTTACCCTGCGCCCGGGAAACAAACCCCAGGCCACGCTCGAGGGTGAACGGATTGCGGCGATTGATTCGGCGGTGTATGGCTCGGCGCAGTACTGTCGACGGAACCGCAACATGGACGTCGAAAACCGCCCCGAAGACTGTAGCTGGATCATTCCCGATGAATCTTTCAGCCATCTGGCCCAGGGGCGCTGGTATCGCAAGCAGCTGAAAAACGTAACCTCGGTGATTCGCTGCAACAGCCTGCAGGCCATGGCTGCACTGGCCCGGTCCGGGGCCGGGCTGGCCGTGCTTCCGTGTTATCTTGGCGAGCCCGCCAGGGAACTCCGGCGCCTGTCCGACCCGCTTGAGGGTGAAAGCGTGGATCTCTGGCTGCACGTCAGTCAGGACACCCAGCAAATGGCCAGGGTGCGGATGGTGATGGCATTTCTGGTTGAGCGGCTCAGAGCACTGGAATCGTCGATAGAATTCAGCTCCACGCTGGGCTGAACCCTACCAAACCGTCATCTCCGGAAGCGGGCGCAGGCTTGCTCCGGCCCTGCTGCCGTGTCATAAAACATGCTTTCGATAATCAGAGTGCAATCGTTATGCGATTTCGTGGTGTGATCAGATCGTTGCTGTTTGCCAGCGTCATGCTGGCCGGCCTGGCCCAGGCGTCTCCGGATGCCCGTCAGGTTCTGGAGGCGTCATCCATTGCAGACATGGTGGCGCAGTATCCTGAGATGATGAGCCAGGGGGTTCAGGATGGCCTCAGGCAAAGCGGGCAGGTGCCGGCGATGGTGACGGACAGCATCGGCTTTGTGGTAAGGAGCATGGTGAGTGCTGCCACCATCGAGCGGCATCTGGTGGCCGATCTGGACGCGGGCCTGAGCGACCAGCAGTTGCAGGCGGTGTATGACTGGTATCAGACGCCGGTTGCACAAAAAATTTCCGAAGCCGAGGTGGCCGCTTCCGCACCGGCGGCATGGGCAGAGGTCCGGCGCCAGGCCCAGGCACTGAACGAACAACACCGGGGTACGCCCCGGGCCAGACTGTTCAGCCGTTTTGACTCAGCCTCCAGGGCAACAGAGAGTGTGGTCGATACGGCGATTGCGGTGCAGCTTGGGCTTGGGAGCGCGCTGGCGGCTCTGAGCCAGGACTCGGTGCGCCACGAATCCCTGCGCGACCAGCTTGAAGCTCAGCGTCCGGCGCTGCGGGCCATGGTGGAGCAGCAGGTTTACGACAGTTACCTGTATACCTACCAGGACCTCAGCCTCCAGGAACTACAGCTGTATCTGGAGTTTCTCGAAAGCGGTGCCGGGCAGGAGTTTACCCGGGTTGTGACTGACAGCCTGCAGCGTTCGATTACCGAACCGCTGGACAGCATTGGCGCCAGGCTGACCGGGCTCATGAACTTTGGCCGGCAATAAATCGCCACAGGGGTAAGCGGGCTGCCACCCGTGCCGATGCCCGGGTGGCCCTGCGGACTCAGCTACGTGAGGTTACTTCCAGCAGGTGGTAGCCAAACTGGGTCTGGATCGGACCTATAACGGTGTTCAGCTCGCTGTTGAATACCGCCTTGTCGAATTCGGGTACCATCTGACCGGGGCCGAAAGAACCCAGGTCACCGCCGTTGCGGCCAGACGGGCAAGAGGAGTGCTGTCGGGCTACTTCAGCGAAGTCCTGGCCGCCTTCGATGGCTTTCTTCAGCTCTTCGCATTTCGCTTCGCTGTCTACAAGAATGTGGCGCGCAGTTGCTTGTGCCATGATAGATGTCCTTTACTGGTGTGAATGTGGTTGGGTATCCGGATTTCCATATGAATGAAACCAAGATAATTAATGCTACCCGAAAATGGGTCGAAGATGTTGTCGTTGGCTATAACCTCTGTCCCTTTGCCCGGCGCGAACTGGTAAAAAACCGGGTGCGCTTTGTGGTCAGCCCGGCAGAGACCGGGGACGAGCTGCTGGCAGAGCTGCAGCGAGAGCTTGACCACCTGACCGACGAGCCGGAGGTCGAAACGACCTTGCTCATCCACCCCCGTGTACTGTCCGATTTCAATACCTATAACGAATTTCTGGACGCCGCCGACGGCCTGTTGGCGTATCTGGATCTTGAGGGCGTGTATCAGGTTGCCAGCTTTCATCCGGATTACCGTTTTGCCGGCACAGAGCCTGAGTCTGCCGAAAACTACACCAACCGCTCTCCGTACCCCATGCTACACCTGCTGCGGGAAGAGAGCCTGGACCGGGCTATCGACGGTTACCCGGATGTCGACGGGATTCCGGACCGCAATATCGCCCGGATGAATGAGCTGGGCGCAGACTACATGCGTGCTGTTTTGATGGCCTGTTTCTGAGCTGGCCCGGCATCCGGCTCTTCCCGACGGTAAGGCAGCAGGCTTTTTGACTGTTCAGCGTAGGCTTGCGCATGACGGCGCTCGTCCTCGCAGAAATCGGCAATCGCCTCACGAAACCCCGGGTGCAGGATGTCATGCCAGGAGTGGGTAGCGACCGGCTCAAAGCCGCGCACCAGTTTGTGCTCGCCCTGCGCGCCGGCATCAAAACGCTTCAGCCCCAGTGTCAGCGCCAGCTCGATGCCCTGGTAGTAACAGGTTTCAAAATGCAGATGGCTGTACTCGTCCAGACAGCCCCAGTAGCGGCCGTAGAGGGTCTGCTCGCCGCTCAGAAACAGCGCTGCAGCGATCATCTCGTCGTCCCGTAAGGCCACGATGATGTGCAGGTGCCCGGGCAGATACTCCCGAAGGCGTTGAAAAAACGCCTGGTTCAGATAAGGCGCCTGGCCTCGTTTGAGATAGGTGGCCTGGTAGAACACGTAGAACGCAGACAACACCTGGTCGGGAATGTCCCGGCCGTGAAAACGCCGGAAGTGAATCTTCTGCTCAGCTACCTGCCGGCGCTCCTTACGAATGGATTTGCGCTTGCGCGAAGTCAGGGCCGCCAGAAACTCATCAAAGCTGCCATAGCCCCGGTTGTGCCAGTGGAACTGGCAACCCGTGCGCTGCAGCCGCTGCGAGTGGCGCAGCATGGCCTGGTCCCGGCTGTCCGGAAACAGCAGGTGCCACGAATGCGCGCCCAGGGCTCTGGTAAGCCCTGTCAGCTGCTCTGCAAGCTGCGCCCCGGAAAGCTCTGACCGAAGCTGTTCGTCCAGTAACAGGCGGGGGCCCTGGGACGGCGTAAACGGGATGGCCATCAACAGTTTCGGGTAATAGGGCAGGCGGTAGCGCTGGTAGGCGTCGGCCCAGCTCCAGTCGAAGACATATTCCCCCATGGAGTGGGTTTTCAGATAAGCCGGAGCGACACCACACAGCTGGCCGCCCCGGTAAAACATGAGGTGCCTCGGTGCCCAACCGGTTGCTTCGGTGGTGCAGCCGGATTCCTCCAGCGCCTGGAAAAACTCATAACGCACAAACGGATTCTGATCACCGGCAAAACGGTGCCAGTCATCCCGGGCAATCTGGTGTATGCCTGTGGCGGTGGTCAGGGTGATATCGGAAACAACGGGTTCTGCCATGGTACGGAGAAAGCCTGATCAAATGTGATGGCTATACCATACGACAGAACCCGCCCGGGAATCACTGGCTGGCGTCAGCGCAGCGCCGCTCTGCTTTTTCTTTCCATTTCAGCAAGCGCTCCTGATGCTTCTGATCCCGCTCCTGATGAATCTCGGCCCAGATTTCCCGCTGCTCATCAGAGAGTTTGAGGCGCTCTGCCACATCGCTTCTGTGTTTTTCCATCCGGGCTTTACGTGCCTCAAGGCGTTCGGCATTGAACAGGTTCTTACCTTCGCGGAGGTTCTCGCACAGATCCTGTTTGTTCCAGTGCCCGTCGTGCCCGCGCCTGTCCTGCTTTTCGGCCAGTGCCACCGGGCTGGTGGTGATCAGCGCTGCGGTCAGCAGGCCGGCGGTCATCAGGGATGTTTTTGCTTTCATTGACTGTACCTCCGAAAATATCGATCGTGACCGTTGCTATCCTACCGGGTGCAGCGTCAGCTAGTGTCAGTCTGGTGTAAAGGTTGGGTAAAGAACGCCCGGCGCCGGGAAGAGCCGGTTTGTCGCCATGGTAGACTGACGGCTATTAATCAAAGGGATGGCCGCATGCAGAATCGGGTGTTGCTGATCGAAGATGATGATGAACTCCGGGAACTGCTGGCACAGTATCTTGCCAGCCAGGGGTTTAGCGTACGCCAGGCCGCTGATGGGCGCTCGGGGCTTGCCCTGGCGCTGGCCCGGGATTGCGATGTCGTGGTGCTGGATATCATGCTGCCTGACATCAATGGCCTGGATGTTCTGCGGGCGCTGAGATCCGAGACTCACCTGCCGGTGGTTCTGCTGACCGCACGGGGTGATGAGACCGACCGCATTGTCGGTTTTGAGGTGGGTGCGGATGATTATATCCCCAAGCCGTGTAACCCCCGTGAGCTGGTGGCCCGGCTGCAGGCTCTGCTCCGGCGCATCGCCTGGGACCAGAAATCCGAGGTTGATGGGGCCCGAACCTACGGCGACCTGCGGGTAGAGCCGGGCCAGCGCCGCATCTATCAGAGTGACCAGCCGCTGGAACTGACCGCGACCGAATACGAAGTGCTGCAGGTTCTGCTGGCCCACGCCGGTAGCGTAGTGCGCAAAACGGACCTGATGCAGTGGGCGCTGGGGCGGCGGCTCGAAGCCTACGACCGGACCCTCGACATGCACATCAGTAACCTGCGCAAGAAGCTCGGCAACGAAGACCCGCCGCGGATTGAGACCGTGCGCGGGCTTGGTTATAGCTACCGGGTGCCGGCCCCATGAGGCCCGTGATGCTATCGCTGTTCTGGCGGATTTTCCTGTCAATCTGGCTGGCCATGGCGGTGACGGTGGTTGCCAGTAACCTGGCCAACCGGTACCTGCTTGAGCGGGAGCGCCAGGCCATTGAGCGCCATGTCGGCCTGCACGAAATCGGTCGTGAAGCCCTGCAGATGCGGGGTCTGGAATCCAGGGGGGCGATGTGGCGTTTTCTCCGGGCTGAAGGCGAGCGGCTTAATCTCCATCTGATGCTGATTGAGCGGGATGAAGGCCACAGTCGTCTGCCCCGTCACATCCGGGAGCGTATCCAGTCTGGTTGGTATCCCAGTAAACCTGCGGTGATCGATCTTGATGACCGGCACCAGTTGATTGCCTGGCCCCGGCTGGGCAGTGAGGGCTGGCTGGACCCCCGGTTGTTCCGGGTGGTGGAGTTGACACTCGCGTTTATCCTGATCTCCCTGGCCTGCTGGTGGATCGCCCGGCGGGTATCCCGCCCGCTCAATCATATGAAGCAAACGGCGGAAGCGATTGCCGGAGGGGATACCCGGCTGCGGGTAGACCCGCGCATCGCTGGCCGCCGGGATGAAGTGGGCCGGCTGGCGACGGCCTTCAACACCATGACCGACCGGCTGTGCCAGCTGCTGGAACGCCAGAACCACCTGTTGCGGGACATCTCCCATGATCTGCGTACACCGCTGGCCCGCCAGCGTGTGGCCATCGAACTGGTCAGCGATGCCGGTGCCACTCCGGCGCTGATCGAGAGCATACTGCGCCAGAACGAGCGTCTGGAAACGATGACTGGCCAGATACTGACACTCTACCGGGTATCTGAAAGCCGCAACGCCATGGATGAGGCACCGGTCGGGCTGCCGGCGCTGGTTGAGCAGGTGATGGCGGACGCTTCGGGTTATGCCCGACAGCGTGGTGTGGAATGCCGGCTCTCTACGTCCGGCGACATGGGGGCAGCCGTTGTGTCCGGTGATCGCGGGTTGTTGCAGCGGGCTATCGATAACGTGCTGCAGAATGCCATCGACCACACCCCCGGGGACAAAACCGTTGAGGTTAGGTTAAGGCAGGCCGGCGGGTCGGTTCAGCTCGACGTCACAGATGACGGCCCCGGTGTTGACGATGATATCCTTGAACAACTGTTCGAGCCCTTCTTCCGGGCTGACCAGTCCCGTGGCGGGGCAGGCTGGGGGCTGGGGCTGGCCATTGCCCGGGACATCATTCTGAGGCATGGCGGAACCATTACCGCCGTTAACCAGCCTGAAGGCGGTTTGAGGCTGACTATTGTGTTGCCAGGTCTGAGTGGATCATGAGTAAAGATTATCCGGTGCCGGCAGAGCACCTGGAACGGGAAACCGAGATCAGGAAGAGCCGGTTTATTGCCCGGGTGTATCCAGTTAACAGCAGGGAAGAGGTCAGAGCCCTGGTGGCACAGGCCCACAAGGATTTCCCCGATGCCCGGCATGTGTGCTGGGCCTATCAGATAGGCCGCCCCGGGTCTGCCGCCGAGGCTGCCATGAACGATGACGGCGAGCCCTCGGGCACCGCCGGAAAACCCATCCTGAACGTGATCCAGCACAAGGATATGGGCGACGTACTGGTGATCGTGATCCGCTATTTTGGTGGCATCAAGCTGGGGGCGGGCGGCCTGGTGCGAGCCTATGCGGGCGCCGCTGAAAGCGTGCTGTCGGCGGTCCCGAGGGCTGTTCAGCAGGCCCGGGTGGTGGCTGACGTGGCGCTGGACTTTGCCATCGAGCAGCCGCTCCGGCACTGGTGCGATGGGCATGATGGCAGGGTGGACTCGATCCGGTACAGCACCCGCGTTCAGGCCCGGGTGTCACTGCCGGAGATCCAACACGCGGATTTCGTGAGCTTTTGCGAGGCCCAGCGAATCGATTACCGTTTTGACACATAAGCCGGCCCCGCATCCGGGGAGCCCGGTTGGGGCTTATACTGGGAAGCAGGCCGAGGATATAGGGAGAGAGCTATGCGTGTTCTGTTTGTAGCAGCGATGGCGCTGATGTTGGCCGGGTGTGCCGGTAACGTGGTTACCGATTACAGTCCCACCACGGTGTTCGGGAACTATGCCAGCTGGGCATTTGCCCCCGGCCAGCAGGACACCGGCTTCACCTCTCTGGATGACAGTCGGGTCCGCAATGCTCTGGAGCGGGAACTCGATCGCAAGAACCTGAGAAAGCTGCCCGACACGGAGGCCGACCTGCTGGTGAGCTGGCAGATCGTACCGGAGGATCGCCTTGAACAGTCGGGGCTGGGCCTTGGTTTTGGCTTTGGTCGCGGCAATTTTGGCTGGGCGCTGTCGTCTCCGCCTCCGGTCCGGGAGATTACCGAAGGCAAGCTGGTGGTTGAACTGGCCGACCGCCGGGCAGAAGAAGTGGTCTGGCGCGCCGCCAGCCGGCGCTATCTGAATGAAAGCCAGTCCCCCCAAACCCGCCGCAAGCTGATCGACGAGGTTGTCTCGGAGATGTTTTCCAAATACCCTCCGGGCCTTGATTGATCAGACTCAGGGGGCGTTATGGGAATGAAGAACAGAACCGGTGGCCTGGTGTTCTCCACGGACCAGGGGCGCATGTGCCCCGAATGCCGTAATCCTCTGGATGAGTGCTGCTGCCGCCAGCCGGAGCGCCCGGCGGGCGATGGCATCGTGCGGGTGAGTCGCGAAACCAAGGGCCGCAAAGGAAAGGGGGTAACGCTTGTCACCGGCATCCCCATGGCTGATAAAGAACTTAAGGCCTATGCCAAAGTGTTAAAGGCGAAATGTGGCACAGGTGGTACCGTCAAGGACGGCGTGGTAGAAATCCAGGGCGATCACCGGGACCTGCTGGTGCCTCTGCTGCAACAGCAGGGGTGGACAGTTAAGAAGTCCGGGGGCTGACCCTTCATCACAAATTCTGGTCGAGAGGGGAAGCGGGCGTGCATATACTGGTCTTGGGTGCAGGAGTTGTCGGGATTACTACGGCCTGGTATCTGCGACAACAGGGGCATGAGGTTACGGTGATCGACCGCCAGCACCAGGCGGGGCTTGAAACCAGCTACGCCAACGGCGGGCAGATTTCGGTCTCTCACGCCGAGCCCTGGGCGAATCCTTCCGCGCCCCTCAAGATCCTCAGGTGGCTGCTGAAATCCGACGCGCCTCTGCTGTACCGGCCTCGCCTCGACCCCTACCAGTGGCGCTGGGTGCTGTCTTTCCTGGGCCAGTGTACGGCCACCCGGGCAACCCATAACATTCGCCAGATGGTCAATCTGGGCACCTACAGCCGCGCGCACCTGCAGACACTGAGGGAGCAGCTGAACCTGCAGTATGATCAGCAAACCCGCGGGATTCTCCATTTCTATACCAGCCAGAAAGAGTTTGATGCTGCCCAGGAGCCGGCCCGGATCATGCGGGAGCTGGGGTGCGACCGGCAGGTAATTGATGCCGCGCGCGCAGCCGAGCTGGAGCCTGGCCTGCAGCACATCCGGCACCGGATAGCCGGTGCCACCTATACCGCAGATGATGAAAGCGGGGATGCGCGCATGTTTACCCAGGCACTGGCCGGTAAATGCGCTGAGGCCGGTGTCGGGTTCCGGTACGGTACTGAGGTACTGGGGTTTGATAAATCCGGGGACCGGATTCTGGGCGTGCAGACACTGACCGACGGTGTGCATGAGGTGTTGCGGGCCGACAGTTACGTGCTGAGCCTGGGGAGTTTCAGTGCGGTGCTGGCGCGGCAGCTGGGGCTGTTTCTGAATATCTATCCGGCCAAGGGCTATTCCATTACGGTGCCGGTTAAACGTCCGGAAGCGGCGTTCCGGGTCAGCCTCACTGACGACGAGTTCAAGCTGGTCTACTCACGCCTGGGGGATCGAATCCGGGTGGCGGGTACGGCCGAGCTTGGCGGCTATACCCGTAATCTGGACTACATCCGTTGCCGGGCCATTGTTGAGCGCGCCTCAGCGGTAATGCCGGAGGCGGGAGATTGGGCCCAGGCCCGGTTCTGGACCGGGCTGCGCCCCGCGACGCCGTCCAATGTGCCCTATATTGGCAGAAGCCACCTCTCCAATCTGTATCTGAATACCGGCCATGGCACCCTGGGCTGGACCCATTCCTGTGGCTCCGCCGCGGCTTTGGCGGAGATTATCGAGGGACGTAACCCGGAGCTGGACTTCGCCTTTACCGGCCTTTCCCGCGGGTGCAACCCGGCACCGCAGCCGCGCTGACCGCCAGGCTACTGCTGCCAGGGCTTGCCCCGGGTGTTGTCCATGGTTTTCAGGCCAAGGTGCATGGCGGCTTTCGCCATCATATTGGCACTCACCGGTGCGGTCATGAACAGGAACACGGTAATCAGTATCTCGGAAATGCCGATACCCTGATCCGTGATCGAGAAATACAGCACGGAACTCAGCATCACCGCCCCCACCCCAAGCGTGGTCGCCTTGGTTGGTCCATGCAGCCGGGTGAAGAAATCGGGCAGCCGCGCCAGGCCAAGGGCTCCGATCAGCGTGAAGGCACCTCCGATGATCAGGAGCGCCGAGATGGCATATTCTGCGAAAGGGGTCATGGAATCCTCCGGTTACTCAATGACGCTGCCGCGTTTGAGGTATTTGGCGGTCGCCACCGTGCTGACAAAGCCCATAACGGCGATCAGCAGTGCTGCCTGCAGGTACATCCGGCTGTCGAGCACCAGGCCCAGCAGAATGATCAGGGCAATGGCGTTCACATACAGGGTGTCCAGCGCCAGTACCCGGTCCGGCGCATCCGGGCCGATGATCAGGCGATAGAGGTTCAGCAGGGCAGCCAGGGTAACCAGGGCGATGGTGATATAGAGAGCGATGGTTATCATGAGAACATCTCCATCAGCGGTTTCTCATAGCGATTGTAAATTTCCTCGATCACCTCGTTGTCATCCCCTGCATTCAGGGCATGGATCAGCAGAAGCTTCTGATCGTCGCTGATATCAGCACTCACCGTACCCGGGGTCAGCGACACGGTGCTTGCCAGAATCGAGATCGCCAGTGGGTGCTGAAGGTGCAGCGGGTAAGAGATGAACGCCGGTTTCGGCTTGCGGGTTGACAGGATCAGCCGTGCCACCACAAAGCTGGCGATGGTGATGTCCCAGACCACCTTCAGCAGATAGCCTGGCATCAGCCAGGGTTTTCTGAACCGCGGGCGCTCCGGCCAGAAGCTCTGCGTGAGCTGCGGAATAACCCAGGCCAGTATCAGCCCCAGTACCACACTGCCACCGGAAACCCCTTCGCTGAGAACCTGCCAGGTAAGAAACAGGATCAGGCTGAGCCACGGTTGCGGGAAGTTCAGTCTGTCGAGCATCAGTTTTCCTCCCCGACCATTGGGGTCTGCAGAATATTGATGTAAGCCGAGGTGTCGAGAATCTGGGCGGCGGTGTCTTCGGTATAGCGATTGATCGGGCCCGCCAGCGCGACGATCACGACGGAGAGAGCGATCATGATCCCCGCCGACACGGCGGTAACGCCTTTGAGCCGCCGGGCCGGTTTGATCTCGCCCTCAACGGTGCGCCAGAAAACGATGCTTCCCGCCCGGCTGTAGGCCAGCAGTGACAGGAAGCCGCCCACCAGGATGGCGGACCACACCCACGCCATTGCACTGCCGGTCTCCACCGACATCAGGATCAGCACCTTGCCAAAGAAGCCGCTCATCGGCGGCAGGCCGGCGGCAGAGACGGCGCCAATCATGAACAGGACACTCAGGAAGGTACGGTGTGGCATCTTTGGCGCCGTCACGTGACGGTCGCCCGCACTGCCACGCTGGTCAGCGACCAGATCGGCCACCAGGAACAGGCCGGCCACGGTCCAGGTGGTGCTGAGCATGTAGAACAGTGCCGCTGACAGGCTCTCTGCAGAACCGATGGCAATGGGCGCAAGCAGGGTGCCCACCGAAATGACCACCTGCCAGGCCACCAGGTCCTTGAGGTTGTTGGAGCCCAGGGCGCCGATCACACCCATGGCGAGGGTGATCAGAGCCAGCGGGAACAGCCAGTCCCGGCCCAGGTTGGCCAGCTCACCGGCCTCGGCACCGAAGATCAGGAAGTAGACCCGGATGATGGCGTAGATACCGACTTTGGTCATGATGGCAAACAGGGCCGCCACGGGTGCGGTAGCGTTGCCATAGGCTTTCGGCAGCCAGAAGCTCAGAGGCAGCAGCGCACTCTTCAGTGCAAAGACCACCAGCAGCAGCATGCCGCCTGCTTTCAGCATGAGCGAGTTCTGTCCGGTTACCTGCGGCACTTTCAGCGCCAGATCCGCCATGTTGAGTGTACCGGTCACGCTGTAGATGATCCCGACGCCGATCAGGAACAACGCCGAGCCGGCCAGGTTCAGGACCACGTAGTGCAGGCCTGGCACCGTACGCCTGGTGCCGCCGCCGTGCATCAGCAACCCGTAGGAGGCAATCAGCAACACCTCAAAGGCGACAAACAGGTTGAACAGGTCGCCGGTCAGGAAAGCGATATTCAGGCCCATCAGCTGGAACAGGAACAGGGGATGAAACTGACGGTTACTGCGATCAATGCCGCCAAGGGAGAAAATATGACAGATCAGGGCCATGACGGAGGTCATGACCACCATAAACGCCGCCAGGCGGTCCAGTACCAGGACGATACCAAACGGCGGCTGCCAGTTACCGAAGGCGTAGGCCCGGTAACTGCCGTCATCTGCCATGACCAGCAGCACAAAGCTGGCACCAACCAGTAATACGCTGGTGGCCAGAGCGAGCGAGCGGCGCAGGCCGATAGGCGCGTAGCCCATAAAGGTCTGCAGAATACCGCCGAGTAAAGGTATGAGAATCGGTGCAGTCAGCCAGTGATTCATTGCTTGCCTGCCTCCTCGTTGTCGGCGTTGCCGGCGTTGCCGTTGTCGCCGGGGCTTTGCCCGTCTACGTGGTCATCGTGATTGTCGGCGAGATTACGAAGCGACAGGGCAACCACGAACGCCGTCATGGCGAAGCCGATAACGATAGCGGTCAGAACCAGTGCCTGGGGCAGCGGGTCGCTATGGGTGGCTGCCGAACCCAGCACCGGCTGCTGGCCGGTGGCCAGACGGCCGGAGGCAAACAGGAACAGGTTCACGCCGTAGGAAATCAGCGTCAGGCCCATCACCACCGGGAAGGTGCGGGCACGCAGCAGAAGGTATACGCCAGACGCCGTCAGGGCGCCTATGACTAATGCAAAAACTAGCTCCATTACGATTTCTCCCGGGAGTTACTGGTCGCGGAGTGAGGAGAGAGCCGGCCGATGCTGACCAGGGCCAGCAGGGTCGCACCAATCACGGCCAGATACACACCGAGGTCGAATACCAGCGCGGAGGCCACCTCGAATTTGCCCACCACCGGCCAGGTGATGTAGCCGAAGGTGGAGGTCAGGAACGGATACCCGTAGGCAAAGCTGCCCGCCCCGGCAATCGCGGCAAACATCAGCCCGAGCCCGATCACGTTGTGGTACTTGATGCGGATGCGCTCCTGGGTCCATACCATGCCGCTGGCGATGTATTGCAGGATCAGCGCAACCGAGGTGATCAGGCCGGCGATAAAGCCGCCGCCGGGCAGGTTATGCCCGCGCAGGAAGATATAGAACGAGACCATCAGCGCCAGCGGCAACATAGGCCGGGCGAGCTGCTTGAGCATGATCGGGTAGGCATCCCGGGTCCACGGCGTGCCCTGTCCGTCGCCGGAAGGGGCCGACAGGTGGGTGTCCTTGAGCATGGCGTAGATGCCGAGAGCGGCAATGGCGAGCACCGAAATTTCACCCAGGGTATCAAAACCCCGGAAGTCCACCAGGATGACGTTGACCACGTTGGTACCGCCGCCTCCGGACTTACTGTTGGCCAGGAAGAACTCGCTGATAGAGCTGAAGGGCTGGGTCAGCATGGCCAGGGTGACCAGGGTCATGCCGCCACCAGCCGCCAGAGCCAGGGCCACATCACGGATACGGCGGCCCTGGGTACTTTCCTGGGGTGTCCAGGATGGCATGTAATACAGTGCCAGCATCAACAGGACAATCGTGACCACTTCTACCGACAGCTGGGTCATCGCCAGGTCGGGGGCGGAGAACCGAGCAAACGCGAGGGCCACCAGCAAACCCACCACACTCAGGAACATCAGGGCGGTGAAGCGCGAGCGGTTCATATAGGCTGTGGCAAGGGCGCAGAAAATCAACGACATCGCCATCAGGGTGCTGGGCCAGTCCAGGGGCGTCAACCCGTTCTCCCCGATAAACCAGCCCATCCGGATCAGGGGTGCAGCGGCAACAACGATGGCACTGAGCACCAGAAGCATGGCATAACGCTGGAGAGAGCCATTTTCGATCACGCGGGTGAAATGATTGGCGGCGGCCACAAGGCGTGAAACCGCTGCCTCAAACACCGCTTTTTCATCG
>DATGNB010000088.1:0-12920 GCA_035306945.1 Marinobacter sp.
CGCAGTAGGGGCCGATGGCGGCCGGGGTCAGGTCGATGACCCTGATGCCGGGCTTGCGCTCGCGCAGCAGGGTGTCGTTGTAGGTGTGGGCGCCGGCGGAGGTGGCGTCAAAGACGACGTCGATGTCGGCAAATTCCGGCAGGTTCACCAGGCCATCCACGCCTTCGGCGGTGGTGGCCACGCCCATGCGGCTGGCGCGGGCCAGGCCGTCGGAGGCGGGGTCGATGCCCACCATCACGCTCATTTCAAGATTCTGGCCGTGGCGCAGGATCTTGATCATCAGGTCGGTGCCGATGTTGCCCGAGCCGATGATCGCGGCTTTCAGTTTTTTACTCATGGGATTCTCCTGTTCGGCTCTGATCAGACAAAACGCACTGAGGCGCTGCCGATTCCACCGATATCTACGCGCATAACATCACCCGCCTGTACCGGTTCCAGCGGAACCAGCGAGCCGGACAGGATGACCTCACCGGCTTTCAGGGCGATGTCAAATTTGCCGAGGGTATTGGCTAACCAGGCGACACAGTTAACCGGAGACGACAGCGCTGCCGCGCCGGCACCGGTGCTGATGATCGAGCCGTTCTTTTCAACCACCATGCCGCAGGTCACCAGGTCGATATTGCGCGGGGACACCGCGTTATCACCCAGTACAAACAGACCACAGGAGGCGTTGTCCGCGATGGTGTCCTGAATCGCGATCTTCCAGTCCTGGATGCGCGAGTCGACAATTTCGAAGCACGGCATTACACATTCAGTGGCCGCCAGCACATCGGCATTGGTCACACCCGGGCCAGTCAGGTCCTTTTTCAGGATGAACGCGATTTCGCCCTCAGCACGGGGCGCGATCAGACGATCACTGATGGGTACCGCTTCGCCGCTGTTGAACACCATGTCGTCGGTGAGGTAGCCAAAATCGGGCTGATGCACATCAAGCATGTTCATCACCGCCTGGCTGGTAACACCGATTTTCTTGCCGATCACCCGGGCTCCGGCTTGTTGCCGGCGCTCGAGCATGCGCAGTGAGATGTGGTAGGCATCGTCAATGCTGATATCTTCGCCACGACTGGTGAGCGGAGAAACCGCTTGCCGCCGGATCATGGCTTCGTAGAGTTCGTCCCCGAACTGCTGGATTTTCTGCTGCTCCATCTGGTTCCCCCTGGTGCGCTACAGTTTGATCTCTTTAATGGCTGATCAGCCGCCGCTTCTTGCTAACGGGTTACGTCAGCACGGTCAGGAAGCGCTCGTTCAGCACGCGATCGTGATAGAAGATCGCCTTGCCCAGGTCTTCGGCTTTCCAGGTGATCGGCTTGTGATCCGGGTAGGTGTAATCGCCGCCACAGAAAACCTCACAGCGGTTGCCCGAGGGATCAAAGAAGTAAATGGTCTTGCCGTGGGTCAGGCCGTGGCGGGTGGGGCCGATATCGAGTGAGGTATCGGTCATCGAAATCAGGTCTGCTGCACGCAGTACGTCTTCCCAGGTTTCCAGGAAAAATGAGGCGTGGTGGAACTGCCCCGGTTGGTCGCTGTGAATAAACGCGACATCGTGCTGTTTCATCGACGCCGTCAGGAACTGGGCAATCCGGGTGCCTTCTGGGTCGACCACCTGCTCTGCCAGGGTGAAGCCCAGCACATTCACAAAGACGTCATAAACTTCAGCCAGGTTGGGGCCGTAGAACAGGCAGTGGTCAAAGCGCACCGCTTTCATGCCTTTCAGGCCGCGGGGCCAGGCTTCGGGGTTAACATCGCTCACGCCCCACTTGCCGGTGTACTTCTTGTCGGCATACAGCTCAAAGGCATGGCCGGAGGCTACGGTAAAGCGGATACGGCGGCCGCAGTCTTTGAGCTCTTCCGCCGGGACATGCTCTACGTCCAGGCCAAACTCGATCAGGTCTTTTTCCAGCTGGTTCAGAGCGTCTTCGTTCAGCACCTTGAAGCCCATGAAATCACAGCCGGCTTCGTCGGCTTCGCGCAGCACAACGGAGAATTTGTCCACCTCGGTCCAGGCTTTCAGGTAAACCCGGCCCTGCTCGTCGCGGTCTGTTTCGATCAGCCCGAGCAGGTCGACGTAGTGTTGAAGGGCCTCTTTCATATCCAGAACGCGGATCTGTACGTGGCCTGGGCGCATTACACCTTTAATCATGACAAGTACCTCTTGCGTGTTTTTTTTGTTCGGTTTAGTGGAACCTGCTCTCGATTATAGGGACTACCCCTTAGGATAAGAGCCACCAAGACGGGCGCTGGAATTCCCGAAAATGGAAGCTTGAGCAGGCGCCCCTGGCACCTTTGTGCTAAAGTTATCCACCAATAACCTATTGATTATGTTTGTAATCGGCCGGGAAAATCACCCCATGAACTATCAGGATCTGTTCTACTTCATCAAAGTGGCCGAAAAAGGCAGCATTGTTGCGGCCGCCGATTTTCTGAAAATCCCCACCTCTACGCTTTCCCGCAGACTCCAGGCTCTTGAGCAGGACCTCGGCTATAAGCTGGTCCACCGAAGCGCCAAGAAATTTGGCCTGACCGAATCCGGCCAGCGATTCTATAAAAGCCTGGCGGGCATTTTTAACGACCTGGAGTTGTCCGCCGAAAACGTCAAATCTGACCTGGCGGGCATTTCCGGTGACATCCGGATAACCGCTCCGATTGCAGCCGGGCATTTTTTTGTCAAAGAATGGGTTTTTCAGTTCATGGAAGAAAACCCATTGGTCAGTGTTGACCTGTTGTTTACCAATGAACCCATTGATCTGGTGGCCAACGGTATCGACGTTGCTTTCCGGCTTGGCGGTGTGACCGTCAGCGACTGGGTCATCCGGGACCTTCACGCCACTGAACTCGTGCTGGTCGCCACGCCGGACCTGCTCTCGCGTTATCCGCAGCCAGCCGATCCGTCACAGCTGGATGATCTGCCCCTGGTTTCCCTGAAGCGTCAGCCATACTGGCGTTTCCACGATCAGGACGGCCACTCGGTAACCTACGCACCCAAACCCAAACTGCGAACCGACGAAATTCAGCTGGCGACCGATGCAGTCCGACGTCATCTGGGCGCCAGCTGGCTGCCCCGTTACATCGTTCAGGCTGACCTGGAGTCAGGTGCCATGGTCAGCCTTCTGGACGACTGGGTGTCCGAAAAACGGACCATCCACATGCTGTACCCAAACCGGGACCAGCTGCCCAACAAGATCCGGTCGTTTGTCGACTTCGTGATCCGCAAGTCTTCAGAACTGGAGCCTCCGGTCACTCCGCCTCGTCCAGGAAGTCACTGACCAGCTTTGCAAAGCGACTGGCATGTTCAATCTGTGTCCAGTGGCCACAGCGGCCGAACACGTGCAGTTGAGCCCGGTCGATCAGTTCCGCCAGCCTGAGTGACGTCGCTAACGGAATCACCTCATCTTCACGGCCATGCAGAATCAGGGTCTCGTGAGGCAGTGCCCGGATGGCCTCGTCGGAGCTGGCCAGGCTGTCTACCCAACGCTGCCGCGGTGCCGGGAACATGGCGGCAAACGACTCATGGAAGCCCGGGCGGATGCTGGCCTGATAGCGCATTTCTGCCAGTTCATCGGTCAGCAGGCTCTTGTCGTAGGCAAAAACATCCATCAGACGACGCATGGCCTCTAACGACGGCTGATAGCCCCAGACTTCATCCAGACCTTTGGTGATCGGGAAGCTGACCCCGACCGAGCCCATCAGCACCAGCCGGCGTACCCGCTGGGGATACTCAATGGCCAGCGCCAGAGCCAGGCCCCCGCCAAAGGAGTTGCCCACCAGGTCCACCTGTTCCAGGCCGAGCTCATCCATCACACCAATCGTGTGGGCGACCCAGCGTTCACGGTTATAGATCTGGTCTGCCGGCCGCTCGCTGTACCCGAAACCGAGCATATCCGGTGCCACTACACGGCGCTTTTTGGCCAGCTCCGGGATGACCAGACGCCAGTTGGCCCAGGCGGTTACCCCGGGGCCAGAACCATGGATCATCATCAGGGGGAAGCCCTCACCCCGATCATGGACATTGGTGCGGTAGCCGGCCGCAAGGATTTCACGGCCGAGTTCAGGACTGTCTACAGGAGCGTTCATGAGGACCTCTTTCATTTTCAGCAAATCGTGGAACGGAGCATTTGTCCCCGGACTCAGTCCGGGGACAATTCCGGCGTCAGGTCAACACCGTCAGGAAGCGCTCGTTCAGTACGCGGTCGTGATAGAAAATCGCCTTGCCCAGGTCTTCTGCTTTCCAGGTGATGGGCTTGTGATCCGGGTAGGTGTAGTCACCGCCACAGAAAACCTCACAGCGGTTGCCTGAAGGATCAAAGAAGTAAATGGTCTTGCCGTGGGTCAGGCCGTGGCGGGTGGGGCCGATATCGAGCGAGGTATCGGTCATCGAAATCAGGTCTGCTGCGCGCAGCACGTCTTCCCAGGTTTCCAGGAAAAATGAGGCGTGGTGGAACTGTCCCGGTTTGTCGCTGTGGATAAACGCGAGATCGTGTTCTTTCATGGACGCGGTCAGGAACTGGGCAATCCGGGTGCCCTCCGGGTCGACCACCTGCTCTGCCAGGGTGAATCCCAGCACATTCACGAAGACGTCATAAACTTCCGCCAGGTTGGGGCCATAGAACAGGCAGTGGTCAAAGCGTACCGTTTTCATGCCTTTCAGGCCGCGGGGCCAGGCTTCCGGATTAACATCGCTCACGCCCCACTTGCCGGTGTACTTCTTGTCGGCATACAGCTCAAAGGCATGGCCGGAGGCCACGGTAAAGCGGATACGGCGGCCGCAGTCTTTGAGCTCTTCCGCCGGGACGTGCTCTACGTCCAGGCCAAACTCGATCAGGTCTTTTTCCAGCTGGTTCAGAACGTCTTCGTTCAGCACCTTGAAGCCCATGAAGTCACAACCCGGCTCATCGGCCTCCCGCAGGACAACGGAGAATTTGTCCACTTCGGTCCAGGCTTTCAGGTAAACCCGGCCCTGCTCGTCGCGGTCTGTTTCGATCAGCCCGACCAACTCTACGTAGTGTTTAACTGCTTCGTCTATGTCCAGAACCCGGATTTGTACGTGGCCTGGGCGCATTACACCTTTAATCATGACTATTGCCTCTCTTGCTTTGTTCTTGTTTACGCCGCGGTCTGGTTACGCGGTCGTGGATTCCGCTACCGACGGGCACTCAATAACCAGATCCCTGGTCGGATACACGCGGCATGCCAGCACTTCACCATTCTCCACCGCTTCTGGCGGGCAATGACGCTTGCTCATCTTTCCGCATTCAAAACTGCCGCTTACCACCTTGATCATGCAGAAGCCACAACCACCACCCCGGCAGCCTACCGGCACACATTTGCGCCCTTTGACTTCCATCGCCTTGAGGACGCTCTGCCCCTCATCGCAGCTGAAACGCTCGCCCGTGGTGCGGTTAAAAACCTGGTATGCACCCATGCTCCACCCTCCGGATCAGATTTTTCTGAATAATGCCGAGCGCTGAGTACCTTCTGCGCCATCGGCCGCGGTCAGGAACTTTTCCATAAAGATATCGCGCTCGAACAGCCGGCCCTGCATCAGGGCTGTAATCGCGGCATCAATCATCGGCGGCGGGCCACACAGATAGGCTTTGTTGCCGGCGAACCGGCCGTCAAAGTGCTCTTTGGCGGCTTCATGCACATAGCCCCGGTACCCTGCCCAATCCGTATCGTCATCGGCCTGGCTCAGGGCAGGAACGTAGGTGAAATTCTCATAGTCCCGATCCAGTGCCTCAAACAGCTCACGGTTGTAGAGCTCGGCCCGGTTACGGGCACCCTGGAAAAGTACGATCCTGCGGTCGTCATTCTGCTCCAACAGGTCCAGAATCATGGACTGGGGGCTCGACAGACCGGAGCCCCCGGCCATAAAGATCAGGTCACCCGGCTGGGAACGGCGCACAAAAAACTGACCGTAGGGGCCGGAAAGGTTCAGCTGGGCGCCGGCTTTCAACTGATCATGGATGTAGGTCGTGGCAGCACCACCCTCCACTTTCCGGACATGCAGCTCAACCTCATCCGGTTTGCCGGGGGTGTTGGCCAGCGAGAACGCCCGCGCGCCCTCAATACCGGGGAGTTCGATGTTAATGTACTGGCCAGCCTGGAATGCCATGGGGCGGTCCAGTTTCAGGTGGACTCCCTTGATGGTCGGCGAGAGTTCAACCACATCCGTGACGGTGGCGGTGTAGTCCTCCACCGGACAGCCTTCAAAGTCCGGGTCCACATCTACGTCGGCCTCGATGGTGGCATCGCTCTCAAGCAACGCGCAGCAGGCAAGCACTTTGCCTTCATCACGCTCGACATCCATCAGGGCAAAGGACGAAGCCTCGCCGACATCAACGTCTCCTTCCACTACCTGCACCTTACAGGTGCCGCAGGTGCCGTGCCCGCAGGCAAACGGCAACCACACGCCCTGACGCAAGGCAGCCTGGAGGATGGTCTGGCCATCCTCTACCTCTATCTGCTCGCCAATCGGCTCAATCGTTACGGTGTGGCTCATAACTTTGCCCTCAGTATCCGACGTTCTCGATGCCTGTCAGCCCGGGGGTGGTGACAGTCAGCATGCTCTTGTGGTCAATGCCCTGGCCGATCAGGCCGGCGTCGGCATCCGGAGTGAACGGCTCGCCGTTAAGCTGCCATTCAGCCTCCAGAAAGTCTGCTTTGGCGGCGTCTGGGTGGGCGTCGGTCGCCGGCTTGATGATGTCCTCAACCAGTGCCCTGAAGGTCATGTCAGGCGCCACCAGTAAGGCAAAGGGTGCACAGAACTTGAGGTGGTCGGGCCAGTAGACGTACAGCAACTGCATGCCGTTGAAGTTCTCTACCTTGTCTTTGGGCTCGAATTTGTAATCGTATAACGCGTTAACAGTCATGATGATCACCTTGTTGTTTTTGTGGGTGAGTAGTCCGGGGCCCCGGGCCCCGGCCACTTCCCGGATCTGTGTCAGGCAGCGTCCTGATCCTTGTCCGCCGGTTTCACACCTTTGATGGACAGCCAGTGCTGATGGTCCGGAGAGCCGATGTACTCGAAGTTATCCTCACCGATATTGATGTGGTAGTACTTCTGCACCACCTCGGCCACATCACTGCCTTCGCAGTTGCCCTGATAGATCTGGTGCACCGGCAGCCAGGCCTGGATGTATTTTTCCGGCTCGTACCGGAAGATGTCGGCGCAGGCTTCTGAGCAGAAGTGGTAACGTTCACCTTCGTGCACCAGCTGACGGTGGCTCAGTTTGGTGGGTTCACCCATCTCGGTGAACAGCGTCGGTACCTGGCACACCTGGCACAGTTGCGGCAGGGTGTTGTTGTAGTAGCGACGGCCCGCTGCCGCTTCCTTCGCCAGGTGCTCATAGCGGGGACGGTAGTACTTGTCGAAAGTCTCCGGGTACTTCTCGGACATCCAGTCCATTTCTTCCTTCTCCGGAATCCAGGTGTGGAAGTTGGTGGCCTGGCTGTACTGGTAAAACGTGGTCCACAGCTGGTGGCTCAGGTGATGCTTGGCATCGTTGGCCACTTCTTCATACTTGGGCGGGCGGATGCCGTAACGTTCAAGGTCTTTGAACAGCGCCCCGCCACTCTGCTCGTAGTAGAGCTCCCAGGCTTCGGCCCAGCTCATCACTTTATTGGGCAGCATGTAGTCCATCATCATGCTGACCAGGCTGAGCAGACGGAAGCCACGCCAGAACCACTTGTCGATCCAGCGCTGGATGATCGGCACGTTGTCTTCGTGCTGCTCCAGGATGAACTTGATCACTTCCAGCCCAAGGGTCATGTGCCGCGCTTCGTCGGACTGGGCCGAGAAACCGAAGGTTACCGTGGCCATGTCCCCGTTATAGGCAGCGCCGGACATGAACGGTACAAACAGCAGGTTGGTGAGCACATACTCGAACGAGAACGAGATCGCGGTCAGGAACTCGAACGGGCCAGCAGCGCGGGCGTCGTCAAAGAACGATTTGGGAACCGAGAGGAACCAGACCCGGTCGTGCATGTGCGGGGCATCGTGCAGACCGTTGAAATGCTTGTTGTAATGGCTCATCGCATGCTGCTGGGTCTGGGAGTGCCGCAGCTCGTCGATCGACTGCATCTGGCACGCTACCCGGGCACCGGCACCGCTGAACTGGCGGCCAACCTTGGCGTAACCCTGAAAGGCCGCGTGCTCCAGCGGAGACACACCACTGAGGAACAGCTTGAGGGCGTTGACGTAACGGGCATCCGAGATATTCTGGTGGCCATTGTTCTGGGCGAACGCATCGAAGATGGCGTAGAGTTTTTTCTCTTTTTCGGCCTGATATTTCCAGTAGGCGTCCATGGTCAGACGGAACGGGTCTTCCCACTGGGACCAGTCGGTAATCTTGATCCCTTCAAACCGCTCATCCGGATAGATGTCTTCTTTTTTCTGGTAGGTCGGCTCCCAGGCCATGTCCCGGGTGAGGTACTGGTACTTGTCTTTGAGATTCAGCTTCTTGTTTTTAACAGCCATGATCGTTCTCCCGATTATTTCCACTCAAGAATGAAGTGGTCATCATCTTCATCTACGTTGCCCCCGATACTGATCACGTCGATCAGCATTTCCTGGACATCCCAGTCGCGCCCCAGCTTCTCTTCCACCGTGTCCCGGTTGATCACCAGGCGCTTTTCGGCCTGAACCCGGATCATCGCGGGCTGGTGCTGAACTTCTGCCTGCGGGTTGTCCTCTTCGATGGCCTCGACCATGTAGCGGGCGTTATCGTTGTCCTGAAAACAGATAAAAACGAGCTGGCTCATGCGGATACTCCCTTACTCTGCAAACCGACTTTCTTCAGACGGGCAGACAGCCCGGCCCGCACCTCATCCAGCGCCTCAATGCCCACACTGGCTTCCGCCAGCGGTTGGAACGCCTGGTAAACCTGCGGCTCCCACTGGTCCACCCACTGCTGCATGAGCGCCAGGTTGGCCTCACTTTCGCCCGCCACCACTTTCAGCATGGCGTTGGTCCAGCGCAACGTGTCCTTGTACCAGTCACGCATGAATTCCGTGAGCATGGAGACATCTTCGGCGCGCTGGCTTTCGAGCCACTCATCCATCTTGTCGTACACCAGCGGGAACATGATTCCGTCGATCAGGATGTTCTGCAGGAGGCTCAGCTCAAACCAGTCTTTCACCACCAGGGAGTCTTCCACCAGCTTGCGCAGGGGCTGCAGCATTTCGTCGTCTAACCAGTAGCCCTTGGACTCATCCAGAGCGGCCCCGGTGCTGCCATCGAGCATCAGCGCGATACGCGACAGATACTGGCCAATGCCGAGCCGGTCCATGGCCTGATAGATATGCATCTGGGCTACGGTGGTGGCGGTGGCGTCACCCGCAATCTTGCTGTTATTCATGTTGGCACCCAGCTCAACATGGCGCAGCGGTACCATCAGCCGGAGCAGGAGCTTCTGGGTTTCCTCAGGCAGGCGGCTGAGCAGGTTACGCTTGTCGCAGAAGCTGTAGCTGGTTTCTGCGGCTTCCTGCATCTTGGCCCGGTTGCCAACGTAGGCACCGTAATAAAACTGGCGGGGATCGGATACCGCGTACCAGTCAGCCATCCGGATGGCGGTGCGGCGCTCATCGTTCAGCTCGTAGTCGGCATCCCATTGCGGACGGTAGTGGAAGTTGGTTTTGGCCTCCAGATCGTAACTGGCTTCCTGGTAACGCGTAGCAGGCTTGTCGCCAAAGCGACGGGCCGTGTGGCTGTATGTGTGGCGGATGGGTTCCACCGACGTGGTTTTGATTTCGATGCTCATATCAACCTTTCCGTTTTATTTTTGTGTATCAGATTGGTGGTTTGTCTTGCTCGGATCAGTACCTCTGGCCCCGCTCGCCGAACCGCCACTTGACCATATCCTCGTCAATTTCGCGGATCATGTCGGAGTCCATGTGGACCACTTTGTTGTGCTTGCAGAAAATCTCGAAGGCGTCCTTGGGCAGGACCAGTTCAACAAACAACTCGGGATGACCGATGGCGAAGTCAAACTCTACAAACTTGTCGCCCGGCTCACTGCGTACCCGGATATACCGGGGCATTTCGTCAAAACTCTGGGGTTGGCTGGTGTCAGTCGCTGTATTCATTGCGTTCACCGTCGGATTTGTTTTTGTCGTAAACGGTTAGAGCAACGGCTGTGCCAGATCGTGGTTTACCCGTACATGAAAACAATAACCACTTGATTATAAAGAGAATTTAAATTATTGATCATGAAACGTGTCAGCCAGAAAGACCGGATCACCATGGAACCTCCAGGCATGATTTTTATCAAAAGATCAACTTCCCGGGCGCCGTCATCAAATAAACACCCGGCCCGCGTAGTCAATGAGTCGTATGGCCTTAACGATTTGGTTGATTTTTGCCCGGTGACGTGGCCTAGATAGGTGCCTGAATCACCCTGTCCTGAAGAACGGCCGGTAGTTATCCCCATGGAAAATAAAAAACGAGGGGCGTTTATGCGCGTCAGCTATAAACCTCAGCTGAACACCATCACCTACAAAGACCTGACCGACCAGATCCAGTTTCAGAGCACAGAAGGAAAGATCTGGTTCGGCGAGCAACGAATGCTGTTGATGCACCTGAGTGCCATGGCGGCGTTCCGGCGCGAGGTCGTGAACAGCCTGGGCATTGAGAGAGCCAAGGGGTTTTTCATGCGTCTGGGTTACCAGTCAGGCATCAAGGACGCCGAGCTGGCCCGAAAGCTCCGCCCCGAGGCCCGCGACATGGATATCTTCCTCGCCGGGCCTCAGTTGCACTCACTCAAAGGCATGGTCAAGGTGGTCCCGATCGAGATCGAACTGGATCAGGAGACCGGGGAGTTTTTCGGCCGCCTGGAGTGGATCGATTCCTTCGAAGTCGAGATCTGCCAGACCGAGCTTGGCCCGATGACCGCACCTGCCTGCTGGTCGCTGGTGGGCTATGCCTGCGCCTTTACCTCCGCGTTCATGGGGCGGGAGATTATTTTCCGCGAAACCAGCTGCCGGGGTTGCGGCGACGAGAAGTGCATCATTGAGGGCCGGCCCGCAGAAGAGTGGGAGGATGCCAAAGAGTTCTCCGAATACTTCCGGGAAGACCCGATCATGGAAGAGGTCTACAGCCTCCAGGCCCAGATCAGTTCCCTGCGGGCCAGCCTCGAGAAGCAGGAGGGGCAGTATTACGGCATCGGCCAGTCTCCGTCCTACAACAAGGTCTGCCGGATGATCGACAAGGCAGCCCGGGGCAAGGTCTCGGTGCTGCTGCTGGGCGAAACCGGGGTCGGAAAAGAAGTGATTGCACGCAGTGTGCATCTGCGCAGTGAGCGGGCCGAATCGCCATTTGTTGCGGTCAACTGTGCCGCTATCCCGCCAGACCTGATCGAGGCGGAGCTGTTCGGGGTCGAAAAAGGCGCCTACACCGGCGCCAACCAGTCCCGGGAAGGCCGCTTTGAGCGTGCCCACACCGGCACCATTTTCCTGGACGAGGTGGTGGAGCTGACACCCCGTGCCCAGGCCTCTCTCCTGCGGGTGTTGCAGGAAAGCGAGCTTGAGCGGGTTGGCGATAACCGTACCCGCAAAGTCGATGTGCGTGTTATCGCGGCCACTAACGAGAGCCTGATGCAGGCGGTCGAAGACGGTCGCTTCCGCGCCGACCTGTTTTACCGGCTGAATGTCTTCCCTGTCCGTATTCCCCCGCTGCGGGAGCGGATCGAAGACCTGCCGTTACTGGTTGAGCACTTCCTCAAGAAGTTCCACTCGGAATACGGCAAACGTACTCTGGGCCTTTCTGATAAAGCTCTGGAAGTCTGTGTGAACTATCGCTGGCCCGGCAACATCCGGGAGCTGGAGAACGTAATCGAGCGGGGCGTGATTCTGACCGACAATAACGAGACCATCAGCCAGGAATCCCTGTTTACCGCCATTCCGGAGCCCGCGGAGCACGACGTTCGGGCTGATCTGGTCAGCCCGTCGGGCAACGTGATCATCGGCGGTGAGCCGGACGCGCCGGACCATTGGTCCAATGCGATTTTGCAGGATGAGGTCAGCCTGGATCAGGTGGAGACACTGTTGATGCAGAAAGCCATGGAGCAGGCAGGCCAGAACGTCTCAAAGGCCGCCCGTATTCTGGGCCTTACCCGCCCGGCGCTGGCTTATCGATTGAAGAAGGCCGGTTTGACGCCGGAGACGTAACCGGCCCGAAACTGATCATTTCCTCAACCCGGACCAGCGCCACCTTATCAAATGATCAACTCCGGCAGCCAGAGCTCCCTCCGCCTGCCATACCGAAACCCCTCATCCCGTGGCTGGTACCGGCTTAAGGCGACGGTTTTCATAAGGCACGGGTATTGCTTGTGGGAAACAACTCTCTGAATATTCCCACCCCACCTGAGCCCCTTCACGGGCTCTTTTTATGTACGCGGGGAAGAACCCTGGCAAAAAGGACATACCATGAACACATCACTGGACACTGCGTTGACCGTTGTCGTTTCCCGTCGGGTTATCAAGGGTAAAGAATCTGAGTTCGAGACACTCAGCTCCGAAATGACCCAGCGTGCCTCGACCTTTCCCGGGTATCTGGGCGCCACCATGTTTCGCCCTGCCTCACCGGCCGACCCCGAATACCGCATCGCCTTCAAATTCCGGGACCGGGACTCGCTGACCGTATGGGAAGAGTCACAGGAGCGGGCGGAGCTGCTGACGCAGATTGAAAGTCTGCTGGTGGTCCCCAGCGAGCGGGAAGTCACCTCGGGCATCGTTACCTGGTTTACCCTGCCGGGCCAGAACCCGGTACAACCGCCACCCAAGTGGAAAATGACCTTCGTCAGCTGGCTGGCGCTGTATCCAGCCGTGACACTGGTATTTGTACTGTTTGGCGACCTGCTCGCGCAGATGCCCTTGCTGCTGCGGACGATGGCTGTCACCGTTGTGGTGATGCTGTTGATGAGTTACGT
>DATGNB010000089.1:0-19422 GCA_035306945.1 Marinobacter sp.
CTGTTGGCGATTGTCAGTTTCGCACTGAGTCTGCTGGGCACCTTCCTGGTGCGCTCCGGTGTGCTGACCTCGGTGCACGCTTTTGCGTCGGACCCGGAGCGGGGCAGTTTTCTGCTGATGCTGCTGGGTATCACCGTGATCGGCAGCCTGATGCTGTATGCCTTCCGGGCGCCGGTGGTCCACGTGAGGTCCCGCTATGGTTCCATGTCCCGGGAAATTTTCCTGCTCCTGAACAACGTCCTGCTGGTGTCTGCCACTTTGCTGGTGGCCATCGGAACGCTCTACCCGCTCATTCTGGACTACCTGGATGCGGGCAAGCTGTCCATCGGCGAACCCTTTTTCAACACCACCTTCAGCCCGTTGGCGGTTGCGGCTGGCCTGTTGCTCGGCGTCGGCGTGTTTTCACGCTGGAAAAAGACCGATGTCGGCTTCCTGGCCCGTAAACTGCTGTGGCCCCTGGCCGTCAGCCTGGTCGCCAGTGCTGCGATCATGATCAGCTATGGCGGTTTTGCACCCTGGGCGTTTCTGGGGGTGTTCGCCGCCGTATGGGTGGCCGTGGCCACCTTCTGGGATCTTTGGGACAAGTCCTCGTCCCGCCAGGGCCGGTGGTACGGTCTTAAGCGTCTGTCCCGCAGTTACTGGGGCATGGTGCTGGGCCATCTGGGGGTAGCCATGGTGATGGCTGGCGCTACCGTTGTCTCCAATTACGGGGTCGAGCGTGATGTGCGCATGGTGCCGGGGGACTCGGCGATGGTAGGGGACTACGAGGTGGTGTTTGTCGGGATCGGCGAACGGCGCGGCCCCAACTTTACCGCTCAGTACGGCAGTTTTAACGTGTTCCTGGACGGCAAGCTGGTGGCCGACCTGCACCCGGAAAAACGTAACTACCCGGTGGGCATGAGCGTCATGACCGAAGCCGACATTGATGCCGGTCTGTTCCGGGATGTATTTGTCGCCATCGGTGAACAGATTTCCGGCGATGCCTGGGCAATCCGCCTGCAATACAAGCCTCTGGTGCGGTGGTTGTGGCTGGGCTCGCTGGTGATGGCAATCGGCGGCTTCCTGGCGATTGCTGACAAGCGTTACCGGATCCGCGCCCGCGCCGAAGACCGGTCCGTGGCGGCGGGCAGTGCGCCTGCCGGCAAGCCTGTGGAGGCCTGAGCATGAAACGACTGCTGCTGTTTCTGCCCCTGGTCTTTGCCGTTGCCATCGGTGTCTTTCTGTTTGCCGGCATTGGCAAGGACCCCACCAAACTGGAGTCGGCGCTGATTGGCAAGCCGGTGCCCCGGTTTGAGCTGCAGGACCTCCATGCCCCCGAGCGGATGCTGGACAACTCCGTGTTCGAGGGCCAGGTATCCCTGCTGAACGTGTGGGGCGAATGGTGTCCGGCCTGCTGGGATGAGCATGGTTACCTGATGCACCTGGCACAGTATGAAGGCGTTCGCATCGTGGGGCTCAACTACAAGGATCAGCGGGAAACCGCGTTCAGCTTTCTGCGCAAGCTGGGCGATCCGTACGAAACCGTGATCTACGATCCCCGGGGCTCCCTGGGCTTTGACCTCGGTGTTTATGGTGCGCCGGAAACCTATGTAATTGATGCCGAAGGAATCGTCCGCTACCGCCATGTGGGTGTCGTGAATGAGCGTGTGTGGCGGGAAATTCTGCTGCCCGTCGTTAATCAGGCAAAAGGTAACAGTTGATGCGCTTTTCTCCGTTATTGCTGGTTATCTGGCTTCTGGCGCTTCCGGTGCAGGCTGAGGTTCCCGAGTTCTACGATTTCTCTACCCGCGCGGAAGAGCAGCGCTACCGGGACCTGATCGCCGAGTTGCGGTGCCCGAAGTGCCAGAATCAGAACATAGCCGATTCCAATGCGCCGATCTCCAAAGACATGCGGGATGAGGTGTACCGGATGATGCAGGCCGGTGCCTCCAACGATGAAATTGTCGGAGCCCTGGTGGCGCGGTTTGGCGAGTTTGTTCAGTACAAGCCGCCGGTGGACAGGCGCACGATCCTGCTCTGGGCTTTCCCCGCCATTGCGGTGATCGGCGGCTTCCTGATTGTGGCCGGCGTGGTGATGCGCTCGGGCCGCAGAGAGACACAGGAACCGGTGCTGAGCCCCGAAGAGAAAGCCAGGGTTGAACAACTGCTGGCCGACAAGGATCGATCCTCCTGAGATCTGATCCCGGTAATACATTTCTAACTGCGACGAAGACTCCATGACCCAAACATTCTGGACTGCCGCGACGGTACTCATACTTATCGCCCTGGCTTTTGTGCTTTACCCCGTATTCTTCTACCGGCCCAAGGCACGCCGGGAGGCCGATCTCCAAAACCAGAACCTGCTGGCCTACAAGACCCGGCTCAAGGAGCTGGACGACGAACATCAGGCCGGGATTCTGGACGAACAGAGCTATCATCAGCTGAAAGACGAGCTGGCGGGCGCGATGATTGATGATGTCAGCGATGAAGGCCAGCCCCGCACCCGGACAGCCGGGCGGCGCAGTGCCATGGTGATTGCGCTGGCATCGATCCTTCTGATCCCCGCCGGTGCTTACTTCGGGTACCAGAAATGGGGCGCGATGGAACGCGTTGAGCAGTTCATTACCATGCAGGAAATGGGCAGTACCGGCCAGACGGCCCAGATGATCACCCTGGCGGATCAGCTGCGTGACCGCCTGGAGCAGGACCCGGACAACATTGATGGCTGGGCCATGCTGGGCCAGACCTATATGCAGGTCGAGCGCTATGAAGACGCCGCCTATGCCTTTCAGCGTCTGGCTTCTGCCACCAAGGAGAACCCGGATGCCAGCTCGGTCGCCTGGGGCCTGTCGGCTCAGGCCCTGTATTTTGCCAGCGAGGGTGAACTGACACCTGAGGTGATGAAGGCGATTGACTCGGCCCGGGCGCTGGACCCCGATGAGATCAACGCGCTGGGTTTGCTGGGGATCAATGCCTTCAGCCAGCAGAACTACCGTGAGGCCATCGGTTACTGGGAACAGATTATTGAGGTGACCCCCGGCCACCCGCAGATTTCCGCCATCCAGGGGGGGATTGATGAAGCCTATAAGCGGCTGGGCGAGGACGCGCCCGCCAAAGCCGCGCCTGAGGCGCCGGCCCCGTCTTCTGGCGTGGATGTGAGGATTTCCCTGGACGAAGGTTTCCGGGGCCAGGTTCCCGGTGATACCACGCTGTTTGTCTTTGCCCGGCCGCTGAATACCGCCGGCGGGCCACCGGTCGCCGTGGCGAGGATGACCGCTGCTGCGCTGCCGCTGGAGATCCGTCTGGATGACCGTTACGCGATGACACCCGAAGCCACGATTTCATCCGTTGGCGAAGTCCAGATTGTGGCGCGCCTTAGCCGCAGTGGCAGCATCAATCCCCAGGCGGGAGACTGGCAGGGGCAGGTAGAGGCCACGGTGTTGCCGCCGGAGGCCGATGGTGAGCCGGTACAACTGGTGATTGCCACGGAACTGACTAACTGAGCTGATGCAGCGAAGGCAGCCCGTGGCGGCTGTCTTTGTGTCCTGTCTTGTGCCGCCGCAGCTGTTCCAGCGCCGCAATCAGCTGCTTGCGTTCCTCCCCCGACTCCGGCGGTTGCTGCTGTGCGTACAGCCGGGCCTGAACCTTCCCGAAGCGGGCCTGCAGATCGGGGTCCGAACTGAACCGGATCACATCCTGGGCGCTGTCGAACCGCTCCTGCTGAAACCGTAAGCGCGCCCAGCGTACCAGGTGACCGGCGATATCTGCGTCTGCGCGCTGAATCGCCTGCCTGAGCCGGTTGAATGCCGCCGCTTCGTTGCTGTCTTCAGTTTCGGTAGCCGCCCGGTCAGAAACCGCGGCCCGGTGATGGCGCCACCAGAGTGCCAGAGTGATCAGCCAGAGCAGGGCAAACGTCAGCGTTGTCCAGAGCCAGAGCGGCGTGGTTTCCGGACGTGGTACGGTAACGTCGGTGCCGGCGTCGGGTCGGGTTACCGGCTCTGACGGTGGCGGGGTGGCAGGGCGGGCCGCCGGCGCTGCTCCGGCCTGGGGAATGATGGTGTACCGGCGCTCGGGCAGAACGGCTTCTTCGGGTTCGCCGGTTCGGGTGTTCCACCAGGGAATACGGATTTCCGGGATCACGGCTTCTCCGGCCTGTACCGGCACCAGGGCAGAGGACTGCTGCAAGGCAGCCTGGAGTCCCTCACCGGTGGTCTCGGTATTACGCAGCGCCTGCTCCGGGTAACTGCGGATCGCGGCGGGTACCTGTCCGGGCAGCGGTGGCAGGGCCTCGGCGGGCAGGCCTCCGGCCAGCAGCGTCACCTTGCGGTTCAGGTTGCTGCCCAGCGCCAGCTCACCTGGCGGGGGCAGGCCATCTTCGGCCAGGGCCAGACTGCTGGCTGGCAACCAGGGTGTGTTCGCCGGCCAGGTATCCGGTACCGGTTTCACCGGGACTTCGTAGAGTTGCTGATGGTCCCGGACAAAACGAAGCTGGCCACCGGGGCTGCGGGTCTGACCCTCAAACCGGAGTGGCGGCAGGTTGAGCTGTCCCGGTTGCTGGGGAAAAATCGCATAGCGCCGTTCAACCACCCGGTAACGCACGCCGTCCCGGTAACGGGTAAATTCCTGCTGTTTGCCCAGTGGTTCGATGACCGCGTCCGGATGCTCCGGTTCGGACAGTTCACCGCGAATCAGGTTGCCGGAGATAAACAGTTGCACCGTCAGTACCAGCTGTTCCTGCACGTAGACTTCCGCTTTATCGGCGGACAGCTCGATAAAGATGTCTCGGGAGGCGTCGGGCTGATCCGGTGGCGTTCCGGCCACCACGTCGATTCGGATCGGTTCTGACTGCGCGTCCTGAAAGGTGAGCGCAGGGATGGTCAGGCTACCGGTGGTGGTGGGGGCCAGCTGGTAGGTCCAGGTAACCTGGCCGCTCATGCGGCCGTTGATGGTCTGTACGCTGTAGCGCTGTTTGCGGTCCAGGATTTCGAACGCCGGTTCGACTTGCTCAATGTCCGGTGCCGGCAGGCGGGTGAGGTCCAGGTCGAACAGATTGCTCAGATTCAGGTCGATCTCAAGGGAACCCTGTACGGTGAGCGTCAGTACCTCGCCCTCGTAGATCTGTGTGCGGTCCGGCTCAGCCACCAGGCTGCTGGCCTGGGCTGGCAGAATCAGGGCAGTGAATACCAACAACAGAGCGAGTGGGAAAAGAGTAGGTTTTACCATGGCAGATCGCCCTCTTCAGGTGGAGTCTGACGTTGTTGGTACTGCTGCATGAACTTGCGTTGCAGCAAGCCGCCCGGGTTGTCGGGAATTCGTCGCAACCATTGCTCCTGGCCCTGGTCCAGCGGCTGCTCGCTGATCTGCGCAGGCGCTTCGGCGGTACTCCCGCCGGCGGTCTGGTCCTCGCCGGATGGCTCCTGGCCCGTGCCCTGTTCCTGCTGGTCCGGGGCGTCGGGCTGGCCGGAGTGGTCGTCTTCATCCTCACCGGGTGAGGGTGAGCCCTGAGGCTGCCCCGAGTCCGGGTCGTCCTGACCTTGTCCTGATCCCTCCTCCGGCTGACCGGTTTCCGCATCCTCGGCCCGATCCGGTGATGGCTCTCCCTCGGCATTGTCTGGCTGTGAACCCTCCTGCTGCCCCTGGTCCTGTGGCTCCTGCTGCTGTTGTTCCTGTGCCTGTTGCTGGTCCAGCATCTGTTGTACGAGTTCACGGTTGAACCGGGCGTCTTCAAGGCCGGGGTCCAGCGCCAGGGCCTGATCGTAGGCGGCCACGGCCTGCTCCAGTTGTCCGGAGCGGGCCAGGGCATTGCCCCGGTTATAGTGGCCGGTGGCACCCGGCACGCGGGTGTAATCCCGGACGGCCTCATCATACTGACCGCTGCGGTAGAGCGCGGCTCCGCGCCAGTCGGGCTTCTCCAGCAGTTTCGCGGCCAGGGACGGGTCTTCATCGATCAGTTCGCGCCCGCGCTGGTCTTCGCGCTGCCACAGTCCTCCCCAATCCACAGCCAGGGCGGGGCGGGGCGCCAGCGAAAGCGGGATCAGGCTCAGGGTCAGTATTGCCAGGGCACCCCGGCGCCAGCCGATCAGCAGCAGCGGCAACGCCAGCCAGAGCAGCCAGTAGCCGTCGTCCTGCCAGCGGTTAACGGTACGATCGTCACCGGTCTCGCCCCGGTCGTCCAGAGCCCCCGGCTCCAGCTGCAGCGCTGTGATGTCGGCATCACCGAGGGAGAGCATCTCACTTGTTCCACCGTTGTTCCGGGCCAGATTTCTCATTCCTGCGGGATCGGCCCGGGCGACCACGATGTCGCCATTGCTGCGCAGGAAGCCTCGTTTGGCGAGCGGGATAGGGCCCCCCTCGGTACTGCCCACCACCAGGGTACTCAGGGTGTACCCGGTGTTTGCCAGGCGGTCCCGGATCCGGCTCTGGTACTGGCTGGCCACGCCATCGGCGATCAACAGGACTCTGCCCCGGCCAGGTGCGCCCTGGTCCAGCAGGTCAACGGCTTTTGCAATGGCAAGATCGGCCCGGTTGCCCTGGGCTGGCATGATCTCCGGGGTGAGTACCCCGATCAGCGCTTCGATGGTGCGGGTGTCTTCCGTCAGCGGAGTAACGGCATGGGCGTCCCGGGCGTAGACCACCAGGCCGGTGAGGCCGCCGTTGCGTACCCTGAGTATGTCTCTTATCTTGCGTTTGGCTAAGGTCAGCCGATCCGGCTCGCTATCCGTCGCCAGCATGGAGAGGGACAGATCCAGTACGATCACCAGGCTGTCCCCGGGTTGTTTGACGGCGGTCGGCGCCTGGCGCCAGCTTGGCCCGGCCAGCGCGACGGCGATGATCACGATGGCAATGTACAGTGGCAGCATGGGGGATGATGTTGCGCCTCCGGCCGCTGGCTGCCCGGGTTTTCGGATCAGGGGGCGTAGCAGGGGCTCGGGTATATAGCGGCCCCATCCGGCGTCGCTGGCCTGCAGCTGATGGCGGATCAGGTAGAGTGCCGGCAGTGCCAGCAGAAGCAACAGCCAGAGTGGCCTCACCAGGTGGAAGTCAGCCATGGGACGCCTCCTGTTGCAGGGTGTTAAGGCGCTGGCGGCCGGTAAGCCGGGTGGCGGTCAGCAGCAGCCAGAGGGCCACGCCCAGGCCTGCGGGCCATACGTAGAGTTCGCTGACGGGCCGGTAATACTGGCCTTCCTGTTCGATGGGTTCCAGCTGATCGATGCTGTCGTAGATCAGCTCCAGCTCCGGCAGGCTGCGAGCACGGAAATAACGGCCGCCGGTCTGCTCGGCCATCCGGGTAAGCAGGTCTTCGTCCAGGTCCCGGGACGGGTTTACCCGACGGGAGCCCAGCAGGCCGCGCTGGACCATCGATTCGGCACCGATACCGATGGTGTAAAGCCGCACGCCCGCGGCCTCAGCGATCTCGATCGCTTTGTCCGGGCTGACTTCGCCTGCAGTGTTGGCGCCATCCGTCAGCAGGATCGCCACACGTTGTTGCTGGGGGCGGTCGCGCAGCCGCTTGATGGCGAGACCAACGGCGTCGCCAATGGCGGTGGCGCGCCCTGCCATGCCGACGCCGGCTTCCAGTAACAGCGTGCGGACAGTTTCCCGGTCGAAGGTCAGGGGTGCCTGTACATAGGGATGCGTGCCGAACAGGATCAGGCCAAGACGATCGCCTTCGCGCTGATCGATAAAGTCGTTGAGTACCCGTTTTACCGCCTGCAGGCGGTTGAGGGCCTGATGCTGATACACCATGTCACGCTCGGCCATACTCGGGGAAATATCCACCAGCAGCATCAGGTCGCGGCCGGTGACCGGCATCCGGACCTGCTCACCGACATGCTGGGGGCGGGCAAGTGCCACCACCAGGCATAACCAGGCGGCCAGTAACAGGAGTTTACGCCACCGGGGCGTGGTACGGCCCCGGGTGCTGACCCCGGGCATGCCGGCCAGCCAGTGCCCGACGGGGATCACCGGTGCCGCCACCGGTGTGCGGGTGCGCCCGGCCCTGCGCACCGCGAACAGCCAGGGCAGCAGCGCCAACAGCAGCAGCCAGGGGTAAGCCAGCGACATCATAACCGGGCCTCCAGCCATTGTCGGGCAAACTCCAGGGCCGGGCCGGGCTCTGCGGTTGTCTGGGGCTGTAGCGGAGCAGCAACCATTGCTTCGACGGTGTCCCGCCAGCCGGTGCGTTCTGACGGCGCGGAGGCCAGCAGGTAATCCGCCCAGCGCCGGCCGGTCAGGGTTTCCGGGCGGTGTTCCGGTTGCACCTGCCGTGCGACCCGTTTGAGTAGCTGGTTCAGCGCGCCAAACCACTCCGGGGACTGTCTGGGCTGAGCGGCCAGGGCCGCCAGTTCGGCACGGGCCTGGCGCTTCCAGAGGTTGTGGCGGCGGTGGTGACGCAGGTACCCGATGGCCAGCGCCAGCAGA
This sequence comes from Marinobacter sp., assembly GCA_035306945.1. Classification (GTDB taxonomy): domain Bacteria; phylum Pseudomonadota; class Gammaproteobacteria; order Pseudomonadales; family Oleiphilaceae; genus Marinobacter. The sequence goes on from DATGNB010000089.1 coordinate 8,401, forward strand.
ATCAGTAACAACACCAGCAGTACCCACCAGCCGGGCGCGGGAGGCCACCAGCCCCCGGTGGCCGGCAGATGGATATCACGAAGCTGAGAGAGCGGGTCTGCCGGGTTCACAGCACTCGTCCCCCCGGACCAAGCAGATGGCGCAAGGCGGTGGCCGGATCTTCGCTGGTGGCGACGGTGGCCGCAAGCACCCCGGAGGTCCGGAAACAGCTGGCCAACTGGTGTTCGTGCTGCGCCAGCCTGTCTTTCCACGCCTGCTGAAATGCGGAATCTGAGGCGTCAAACCAGACCGGGCCGTCCGGCGTTGCCACCGCAAACTGTCCGCTGGCTGGCAGTTGCTGTTCCAGAGGATCGATGATGCGCAACGCGCTGACGCTGTTATGACGGCCCAGCGCACCCAGCAAACTGGTGGTCTGGCTGCTGAGGGTCATGAAGTCGCTGAGGACGAAAATACGGCTTCCGGTATGGGCAACCCGCCGGGCCTCAGCCAGCGCCCGGTCCAGACTCTGCCCGGGTGTGGCGGGCCCCGGCGGGCCGTCGTGCCGGTACTGGCGGTTGGCCAGGGCATCCAGTAACCGCAGAACGGATTTTTTCCGGCGCGCCGGGCGCAAAACGTCCAGCGTCTCGTGGTTAAACACCAGCCCGCCCACCTGGTCTCCGGACCACAGCGCCAGCCAGGCCAACAGCGCCGCAAGTTGCGCACAGCGCACCTGTTTGTAGGCGCCGGTACTGGCAAAAAACAGGCTTGGCCCCAGATCGGCGATCAGCAGCACCGGCCGTTCCCGCTCTTCCTCGAACACTTTGGTATGCGGGGCCTGGCGTCTGGCGGTCACCCGCCAGTCGATGCTGCGGATATCGTCCCCGGGCTGGTACTGCCGGACCTCGGCGAAGGTCATGCCCCGGCCCCGCTGGCGTGACTGGCGCAACCCGGCCTGACGGGCGCGCACACGATGGGCAGAGGGGAGCTTGAGTGCCCGCGCGTCGGCTTGCAGCCGGATCAGCTCCGGGAGGGCGATGGACGTTGCTGCGTTGCGGTCGGCCATGGTTCTCAGGCAGTGACCGGAACGCGGTCAATCAGGCGTTGCAGTACGGCATCGGCGGTCACGCCTTCGGCTTCTGCCTCAAAGGTCAGGAGAATCCGGTGGCGCAACACATCAAAGGCCATGGTGCGGATGTCGTCGGGGGTAACGTAGTCGCGCCCGTCGAGCCAGGCCATTGCCCGGGCGCACCGGTCCAGGGCAATGGTGCCACGGGGGCTGGCGCCAAAGGCGGTCCAGCGCGCCAGTTCCGGATCGATGCTGGCCGGAGCCCGGGTAGCCAGAATCAATTCCAGAAGGTATTGTTCTACGGCCTCGGCCATATATATGTCGGAAATTGCGGCTCTGGCATCGATAACCTGTTGCTCTGTAATGCGAATGTTTGCCGTCGGTGTTCCCTGGCGGTAATCGCTCCGGGCCAGATGGAGAATTTCACGCTCTGCGTCGGCGCCGGGGTAATCGATGATCACGTGCATCAGAAAGCGGTCGAGCTGGGCTTCGGGCAGGGGGTAGGTGCCTTCCTGCTCGATCGGGTTCTGGGTGGCCATTACCATGAACAGCCTGGGCAGGGGGAAGGTTCGCATACCCACGCTTATCTGGCGTTCACCCATGGCTTCGAGCAGGGCTGACTGGACCTTGGCCGGCGCCCGGTTGATTTCGTCGGCGAGGACCAGGTTGTGGAAAATCGGCCCGCGCTGGAATTCGAACAGGCCGGTTTCAGCCCGGTAGATCTCGCTTCCCGTGACATCCGATGGGAGCAGGTCGGGGGTAAACTGGATGCGGTGGAAATCGCCTTCGAGGTGTTCAGCCAGGGCCTTGACCGCCGTGGTTTTGGCCAGGCCCGGTGCACCTTCGACCAGCAGGTGGCCATCGGCAAGCAGGGCAATCAGCAAACGGTCGACCAATTTACCCTGGCCAATGATACGCTTGGCTAACTGTGTCCGGAGATTACCGAACGTTTGTTGTAACGGCATGTGGATCATTGCTCTTGGTTTTTAACAGCAACCGGCGGGGTGTTTCATGCCCCTAGGTAGTTGCCGCAGTTTTGAGGTCACGACAGCAAAAATCAAGAGCTTGACTATGCTTATGTGACCATACCGGGATTACGTTTCTTTCACACAATACCTTGAGGTTGGATATGAATGCGCTGACAGTCGCCAGCAAAGATCAGTTTTTTGAGCACTTGGCACAAGCGTTCTCAGACAAGCTTCCGACGCCTGAAAGCCAGAAAGTACTGGACTTTGCCAAGCAGCATTATGCACATATTCCGTTGGAGGAGCTTGTCAGCCGGCGCTTCCAGGATACGTGCGGCGCAGTACTGGCAGCCTGGCACTTCCTGCAGAAGCGGGCGCCGGAGCAGACCCCGGTGTCTGTGTTCAACCCGGACCTTGAAAGCGACGGCTGGCAATCCACCCATACCGTGGTATTCATACTTCATCCGAACATTCCTTTTCTGATCGACTCTCTGAGGATTGCCATCAACAGCCGGGAAATCGGCACTCACTCTATCCAGCACTCGATTCTGTCGGTGGAGCGGGATGAGGCGGGCACACTGCAAAAGCTGCACCCGGCCAAGCCGTCGTCTACCGGCTCCGATGAAGCTCTGATTGTGCTCGAAATCGACCGGCACAGCGCGCCGGAAGATTTGCGCAAACTGGCAGAGATTCTGCAGAGCGTACTGCACGAAGTGCGGGTGGCGGTTGAGGACTTTCCGCTGGTCAAAGACAAGGTCAGGGAAATCCTGAGCGAGCTGGACACAACATCGGCCCGGGTTCCTGACGACGATAAAGAGGAAGCCCGTGCGTTCCTGAAATGGCTGGCGGAAGACCACTTTACGTTCCTCGGTTATGACGAGTACAACTTCACCCAGACCAGAAAGGGTCTGGTGGTCCAGCGCGTGGATAATTCCGAGCTGGGTATCCTGCGGGTGAACAACGAACGCCATGACAAGGTGCTTCTGGATGAGCTGCCCCAGCGCACACGGGACGAAATGACCCGGGCGGACGACATGTTTATTTTTGCCAAGTCAGCCCAGCGCTCCCGGGTGCACCGGCCGGCTTATCCGGATTACATCGCGGTCAAGAAGTTTGACGATAATGGCGAGGTGGTTGGTGAGCGGCGTTTCCTGGGGTTGTACACCACCCGCGCCTACAATGCCCGTCCCGATGCCATTCCACTGCTGCGTCGCAAGTTTGAAGCCGTTATGGATGGCTCCGGCTTTATCCGCAACGATTATGCGGGTAAGGAGCTGGAACAGATTCTGGCACTTTACCCCCGCGACGAGCTGTTTCAGATCAAGGTGGATGAACTGCTGACCGTGGCCAAGCGCATTCTGTATGTGCAGGAGCGCCGCCGCGTTGAGCTGTTTATGCGCGAAGATGTCTACGGCCAGTTTGTGACCTGCCTGGCGTTCTTTCCCCGCGATATCTATAACACCGAGTTGCGGCTGAAGGTGGAGCAGGTGTTGCTTGAATGCCTGGGTGCCGAAGATATCGAGTTTGTTACCCATTTCTCTGAATCACCGCTGGCACGGGTCCAGTTTACGATCCGGGTGCCTCAGGTGGAAAACCGTACACTGCCGCTGGCCCAGGTGCGGGAGCGGGTGGTTGAGCTCGCCCAGTCGTGGCGCGGCGGTCTGTCAGACGCCCTGATCGAAGCCTACGGCGAAGAGCGTGGCAATGAGCTTTACCGGATCTGGGCCGCGGGTTTTCCGGCCAGCTACTCCGACAGCTTTTCGCCTCAGCGGGCGGCCATCGATCTGGAACATATCGCCGATGCAACCAGCTCTGGCGAAATGACCATGAGCTTCTACCGTTCGCTGAACGAGGATGAGAGCACGCTGCACGTCAAGCTGTTCTGCCCGGACGAAACGGTACCCCTGTCGGATGTGATGCCGGTTTTTGATAATCTCGGGTTTCGCGTGATCGGTGAGCACCCCTATGAGGTGACCGATCTGAACGGCAAGATCATGTGGATCAGCGATTTTACGCTCCATGCGCCCACCGGCGCGGTGGATATCCACCGGATGCGTCCGATTTTTGAAGAGCTGTTCCGGCGTGTCTGGAACGGCGAGGCAGAGAACGATCCGTTCAACCGCCTGATGCTCACTTCCTATATGGATTGGCGGGAAATCGCATTGCTGCGTACCTATTCCCGCTACATGCAGCAGATCCGGGTGCCCAACTCTCAGACGTTCATTGCTAACACGCTGGTCAACCACGTTGGCCTGACCCGTATTCTGCTGGAGTTTTTCGACATCCGCTTCAATCCGGATCGAAGCAAGAATAAGGGCAAGAGCGAAGCGACCCAGAAAAAGCTCGAGAGCGAGTTCCTCAGCGGTCTTGAAGAGGTGGATAACCTTAGCGAAGACAAGGTGTTGCGCCTGTACCTGGAGCTGATGCAAGCGACGCTGCGCACCAATTACTTCCAGACCGGCCGCAACGGCGAACCCAAGCCGTATATCAGCATCAAGCTGGACCCGACCTCAATCCCGGACATGCCGTTACCGTTGCCCATGTTCGAGATTTTCGTGTATTCGGCCCGGGTAGAAGGTGTGCATCTGCGCGGTGGCAAGGTGGCGCGGGGCGGTCTGCGCTGGTCTGACCGCTATGAAGACTATCGCACCGAGATCCTGGGCCTGGTGAAAGCGCAGCAGGTGAAGAACGCGGTGATCGTTCCGGTGGGTGCAAAAGGCGGCTTTGTGGCCAAGCAGTTGCCAGACCCTTCCGATCGGGAAGCTTTCCAGGCTGAAGGTATCGCGGCCTACAAGACCTTTATCCGTGGGCTGCTCGACATTACCGACAACCTGGTTGATGGCGGTATCCGGTACCCGGAACGGGTGGTACGCCAGGACACCGACGACCATTACCTGGTGGTGGCCGCCGACAAAGGTACCGCCACTTTCTCCGACATTGCCAATGGCCTGGCGGAAGAATACGGCTTCTGGATGGGCGACGCCTTCGCCTCCGGCGGCAGTAATGGCTACGACCATAAAAAGATGGGTATTACCGCCCGTGGTGCCTGGGTCTCGGTTGAGCGTCACTTCCGCGAAATGGGGATCAATCCGGCAGAGGATGAGTTTACCGCCATTGGTATCGGTGACATGAGTGGCGATGTGTTTGGTAACGGCCTGCTCAGCTCCGAAAAAACACGGCTGGTGGCGGCGTTCAACCATATCCATATCTTTATCGACCCCAACCCGGATGCAGCCGCAAGCTATAAAGAGCGTATGCGACTGTTCAAAACGCCCCGTTCCACCTGGATGGACTACAACCCGGAACTGATCTCCGAGGGTGGCGGGGTGTTCAGCCGTACTGCCAAGTCCATTTCCATCAGCCCGGAAATGAAGGAGTTGCTGGGCATCAGTGCGGATCGGCTGCCCCCTAACACGCTGATCAGCCACATCCTGAAAGCAGAGGCAGACCTCCTGTGGGTAGGTGGCATCGGAACCTATGTGAAGGGTACCTCGGAAAGCCACGCCGATGTCGGCGATAAAGCGAACGACGGTGTCCGGGTGAACGGCGCCGATCTGCGCTGCAAGGTGGTGGGCGAGGGCGGCAACCTGGGCTTTACCCAGCTTGCGCGGATTGAATATGCCCTGAACGGAGGTCGCGGTAACACTGACTTCATCGATAACTCCGGTGGTGTGGACTGCTCCGACCACGAAGTCAACATGAAAATCCTGCTGAACCGGGTGGTGGCCCAGGGCGACCTGACCAGCAAGCAGCGTAACCAGATGCTGGAGGAAATGACCGACGATGTTGCCGGGCTGGTGTTGAAGAACAACTACCGGCAAACCCAGGCGATGAGCCTGGCCAGCATGGACACGGCTCCGCGGCTGGATGAATACCGTCGCCTGATGAACACGCTTGAAAGCGAAGACAAGCTCAACCGGAGCCTCGAATTCCTGCCGGATGACGAGGTGCTGGCGGAGCGTAAGCTGGCCAAGAAAGGCCTCACCCGCCCCGAGCTGGCGATCCTGCTTTCCTACGTCAAGGCCGACCTCAAGCAAACGCTGATGGACAGCAGCCTGCCTGATGACCCGCTGCTGACTGGTGAGATGTACAAGGTGTTCCCGAAGGCGATGGTTACCAACTTTGCCAGGGAGCTGGACGGGCACCAGTTGCGGCGGGAAATCATTGCCACCCAGGTTGCCAACGATATGGTCAACCACATGGGGATTACCTTTGTGGAGCGGCTGGGCCAGTCCACCGGTGCCGATGCCCCATCCATTGCGCTGGCCTGGCTGATTGTGCGGGATGTGTTCCGCATTGATAACTGGTGGGACCGGATCGAAGCGCTGGATTATCACGTGCCGGCTCAGCTGCAACTGGAGCTGATGCAAAGCCTGATGCGCCTGATGCGACGGGCGGTCCGCTGGCTGCTGCGCAACCGTCGCTCCGAGCTGAGTATCCAGAGCCATATGGAGCGCTTTGCCGATGACGTGTGGGCAATTACCTCCAATCTGTCGGACTACCTGGGCGATCAGGCACGCCAGCACTGGGAGCAGCGTCGCCATTACCTGGAGGAAGCCGGGCTCGCGGAAGATCTGGCCGCGGTGCTGTCCGGCACCAACTATCTCTATGCCACACTCAGTATCATCGAGTCCCGGGAGACCACCGGAATGTCCCTCAAGAGCGTGGCCAATCTCTACTACGATCTGGGGGAACGCCTGGACCTGACCTGGTTTGCTGAGGCCATTGCTGCGCTGACGCCCAGTTCCCACTGGCAGGCGCTGGCCCGGGAGAGCTTCCGGGAGGATCTGGACTGGCAGCAACGGTCCCTGACCACCGGGGTGCTTCGGCTTGCCGGGGAGGAGAGTAACATCCCTGAGACGATCGAAAGCTGGCAGCAGAAGAACGAGCACATGATCGCGCGCTGGAACTCCATGCTGGCCGAGATCAGGAGTGTGCGGGAACCGGAGTATGCCATGTTCTCGGTCGCCCTGAGGGAGCTTCTGGATCTTGCGCAAAGCACCATGCACCAGCAGCAGTAACCGGAGCTTGCGTTAGGCTGTTGATTCCCGTTCAATTCAGCGCGGGAATCAACAGCAAGGGCAAGACGTTATGGCGCAGCTTCAAACCAATACTCACAGTGTTCTGATTCGTAATGCCGGCCTTCTGGCCGGCCCGGTGGCCGTGCTGGGCGTGTCTGAACCCGCTCTGCTGGTACAGTGCCCGGAAATCAGGCTGGCCATGAGCGAGCATGCGGGGGTGTACCGGCAGCTGGCGGGCCATAGCCAGGTTGACGCGGTGTTTGGTTACGAATGCGATGAACGCTGCGCACACACCTTCGCCACGGTAGTGGTGTTCCTGCCCAAAGCCCGGGCCGAGCTGGATCTGCGTCTGGCCATGGCGCGTTACCTGGCGCGGGAAGGCGCCACCCTGGTCCTGATCGGCGAAAAAAGAGAAGGCATAGCCGGGGCGGCCAAACAGTTTGCGGCGGTGGCAGAGAAGCCCTTCAAGGTCGACAGTGCCCGGCACTGTCAGGTGTGGAGCGGGGCCTGTCATCAGCCACTGGTACGTTTTGATCTGTCTGACTGGCAGCGCTGGACCCGGATCACCTGCCAGGGTGTCGACCTGGAGATCGCCGGCCTGCCCGGCGTCTTCAGCGAGGGTGAGCTGGATGCCGGTACAGAAATGCTGCTGGGGACTCTGGTACAAACGCCGCTGGCGGCCGGACGGGTTCTGGATTTTGCCTGCGGAGCGGGGGTGATCGGCAGCTGGTTGCAGCTCTTCCGGCGTTCCCGGGGCCTTGACCAGGGCACCGTCGATGGGGTGGACGTGCAGGCTCAGGCCGTCGCCTGTGCCCGGCAGACCTACGCCCGGTGCGGGGCTGAAGGCCAGATCCATGCTTCAGACGGCCTGGCGGGCATTGAGGGCCGCTGGCCGGCCGTGGTCACCAACCCACCGTTCCACAGTGGGGTCAGAACCGATACCTCAATGACGGAACAGTTCCTGCGGGAGGTTGCGGGCCACCTTGCGCCCAAAGGAGAGCTGCGGCTGGTGGCGAACAGTTTTCTGCCTTACGAATCCCTGATCCAGCGCTTTATCGGCCCCGTCGAAAAACTGGCCCAGGACCGGCGGTTTACCGTTTACCGGGCCATCCGGCGTTAAGCGTCGGTGGCGGGTTGTCGGTAACCCAGCCGGGCCAGGGTGTCGACAATGGTCTGGGTCTGGCTGTCGATTTCGATGTTTACCTGCTCGCCCTCCTGGGCCTGACCAAAGGTGGTGGCCCGCAGGGTCTCCGGTATCAGGTGAACGTTAAAGCGCTGGCCGGTTACCTCGCCGATGGTGAGGCTGGCGCCGTTGATGGCGATAAAGCCTTTCGGAAACACGTACTTCAGCCATTGTTCGGGCAGCTCAAACCAGAGCGTTACGTTATTTTCTGAGCGGACGATCCTGGCCAGCGTGGCGGTGGTATGAATGTGCCCGCTCAGCAGGTGTCCACCGATTTCGTCGCCGATCCGGGCGGCCCGCTCAAAATTCACCACGTCACCTTCCCGGAGGTCCCCCAGGGTGGTCAGGCGCAGGGTTTCCTGCATGGCATCAAAGTACAGCAGGTCGCCGTCCTGGCGGGTAACGGTCATACAGGTGCCGTTGATGGCGACCGATGCGCCGATGCTGACGCCTTCCACCCTGGCCTTGGGAAAGCGCACCACCAGGGTGTTCAGGCCCGGTGCCCGGATGATGTCAGCAATGGTGGCAAGGCCCTGAACGATACCTGTAAACATCAAAAGTCTCCTGAACAGATGGGGGGCTGGCTTCCCCCCTGGTAGTGGGGCAAGGATACCGGCGAGTGGCTCTTGTGCCAAGGTATGCTTGACAGAACGGGGGTTCAAACGTATGTTTCAAACGGATGTTCGTTAGAGGCGTTGATAACAAGATGGCACAGTCCGATACCGTAGACCGCATTCTTGATGCTGCTGAGGAGTTGTTTGCCGAACGTGGTTTTGCGGAGACATCTCTCCGCATGATTACCAGTAAGGCTAAAGTAAATCTGGCCGCTGTCAATTACCACTTTGGTTCAAAAAATGCCCTTATTCATGCGGTGTTTGCCCGCTTTCTGACGCCCTTCTCGGCGACTCTGGAAAAAGCGTTTGATGAACTCGAGGTAAAGTGCGGGGACGAGCCGGCCACCCTGGAGCAGACCCTCTGGGCGCTGACCGAGAGTGCCGTTCGCATGCCTCAGCGTAACGAGCGCGGCATTTCCATTTTCATGCGTCTGCTTGGTCTGGCCTATACCCAAAGCCAGGGCCATCTGCGGAAGTTTCTGGAGCAGGAATACAGCGAGCCTTTTTCCCGCTTTATGCGTTTGCTCAAAGAAGCGACGCCCGAATTGTCGGCGGTAGACCGATACTGGCGTATCCAGTTCATGCTCGGGGCAACGGCCTTTACCATGTCCAGCAGCGATGCGCTCATTGATATCCTGGAAAACAAACTGGGGGTGGCGACCTCGGTCCAGGAAATTGTCACCCGCCTGGTGCCTTTCCTTGCCGCGGGCATGAAGGCTCCGGAAAAGAAGCTCTCGTCGCTGCCGGACATGACGGTTCCGGTTGCCTGAAATAACCTGCCTCGGTTAGGCTTCCCTCTGGTTTCAGTCTGCGGGAGTCGTTTGTGCCGTTCTCTACCGGTCCGGGATCGTATCTGAATGTTGATCTGGCCAGCCAGACCCTTACTGTGCGCAGCCCTGAGGGCAGGGTGGTCGCCAGCTATTCCGTCTCGACCGCGCTGAATGGCCCCGGGGAGCGTGAGGGCAGCGGCTGCACGCCTCGCGGCGAACACTTTGTCCGCGCCCGGATCGGTGCCGGTCTCCCCCTGAATACGGTGTTCCGTGGCCGTCGCCCGACGGGCGAAATCTATTCTCCGGCGCTGGCGGCCGCCCATCCTCACCGGGACTGGATTCTTACCCGCATTCTCTGGCTCTGTGGCCGGGCGTGGGGCATTAACCGCGGGCCCGGGGTCGATACCTTCCGCAGGTTCATATACATTCACGGCACACCGGATACCGAGCCCATGGGCAGTGCCAGATCTCATGGCTGCATTCGTATGCGCAACACGGATATTGCTGAGCTGTTTGATCAGGTGTCGGCCGGGATGCGTGTAGACATTTGTTAAAGGGACAATTCCGAGGAACAGGATGATTGCTGAATTGCTACGAATGCTGAACGGCTGGGTCAGGGAGTTTGCCACCTTATCTGAGGGCTGGCGTGCGGGTATTCTGATTTTTGCTGTGGTGCTTGGGACAGCCATTGCGGCGTTTATCGCCAGCCGTGTGGTGCTGGCGCTGGAACGCCGGTTTAATGCCACCCGCAACAACTGGGACGATGCGTTTCTGCACGCAGCCCGCAAGCCAGTGATCGCGTTTGTATGGCTGCAGGGAGTGTTCTGGGCGGCACAGATCGCCCACCATTTTTCCGAAGCGGAAATTTTTGCCGCCAACAGAGTCATGCTGCAAATCGGCTTTGTGTGGGTGCTGGTGTGGTTTCTGTTCGGGCTGGTGAAAGAGATCGAGAAGGTGCTGACCTCGCCGGTCAAGATGCGCAAGCCGATGGATTTCACCACGGTTAATGCCATCAGCAAACTGCTCCGCGCGGTGATCATCATAACGGCGGTTCTTACGGCGTTGCAGACGCTGGGTTTCAGTATCTCAGGCGTACTCGCCTTTGGTGGTGTCGGCGGTATAGCTGTTGGCTTCGCCGCCAAAGACCTGCTGGCCAACTTCTTTGGCGGGTTTATCATCCATCTGGACCGGCCGTTCAAGGTCGGTGACTGGATCCGGTCGCCGGACCGGAATATCGAGGGTACGGTGGAGCATATTGGCTGGCGTCTGACCACGATCCGTACCTTTGATCAGCGCCCGCTTTATGTGCCCAACGCGGCCTTTACCACCATTGCTGTGGAGAATCCCTCCCGGATGACCAACCGGCGGATCTCCGAGACCCTGGGCATCCGTCTGGTGGATGCCAAAGTGGTGCAGGCCATCGT
>DATGNB010000090.1:0-24727 GCA_035306945.1 Marinobacter sp.
TCGCTGAGAGTCTCCAGGTCATACCCGCCTTCCTGCACCACCAGCGTTGGTAAACCCAGCTGCCGGATGCGGGTGCTCAGCCGGCAGAAGCCTTCCGAGCTGACTGATACCTTGGCCTGTGGGTCGTTCTTGTAGATATCAAAGCCCAGAGTCAGGATCAGCACGTCGGGCTGATACAACCGAATGGTTGCCAGGGCTTCCTCTAACCGGCCGAAGAAAACCTCCTCGCTGGAACCGTGGGGCATCGGCAGGTTGACGTTATAGCCGTAGCCTTCGCCCTCGCCCCGTTCGTCCTCGAACCCGCTGACCACCGGATAGAAGTTGGTGGGGTCGCCGTGGATGGAGACGTAGAGCACGTCACTGCGGTTATAGAAGATCTCCTGAATGCCCTGGCCGTGGTGCATGTCGGTATCCAGAATCACGGTCCGCGGGAACCGGCTTTTCATATGTTCGGCGGCGATGGCGGCGTTGTTCAGGTAACAGAAACCGCCGGCGGCATCTTTGCGGGCGTGGTGGCCTGGCGGGCGGCATACAGCATAGGCCGTGCGCTCGCCAGCCATCAGGGCATCGGCAGCGCCGAGGGCGGTCTGGGCCGACCAGTAAGCCGCTTGCCAGGTATTCTCGCCGATCGGGCAACTGCCATCGGCCAGGTAATAGGCGGCTTCGGCCAGGATGCCTTTCAGGGCATTGGGGGAGCGCACGAAAATGTTCGACATTACCTCGTCGCCCCAGTCGTCCATGTCCATCCAGCGGCGGTGGGCGGATTCCAGAAAGCGCAGATAGCCAAGGTCGTGCACTTTCGCGATGGGGCCGGCACCCTGGTCTGCAGGTTGCAACACCGGAACGCCCATGGCTTTCAGTCCTTCCAGCATCTGGCCGGTACGATCCGGTACCTCCTGAGGCTGACGCATCTGGCCGCGGGTGAAGTAGGTCTTCGGGATGTGCAAGTCCTGCGTGGGATGGAAAAATGCTTTCATGTCCGGGCTCCTTGTTTCACTCTAACGAGTATAGGCAGGGTCCGGAATGGGTCAAAGTCGACTTTACAGGCTGTCCGGGAGCTACCACTATGAGAGAACTGTCTGAAACCCCGGGCCCGGCCAGAACAAGGAGTTCTCGAAATGATCCAATCACCTCTGTTGCAAAACCTTACCGGCTACATCGGCGGGCGCTGGACGGACCGCGCCGATGGCAACACCTTTGATGTCTATAACCCTGCCACCGGGTCGGTGATTGCCCGCGTACCGTCAATGCCCGAGCAGGATGTACTGGATGCCATCGAAGCCGGCAAAAAAGCGTTGCGCCTGAGCAACCCGTACCCACTGGAAACCCGCCGTAAATGGCTGGAAGATATTCGCGATGCCCTCAGGGACAACCGCGAAGAGATCGGCCGGATTCTGTGCATGGAACACGGCAAGCCCTGGAAAGAAGGGCAGGGCGAGGTTGACTACGCAGCCGGTTTTTTTGATTACTGCGCCGCTCATATTGATGCCCTGGAGCCCCATACCCTGGTGGAGAAACCCAAAGACTGTACCTGGACGATTCACCACCGGCCGGTGGGTGTGGCCGGCCTGATTGTGCCCTGGAACTTCCCCATCGGCATGATCGCCAAAAAGCTCTCGGGCGCGCTCGCGGCGGGTTGCCCGTCGGTGATCAAGCCCGCCAGCGAAACGCCGCTCACCATGATCGCGTTCTTCTGCATTCTGGATAAGCTCAGCCTGCCAGCGGGCATGATCAACCTGGTGATGGGTAAGGCCAGTGTGATCGGCAAGGTATTGTGCGAGCACAAAGACGTGCCCATGCTCAGCTTTACCGGCTCAACCGAGGTGGGCCGGAAACTGATCGTTGATACCGCAGAGCAGGTAAAGAAACTGTCGCTGGAACTCGGTGGCAACGCGCCCTACATCGTCTTTGACGATGCTGATCTGGACGCTGCCGCCGACAACCTGATCGCCAACAAATTCCGCGGTAGCGGCCAGACCTGCGTCTGTGCCAACCGTATCCTGGTGCATGAAAAGGTGGCGGATGCCTTCGGTGAAAAGCTGGCGGAGCGGGTCAGCAGAATGACGGTAGGCGATGGCATGAATGAAGACACCGATATCGGCCCCCTGATCAACCAGGCCGGTTTTGATAAGGTCAAGCGCCATCTGGCCGATGCCCTTGCTAAAGGCGGCCGGCTGGTGGCCGGCAAGCAGCCGGAAGAACTGGGCGACGGGTTGTTCTTTCCGCCCACGGTTGTGCAGGGGGTTGATCGCTCCATGGCCTGTTATCAGGAAGAAACCTTCGGTCCGCTGGTGCCCATGGCACTGTTCCGCACGGAAGACGAAGTGATCGAAGCCGGCAATGATACCGAGTTTGGCCTGGCCGCCTACGTGTTCACCGCCGACGCCGAGCGTGCCCAGCGGGTCGCCGCCGGTTTGCGCTTTGGTCATGTGGGCTGGAACACCGGTACCGGCCCCACGCCGGAAGCGCCGTTTGGGGGCATGAAGGCCTCCGGCATTGGCCGGGAAGGGGGGCTGGAAGGCTTGTTCGAGTTTGTGGAGGCTCAGACGGTCCCCTGTGGCTCCTGAACCGTCCCGCCTGTGGCTTTGCCGGGCCTCCTTCCCTGCGGGTTGGCCCGGCGAAAAAGCAATCCTGCGTTTCTCCTGATATACTCCTGCCCTGTTTATTTAACCAGTAAAAGCCAGGTGCTATGGACGTTTCCCACATTATAGATCCCCTGAATGATGCCCAGCGTGAAGCGGTCACCGCCCAGAATGACCATCTGCTGGTACTGGCCGGTGCGGGCAGTGGCAAAACCCGGGTGCTGGTGCACCGGATTGCCTGGTTGATGACGGTGGATCGGGTACCGCCCACGGGCATTCTCGCGGTAACGTTTACCAACAAGGCCGCCAGGGAGATGCGTTACCGCATCGAGCAGATGATGGATATCCCCTCCCGGGGGCTGTGGTTCGGGACCTTCCACGGGATTGCCCATCGCCTGCTGCGGGCGCATTGGAAAGACGCCGGCCTGCCGGAAAACTTTCAGGTGCTCGACAGCGATGACCAGCTGCGCCTGGTCAAGCGGGTGATGCGGGAAAACCAGATGGATGAAAGCCAGTGGCCACCCAGGCAGGCCCAGTGGTTTATCAACAGCCAGAAGGATGAAGGGCTGCGGTCGGACCATATTCAGGACCGTCCGGGCGACCATTTCACCAACACCATGCTGAAGATCTACCGCCAGTACGAAAAGCTGTGTCAGCAGGGCGGGCTGGTGGATTTTGGTGAATTATTGCTGCGCTCCCACGAACTCTGGCTGCATCGCCCGGAACTGCTCAGCCACTATCAGCAGAGGTTCCAGCACATTCTGGTGGACGAGTTTCAGGACACCAATACCATTCAATATGCCTGGTTACAGGTGCTTGCCGGCAATCGCGTTCCTCTGACTGTGGTGGGTGACGACGACCAGTCCATCTACGGCTGGCGCGGTGCAAAAGTTGAGAATATCCAGCAGTACCAGCAGGATTTTGCCAACGCGCGGCTGGTACGCCTGGAGCAGAATTACCGGTCTACCAAGACCATCCTCAAGGCCGCCAACTCGGTGATCGCCAACAACCATGGCCGTCTGGGCAAGGAGTTGTGGACCGATGGCGCCGAGGGCGAGCCCATCAGCCTGTACGCAGCCTTTAACGAGCAGGATGAGGCCAATTACATTGCCGACTCCATCTCGGCCTGGGTTAACGACGGCAACCTGCGCAGTGAATCTGCCATCCTTTACCGTTCCAACGCCCAGTCCCGGGTGCTGGAAGAAGCGCTGATGCGCCAGGGGATTCCGTACCGGGTGTATGGCGGCCTGCGTTTTTACGATCGCCAGGAAATCCGTAACGCGCTGGCCTACCTGCGCCTGGTGCATTATCGCCGGGATGATGCCGCCTTTGAGCGGGTGGTTAATATTCCCACCCGGGGCATTGGTGCCAAAAGCCTGACCGAGATTCGGGAGCACGCCACCGGCCAGGGCATTTCGCTGTGGGAGTCTGCGGAACGGCTGCTGGCGGCGGGCCAGGTGAAGGGCCGGGCAAAAACCGGTTTGCAGTCGTTTATGGAAATCATCAACGAACTGACGGCGATGGTGGATGACGCCTCCTTGCAGGGGTTAATGAAGCATGCCATCGAGGTCAGTGGCCTGAAGGCCTACCACGCCAGCGAGAAAGGCGAGAAGGGACAGGCCCGGCTGGAAAACCTGGAAGAGCTGGTGAACGCCCTGGCCGACTTTGAGGTGGAGCCGGGGGTTGATCCGTTGTCGGAGTTTATCGCCCAGGCGGCGCTGGATGCGGGCGAGGCTCAGGCTGATGCCCACGAAGACAGTGTTCAGCTGATGACCCTGCACTCAGCCAAAGGGCTGGAGTTTCCTCTGGTGTTTCTGGCGGGTGCAGAAGAAGGCCTGTTCCCCCACAGCATGTCGCTGGAAGAGCCGGGGCGGATGGAAGAAGAGCGCCGGCTGGCCTATGTGGGCATTACCCGGGCGATGAAAAAGCTGGTGCTCACTTACGCGGAGTCCCGCCGTTTGTACGGCCAGGAAAAATTCCATGCGCTGTCGCGGTTTGTCCGGGAGATTCCGGCAGACTGCCTGCAGGAGGTTCGCCTGCGCAACACCGTTACCCGTCCGGCGATGGTATCCCGCCCCAACGAAAGTCTGTTCAGCCAGGATGCCGCGCAGCAGGCCGGCTTCAGTCTTGGCCAGCGGGTCCGGCATCCGAAGTTTGGTGAGGGTGTGGTCATGAACTGCGAGGGCTCCGGGCATCATACCCGGGTGCAGGTCAATTTTGACGAGGGTGCTAAGTGGCTGGTGCTGGCTTATGCGCCGTTAGAGGCCTGTTAGAACTGTCCGTTCCTGGCCTGCACCGCAGCAGGCCAGGTGCCGGCGCCCCTACATCAGCACCGCGTAGATGACGGCCGCCAGCGCGATGCGGTAGATAACATACGGCCACATGCCTACTTTGTTGAGCCACTTCAGAAAGAAGTGGATCGCCGTAATGGCCATCAGGAACGAGGTGACACCACCGATCAGGAAACCGCTCCAGTCGACCACAACATCCGACGAGGCTACGTCCAGCAGCTTGACGGCGGAGGCCAGTACGATAATCGGAATGGCCAGCAGGAATGAGAACCGGGAGGCGGTTTCCCGGGTCATTCCCAGGAACAGTCCGGCCGTGATGGTAACGCCGGAGCGGGAGGTGCCGGGGATCAGGGCGATGGCCTGGGCCAGACCAACGATGAGCGCGTCTTTCCAGTTGAGCGAGTCCATGCTGCGCTGGCGTTTGGGCAGCCAGTCGGCGAGGCCAAGCAGCAGGCCGAAGACCAGGGTGGTGCAGAAGATAACGGCGGCGCCCCGCAGTTCATTGTCGATCATGTCCAGCAGGGCCAGGCCGGCCAGGCCGGCAGGGATGGTGCCCAGCACCAGATACCAGGCCAGCGCGCCCTGGCCGACGATCTGGCGTTGATGCAGGGAAGCCAGGCCGTCTTTTGCAATGCCGAAGACATCCCGGCGGAAGTACATCACCACGGCCAGCAGCGTGCCTACGTGTACAGACAGATCAAACCCCACGCCCTGATCATCCCAGCCGAAGAAAGCGGGTGTCAGGATCAGGTGAGCAGAGCTGGAAATGGGCAGGAATTCGGTCAGTCCCTGGAGAAGGCCAAGGATAAGGGCCTGATAAAGATCCATTCTTTCGATTCCGGTCGGGGTGATGCAGGTGTCGGGTTAACAGATTCCACACTTGGAAAACGTGCGGGATAGTAACAGTCTGGCTGCCCGCTGAACAGATCAGGGGGAGGTGAACGTTATGGCTGATTCCAGCGTTGTTGTGGTTACCGGTGCCAACCGGGTCATTCTGGCATCGCAACGGGGATGAGCTGCCCTGGTGACCCGGTTCGGCTGGCCTGATCAGCGTGACTGATCAGGCACTTCCCGGATGCGGCCGTGTTCATCAATAGCAACGTAGACAAACAGGCCTTCGGTAACTTTCCGTGGGGTTCTGGCGGTGCGGTCCAGGGTCCAGACTTCGACGTTGAGCTTCATTGAGCTTCGGCCGATATCCACCAGTTCGCAGTAACACCCCACCTGGGAGCCCACCCGCAGCGGCGACAGAAACTCCATGCGGTCCATGGCAACGGTCGCGTTCCGGCCTTGGGAAACGCGCCCGGCCATGGTGGCGGCGGCGATATCCATCTGCTTTACCAGCCAGCCGGCGAATACATCACCATTGGCGTTGGTGTCGGAGGGAAGCGGAATTACCTGCAGCATCAATTCTCCGCGAGGGGCGGGCTTGTCGTCATCGTATGCTTTCATGGATGTTTGCCTTCAAAAGCTTAAGAGTTGTTTTCTGTGCATGGTAACGGGCTGGGCGAGGGCTGCAAGAACATTTCGACTATCGCGGTTATATTTCAGAGGTTGTAACAAAGCTGTCACAGAGTCTCCCTAGGATGCAGTCATCGGTAAAGCAGATCGCTAAACAACGTTCACCGAAACTGGAGACATAACGTGATGAAACTGAAAGCCGCACTTGCTTCTGTGGCCCTCGCGGGCACCATGGCAGCCGTGTCCACCCCCGCCATGGCCCGTGACACGATCAATATCGTAGGTTCTTCTACGGTTTATCCGTTCGCGACCGTGGTTGCCGAGCGTTTTGGCCGTAACACCGACTTCCCCACCCCGAAACTGGAATCCACCGGTTCCGGTGGCGGTCTGAAGCTGTTCTGTGCTGGTATCGGTACTCAGCATCCGGACATCTCCAACGCCTCCCGACGCATGAAGAAGAGCGAATTCGACATGTGTCAGGACAACGGTGTGGAATCCATCACTGAAGTCAGAATTGGTGCCGACGGCATTGTTATCGCCAATTCCAAAGAAGCCGACAAGATGGATCTGAGCCTGCAGCACATCTTCCTGGCTCTGGCCAAAGAAGTTCCGGATCCCAACGGTGGCGACAAGCTGGTAGCCAACCCGTACCAGAACTGGAGCGAGATTGACGCCAGCCTGCCCAACAAGCCGATCAGCGTGATGGGGCCCCCTCCGACCTCCGGTACCCGTGATGCCTTTGTTGAAATTGCCATGGAAGGTGGCTGTAAAACCTTCGATTTCATCAAGGCGATGGACGGCGACGAGATCAAAAGCGTGTGCCACAGCATGCGTGAAGACGGCCCGTTTGTGGAAGCTGGTGAGAACGACAACCTGATTGTTCAGCGTCTGGCCCAGGATAAGGACATCGTTGGTATCTTCGGATACAGCTTCCTGATGGAAAACACCAACCGCATCCAGGCGGCCACCATTGCCGGTGTTGAGCCGACACCGGAAACCATCGCGGCCGAAGAGTATCCGGTTGCCCGTTCGCTGTTCTTCTACATCAAGAATGCCCACGTAGGCGTGGTTCCTGGCCTGAAAGAATACGCTGAGTCGTTCACCACTGAAGCGGCCTGGGGCGATAACGGTTATCTGGTTGATGTTGGCCTGATTCCGAACCCGCGTGACACTCGCATGGACGTTGCCAAAAAAGTACGCAGCCTGACACCGATGACCGGTAACGAGCTGTAAGCAGCCGCAGGTAATCAGGGATGATGCCAGAGAACGCGAGCCGGTAGGGTTCGCGTTCTTTCATTGCGGGCGGATGAATAAAATGGCCGCTAAACTGGCACAATAACAACAACGTTGAGCAGGCTTAACCTCAACATTCACACGATACAGAGAACGTTATGCAAACGGCTAATTTATTGCCTCTGGTCCTGGTGATTGCCGTCATTGCCTATGGTCTGGCTTACCAGCGCTCACGGGCCGTGGCGGTGCCATTGGGCGGGATACGAAACCTGAAGGCGCTGCCCTTCTATTATGCCGCCCGCGCGGCCCTGTGGTGCGCCATTCCTGCGCTGCTGGTGCTCGCTGCCTGGGCCGGTTTTGAAGGCAAGGTCATCCAGAATGTGGTGATGGCCTCCTTGCCTGCCGAGATGGCTCCTCAGAGCGAGGGCCATGCCAGTCTGATTCTTTCGCAGATCAACAACGTGGCAGCCGGCAAGCTCGACCCACGCTTTGTGCCGGCAGAGGTGGTTGGCGCAGCGGGTCTGCTGGAGGTTCTGGAAGCGCGCAGTGCCAACTTCAAGACCACGCTGGTGGTCCTGCTGGCGGTGCTCGGTGCGGCCTACGCCTGGACCCGGGTGCAGCCCCAGATCAACGCCCGTGAAAACGTCGAGCGCATCCTGCGCTGGATTTTCTTTGTCTGTGCGGCGGTGGCTGTGCTCACCACCGTTGGCATTGTGTTTTCGGTCATTTTTGAAACCTTCCGTTTCTTTGCCCGGGTGCCGGTCACCGAGTTCCTGTTTGGCACCTCCTGGAGCCCGCAAACAGCGCTGCGCGCGGACCAGGTCGGAGCAGACGGTGCCTTCGGGGTGATTCCGCTGTTCACCGGCACGCTCCTGATATCCGCCATTGCTCTGGTGGTGGCGGTGCCGGTCGGTCTGTTGTCGGCGGTTTATCTGTCTGAGTATGCCTCTCAGCGCGGGCGGGCCATCATCAAGCCGCTGCTGGAAATGCTGGCGGGTGTTCCTACCGTCGTATATGGCTTTTTTGCCGCGCTCACGGTCGCGCCGTTTATCCGCAACCTGGCAGAGAGCATCGGCCTTCAGGCGTCGTCCCAGAGTGCACTGGCCGCGGGGCTGGTGATGGGCATCATGATTATTCCGTTTGTGTCCTCGCTGTCGGACGACGTGATCAATGCGGTTCCTCGCACCCTGCGGGACGGGTCCCTGGCTCTGGGGGCGACCCAGTCAGAAACCATGAAAAACGTGATTTTCCCGGCCGCCCTGCCGGGCATTATGGGGGGCATCCTGCTGGCGGCCTCCCGGGCGATCGGCGAGACCATGATTGTTGTGATGGCGGCTGGCCTGGCGGCAAACCTGACCGCAAACCCTCTGGAATCAGTCACCACCGTTACCGTTCAGATTGTCACCCTGTTGACCGGTGATCAGGAGTTCGACAGCGCCAAAACTCTGGCGGCCTTTGCGCTGGGTATGCTGTTGTTCCTGGTAACACTGACCCTGAACATTATCGCCCTGAAAATTGTCCGCAAGTATAGGGAACAGTATGACTGATCAGCGTACCCAGGCGGAGATTGTCCGCCAGTCACTCAAGCGTCGGTATCGCAAGGAGCGCCGGTTCCGGCTGTATGGCATGACTGCCATTGCCATCGCGCTGGCATCGTTGTTTCTGCTGTTCACCGATATTATCGGCAAAGGCCACACCGGCTTTATCAAGACCACCATGACGCTCGATGTCGTGCTCGACGGCAGCCAGATGTATCTGGACGATCCGCAAGACACGGATCAGCTGTCGATGGCGGACTTCCAGGCGCCGATCATCAGTGCCCTGCAGCAGTATTTTCCGGAGGTAACCGAGCGCGCCGATGTGCGGGAGCTGAGCCGCCTGGCCGGCAGTTATGCCAGCAACCAGGTGCGGGACCTGCTGGTGCACCAGCCGGACCTTCTGGGTACCACCCAGCGCATGGAGTTTCTCGTGCATGATACGGTGTCGGTCTATGTTAAGCATGCGGATAACCCGGCCTACAGCATCCGCCTGTCCGAGCAGCAGCAACGCTGGGTAGACGAACTGGTTGCACAAGGGGTGATCGGTACCAGCTTTAACGATGTGCTCTTCATCCGTGGCGACTCCCGGGAACCCTCCAACGCCGGTATTCTCGGCGCCATTGTCGGCTCCCTGCTGACGATGCTGGTGACGGTGGTGATTGCCTTCCCCGTCGGCGTTGCGGCTGCCGTGTACCTGGAGGAATTTGCCCCCCAGAACAGGTTTACCGACTTTGTTGAGGTGAACATCAACAACCTGGCCGCGGTACCCTCAATCATCTTCGGCCTGCTGGGCCTGGCGGTGTTTATCGGCGTCTTCGGTCTGCCCCGTTCGGTGCCTTTCCTCGGTGGCCTGGTGCTGGCGCTGATGACGCTGCCCACCATCATCATTTCCAGCCGGGCTGCGATCAAAAGCGTGCCGCCGTCGATCCGTGAAGCGGCCGAGGGGATCGGTGCGTCCAAGATGCAGGTGGTTCTGCACCACGTGGTACCGCTGGCGATGCCGGGTATGCTGACCGGTTCGATTATCGGTATGGCGCAGGCTTTGGGTGAGACGGCACCGCTGCTGCTGATCGGTATGGTGGCGTTTATCGTGGAAATACCGGACGGCCTGTTCAGTTCGGCAACGGTGCTTCCGGTACAGATTTATCTGTGGGCCAGCAGTGCTGAGCAGGGCTTTATCGAGCTCGCCTCGGCCGGAATTATGGTGTTGCTGACCTTCATGATTACTATGAATGCATTGGCCATCTGGCTGCGTAAGCGTCTTGAGCGCCGGTGGTAAGGAGAAATGACTATGAATTCCCTCAAAACAGCAGTTGCCAGCGAGGCCGCGATGACCGAAGAAACCCCTGTTCCGGTACGGAAACAGCAACCTGCCGATACCGTCATCGCGGAAGGGCAAACCGTTGGCTTACCGCTGGCGGATGATCCCAAGTTCCAGCTCCGGGATGTGGAAGTCTTCTACGGCGAAAGCCGGGCCATCAAGAAAGTGAGCCTGGACATCGCCCGGAATGAAGTCATTGCTTTCATCGGCCCGTCGGGCTGCGGCAAGTCCACGTTTCTGCGGTGCCTGAACCGGATGAACGACAGCATCGAAAGCTGTCGCGTCACGGGCCAGTTAATGCTGGATGGCCAGGATATCTACAACCCCAAACGCGACGTGGTCGAACTTCGGGCCCGGGTGGGTATGGTGTTCCAGAAGCCCAATCCGTTCCCCAAAACCATTTACGACAACGTGGCCTATGGTCCGCGTATTCACGGCCTGGCTAACCGTAAGTCAGATCTTGACGATATTGTTGAGAACAGTCTGCGTAAGGCCGGTTTGTGGGAAGAGGTCAAGGACCGGCTGGATGCCAATGCCACCGGAATGTCCGGCGGCCAGCAGCAGCGTCTGTGTATTGCCCGTGCCATTGCAGTGAGCCCGGAAGTGGTTCTGATGGATGAGCCCTGCTCGGCGCTGGACCCCATCGCTACCGCCAGGGTAGAAGAACTGATTGCCGAACTGTCCGAGAGCTACACCATCGTGATCGTGACTCACTCCATGCAGCAGGCCGCGCGGGTATCCAACCGCACCGCCTATTTCCACCTCGGGCATCTGGTGGAAGTGAACGAAACCGATAAAGTGTTCACATCGCCGGATCATGAGCTGACCGAGTCATACATCACCGGTCGCTTCGGTTAATCCGGGCCGGCACAGAGGAGAAAACACCAATGGTGAAGAAAAAGGACGACGTGTACGGAGATCATATTTCCGCCCGGTTCAACGACGAACTGATGGAGCTGAAAACCCAGTTTCTGAATATGGGGGGGCTGGTAGAAAGCCAGGTGGAGCGGGCACTGCAGGCGCTGGTAGAAGGCGACGGCAAAAGCGCGGAAGAAGTGCGTAGCGGCGACAAGGAGGTTGACCGGATGGAGCTGGACCTGGATGAGGAAGCGATTCTGGTGATCGCCCGCCGTCAGCCCACCGCCCGGGACCTGCGCCTGGTGATCTCGGTGATCAAGATGGTCGCCGACCTGGAGCGGGTGGGGGATGAAGCCAAAAAAATTGCCAAGATGGCCATCAAACTGACCGAAGAAGGTCAGGCCCCCCGCGGCTACGTGGAAGTGCGCCACATTGGCAGTCATGTGGTCAACATGCTGCGGGGCGCCCTGGATGCCTTCGCCCGGCTTGACTCTGAGCAGGCCCTGCGCATTATGAGGGAAGATCAGCAGGTGGACGAAGAGTATCAGGCCGCCGCCCGGGCCTTGCTGACGTTCATGATGGAAGATACCCGTAACATTTCCCGCTGCATGATGGTGATGTGGGTACTGCGGTCGCTGGAGCGTATCGGCGACCATGCCTGCAACATTGCCGAGCATGTGATCTTTATGGCCAAGGGGGAGGATGTCCGTCATTCACCCCTGGAAGAGGCTGAACGGGTGGTCGGACGCTGAGAGATGGCTCCGGTTTAGCGTAAAAATATGGTCCGCCCGTATGTGGGGCGGGCCATAGTTGCTATATTGTTCCAGAGCCACCATCACTCTGAGGACCTATGACGCTTCTTATTGCCTTCGCGGTTCTGTCTATTTTTTTCTCTTTCCTGTGCTCCATTCTGGAAGCCTCGTTGCTGTCCGTTACGCCCAGCTATATTGCGTCCCTCAAGAACGATCGGCCGGAGCTGTTTGCCCGTTTACGCAAGCTCAAGGATGATATTGACGACCCCCTGGCAGCCATACTGACGCTCAATACCGTTGCCCATACCGCCGGGGCCACGGGTGTAGGGGCACAGGTGGCGGTGGTGTTCGGGGAGGCGTGGCTGGGGGCGGCTTCGGCCATCATGACTCTGGCCATCCTGATTATTTCCGAAATCCTGCCCAAGACCATCGGTGCCAAATACTGGCGTAGCCTGGCGCCGTTTCTGCCAGGTATTCTGAATGTGCTGGTTAAAACCCTGCTGCCGTTTGTGTGGCTTTCCAAACAGATTACCCGGCGCCTGACACCGGGTGAAGATCACACCGATATCCGCGGTGAGATCAAGGCGCTGGCCGAGATTGGCCGGGATCAGCAGGCCCTGGACGAGGACGAGCACCGGGTTATCCACAACGTCCTGCGGTTTCATGAGATCAAGGTCAGCTCTGTGATGACGCCCCGTACGGTCTGTGAGTTTATCACCCCGGAGACAACGGTGGCGGAGCTTCGGCAGAAGGTCACCCAATCGGCGTTTTCCCGGTACCCGGTGATTGACGCTGATGGCGAAACGCTGGGCTACGTGCACCGGTCCGACCTGCTTACCCTTACCGACGATGCGGATCTGACATCGTCCCTGCGTCCGATCATGAAGACCAAAGCGGCGACGGATATCGAACATCTGTTTGCCGAGATGCTGAGGGAGCGCCAGCACATCGCGGTGGTCTACGACGAGCTGGGAACCTGGCTGGGCGTGGTCACCATGGAGGATATACTTGAAACGCTGCTGGGTACCGAAATCATGGACGAGACGGACAATGTCGCCAACCTTCGACGATACGCCCGGCAGCGCTGGAGCCGGCGGCTGAAGCGCACCGGGAACGCCTAGCAGAGTTGTTGCCGGCACGGCCAGAGGCTATGGCACGTGCCGTGCAGGTCAGCCCTGCTTCATTTTGTCGGTGTAGGGCGGCCAGCCCAAAGGTTTGCCGGCGAGCAGGTGCAGATGGATATGGAACACTGTCTGGCCCGCGTTCTCTCCACAGTTCATCACTACCCGGTAACCATCCTCGGAAAATCCCTGTTCGGCAGCGAGTCTGGCGGCCACCCAATACAGGTGGCCCACCAGTTCCCGGTCGGCTTCCCCGATATCATTGATGGTGGCGATGGGTTTTTTGGGAATGATCAGCAGGTGCACCGGCGCCTGGGGATTGATGTCTTTGAAGGCCAGACTGATGTCGTCCTCGTACACGATATCGGCGGGAATCTCCCGGTTGATGATTTTGGTAAAAATGGTCTCGGACATAACAGCTCCCTGAACGTTGAGACGGATGAGTAAGGGCTACTATAAACGGCCAGGCCCGGGTAAGCGATTCATCAACTGTCGCAGGGGACGAGGCAGCTCGTCATCCAGCCCCATGGCGTAGCGGGCGACCTGGTTGCGGGCGAAGGGCAGGGCCCTGGCCGTCGCCAGGCCCAGGTTACGCAGCAGATGAACCGGGGGAATGTCGTTGCTGAACAGATGGTAGAACAGGTCCATCGCAGCCATCATGCGCTGGGTGGCCGGCCTGCGCTGTTTTTCATAGAGCGCCAGCCAGCGCTCGCCGGCAAGGTCGTTGTTGCGATGGGCTTCCTGCAGCAGGCCTTGCAGGCATTGAGCATCCTGGAAGCCCAGGTTCACCCCCTGGCCCGCCAGCGGATTGATCGTGTGGGCGGCGTCACCCACCAATACCACCCGGCCCTGGTAATAGCGCCTGGCGTGTTGCCGGGCGATGGGAAAGCTGGCCCGGGCATCGATATGGGTCAGAGCTGGTAATCGGGCCGGAAACCCGGCCTGAATGGCCGCTATCAGCTGCGCCGGTGCCATCGCCTTGAGCTCTGCCAGGCGGGCCGGGTGATCGTACCAGACCAGAGAGCCCCAGGTTTCCCCCGGGTAGTGCGGGCCGGCGCTGTGTAACGGCAGAAACGCTCTGGGGCCGCTGGGGTAGAAGCCTTGCCAGGTAATATCCTCAACACCGCCCTGATAACGGATCGAGACCACCATGGCCTGTTGCGGGTATTGGTTGCGTGTGGTGCCGATGCCGGTCAGTTCGCGAACGCGGGACGCGGCGCCGTCCGCGCCGACTGCCAGACGGCCGGTGAGCCGACGGCCATCGTCCAGCTCAACCGTTACCCGCTCCGGGGTCTGGTGAAGGTCTTTCAGACCGGCGCCGGTCATCAGCGTGACCGTCGTTTCGGCAGCGGCTGTTTGCCACAACGCGAGCTGAGTGATGTTGTTTTCGACAATATGGCCCAATTGAGGGGCCCCGAGTTTATCCGCCGAAAACTCCACCTCTGCCATCCGTGTCCTGAACAACACATCCAGTGGGGAGGGCGTTTCATCCCAGACTGCCAGGCGGCGATACGGCGTAGCCCGCATGGCGAGTATCCGGGGCCAGGCACCGAGGCTGTCCAGGTAGCGTTCGCTGCCTGTGCTCAGGGCAGATACCCGGATGTGCGGCGCATGGTCAGGGTGAAAGGCTGCCGGTTCGGCACGATCAATCAGGGCCACCTTCAGGCCCTGCTGGCCAAGACCGGTGGCCAGCGCGGTACCGACCATGCCGGCACCGACAACGATAACGTCAAACTCTTGATTCATATCCGGGTCCTGTCTGATGGCTCCAGTTTAATCAATGCCAGCCAGCAGACAAGGGACCAGGGTCAATTTGCCGGTATCAGTAGCCCGCCAGACGATTTTCCGTCAGGGGCCGGGGGCGCTGACGGCTCTTTTTCAGCCACGCCGGTTTGGGAGCGCCGGGCCGGGTGAAACCCTGATTAAGCACCATGGGCTGAACCAGAGCGAGGTAATCCCGGGTCTTCATATGAATGGATTCGCTGTGGCTCCCGGCCGCGAACGCCAGTTCGGGCTGTTCGGTAAGCACTTCAGCGCAGTAGACACTCATCCCGAACAGGTGGCCGAAGGGAGGCATGGCGCCCACTTCGCAGTCCGGAAAGCGGTCCTGAAAACTCTGTTCGTCGGCGAGGTCAACAAAATCTGTATCCAGGATGTGGGACAACCGATTCCACTGTACACGCCAGGTGGCGGGCATCACCAGCATAGTCATTTTGCCATCAAGTTCAATGATCACCGTCTTGACCACCCGGTCACCGGCTATTTTGATATGGTGAGCCAGCTGCTGGGCGGTAAATGCGGGTGGATGGGTAAGGCACATATATTCCACGCCCGCCCCATCAAGAAATTCCTTCAACTGCTGAACCGGCATAGTCACAACCTCCTGACCATTTAGACAGTCGTGCAGAGCCTTTTGCCGTCCCGGCCGGGCTCTGGCAAAGCCGGGCAGATGCCCGGCCTTACCGTCAGCTTAGTCGAGTATTGTCGGTTTGCGAATCTCTGCCGAACCGAGCCGCGGGAATGCTGTGTTATTCCTCGTGTTTTTGCAGGTACAGGACCTGGCGTGGGAACGGAATGGTGATGCCTTCGCTGTCAAACGCCAGCTTGACCCGCTCCTGCATGTCCCAGTAGAAGGGCCACAGGTCGCCGGCCCTGGTCCAGGCACGGACTGTCAGGTTGACGCTGCTGTCAGCAAGCTCGCCGACAACGATCAGGGGAGCCGGAGTATCGAGAGCGCGCTCGTCTTCTTCAATCAGCCGCTGGCAGACGGCTTTGGCCTTGCTGATATCATCGTCGTAACTGATCGAAAAGCTCATATCGCAACGGCGGATCTCATTGGTGCTCATGTTGGTCAGGCTGGCGTTCGACAGCTGGCCGTTGGGAATGATGATGCGGCGGTTATCAAAGGTGTCGATAATGGTGTAGAGGATAGTGATTTCCTTGACGGTACCCAGGAAGCCCTGGGCTTCGATGGCATCGCCCACCTTGAACGGTTTGAAGATCAGGATCAGCACACCGCCGGCAAAGTTGGCCAGGCTGCCCTGCAGGGCCAGGCCGACCGCCAGGCCGGCGGCACCGATAATGGCTACGAAGGAGGTGGTGGCAATGCCCACCATCGAAGCGACCGAGATCAGCAGCAGGATTTTGAGGATGATACTGATCAGGCCGCACAGGAATTTGTTCAGCGTGGGGTCTTTTTTCCCCAGTCTGGTGTCCACAACGTTCACGAAACGTTTGATCAGCCAGAGGCCGACAATGAGTGTAATGATGGCCAGCACGACTTTTGGCGCATAGGCCAGAACCAGAGCAATGCCCTGATCCAGCCACGCCGATGTCTGTCCGTCGGCACCAAAAATATCTTCCATAGAGAAGCTCCTTGAGCATTAATATTTTTTAGTTTTCAGGGCCACCGACATGCGCTGCCAGAGCACAGGTCAGTTGCCAGAGAGTATAGTAGAGGTGGTGGGTTTCCGTACCTGGCTAACTGCCCGTTGCTGGAAAGTTTCAGGATGGGAGCCAGAGAAGTTCTGCTGGCGGATTCGCGGGTTCGGGCGCCGGGGTTGCGATAATCTGGTCTCAAAAAAATAAAGGGCAGCCAGAAGGCTGCCCTTAAAAGGTCGTGAGTTGCCATCCTGGCATTTCACTATCGGTACAGGTAGTGCATCCATGCACCTGGGGCAGTGTCCATACTGCCGGAATCCTTCGGTCATTCCATGAGCACCAGCGTCCGAGCCGGTATTCCAGTTCGTTATCCCTAAGCAGAGCGTCCCTGACTCCGTGCTTCTCCCCGCATTCCATGCCAGGGTGCATCCCGTGCGTCATCCGTCTCCATGTCATCCCTGACGACAGCAACTATACCAAGACCTTTCGGACAAACTTGTGACAGCCACACGCGGCCTTCGGAGAATAACTATCTGTCTGATAGCTTTTCGTTTTAATTCATGGGGCTGCAGGCATTGAGCGGTCGGCTTTTCGCCTCTTCGCACGGCAATATACCGAAACTTCCTACGCCGATGTGCGATATCTCTTACAGGGAATCGGGCGAATTTCTCAAGGCGGCGTGATCAGGCCGACGTGTCCCGGGCCAGGGCAGCATGCCGATGGCGATGCCCAGGCCGTCCGCGACCACGTCCATCAGGGAAAACTCCCGGTAGGGCAGATTGGCCTGAACGACTTCGAGCAGCAGGCCGAACCCCAGCAATACCGAGGCATACCACCAGGCGCTGAGCCGGGGCCAGGCCAGACGGGTGACGATGGTGAGTTCTACAAAGGCGATCAGATGATTGACCTTGTCGTTGTCAGAAGCCGGCACCGGGTAGCTGCTGCTGGTGGTCGCGAGGTACAGAACCGCGGCTACAGAGACGAAGAGCACGGCCTGCCAGAGGCGACGCATATGCAGAATGTGCCGGATGGCGGGCCAGAGTTGTGTCATAGGCGAGTCCGAAGGTGGTTGCGGGCTGTGGGATCAAGGCTGACATGATATGCTTTGCGCCCCGTTATTGTCATGGCAGCGGAGGACCACCAGCTATGCTCAAAGGGAATTTTTTTCGGGGGCTGGGCTACCTGGGGGAGGGCTTCAGGCTGATACGCCAGCCCGGGCTCCGGTTGTTCGTGATCATCCCGCTTATTATTAACGTGATCCTGTTTGGGTTGATGTTCTACTTCCTGGCCGAACTGTTTGCCGTGATGATTGCCGGTGCCATGGCCTGGCTGCCGGACTGGGCCTGGTTGCAGGCACTGGATGTCCTGTTCTGGCTGCTTTACGGGCTGGTCATCCTGCTGATGCTGGCCTACGGCTTTGTCATGGTGGCTAACCTGATCGGCTCGCCCTTTTACGGTTATCTGGCCGAGCTCACTGAAAAGCATCTGACGGGGCAGGAGGTCAGCACTGAAGGGGGCTGGCTGGCCATTCTCAAGGATGTTCCCCGGGCGCTTTGGCGGGAAGTGCAGAAGATTGCCTATTATCTGCCCCGGGCGCTGGGGCTGTTTATCCTTGGCATGATTCCCGTGGTGAATCTGGCAGCGGCGGTGCTCTGGTTTCTGTTCAACAGCTGGATGATGGCGTTGCAATACGTGGACTTTCCGGCGGACAACCATAAAGTCAGCTTTCCCCGCCTGCGCCGGGACCTGGCGGCTCAACGGCTGTCTGCTCTGGGCTTCGGGCTGCCGGTTGCGCTGGCGGCCATGGTGCCCCTGCTTAATCTGGTCGTCGTCCCGGCGGCGGTGTGTGGTGCCACGGCGTTCTGGGTTCGGGAAAACCGGCTAAACCAACAGTAATACTTGTGCGGAGGTTTCTTGGAAACATCGGAATTTGTCATTGGTCAGCGCTGGGTCAGCCATAGCGATACGGCGCTTGGCCTGGGAATTGTTACGGATATCTCAGGACGCCGGGTTACCCTGGGGTTTCCTGCGGCTGATGAAGAGCGGACTTACGCCATCGACAATGCCCCTTTGTCCAGAATCATTTATCAGCAGGGCGAAGAGATAGAGACTTTCGACGGCAGAAAATACCTTGTGCGGGCGGTTGAGGAGCTCCATGGGGTGCTGCTGTACCACGCCGACGATGGTGAAACCCTCCATCAGATCTCGGAAGTCAGACTCGCCGGATCGGTCAACTTTTCAGCGCCTCACCAACGTTTGTTTGCGGGCCAGTTCGACCGCAACGGGGCGTTCCGCCTGCGAGTGTCGACCCTGGAACACGCCGACCGTCTGCGCAGCTCCCCGGTACAGGGCCTGCTTGGTGCCCGTGCCCAGCATCTGCCACACCAGATCTACATTGCTCATGAAGTGGCCCGGCGCCATGCGCCCCGGGTACTGCTGGCCGATGAGGTTGGCCTGGGTAAAACCATTGAGGCCGGGCTGATCCTGCATTACCAGCTGCACACTGGCCGGGCCCGCCGTGCGCTGATTGTGGTGCCCGACGCGCTGATTCATCAGTGGCTGGTAGAAATGCTCCGGCGCTTCAACCTGCGCTTTTCCATTGTGGACCAGAGTCGTTACGACGCCCTCCAGGCCGGAGAGGATGATGTGGATGCCCTGGTTAACCAGATCTTTGGCGACGATGGCGTTAATCCGTTCGAGGCAGATCAGCTGGTGCTGTGCAGCCTGGACTTTCTGGTGCGCAGCGAGCAGGCGCGCCAGCACGCCGTAGCTGCTGGCTGGGATCTGATGGTGGTGGATGAAGCCCACCACCTGGCCTGGTCCGAGGAGGAGGCCAGCCCCGGGTACCGGGTGGTGGAAAGCCTGTCGGCGGTCAGCCGCGGCTTGTTGCTGCTCACCGCCACCCCGGAGCAGGTTGGTGTCGCCAGCCACTTTGCCCGTTTGCGCCTGCTCGACCCGGCCCGGTTCCATAGCCTGCAGAGCTTTCTGGACGAGGAGCAGCAGTACGTGGCCATTAACCAGGTGGTGCGTCGTCTGCAGCAGGCCCCGGGTGCCCTCACCGAAGAAGACATGGCTGCTCTGCGGGAGTGGCTCGGCGACGAGCTGGATACGTTGCTGGCCTCCGGGCCCGGCGAAAATGCCGTGATTGATGCGTTGCTGGATCGCCACGGCACCGGTCGGGTGCTGTTTCGCAATACCCGGGCGGCTATCCAGGGCTTTCCACAGCGACAGCCGCAACCCGAGCCTCTGGACTGTCCGGATCTTTATCAGGACCAGTGTTACGGAACGGTGGGGCTGGCGCCTGAGCAATCGGTGCCGGAAGAACAATGGCTGGCGCAGGATCCCCGGGTGGCCTGGCTGGAAAAGAAACTGGCCGGTTTGCGTCCGGCCAAAGTGGTGGTGATTTGTGCCCGGGCGGATACGGCCATGGCGCTGGAGCATTACCTGCAGCTACGGGCGGGTATTCGCAGCGCGGCCTTCCACGAACACCTGAGTTTGCTGGAGCGCGATCGGGCGGCGGCGTATTTTGCTGATACCGAGCAGGGCGCTCAGGCTCTCATTTGCTCCGAGATCGGCAGTGAAGGCCGTAACTTCCAGTTTGCCCACCATCTGGTGCTGTTCGATCTGCCCGCCAACCCCGACCTGCTCGAGCAGCGTATCGGGCGCCTGGACCGTATTGGCCAGACCCGGGCTATCCAGATCCATATCCCTTACCTTCGGGGTACCAGCCAGGAGGTCCAGTACCGGTGGTTTGAGGAAGGCCTCAATGCCTTTGCCGAAAGCTGTGCCGTGGGGGTCGCCGTACAGGAACAGGTTCTCGGCCAGTGGCAGCAGGCTTTGGCCGGTGACAGCAGCGTGCTGCCCCGGTTACTGGCCGACAGCGCCGACGAAACCCGGCGACTGAAAGCCCTGTTGCATAACGGACGGGATGCCCTGATAGAGCTGAATTCCTGTCGGCAGGAGCCAGCGGAGGCTCTGATCCGTCAGATCGAAGACGAAGAGAACTCGGCCCGGGTGCGGGATTACCTGGTGCAGGCGTTTGATATTCTCGGTGTTGATATGGAAGACCATAGCGAACACGCGGATATCCTCAGGCCGGGCGAACAGTACCAGGCCGGTCATGTGGCGGGGCTGCCGGAAGACGGTCTGACCGTTACCTGGGATCGTGAGCAGGCCCTGCAGCGAGAAGACATGGCGTTTATCAGCTGGGAGCACCCGATCGTAACCGGTGTGATGGAATCGGTGGCCAGTTCCGGCCTTGGCAAGGCCGCGCTGGCGAGTCTGTCAGTAAAAGCGTTACCGCCGGGCACCCTGCTGCTTGAGGCGGTCTTTGCCGTGCACTGCCCGGCACCCGAAACGCTTCAGCTGTCCCGTTACCTTCCGGTCTCGCCGGTACGGCTGGTGGTGGACGTGAATGGCCGGGATCTTTCCAGAGCACTGCCCCATGACCGCCTGAATGAACTCTGTGCCAATATCCGCCGCCGTACCGCCCAGGTTATCGTGCCGCAGATACGGGCTGAAGTGGAAACCATGGTAGACCATGTCGAGCGACTGGCGGAGCCGGCCCTCGCTCCGTTGCAGGAGCAGGCTCTGGCCCGGCTGGAGGAAAGTTTTGGGCCGGAAATCCAGCGGCTCGAGGCCTTACGGAAGGTAAACCCGGCGATTCGCGATGAAGAGATCGACTTCCTCCGCCAGCAGCTGGCGGCTGCCCGGGACGCCGTTGGCCGGGCCAGCCTGGCGCTGGAGGGAATCCGGGTGATTGTAACCTCGTAATGCCGATAACCGACTGACTGTCGGGCCATTATCTGGCAGGCAGGTAGCTGTTAGAGTAAGTTGAACATAACGAAGTGTTAGCGAACCGGCTCTGGCCCGTTGCCAGAGGCTCTAATCCATGGAAGACAGAGAGAATTTGCGATGACTTTGATTCTGTTTTTGCTTGCCCTGGCAGGCCTGCTGTTTGTGATGCGCAGGGAGGCCGGTGCCAGGCCGGCCATTGCCGTCCTGTTAGTCGTGGGTGTCCTGTCTTTGTTAGCCGGCTCCGGCTGGCTGACCCTGCTGCTGTTTTTGGGTGCCGCCATCACGGCGGCCGCCGGCCTGCCGCAGTTCCGGATCAACTGGCTGACGCCCCGGGCGTTTGCCCTGTTCAGAAAGGTAGCGCCGAAGGTTTCCGAGACTGAGAAAGTGGCGCTCGAAGCCGGTACCGTGGGCTGGGACGGAGAGCTCTTTACCGGCCGGCCGGACTGGCACAACCTGCTGATCAACCGGCACACCGGCCTGAGTGAGGAAGAGCAGGCGTTTGTTGATAACCAGTGTAACCAGGCCATTGCCATGTGTAACGCCTGGGATCTGGCAGTGGAGCGGGCCGACCTGCCACCAGAGCTGTGGGACTTCCTGAAGAAAGAAAAGTTCTTCGGCATGATCATTCCCAGGGAGTACGGCGGTCTGGGTTTTTCGGCAAAGGCCCAGACGGCGGTGTTGCAACGGCTGGCGGTTAACGAAATGCTGATGGTGACGGTGGGCGTGCCAAACTCCCTCGGCCCGGGTGAGCTGCTGGTCAAGTACGGTACCGAAGAGCAGAAAGAGCACTACCTGCCAAGGCTGGCCGATGGTCGAGAAATTCCCTGCTTTGGCCTGACCGGGCCCCGGGCAGGCTCCGACGCTACCTCACTGCCGGATACCGGTATCGTGTGTAAGCAGGAAGTCGATGGTGAGGAGGTGCTGGGGATCCGTCTGAACTTTGAAAAGCGCTGGATCACGCTGGCACCGGTGGCCACCGTGGTAGGGCTGGCCTTCCGCATGTTTGACCCGGATGGACTGCTGGGCGAGACCAAAGACTATGGCATCACCTGTGCACTGATTCCCCGTAATACCGAGGGCATGGAGATCGGCCGCCGCCATTACCCGATAGGCTCGCCGTTCATGAACGGCCCCGTCAAAGGCAAGGATGTCTTTATCCCCATGGATTATCTTATCGGTGGCCAGGAGATGGCCGGGCAGGGCTGGCGTATGCTGGTGGAGTGCCTGTCGGTGGGCCGCTGTATCACCCTGCCGTCCGGTGCTGCAGGGGCCGCAGCCTATGCGCTCGGCACTGCCGGTGGCTTTACCCGGGTGCGGCGCCAGTTCAATGCCCCGGTGGCAGAGATGGAGGGCGTGCAGGCACCGCTGGCCAGAATTGCGGGCAAGACCTATATTGCCCAGTCGGCGGTTAACCATACCGCCAATATGATCGACCGGGGTGAGAAACCGGCGGTGCCCTCCGCGATTCTCAAATACCATCTGACCGAGTTCCAGCGCGAAATCCTCACGGACGCCATGGACGTGCACGGGGGCAAAACGGTTACCCTGGGGCCCCGGAACTATCTGGGCATAGGCTACAGCGCTGCGGCAGTCTCGATTACCGTAGAAGGCGCTAACATCATGACCCGCAGCCTGATGATTTTCGGGCAGGGCGCGATTCGTTGCCATCCCTATGTGCTCAGGGAGCTGGCGGCTAAAGACAACGATGATCTCAAGGCCTTTGATGAAGCCTTCTTTGGCCACGCTGGCCTGATCTTCGGCAATGCCGCCCGGGCCTTTACCCAGGCGTTCGGCATTGGCAAGGCGGATGTGCCGTTTGATAACGCCGCCCGGCCTTATGCCCAGGCTCTGGCCCGGTTCAGCTCGGCCTTTGGCCTGTGTTCCGACGCCGCCATGACCACCCTTGGCGGCGAGCTGAAAATGCGCGAGCTGATCTCGGCGCGTCTGGGTGACATGCTGGCCAACCTCTATCTGGCCTCCATGGTGATCAAGAACTGGTATGAGACTCAGCCGGTTGAGGGCGAGAAAGAGCTCATGCAATACAGCCTCGCTCTGTTGCTGCACCGCACCGAAAAAGCCCTGGATGAATTCCTGAAAAACCTGCCCAACCGTGCCGTGGCGATTGTCCTGCGGCTGGTAACGCTGCCCCTTGGCCGCTGCTGGTCGGAGCCGGGCGATGAGCTGACCCGGGCGCTGGCGAAAGCGATCAGTACGGACACGCCGCTTCGGGCCAAGCTGATCAGCAGCACCTGGACCATCGATGGGGATGGCGGGGTCGTTAATCCACTGGCGTGTTACAACGCCCTGCTCAAGGATTACGACAAGGCCGAGCAGCTTTACCGTAAGGCGACCAAGGCGTATGCCAGGGGCGAGCTGCCGATCACGGCCCTGCATCCGGAAGAGCGTTTTGACGCGGCTCTGGAGGCAGGTGTGTTCAGCCAGGAAGAAGCCGATTTCATGCGGTCATATGAGGCCGGTGTCCTCGACATGCTGACGGTCGATGATTTTCCGTTCGATGCATTTGCCGCTGACAAGGACACACTGATTGACCACAACCCGGCGTGAGGCAAGCCGCCAGGAGCTAGCGGATCACTGATCCGGACCGGGTTGGCGCCGTGTTTGGCACCAACCCGGCTCTGGGTACCTCTACCTACACAAATAGTTGAAAATACCCTTGGCAAGGCTGGACTTCCAGAGTAGAGTTAATCCTTAAGGAAAGATTAGCAAAGCAGTTCATGAATAAGACGTTCCTCCGCAGTTAGCAGTGCCGTCCTGTTTTTGATCCCGCGAGTTCAGTTTTTCCGTACAACGCCGACCAGCGCCAGAATGGTTTTGGCGGCAGATAATATGATTGATTTCAGGAAGTTTAAGTATGTCGACTGTTACCGGTACTGTTAAGTTCTTCAACGAAGCTAAGGGCTTTGGCTTTATCACTCGTGAAGGCGGCCCGGACGTATTTGTTCACTACAGCGCTATTCAGGGCTCAGGTTTCAAAACCCTGGCTGAAGGCCAACAGGTTGAGTTCACCGTAACTCAGGGCCAGAAAGGTCCTCAGGCGGAGAACGTTGTTGCCCTGTAATCCTTGAGGATTCAGCAACATCAAAAGAAAGGCAGCGAAGGCTGCCTTTTTTTGTGTCTGCCCGGTTTGTCGGATCAGCTGCCGAACAGCTCCTGGTAGAACAGCAGGGTGCCATCCCGGGAACGGCGGGCGGCATCCTCGTCGTAGCCAACCGGCATACCGAACTTTTCGGCAAAGGCATCCGCACCCGGATTGGTGAAGGAGTGCTTGACCCCCGGGAAGCTCACCAGAGTCAGATCCACTTCCGCGTTCTGCATCTCCCGAACCAGGCTTGCCACCTGCTCTGAAGGCACCATCGGGTCGGCACCACCGG
>DATGNB010000091.1:0-6270 GCA_035306945.1 Marinobacter sp.
TTGCCCAGCAACTGCACCAGGCCCCGCCACTGGCGGTCTTCCAGAGTCAGCAGCTCAACGTAACCGTCCCGGGCCTGGAACACCCCGCCGTAGCGGAAGCTCCGGGTAGCCCGATGCTCCAGGGAACCATCGCCCAGCCGCTGCAGGGCGAAGGCACCGCACAACAGCATGGCGTCCTGTACCGAGACATCCACATACTGGCCACCTACCTCAGGCACCGCCCACCAGGCCGCGAGGGCCGACAGAGCAGCGGCACAGCCGCCCTGGTACTGGGCAAACTGGCCATACACTTTCAGGGGCGGACGCTCCGGAAACAGCTCCTGTGAGCGCCCGTTGGGCAGCAGGAAGCCTTCACCACTGGCGTGGATCAGGTTGATTTCTTCCGCATCCCAGTGTGCTTTGGGTCCACAGCTCCCAAACGGCAGGACACTGACATGCACCAGGGAAGGATAGCGGCCGGCAACCGTGTCCGGGTCCAGACCACCGGCGGTGCGCTCCACGACCGGGGTGTCATCGATCAGGAGGCTGGCCCGCTCAAGCTCGCGCGCCAGCACCTGCTGCCCGGCGTCAGTTTCCAGATCGCACACCAGGCTCTGTTTGCCGGCGGCGAGGTAACTGAACAAGGCGCTGGTGCCGTCTTCGAGCAACGGCGCGGCGCCGCGGAGCGGACTTCCGCCCCGGGGCTCCAGCATCACGACCGTGGCACCCAGGGTGGCGAGCAGCCGGCCGGCATAGGCCGCTGCCGCAGAGCGTGATCTTTCGACGATGTAACACCCTGCCAGAGGCAGGCTGTTACGATCGTGGGAGTAGGTTGTTGGCATTGTAATCCTCCCCTGGTGACTTGTGACTGCGTTAGCGGATGATCGGCAGGTCCAGATTGCAGGCAGAGCCGTCAATGAACACTGGCTGGTTGATGTCACGGGAGGGCAAGGCAACCGTGGCCAGGCCCGGGGTTGTGACTTCGCCGCGCTGGTTGATCGCAGCCAGCTCAATGTCCACCAGTCCGGTGTTGTCTTTCACATACTTGCGAACGACTTTGCCGGTGCACCAGGTGGTATCGCCAACGATGTTGAAGCGGCGCATTTCTGTGCGCACCCGCTTGAGGAAGCCCGCATCGCCCATCCAGTTGGTGACCAGGGTACACATCCAGGCCGAACGCTGAGGACCGTAATCGTAGGTGCCAGGTACGCCCACTTCCTTGGCGACGGATTCGCGATGGTGCCCGATGCCGGTGTATTCCACACCGCCACCCGCTTCGGGGTTACGGAAGAAGTGCCCCGGGTGTTTCACCGCCGCCTGCAGGACCACGCCGTGGGTGTGCCCCCGTCCGCAACCCACCAGGAAGCCCATGGTGTCCATCAGGGACAGGGGACCCCGGGCAATGGACGGCAGCTCTTCGCCCACTTCAACATCTTCCCAGTAACGGACATTGGCACCGCGGATGTTGTTCGGCTCATCCAGAATGGCCTGATCGATACGGTCCCGCTCTTCGTTGGTGTACTCGTGCTGTTTGATGTCGTCGTACTTGCCGGCATCCCGGGCGGCTTTGCGCTCATGACGGGTACAGGTGCCCAGGGCACGGGCGACCAGTTCACCGCGCTGGTTGTAATAGCTGGCCTCGACATACTGCAGAACCAGGCGGCCCGAGAACTTGCTTTGCTTCTCCTCGACACCCACCACGCGCTCTACGGCGGAGATCCGGTCACCGGGGCGGACATGACGGAACAGTTCCCAGTCGTTGCCGGCATAAAAGCCGTGTACACCGGGCAGGCCCCAGCGGGTACGCCCCAGCCAGCCGTAAGCCATCGGAAACATCGGGTGGCCCAGCTGGGTCGCGTGGCGGGTAGCGTGGCCATACCCGGGTTCCCGGTACAGGGGGTTAAGGTCGCCGATCCCGTTACACCAGTTGCGCAGGGTATCGGAGGTGGCGTCCTGAAGGTACGGGCCCTCCGGGCGCAGCTGCAGGCCGATCATGGCCCGGGCATTGGCAATGGCTTCGTCGGTAATCCGGCCTTCGGCCGGGGCTGATCCAACACTGTTTTTATTAATAGTATCTGTTGTCACGTCATTACTCCGTTTAGGTACAAGGATTACATCCGAGAATGCATGATGCATTATATTTTAAATGAAGGTCAAGCTTTTCCTGGACTGAAGCCGCCCTGCCCCCACCAAAAGCCTGAAAGATCCTCAGAAAAACGGACAACGCCCAATAAATACTTCTTGATATCAATGAGATATGATTTGAAAACCGGGTCAGAAACGTGAGCAGCCAAGAAAAAAAGAAAATAGCCTTGACAGGAATCGCCTTACTATCTAAATTTTGACCACACACATGATACATCATGCATTATCTAACCAGTACCTGAGCCCGGCCAGCAAACAACTATAAGAGGCGAACAATGAACAGTGCAGCCCCCCAAGACGACTTCCAGGAATGGATTGGGCGCGAAGAAACCAGCTCCGCCACCATTTCCCAGCCTGTCATTGACGCCATGGCAGCCACTCTTGACCTGGACTCGCCCCCTGCCCCAGGGCAGCCGTTACCACCCGGCTGGCAGTGGCTGTTCTTTAATCCCCGCATCCGTCGAAGCCTGCTTGGCACTGACGGCCACCCGGCAAAAGGAGGGTTTCTCCCACCCATCCCGCTGCCAAGACGTATGTGGGCAGGAAGCCGGATTCGCTATCTCGACAATCTGACTGTCGGCAGCGACGCCTCACGCAAGAGCCGAATCATCAGCATTAAACACAAGTCCGGGCGCCAGGGGTCACTCTGCTTTGTTACCGTTGAGCACGTTATCAGCTCCGGCAACCGTCCCCTTATCGTCGAGGAGCAGGACATCGTGTATCGTGAACCCACCCCACCGGCAACCGCCGGCGCCACCGCACCCTCCGTTTATGAAGCGGTCCCGCAGTGGAAAGAAAGGGTTACACCCGATACAACGTTACTGTTCCGTTATTCGGCCCTCACCTTTAATGGCCACAGAATTCATTACGACCTGCCCTATGCCCGTGATGAGGAGGGCTACAGGAGTCTTGTCGTGCACGGCCCGCTGACCGCAACCCTGCTTCAGCAGTTTGCAGTCAGCCATGCCAGCGGGCGACGGCTGAAAGAGTTCAGTTTCCGGGGCGTTGCGCCTTTGTTTGTGGATGCAGCCTTCACCCTGGAAGGAAAAGAAACAGACGAATCATCACTCGAAGTATGGGCGAGAGGGCCTGAGGGGCAACTTGCCATGTCGGCAACGGCAGTCTTCGAGTAATCTGCTCAGTCTCAAACCGCCTATTGGCATC
This sequence comes from Marinobacter sp., assembly GCA_035306945.1. Taxonomy (GTDB): domain Bacteria; phylum Pseudomonadota; class Gammaproteobacteria; order Pseudomonadales; family Oleiphilaceae; genus Marinobacter. The sequence goes on from DATGNB010000091.1 coordinate 3,289, forward strand.
AACAAAAACAAGAGCACAGAAAATCATGGCACATCATCTAAGCGGCCCGGCCAGCCTCAAAGGCCAAGTAGCACTGATCACCGGCGGAGCGGGTGGCATGGGTATGTCTATCGCCCGGACCTTCCTGGAAGCCGGCGCCAAAGTCATCGCCACCGATATCGCCGAGACCGCAGACCTCGGAGCCGACATCGACTACCGGCGTTATGATGTGACCTCCAAAGAGGACACAGACACGGTGATCGACAGCGTCCTCGCAGATTACGGGCACATCGACATCCTGGTGCTCTGCGCCGGCACGATTGCCCGCACTCCGCTGGGCGAAAGCTCTGATGAAGAATGGGACGCGATGCTTTCGGTTAACCTTCGCGGCGTGGTGAACCCCACCAGAAAACTCTTTCCCATCATGTGTGAGCGCGGGTTTGGCAAGGTGCTTGCCGCCGGTTCTATCGCCGCCAAAAACGGCGGTGTTGCGTCCGGGCCGGCCTACCTTTCGGCCAAAGCGGCGGTTCACGGCCTGATCCGCTGGATCGCCAAAGCGGGTGGACCGCACGGCGTCTATGCCAACACTCTCGCTCCGGGGCCGGTAGAAACAGCAATGTGGGCAAAGCTCACAGACAATAAAGGCCCCTCTGCCAACTCCACCGTACCGCTCGGCCGTTATGGCGTACCGGAAGACATTGCGCAGGCAGCGCTGTTCCTGTGCTCTCCTGCCTCAAACTGGATCACCGGGACATCACTTGATGTCAGCGGCGGGATGTGGATGGACTAACGCGGGAGCCAGAACAATGAGTCACTCAACACTTACTATCGGATTTATCGGCCTTGGCGTCATGGGCGGTGCCATGTGTCGCAATGTGGCCCTCAAGCACAAAGGCGATGTGATTGCCTTCGATCTGCAGCCCTCGGCGTTCGAGATTCTCAGCGGCACCAAAGCCGTTAAAGCAGAAAGCGTTGAAGCGCTCGCCGAAACCGCCGACATCGTTTTCCTCTCACTGCCCGGGGGGCCCCAGGTCGAAAGCATCTGCCTGGGCGAAAACGGCCTGACCAGCGGGAACAGGAAGCCGTCTGTTATTGTTGATCTGAGCACCACTACCGTGGACTGTGCACGCGCCGTGGCCGAACAGCTGAAGCAACAAGGCGTGGATTTTGCCGACGCGCCGGTGGCACGAACACGCGAGGCAGCTCAGCGGGGCGAACTGAGCATCATGGTCGGAGCACGGCCGGAACTATTCTCCCGCATTCAGCCACTGCTCCATTACATGGGTTCAGACGTCACCCATTGCGGAGAGGTTGGGTGCGGCCAGGTGGTAAAGCTTGCCAACAATGCACTGGTGTTTGAGAACACCATGGCTCTGGCAGAAATGATGGTGGTGAGCGAGCGGGCCGGGGTAAAACCTGAGGTGTTGCTGGATGCCGTCTCCAAGGGTTCCGGAGACAGCTTCGCGCTCCGCAACCATGGCCGGAAATCGCTGCTGCCCAGGGAGTTCCCCGAGAAATCCTTCCCGCCCGAATACGCCCTGAAGGATCTTGGTTATATGCTGGAGCTTGCGGAGCAAATGGGCGTCTCCACTCACGTAACCCAGCTGGCCGCCCGCTATTATCGCGCGACCGCGGAGCATGGCTGGAGCGGAAAATATTATCCCGCGGTGATTGAAGTCATCGACCGTAATATTGATCTGAAATAATCGTCTGGCCCAACAGCAGCCATGTCGGTAGTCCCTCTGCAGGGTAACAAGGGAGCGAACCATGAATAACAAGAAACTCGAAGGCAGGTTACTCACCAGCAAACTTGAATTCCCCGAGGGGCCCATTGCCCTGGACGACGGCAGCGTTCTGGTTGTGGAAATCCAGGGCGGGCGCCTGACCCGGGTGCTCCCTAACGGAGAGCTGGAGACGGTGGCTCACCTGGGGGGCGGCCCCAATGGTGCGGCCATGGGCCCCGATGGCCACTGTTATATCTGTAACAATGGCGGATTTTCCTGGCAAACCGAGGCCGGATACTCCAGACCAACCGGCGCGGCAGAAGATTATACCGGTGGCTCTATCCAGCGGGTAAACCTTTCCACCGGTACGGTAGAAACACTGTACACGCATTGTAATGACACCCCCCTGCATGGGCCGAACGACATCGTCTTTGATAACGAGGGCGGCTTCTGGTTTACCGATTTCGGCAAGAAGTTTGATGACCGGCTGATGACCGGCTCGCTCTATTACGCCCGCATGGACGGCAGCAGTATCCGGCAAGCGGCGAAACATCTGCTGACCCCGAACGGCGTTGGGCTGTCCCCCGATGGCAGGACTCTGTATGCATCAGAAACAGAAACCAGTCGCCTGTGGTCATATCCGGTCGAAGCGCCGGGCAGGCTCGGGCTTCAGCCCTGGCCATCGCCTAATGGAGGGCAGCTTGTTCATGGGCTCCCCGGGTACCAGCGCTTTGACTCTCTCGCCGTAGAGGCATGCGGCAACATTTGCGTGGCCACATTGGTGAACGGAGGGATCAGCGTCTTCTCTCCCCAGGGCGAGCTTCTTGAGTTCTACCAGGCGCCTGAAGGTTACTGCACCAATATCTGTTTTGGCGGTCCGGAGATGAAAACAGCCTATATCACCCTGTCCGGCTACGGACAGCTTCTCGAAGTCCCCTGGCCCCGCCCCGGCCTGAAACTTAACGCGTAAGGAGTTCCAGACAGCGTAATCGCGCTAAAGGCATATTTGTAACACGACAAACAATGCATTATGCACTATATATTTAAAACAACGGAGAAACACCATGACAACAGATACCGTTCAGAGCAGTGTTGGATCAGCCCCGGCCGAAGGCCGGATTACCGACGAAGCCATTGCCAATGCCCGGGCCATGATCGGCCTGCAGCTGCGCCCGGAGGGCCCGTATCTTCAGGACGCCACCTCCGATACCCTGCGCAACTGGTGTAACGGGATCGGCGACCTTAACCCCCTGTACCGGGAACCCGGGTATGGCCACGC